>JBILLT010000039.1:0-28260 GCA_044375925.1 Chthoniobacteraceae bacterium | reverse complement strand
CCGGCGCTGGTCGATGTGGCGGCGCGTTACCGCGGGGTTTCGGGGGCGTTCGAAGCCACGATTCAGCGCGTACGCAACGGAAGCGCAGGCGTGTGGGGCGAGGTTCCCATGCTGGCGCACCAACAGCACACCTCGGATGAAATCGCACAGATGGTTTCGTGGATTTACTCGCTGGAGGCCGGCAAGACGGGCGCCTCACTGCAAAAAGGGCTGGCGGGCGAGGTGAAGGCGCCCGCAGACGGCGGGTTGAAAATCGGCGTGCTTGAAGCGAGTTATTTGGACAACGGAAGAGGCGACGCAGCGCCGCTGCTTGGCAAAACCATCGTGCGTCTGCGTGCCCGCAGAATCGAGGCGGAAGGGAACGAAACGGCAAACGGATGCAAGCCCGTCGGCGCCAAAGGAGCCTCGGGTGGAAAAGCAATCGGAGGCGTCAACGACGGACATTCGCTGGTTTTCAAAAACATCCCCCTGCACGACGTGGGCGGCCTCACCTGCCGCGTCGCTTCGGGAGGCGCAGGCGGCAAGATCGAGCTGCACGCCGGTTCAAAAGACGGTCCAAAGCTGGCGGAATTTGAGGTCACCCCGACGGGCGGGTGGGATTCTTGGGTGGAATTCAAATCGCCGTTCAATGCCCCGGCATCAGGCGAGACCAGAGGCGACGTGGTGGCCGTGTTCCGCAACCCGAACAAAACGGGTCTGATGAACGTTGATTGGATTCAATTCGACGCCCCGGTCAAGCGCTGAGTATCGGCGCTTCGAGCGCATCCGCCTTTGAGACGGAACCATCAAGACCGCCCCCGACGGGACACGCAAATCACGCATCAGGACCGGGCTTGGCTTAAACAGTTATCCAGACACCACATCAATTCGACACGCCAGCAAAAGTGCAATCAGCCGTCCATGATTGCCTGCACTCGCGATGATTGCGTTGATGTTTAAGCCAACCAGACCCGCCAATCTAAGCGGCATTGCAAGTTGTCCGCCCGATTCAGACGATCATGCGCTCCGGAAAACGCGGCGGCGCATCACCGCAGATACGTTCAAGCCGGAGGGACGCGCCTTCCACGAATCCACCCTCGATGTGGACGCCCACGGGCTGCCGCTGTGGATGGGAACCGACCGGAAGATCTACTCAGGGTTCAGCAAGCCGGGCATTGCGATCATCTGGAGCGAATCTGCCGACGGCATCGAGCTGACTTCGTTCGAGGAAACGCAGGACCCGTTCTGCTATTTGCCGTTCGGAGATTTTGACCTTTTTTACACCAGAACCGAACGGGCGATCGAAGGCGCCGGGCGGATTCGAGGCGCCGCATCCCAGCGAATTGCCCAGCTGGCGCCAAGCGACGCGCAACGGCCTCTCTGGAACCGGTGGATTGCCGATGCGACTTCCGCCATCAACCGTCTTCGGGAAAAATCTCGGGAGTAAAAGCAGCGGAAGATTCTTCACCGGGATCTTTGCTTGATATTATCAGGCAGAGTTCCACGATCCCTCGGCACACCCCACCCCCCTTATGATGAGCCACACCACAACCACACCCATCGCGTTTTCACTGCTTTTTCTCGGAGTCAGTTTTGGCGCGCCACCCGAGGCGGTTTTTAAAGCGCAGGATATCGATACGCAGATTCAAATCGGATACGGAATCGCGATCGCCGACGTGAACGGCGACAGAAAGCCGGACATCGTTCTTGCCGACCAGCACACGGTTCAGTGGTACGAAAATCCCTCTTGGAAAAAGCACGTCATCGCGGAGAACCTCACCGCGCGCGACAATGTTTGCGTGGCGGCGCAGGACATCGACGGGGACGGCAAAGCCGAGATCGCCGTGGGCGCCCAGTGGAATCCGGGCGAAACGACTGACTTGGAGCAAAGCGGCGCGGTATTTTACCTGATTCCTCCGGCGGACCGGACAGGCCGGTGGGAGCCTGTGAAACTTCCCCATGAGCCCACTGTGCATCGAATGCACTGGGTCATGGCGCCATCCGGCAAATGGGAACTCATCGTCAAGCCGCTGCACGGACGGGGCAATGTGAACAGCACCGGCGCCGGCAGCCGCGTTTATTCCTACAGCATGCCGGCTGACCCGAAAGCGCCATGGAACACCTCGCTCGTGAGCGACTTCACGCACGCCAGCCACAACTTCCACCCGATTAACTGGGACAACGATCCCGAGCACGAACTCCTGACGGCGGCGAAGGAGGGCGTTTTCTGGTTGGGGAGAAGCTCCGGCACCTGGAAAAACCGGCAGATCTCGAATTCATGGGCGGGAGAGGTGCGCGACGGCAAGCTGCCGAGCGGCAGGCGTTTCATTGCGACCATCGAGCCGATGCACGGAAGCAACGTGGCCCTGTACACGAACAAGACAAACGAGAAAGGAAAAGCCCTTTGGGACAAGCAAACGCTTGACCAATCCCTCAAGGACGGACACGCCGTCGCAGTGCAAGACTTCCTCGGCGCCGGCAGCGACCAGATCGTGGTTGGCTGGCGCGCGATGAATCCGAAGGGAACCCCCGGCGTCCGTTTGTTCGCCCCCGTGGATCCCGAGGGCAAGGAGTGGCGCGCAACCGAACTTTCCGGAGATGCGGTGGCGATCGAAGACCTGAAGGCGGCAGACTTGGACGGTGACGGCAAGCCCGACCTCGTTCTGGCAGGCCGCCAGACCAAGAACCTCCAGATCCTCTGGAACAAAACGCCACGAGGAAACAGCAACCGCTGACACCCTCGGGTCAACGGGCGGATCCGCTCCCATCGCCGCCTGTCATCACCCGATCCTTCCGTTCAGGCCGAGCAGCGGACCGCTTCGCATCCTCCTCAGCGAACCTCTCCGACGGATCTTCCCTTTCCCAGTTACCGCGCCCCGAAAGTGCCTCGAAGAAGGCCGCTCGCGGAGGTGCCGAACCCAACCTCGGCGCCAAATCTGACCGAAATACGCAAACTGAACGGCAGAGAGGAATCCTCCGGCCTTCTCCGGAAAAATCGCTCTTCCCCCCTCGCAGGCGCCGGACTTTCAATCGCCGCTTCCCAACATGGGGATGCGGACCCGGCTCCTCCCCGGGCATCATCCCCGCCATCGACGTCCCGCCGACCGCCCTCTTTCTTTTTCTCCTCTCTTTTCGTTCAGGAATCCGGACCCCTCACTTGTCAAAACTCACCTGCTGCGCTTCCAGCGGCGCCTGACGACCGAGAGGCACGATTGGCGCCAGCGACTTGTTGTTGAGCGCACCGCCAGTCGCGCGCTCGCCGGCAGCCGGTTGCACCCCCTGCCTCGCAACGGCCTCGCTCGCACCCGAGCCATCGAACCGCGGGAAGTTGCCGGACTGACCCTGCATCTTGAATAAAAAGATCGCCCCCATACTGACGGCTACGACCGCCGCCATCGCCAGCGCGTACGTGCTGTCACGCATGCTGTGCTCACTCCAAAAAGTGGCGGCACGCTCGCAGACAATCCGCCATAACGAACGTCTCAAAAGTTCCGAACGCTGGCGCTCGTGAAACCGTTTCAGGAGCGCTTCCGGGTATCCCTTCGGCATTTCGCCGCCGGAAGATCTCCGAAGCAATGTTTGGATTTCGTGTTCTGTCATGCAGTGATGATTGGATGATGTTTTGTTAGAAACTCACGGAAAAGAACCGGCTGGAGCAGCCATGCAGAGGCCGCGCGCCCGGAGGAAAGACTTCAGAACGACGACCTGTTCGGTGTTTCAAGGAAGTCAGCGGAACATTCGCTCAAAAAACCCTGAAGCTGGCGGTGCGCGTAAAACAGGCGGGAACGGACTGTTCCTTCGGAAATTCCCATGATCTTGGCGATTTCAGCATGCGCCATCCCCTGCACGTCAAACATGGTCACCACGGCGCGGTGCTCCGGAGTCAACCGATCGAGGGCGGCACCGAGCACCTTCTGGAGCTCCGAAAGATTCGCTTCGGAACGGGGCGTTTGGCTGGACACAAGGCTGCCTTCCAACTCCGGATCCAGGCTCTGGAGGTCCGCAAGCGACGCATTTGAACCCGCAACACCTGCATCCAGACTCACCGCGCTCCGGCGGGTGCGCTTCTTGAGAAAATTCAACGTCATGTTCACCGCGATCGAGTGAATCCACGTGGAAAAGCGGGAGGCGCCCCGGAAGCTGGGAAGGACCCGGAACACCTTCGCCCACACTTCCTGCAGTAAATCGTCCGTATCCTCGTGATTCCCGCACATGTGGTAGACAAGACCGTAAAGCTTCGAAGTGTGCCGCAGCACCAGAACGTCAAACGCCGACGCGTCCCCGGCCTGCGTGGCGGAAACAAGGTCATGGTCATCCGGCTCCGCCGCAGTCTCCGAGGCAACACTCGCAGCGCTCTGGGCGCGCGGGCTAATGTGAACGTCCCCGGCAACGGCAGGAACCCCGTCGGCAGGGAAGGCCGCGGAACGCCGCTCAAGCCTGTCCGCTGCAGGGGCCGGCGCCGGCGGCTGCTGCGCAAGATGCTGGATCTGTTCTTGGGAATGTTCTTGGAACTTTTCTTCTTCCATGGCGAGCGCGCCGCAGCCGCCGGAAAAATCATCAGCAAACCCAGCCAAAGATGGACCTGAAGCCCTCCGGAAATCTGTCGGACCTCCGACGCTATCACAAGCGGGCCGGAGCGGATACGGGGTTCTACCAAACCGGACAGGACGCAGGGAACGAAAATTTTCCCCGCCTAATGCCGAAGGGTTCATCGCATTTTGGCTCTCGGGCTTGACCGCCGAAGTCATCCCGATCCCCATCGAAGGCGCCACCGCAAGCGTTGTCGCCGGCCTCGTTGCCGGCCTCGTTGCCGGCCTCGTCGACGGCCCGGGCACAACCGCTTGCATTAGGAGATTCTGGTGAGTGTTCACTTGAAGAATGCCTTTCTGCCACTTCGACAGCGCGAGAGCCAATACCGTTCAAAAGACCCGCGGGGGCAAGACTCCGGAGTTGTGTCCCAGCGCGCTTGTGACGATGCTTCCGGTTTATGAACCGCCCCGACGGCAGAGCCGCCAACCAACTACGCCCCGTATCGTTCTCGCTTGAAATCGCCCCGCACGCCACCGGTTCCGTGCTGGTGGCCGCGGGCAACACCCGGGTGATTTGCAGCGCGATGATCGAGGAATCGGTCCCGCGCTGGATGAAGGATCAAGGCGTTACAGGAGGATGGCTCACCGCGGAATATTCCATGCTCCCCTACTCGACCCTCGAGAGGAAGGCGCGCGATTCGTCGCGCGGCAAGCTGGACGGGCGCAGCGTGGAAATCCAGCGCCTCATCGGCCGCTCCCTGCGGGCGGTCATCGACCTCGAGGCTCTGGGCCAACGCACGCTCTGGGTTGACTGCGATGTGTTGCAGGCCGATGGCGGCACCCGGACCGCCGCAATCACGGGCGGCTGCGTGGCCGCTTACATCGCCTGCCGTAAACTGGTGGCGGCGAAGAAGCTCAAGGCTCTTCCGGTCAAACAACTCGTCGCCGCGGTCAGCGTCGGAATTGTCGACGGCACCCCGTTCCTGGACTTGAACTACGAGGAAGACCGCAATGCGGCGGTCGACATGAACTTGGTGATCACCGAGGGAGGCAGCTACGTGGAGGTGCAGGGCGCCGGCGAAGAAGCGGTTTTCACGCCCGAGCAGTTCCAGTCCATGCTCGATCTCGGCCGCGAGGGGGCAGCGCGGCTCATCGATGCCCAGAAGCTCGCGCTCGGAATCAGCGGCGAAGCGCCCGCAGCCAGCTAGCCCGCCATGCAATTGCTTCCCGGATTCCGTGATTTTTATCCCGACGCGTGCGGCCTGCGGGAATACATCCTCCGCGTCTGGAGTTCCGTTTGCAGCCGGTACGGGTTCGCGCAGTACGACGGTCCGGCGCTGGAGGCGGTGGATTTGTACCGGAAGAAAAGCGGCGGCGAACTCGTGGGCCAGCTCTTTGATTTCACCGATAAAGGGGGAAGGCACGTCGCGCTGCGGCCCGAAATGACGCCGACGCTGGCGCGCATGGTGATCGCTCGCGAGAGGGATTATAAGAAACCGATCAAATGGTTCTGCGCGCCGTCCTTTTTCCGGTACGAAAAGGCTCAGCGCGGGAGGCTGCGCGAGTTCCAGCAGCTCAACTGCGACATTCTGGGTGAAGCGGGGCCAAGCGCGGATGCCGAGCTTCTGGCGCTCTTAATCGACATCTTCCGGGGGTTCGGATTCGGGCCGGATGACTTCGTGGTAAGGGTGAGCGACCGGGATGCATGGGCGCAGTTCGCGCTCAAACGCGGCGTTGGGCAGGAAAGGCTGATCGATTTCCTCGCCGTAGTTGACAAGCTGGAGAGGGCGCCGGAAACCGAGAGCCGTCAGAAGCTGGAGGCCTTTGGTGTTTCTCTGGAAGCGGTCCGGCAATTCATCAGCGAACCCTCCGGCGAATCCGGAAAACTGGCCGGCGTTCTCGAAAATCTGCGCGCGCGGGGGTTGGGCGACTACGTTGAGATGGATTTCACGATCGTGCGCGGGTTGGCGTACTACACGGGCCTTGTCTTCGAGGTGTTTGACCGCTCGGGCAAGGAGCGGGCGCTGGCGGGCGGCGGCAGGTACGACCAACTCCTGGAACTGATGAGCGACGGGAAGGTGTCGATGCCCGCGCTCGGATTCGGCATGGGCGACGTGGTGCTGGCGAACTTGATCGAGAGCAACCCGGCGGCGCGGGCGCGCAGAGACGAGTGGCTGGCCGCCCAGGCGGCTGTCGATGTGTATGTGGTGGTGGCGGACGAGGAAAAAAGGCCGGAAGCTCTCAGCGTGGTGCAGCGGCTCAGGGAGGGGGGATGGCGCACGGACTACGCATTCGGCGCAACCAAAGTCGGGAAACAATTTCAGGCTGCGGAGACCCTGGGGGCGCGTTTCGGCGTGCTGGTGGGATCGGAGTGGCCGGATGTAAAAGTCAAAAACCTGAAAAACAGGACGGAAAAACTGCTCGCGGCTAGCGGTTTGATGGAAGGGTTGAAGGTGTGGGGCTCGGAATCCCAATAAGGCCCGCCTTCCGAAGGGAAAGAGACGCCCGGAGGAGCTTAAAATCATCGGAAAGCCGCTAAGATGGGTTGCTCCCCGGCAGCGTCCGTTTCATACTGGAACCAGAAAGGTCAGGTCGGCTGTCCATTCCTAGAATCTCGAAAATCTCTGGATGGCGGGTCCGCACCTTGGCTGAACCCCATGCACAGCTACTCTCCAACCGTCCGGCCCAAAGCCATTGTGACCTGTGGTCCCGGTGTGGCGCCCGTTGACAGCGTCCGGAGAATCACCAACTACTCCACCGGGGAGCTGGGGGTCCGGCTTTCGGAGGCCTTGGCAGAATACGGGTGGGATGTGCTTTGCTTTAAAAGCTCGGCCGCGACTTTCCGGGACCCCGTGGGTGCCGGCGTGACGGTAAGGTATTTTGCAACAAACGAAGACCTGCTCCAGGGACTCAACGCGCATTCCGACAAGGACGATGTGTGCGCGGTTTTCCAAGCAGCGGCCCTTTGCGACTACGAGGTGGAATCCATCTGCACAACGGAAGGGATCAACCTTAAGGAATGCGCGAAAATCTCGAGCGAATATCCCGAGCTTCACATCCTGCTCAAACCGGCGCAGAAAGTTCTTCCCCACATGAAGAAACTTTTCCGGAACGCCCGCATCGTCGGATGGAAGTTCGAAATGGACGGGGACCGTGCCAACAGCTTGGTGCGGGGGGCGAAACAGATTCAAGAAAACGGCTGCTCGCTCTGCGTGGTCAATGGAGCGGCGTACGGAGCGGGGTTCGGAATCCTCGACTCGCACGGCTCGTGCAGCTGGGTGGCAACGCGCTCGGAATTGTGCGCATGGCTCACCAAGTGGGTGGGCAGTCTCGTGGTCACGCTGTAGCCTCTCCGACGCGACGCGCCGCAGGCTGCGACGCGGGCGGTTTTTCTCCTCCGCGTTCCCGCGGATCGAATTGTGTACCGCCGGGCTGAGCCGCCATTCGGGAAAGAAATGGGAAAGAAAGAGAGGGAGCGAAGGACTACCAAGGACTACCCTGGGCGGTTGACAGCAACCGACGCCAGCTGGGCGTGCTCGCGAATCGATGCACGCAGCGATTTGTCGACTATCTCGACGCGCGCCCCGACGTGGACGGCGTTGAAAACCTTCACCACATCGCTTGATCGCATGCGGATGCAACCCCAGCTCACAGGCTTGCCCAGCGCTTTTTCCTCGGGTGTTCCATGGATGTAAATGCACCGCTGAAACGAATTCGCGTTGCAATTCTCCAATCCGCGCAGCCAGAGGATTCTCGTCACAATCGGGTCGCGCCCCGGGGCGTTGGGCCGCAGCACCTCGCCCGTGGGCTGCCGCGTCTTGAAGACGGTCCCCTCCCGCACCGCCTCCCCGATTTTCGCCGCAACCTCCAGCCGCCCCAACGGCGTGGCGTAACTGCCCATCCGGTCTCCCAAGCCGAACCGGGAAGTCGAGACGGGATAACGCGCAACCTCCTTTTCGCCGTCCAAGACCACCATTTTTTGGTCCGGAACGCTCACAATGATATACGGATCTCCCTCAGCTGCAAAAATATTCAGGCTGCAGAGTAAAGCCGCCACGAGTGCTGCAAACCGTTTCGTTAAAGTCATCAAGTTGTTCCTTTCAGAGCCATCCGGGGAAGAACAGTGGTTCCTAATGACACACTACGATGCGTTCCGCAAAATTGTTTTGGGCAAAACGCTGATTTTTGCACGACTGTTACACACTTTCCCCCAACGACTAATCGACTTCAAAAAAGCCCGCTCCAAACGCTCTCTGCACCGCGATGCCGCCCGGGTGACAAAAAAACTTGCGCACACCCGCCCCTTAAACGATGCTTCCCGTTGTAAATCGCGGGGTGGAGCAGCCTGGTAGCTCGTCAGGCTCATAACCTGAAGGTCGTAGGTTCAAATCCTACCCCCGCAACCCCCTCCTCCACCCGCAAATTCCCCGAGAGTCTCTTCAAGCCTCCGGATTTTGGAAAACTGGGATTGAAAACACGTCCTAAGCCTCCGGATTCGCCGCGTCGGCTCCGCAGACCAGGCGCCGCGCCGCGAAACCGACTCCCCGCACCGGACCGCCCCGCAACCAATCCGGCTATTTCCGGGCGAGCATGGCGCGGATCGCATCAAACCGGCTTCGAGCGGACTCCAACGACACCTCGTCGCTTTCAAGCTGACCGAGGGACTTGCGCTCCACAAACTCCGGGTCCAGCTCGCTCGAAAACGAACTGATATTGCAGGGAGAAACGCTGCCGTACTTCATCCGGCTCTGGCACCAGGTGATCGACAGCGTGCGCATCGCGCGCGTGATCCCGACGTACAGCAACCTCCGCTCCTCGTCGATGGTGCCCTCCATCTTCGAGCGGTCGTGGGGCAGCACCCCTTCCTCCAACCCAAGCAGATAAACGTACGGGAACTCCAATCCCTTGGCGGCATGCAGCGTGATCAGCGTCACGCCGGTGCCCTTGGACTGGTCCGAGTCATCCTCCTCACGCTCCTGCCGCAGCATCATTTCATCCAAAAATCCGCGCAGACCTGAGTTCGAACGCTGCCCGAATTCATCGAAGGACTTCAACATTTCGCGGACGTTTGCCTCGCGCGAGAGACCCTCCTCCTGGGTTTTGCATGTGCGCTTCAAATCCTCGAGGTATCCCACCTCTTCGACCAGCGAACGCAGAATCGCCGGCTGGTCCGCCAAGGGCTGCAGCAAGCGCGTTTCATATCCATCCACGAGTTCGCAGAAGCGCTCCACGGCGGTGCGGCTGCGACCCGCGAGCTGCGCCCGAAACGAGGCATCCCCCAGCGCCTTCCACACGCTGCACTTGGCCTTCGCGCTGAACTCCACGGCGAGCTCCACCGTCGCCGGACTCATGCCGCGCGCGGGCGTGTTGATGATGCGCAAAAGCGAAACATCATCGTCCGTGTTCAACATGCAGCTCGCATAAGCGAGGATATCCTTCACTTCGCGCCGGTCGAAAAAACTCTTTCCACCGATCAGCCGGTAGGGAATCCGGAACTGCCGCAAGTGCTGTTCGATGAGTCGCGACTGGGCGTTCATCCGGAACAAGACGGCGAAGTCATCCCACTTCGCACCCTCGGTGTTCTGCCTGCGCTGAATTTCATCCACGACAAACTCGGCCTCCTTGCGGTCATCCGGCATCGCAAGCAGCCGGACTTTTTCGCCGCCCTCGGACTGGCTCCACAGGTTTTTGACGCGGCGCCGCGGATTGTTGCGGATGAGCCGGTTGGCGGTCTGGAGAATCGCGTTGGTAGAACGGTAGTTCTGTTCGAGCTTCACGACGGCGGGATTCGGAAAATGCGTTTCGAATTCAAGGATGTTGCTCACCTCGGCGCCCCGCCAGCCGTAGATCGACTGGTCGTCGTCTCCGACAACGGCGACATTTTTTTTGGCATCGGCGAGCAGCGTCACCAAACGCAGCTGCAGTTTGTTGGTGTCCTGAAACTCGTCCACCATCAGGTAGCGGTAACGCTCCTGCCATTTTTGGCGAACCTCGGGATGGTTTTCCAACAAATCCACGGCGAGCAGCAGCAGATCGTCAAAATCGACGGCATTCAGCGTCTTCAGCTCGGCCTGATAACGCGAAAAAACAGCCGCGAGCAGCGTTTTTTCCTCCCCCGGCGAGGGCTCCCGCCACCCGTTGTTTTTGGCTTTTGAAATCAGGTTTTTCGCAAGATTCGGATCAAGCTTCTCGTCCTGCGCCGCGGTGCGGACGATGATTTTTTTGATCAGTCCCATCTGGTCGCCCTCGTCGTAGATGGAAAAGTTTTTTTTGTAGCCGAGCTTGTCGATGTCTGCGCGCAAAAGCCGCACGCACAGCGCATGAAACGTGCACATCGTGACCTGCTTCGCGTCAAACGGGTCGGTCATCGAGCGCAGCCGCTCGCGCATTTCATCGGCGGCCTTGTTGGTGAAGGTGACGGCGAGAATGCTGGAGGGCTCGACCTTTTCGGCGATGAGATAAGCGGTTCGCGCTGTGATCACGCGCGTCTTTCCGGTCCCCGCGCCGGCGAGGATCAGCAAAGGTCCTTCGGTGCTCAGCACAGCCTTCTGCTGTTCGGGGTTGAGGTCAAAAAGTCGGAATCCAGCCATGGGAGGCGTGAAGGAAACCCCCAGCGCGCCCACTTTTCAACTCCCGCGCACGACGAAATTCAAATCGCCTCGGAAAATGCGCCCGCACGGCTTGCGGGTCGTTGACCTTGCAACTTCCAAGGCTAGATTTTGTGCCCATGCCTCACCCCGCCTGTTCGCGTTTTCTTCGGCGCGCCGTCGCCCTGCTCCTCCTAGCTCTGTGCACGACCTCTTCCCATGCCGTGCAACTGGGCATCGACCGCCTCAAGGCTCTGGACTTCGAGCCGCTCAAGGGAAAGCGCGTTGGCTTGATCACCAATCACACCGGAGTGGACTCCAAGGGCCGCCTGACCCGCGAAATCCTCCACAAAGCCAAAGGCGTGAACCTCGTGTGCCTGCTCACCCCCGAGCACGGCCTCGACGGCACGGAGCTCGCCGGCAAATACGTGGCGACCCGCACCGACAAACTCACGGGACTCACCGCCCACTCCCTGTACGGCCCCACACGCAAGCCCACGCCCCAGATGCTCAAGGGCATCGACACGCTCGTGTACGACATGCAGGACATCGGGGTGCGCTCCTACACCTACATCTCGACCATGGCCAAGTGCATGGAGGCCGCGGGCGAACTCGGCCTCGAATTCGTCGTGCTCGACCGCCCCAATCCGCTCGGCGGCAACCGCGTTGAAGGACCCCCGGTTGAACAAAAGTGGATCTCCTTCGTCGGGCAAATCCCCGTGCCCTATGTCCACGGCATGACCTGCGGGGAGCTCGCGAGGATGCTCAATGAAAAACAGTGGATGGCCTCCAAGTGCAAACTGCGCGTCGTCACCATGGAAGACTGGGACCGATCCATGGTCTGGCAGGACACGGGTCTGCGCTGGGTCAAAACCTCCCCGAACATCCCGCGCGCGGACTCCCCCGCTTACTATGTCGCCACGGGGATCGTCGGATCACTCTCCGGCCTTGAAACAGGGGTGGGCGGGAAAAACCCTTTCGAAATGTGCGCGGCGAAAGGCGTCGACGCGCAGGACTTCACCGCCTGCGTGCAGAAGCTCGAAATCTCGGGCGTGAAAGCGACACCCTGCAAAGAAGGAGGCTTCAGCGGATGCAAACTTTCCATCGACCCGCATGCCAAGGGAAACCTGACGCACCTCGCACTCGGTCTGCTCAGCGAAGTCAACCGACGCTCGACTCCAGACCTCTTCGCGAAATGCCCCAACGACAAGCTGGACATCTTCTTCAAGGTCTACGGCAGCGAATCCATTCGAGAGCAACTCCGCAAGCGCGTGCCGGTGCAAACCATCGTACAATCGTGGAAACCCTTCGTGGACCGCTTCAAGTCGGAGCGCTCTCCATTCCTGTTTTACTAAACTGCAATCCGGCTGCAATCCGGCTGAAAACCTGCCGCCATCTTGAACCCCGAACGCATAGGACTTTTTGGAGGCAGCTTCGACCCGGTGCACCACGGCCATCTCCTGCTCGCTCAGGACGCCCTCGAACAACTGGGGCTCGACCGCCTGTTCTTCATCCCGGCAGCGATCAACCCGCACAAGCTCGACGCCGCTCCAAAAGCACCCCCGCCCTTCAGGCTTGAGATGCTGCGAGAAGCCACCCGCATGCAGCCTCGTTTCTCCATCGACACCCTGGAGTTGGAGCGAGAAGGCCCGAGCTTCACCATCGACACCGTGGACGTTTTTCGCGGCAGATTTCCCGGAGCGCAAATCTTCCTGCTGCTCGGGGAGGACAACCTCCCGAAGCTGCATCTCTGGCACCAGTTTGAAAGACTCCGCCAGCTTGTTTCATTTGTGAGCTTCAGCCGCGGCGCGCACGCATCGGAGATAAACCAGCCCGCGATCGCGCCCGACAAGGGCGTGAGGCTCGAGCGGCTGGTCCGGAAAATAGACATCTCCTCCACCGAAATCCGCGCGCGCGTTGCGAAAGGGCTCTCCATACAGTATCTAGTTCCCGAGTCGGTTCGACTCCTGATCCAATCTCATGCCCTCTACAACCAGCCTGTCTAGCGAATCAATTGCAATGCACTGCGCCGAAGCTGCTTCCAATAAAAAAGCGGAGCGGCCCGTGGTTCTCGACCTGAGAGGGATCTCCACCTTCACCGACTTCTTCGTCATTTGCTCGGGCGCGTCGGAACCGCAGTTGAAAGCGATTGCCGATGAAATCCAGGACAGACTCCGGGTGGACCACGGAGTGAAACCGCTGCGCATGGACGGCTTCCCGCTCAGCCAGTGGGTGATAGTGGACTTCGGGTCGGTTTTGGTGCATATCTTTCATGAATCCAAGCGGTCTCACTACGCCCTTGAAGATCTCTGGAGCGACGCCCCCCGCTTGGCGACCGACACGCTCTCCGCCCATACCCCCAGCCCCTAGCACGGCGCAGCCCGCCGGCGCACTCCACACCACCCCGACCCCATGGCCCGCATCAGGGACACCCGCTCCACTCCCCGCGAAGACTCGGAAAACCACGCCCCGGTGCACGAATTCACCGGCCTGGTCCTCCTCGCTTCCGGTCTGGTGATTTTTCTCTCCCTCATCTCCTACGCTCCCGCGGACCTCCCGGGCTGGATGCCTTTTCACCACGCGACAAGCAGCGCTTCCAAACAGACGCTTAACTTCCTCGGCGTGTTTGGCGCGATTCTCGCCTTCGTGACCTACTCGCTTCTGGGCAGCTCCGCTTATCTTTTGTGCGCAATGCTGCTCGGCTACGGCTCCGCAAAGTTGATTCTGCCCGGAACCCGTCTCTCAAAACGCGCGCTTTGGAGTATTTCGTTCGTGTGCTCCGGCGCGTGTCTCGCCCATTTGCTCAACATTCCACTCATCGATGCCGACCGGCTCGCGCTCACAAGCGAAGGCGGCTGGTTCGGGAAATTCGTCGGCGGCACTCTCCTGCAAACCGCCCTCGGCTCGCTCGGGGCAATCGGCGTGCTGCTGGTTGTGTACGGGGCCAGCATTCTTTACATGACGGGCGTCGAACCGCGCGAGGTGCTCCAGCTCCTCATCGCGCTTCCGCCGAAGGGTCTTGAACTGCTCAAAGATTGGCTCGCCGATCGCGCCGAAAAACGCGCCCTCCGCCAAGCCGAGATGGAGATGCCGGTCTCGCGCACCGGCCGCCTCCAGGATTTCCCTCCCGACCCCCCTAAAAACACCCGCCGCTCCCCGCAACGCCCGCCCGCCGCCTCCGCAGAAGAGACGCTCGAAGACGAACCCGAGAAGCAGCCTGATAAGCAGCCCGGGAACACGCCCGGAAAACACCGCAACGAAGAGCTTGCCGCAGCGGCACTCGACGCAGAAATCCCCTCTCCCTCGCAATCCTCCAAGACCGCATCCTCCTCGGATGCATCCAAAGAAACCGCCCCGGAGGCGGCGGCGCCCCCCCAGGAGCCCGCAAGACCTGCGCCGAAAATCATCGACGGCACCGCACCTCAACCGCCGCGCCCGCGTGATTCGAAAAAGAAAGCGGATTTTGCCCTCCTTGAAAACGTGTCCTGCGAAGGCTATCAACTGCCGCCGATCGACCTCCTGGACTCCGTGGATGAATCCACGCGCGAAGCGGTCGACCCCGCGGACCTGCTTTCTCTCCAAAGCACGATTGTTGACACCCTCCAGCAGTTCGGGATCGAAGTGTCCCCCGGCGACATCACCCGCGGCCCCACCATCACCCGCTACGAGGTCTACCCCGCGAAAGGCGTCCGCGTGGACCGGATCCTCGCGCTCGAACGCGATCTGGCGCGCGCGACGCGGGCGGAGCGCATCAACATTCTCGCGCCCATTCCCGGCAAAGACACCGTCGGCATCGAAATCGCGAACTCGAAGAAACAAAAAGTCACTCTCCGGGAACTCTTCGAAAGCGAGGATTTCGCCTCCGCGAAAGCGAAGATCCCGATCGCGCTCGGCAAAGATGTTTACGGAAAAACGATCGTTGCAGACCTTGCTGCGATGCCTCACGGACTGGTCGCCGGCACGACGGGTTCAGGAAAGAGCGTGTGCATCAACGCCATCATTGCATCGATCCTCTACCGGTTCACTCCGGAGGAACTCCGCTTCATCATGATCGACCCGAAGGTGGTTGAAATGCAGATGTACAACACGCTCCCGCACCTCGTGGTGCCGGTGGTGACGGATCCGAAGAAAGTCCTGCTCGCACTGCGCTGGGCCGTGGATGAGATGGAAAAACGCTACGCCATTTTTGCCAAAACCGGCGTGCGAAACATCGCCTCGTTCAACTCGCGGCCGAAGCCGAAAACGCAGAAGGAACTGGACGAGGAAAAGAAAGCCAAGCAGCCGGAGCTGTTTGACGAAGCCCTGCGACCCGCGGTCGTTTTGCCCTCAAAAACCGGGGACCCGGGTGATTCGGAGGAACCCTCCGAAGAGGCAGAACTCGCATTGGCAAACGCGATGAATCCGGGGGCCGAGGCGAAGGACGCGGGCGCCATTCTCGAGCCATCCGACCCGGATCATGAGGACTCCCCGGAAGGTTCGGAGGACGAGGAAACCACCGAGGACGAGGCGACGGATGAAGAATCCGAAGACGGTGAAGAGTCGGGTGACGCTGCCGGTGAAGACGGCCAGGACGCCGAGGAGAGCGATGAAGAGGATGCGGAGGATCCCGAGATCCCAATCGAAGAGAAGCCCGTCGAGGAGCGGATCGCTGCGATGACCACCGTGAGAGTGCCGCGTGAGACGGACTTGAGGATACCTGAAAAGATGTCGTACATCGTGATCATCGTGGACGAGCTTGCGGACTTGATGCAGACGGCTCCCGCGGACGTCGAAAGCGCGATCGCGCGCATTACACAAAAAGCGCGCGCAGCGGGCATCCACATGATCATCGCGACGCAGACCCCGCGCGCGGACGTGATCACGGGCGTGATCAAAGCGAACGTCCCATGCCGCGTTGCATTCCAAGTGGCCTCAGCGCTGGACTCCCGCGTGATTCTTGACGAGAACGGCGCGGAAAAGCTGCTGGGGCAAGGCGACATGCTTTACAGGCCCCCGGGCACCTCGCGGATGGTCCGCGCGCAGGGCGTCCTGGTAACCGACGAGGAAGTCAAACGTCTGGTGGAATTCTCCTCAAACCAAGGCGGCCCAAAATTCGAGAATTCAATTCAGGCCCGCCTGCAAGGCGGGGGCGATGGAGAAGGTGAGGAGGTCAGTGACGAAGATGAGGAACTCGTCGACAAGTGCATTGAGATCATGCAGCAGGAAAAGAAGGCGAGCACTTCTTTGTTCCAGCGCCGCCTGCGGCTCGGCTACACCCGCGCCGCTCGCATTCTCGACATTCTGGAAAGCCGCGGTTACGTCGGTCCCGGAGAAGGCGCAAAACCGCGTGAAATTCTTGTGGACCTTGACACCCTTTAAGAACCCGGGGCGGAGCAGGAGCATTCACGTCCATGGCTGAGAGCACGGGTACACGACTGCGAAAGGCACGCCTCGCGCGGGGTCTTTCTCTGAGCGACGTGGCGGAGGCGACGCGCATCCGCCCCGAAAAACTCGCGGCCCTCGAGGCGGATGACTTCAGCCAGTTTCCAAGCCATGCGTACGGCCGTGGATTTCTCAACATCTACGGCAAACACCTCAACGTCGATGTCTCCGACCAGGCTGCTGCGCTCGAAGGGCACAGCGCGATCCATCACAAACAGTACCAGTATCTGGAGAACTCTCCGGTCCCTCCACTGCCGGAAGACGCCGTCGCCCCGCGGGAGCGCACGCCATCGATCGTGCCGCTCATGGTCTTCGGCGGCCTCCTGCTGCTGGCCGGCGTGGGACTCTGGCTGCTACTCACCGCCAAACGACTCGGCATCGGCTGACACACACACAGCCAAGGGTGAAAATTTTCGAAGGCACGCAAGGGCTCGCCCCTGCGAAGCACGAGCATCCAGTCACACCCATCCCTGCAACCGCGCACCGCCGCAATCTCCGGGCACCGTTACTCGAAGCCGCCCTCCGGAGCGCCTTCCTCCGCGATCGCACGGGTGAGGGCATCCTCAAACATGCGGAACCGCTTTGCCACAAAGAGCGAATCTTTCTGCTCGCGCGAATCCAGGTAGTTTTCCAAAAACTCCTCCAGTGACAGCTCTTCGTACTGCTCAATCGGAATGTTCACGAGTTCCTCTTTGAATCCAACTTTGTGCGTGGCTTCAAAGCAGCACAGCACCATTTCAAAGTCCACGTCATCAAACTCGTCGCAAAACAACTCGGCAACGCGAGTGTTCGCGTCGCACTGCAGCAACGCGTCGCTCAGGTAGTGGATGATTTCAATCAGCGAGGAGACGTAAAACTGACTCATTCAAATCCAATCGATAAAGCAACCCATTCCCCCGACCTGAAACCCTTTCGGCACACCGCTTCGAACTAGGGTTTCGCAGAGGCCAAAAACTCGAAAAACCTCGGCGTAGCCGCCTGTACGGTCGCCTTCGGACCGGTAACCTTGATGAACACGGTTCCGCCCGCATCCTCCATGATTGCGCCGAGCAATGCGTAATTCTCCTGCGCGCTCGCGGGCGCCCCCGGCATTCCCGAGGAGAACACGCCCTCGGTCGAGACAACGGTCACCTTGCGGCTGCCGATCTTTTTCTCCTCAACCTTCTCGGCGCCCGGCGCACTTTTGAACTGCCCCAACCAACGCTTCACATTCGAATCGGTATCGCCGCCGCCAGACGCACCAAAGTGAAAAAACGTCACCTCAGCGGCAGCAGCTGGGTTCATCCCGGGGATGGACAGCTGGGCTTTGCGCATTGAGGAGGAAGGAGTCACCCAGAGCCATTCTGAAGGACGCGAGAAAGTGATGCTCCCCACTTCAAACGTGGCCGGCGACTGCGCTTGCGCGGACGCCTGCATCGTTCCGAAAAAACCGAGGACGTTGAGCCCGAGGGCGCAGAGGAAAAGAGATCTGGATGACATAGTGTTTTGTTTGGAGAGAGCGTTACTCAACCCAACTCCCGTTCCGCAGTCCACTACAATGCGACACAAAGAACGCCGGCGGACCGTAGCGCCGCAAAACCCACGCCCAAAAACGAAAGAGCCGCGCCCTCTGACAGCGCGGCCCTTTGAAAACTAATCCGCTGATGTACGCGGACGAAGCGCAATGACGCGCTACTTTGAAACGCCGAACTCGGCGCGGCGGTTCTTCGCCCAGGCCGACTCGTTGGACGACGGATCCACCGGCATCTCCGCCCCGAAGCTCACCGTCTGGATTTTGCCTTCAGACAAACCGCTTGAAATAAGCGAATTACGCACAGCCTGCGCGCGCCTCTCGCCCAACTGACGGTTGTACTCCTGCGTGCCGCGCTCGTCTGTGAACCCCGCAACGATCACCGACTCCCCGGAACTGCGCAATGCGCTCGCCACCGCCCGCACCTTCGCCTGCTCGGCAGCACTCACGTCCGACCTGTCGTATCCGAACTGGACGGGCGCGAACTTGGTGCGGTTGATGGACGCACTGCGGAAATTGGAACCCTCGGTGCGATCGGGAAGAGGCGTCCCCAGTCCGGTTCCATCCGCGGAACCCATCGGGGTCCCCTGAATGAAGTCGGAATCGCTGGAGTACACGCCGTCGCCCTTCTTCTTCTTTTTGAAGAGGGCACAAGATGTTGTGGTTAAAGCCAAGGAGGCCAACAAGATGGTGTGTGTGATGGTGCGCAGAATCATAAGATCAAGACCTGTATTCTGGCAAAAACATGCGCGATCCGCGAGCCTTGTTTTAGTGATAATTGCGCTCCAACCCGCTGAACAACGTCGTCTTGCTTTCGGATTTGCGCTGCCACTCTCCCCGTGGGAAGAATGAACCCATATGCGAATTTTCGTCACAGGCGGGGCCGGATACATCGGCAGCATCTGCGTGGAGCAAATGCTCGATGCGGGGCATGAGATTACCGTTTTCGACAACTTTTCCGAAGGCCACCGCGCGGCAATCGACCCCCGCGCCTGGCTGGAAGAGGGCGACCTGTTGGACGCCCAGCGGCTCAAAGACGCCCTCGCCGCCTCACGCTCCGACGCCGTGATGCACTTCGCGGCCAACGCCCTCGTGGGCGAATCCATGGTGAACCCCACCAAATATTTCCGGAACAACGTGACCGGAGGCATGCACCTTTTGGAGGCAATGGTCTCCTGCGGCGTGCATCGGATCGTCTTCTCCTCCACCTGCGCCACCTTTGGCACGCCCGACCGCGTGCCCATCGATGAAACGCTGCCACAAAAGCCCATCAACCCCTACGGCGAATCGAAACTCATCTTCGAACAGATGCTTCGCTGGTACGACGCCATCCACGGGATCAAACACGTCGCCCTCCGCTATTTCAACGCCGCGGGCGCAACGGAGCGGTTTGGCGAAGATCACCGCGTGGAAACACACCTGATCCCCAACATCCTCAAAGTCGCGCTCGGACAAAAAGAAAGCGTCTCAATCTTCGGCACCGACTACCCGACCCCGGATGGAACCTGCATCCGCGATTACATCCACATCCTCGATCTCGCCCAGGCCCATATGCTCGCGCTCGGCTCGAAGGAATCCGCCAAGTACAATCTTGGCACCGGAGGCGGCACCTCGGTGCGCGAGGTCGTTGCCGCCTGCGAAAAAGTCACCGGCCGTCCGATCCGCGTCGTTGAAGAACCCAGAAGGCCGGGCGACCCCGCGCGTCTCATCGCCGCTTCCGACCGCATCCAGGCCGAACTCGGTTGGAAGCCCCGGTTCGAATCGATCGAAGCCATCATCCAAAGCGCGTGGAGCTGGCATCTCAAGCATCCGCACGGCTACGGCGACTAAACCGTACCAAAGCGATTGCTAATCGCGCTTCCGCAAAAACTCGAAAATCTCGGCTGCTAGTTTGGCGCTCACACCTTCGACGGCGGCGATTTCGTCCACACTCGCCTGCCGCATTCTGGCAACAGAGCCAAACGTGGAAAGCAGTTGCTTCTTTCTCGTTTTGGAAACCCCCGGACACTCATCCAGCACACTCTCTGCGACGCGCTTTTTGAGCAGCAGTTGGTGGTACTCATTCGCAAAACGATGCGCTTCATCACGGATCCGCTGCAGCAACCGTAAGCCACCGTTGCTGTGCGGGAGCGCGAGGGGCTCGGAAATTCCCGGCCTGTAAATTTCCTCAAACTCTTTCGCCAAACCGATGATCGGGATCCCATACAGACCCAGACGCTGCAACTCCGCGCACGCCGACGAGAGCTGCCCCTTGCCGCCGTCCACGATGATCAAGTCGGGAAGATTCGCGCCCGCGCGCTGGGCTGCATCCAAAGAGTCTTCCTGGCTGACGTCGAAATCAACCCACGCATCCTTGGCATCCCGCTCTTCCACGGCGCCGACGGCCGGAGCGGAGTCCGCCGCCTTCGAGCGGGCGCGCGCCCTACGGCCCGACTCCTTCAACACCCGCGAATAGCGCCTGCGCACGACCTCCGCCATGCTCGCAAAATCATTCTGCCCGTTCGTGGAAGTGATGCGGTACTTGCGGTAGCTTTCCTTGTCAGGAACACCGTCCCTGAAACAAACCATCGACGCGACGATGTAGGTCGAGGAAATATTCGAAATATCGAAACACTCCATGTGCCGGGGCACGCGAGGCAACTGCAGCGCGTCGCAAAGCATGGCAATGTCGTCCTCCGGATTCACGGTGCTAGGCAGCGAAAGGCGCGTAAACTTGCGGGTCGGCGCGGTCGTCTTCCGAAGATCATCCAGCATGTTGCGGATCTCAGCCGCCCGCTCGAAGTCCAGCTTTGCCGCCGCCGCACGCATCTCAAGCTCCAGCTCATCCAGATGCTCCTTCGATTTCCCTTCGAGAAACTCGGCGGCTAGTTCAATCCGGCGCTGGTACTCTTCCTTGCTCAAATCCGCCAACCGCAAAGGCACCTGATAGGTCGAACTCTTGAGTTCGCGCTCACTCGGCGATCCGCGCCCGAAAGTCAGCACGCCGAACTTCTTTCTCAAAAAAGCCATCGTCTGCCTCAACGCACCCGAATGCACAAACGGTCCGAAATACAGCGACCCATCGTCGATCCGCATCCGGGTCAGCCTGAAACGCGGCCACTCGTCCCGCACATCCACCTTCACGAGTAAAAAGCGCTTATCATCCCGGAACGACACGTTGTAGCGCGGACGAAACTCTTTGATAAGTTTACCCTCGAAAAGCAGCGCTTCGGGTTCTGTAAAAACGGTGTGCCATTCAAAATCCCAAATGCTCTCAAGCAACGCTCTTGTCTTTGGATCAGCCGTCATGCGGCGGGACGGCATGAAATAATTCGAAACACGCTTCTTCAGGTCGCGCGCTTTCCCGACATAGATCACCCGATTAAAACGGTCCCGCATCAAGTACACACCGGGCTTGTGCGGCACCTCGCGCAATTTCAGACGGAAATCGGGCTTTGAACGATGCGCGCGGATCGTCGAGTCGTCCGCGTTGGATTCAGAAGCCGGGGTGGATTCGCTCACAGTAGGACCGATATCCTGCACGCGAAACGCACTTGCGTCGAGTCTTCGGACGGCATCTGCACGGGACCGTCACCGCCCGCACAGCGGCTCCCCCCGTCGTGCATCGCGTGCACATTCACGCGGACGCACCAACCGCGGCGGCCGCTCGCATTTTCGCGCAGCAACCAAGGATTGACCTCGGGCCGATCTCAGGGCGTTGTTGAGAACGACATGCTCATCCAAGCCCCCGTAGTCCTGCCCATGTGCTCGCCGCCGATCGCAAACGGCGCCGTACGGGTTTCCGGCACAAAGATCGTGGAAGTCGGGCTGCAGGCGGAACTACGGGCATTGAACGGGGAGGAAACCGTGCGTCTGGACGGCCGGATCCTGCTTCCCGGCTTCATCAACGCCCACTGCCACCTCGATTACTCCTGCATGCGTGACGCGATCGCGCCACCGAAAAGTTTTTCGGCATGGGTGAAAAAGCTCAACTCCATCAAACGCCAGCTTTCGGATGCCGACATCCTCGAATCCATCGCGCGCGGGATTGAAGAGTCCAGAATGTTAGGCACCACAAGCGTGTGCAGCATGGCGGCTTTCCCAGAGCTCATGAGCCGCATGCCGGAGTCCCCGATCAGAATCTGGTGGTTTTACGAAATGATCGATATCAAGCACCGGTTCACCTCCGAGGACGTGGTCGCCGGCGCACTTTCATTCTTCGAGAATCAAAGGGATCCGCTGTGCTCCTTTGGACTCAACCCGCACGCACCCTACACGGCATCACTGTTACTCTACAGGCTCGCCCAAGCATGCGCCTCTTCGAACGATATGCTGGTCACCACCCATGTCGCCGAGTCCGCAGAGGAATCGGCAATGTTCAAGGAGGCACGCGGGGAATTGTACGACTTTTTAAGGGAGCTTGAACGCCCGATGCACGACTGCGGCCACGACACGCCGTTCGGCTGGCTTTGGCGCAACGGCGCGATCGGCGCGGATTCCATCCTCGCGCACATGAACGAGCTCGAAGCCTGCGATTTCGCTCTTCTCTCAACGCTTCCAGCCGAGTCCATCCCGCATATCGTGCACTGTCCTGGAAGCCATGCTTACTTTGGTCACAGGCCATTCGAATTCGGCCGCCTCAGGGAGCTTGGAGCAAACATCTCCATCGGCACCGACAGCCTTGCCAGCACCAACTCCCTGAGTTTGCTCGAGGAACTCCGCAGGCTCGCTCAAACCAATCCGGCGATGGACGCGCACACACTGCTTGAGACCATCACAACCGCGCCTGCAAAAGCCCTCAAACTGCACGGCAAACTCGGCTGCATCCAAGAGGGCGCCCTCGCCGATATGATCGCTCTCCCCGGTTCCGGCTCGGTGGAGACGGCGTGCGCCGAGGTGCTGGGCCACACCGCTCGGGTACCGTGGATGATGGTGAACGGAAGCCTTCATCGTCCTGCCGCACTGTGAAAGCTACGCTCATGAGCCCACTGCGATTGACCGCGCTTCTCATACTGCTCTTGGTGGGGCAAAAGAACGTTTTTGGAGCCGACACCGCGGCGGAAGCGATCAAGCGGCCGGATTTCTTTCTGGCCGCGTCCAAGAAAAAGCCCGCGACAAAGCCGCCCGCAAAACCGCCCACAAAGCCGGGCGCAAAACCGTCCCCAAAACTCCCCGAAAAGCCAGCCCCTGCACCCGCTCCTCCAACGGCTTCCGACGACGAGATGCAATTGGCGGCAAGCGGCGCGATCGCCCTCGATGCGATCAGCGGCGACACGGTCTACGCAAAAAACGCCGACTCACGCCACTACCCGGCAAGCACCACCAAGATCATGACCGCATTGATCGTGATTGAAGCGGGCTCCCTGGAACAAGAAGTGGAGATTGCCAAAAGCGATAGGCAGGTGGGTGAAAGCAGTCTCGACCTCGTTCAGGGCGAAAGATTTTCACGAGAACAACTGCTTTACGGTTTGATGCTCAAAAGCGCGAATGACGTTGCGCACGCGCTCGGACGCGACAACGCCGGTTCGATTGAAGAATTTGCCTCCAAGATGAACTCAAGGGCCCGCGAGCTTGGATGCGTCTCGACGCATTTCATGAACCCGCACGGGTTGCACCATTCGGAACACTACACCTCGCCGCGTGATCTCGGGCTGATCGCCAGAGCCGCCATGCAGCAGCCGCTTTTTCGCAGGATTGTGTCGACCCGCGAAGCGCTGTGGAACAGCGCGACTTCAGGCGAGAGAACGCTCTGGAACCATAACCACCTGCTGAAATCCTTCCCCGGCTGCTGCGGTGTCAAAACCGGGTACACTTCGCCCGCGCAGCAGGTACTGGTCAGCGCCGCAGTGCGGGACGGCAGGGAAGCAATCGCCGTCGTGATGCACTCCAACAAACCTGGCATCTGGGAGGACAGTAAGAAATTGCTGGAACGCGCTCTTTCTTCCCCGGCACCGCCGCCCGAAGAGCAGACGGATCGCGTAGGCCCGCGGTAACCGTGCAGTCTGCGGTTGCAAAACAGGGCCGGCCCGACGCAAAAGAGGGAATGTTCCATCCCTCCCGAAATCTCATTCCGCAGCTCATGATGGCCGGCGTCACGGGCATTGCGCTCGCAACCCTCTTCATCACCAAGGTCACCGCGCAGGAAGCGATCCAGAAAGGGGAGGTGCTTGAGTTCCAGCTTGAGGCAGGAAAAGTCTTTCCGGGGACCTCGCGCCGGTACTGGATCTACATTCCTGCAAACTACAGTCCCGCAACACCCGCATGCCTCTACGTGCACCAGGACGGGATCGCCAACAATGCACCCGCCGTTTTCGACGAACTCATCGCAAAGCGTGAAATGCCCGTCACGATCGGCGTGTTTGTACAGCCGGGACGCGCCCGATCCCCACTTCCGGGCGTGGCAGACCGCATGAACCGCTCCTTCGAGTACGACTCGATGACACCCGACTACGCTAGATTCCTCGAAACGGAATTGCTTCCCGCAGTCGAATCTCAAAAAAGCAGCGATGGCCGGGCGATCCTGCTTTCAAAAAATCCCAACGATCGTGCCATCGGCGGCCACAGCTCCGGCGGAATGGCCGCTTTCAACGCTGCGTTCCAGCGTCCCGACCTTTTTAGCCGGGTTTTTTCAGGCATCGGCAGCTTTACAGACATCCGCGGAGGCGATCATCTGCAGTCGCTCGTGAGAAAGACCGAACCGCGGCCGTTGCGCGTCTTCCTCCAAGACGGCGCGCAGGATCTCAACAATTCGTATGGCGACTGGTGGATGGCGAATCAGACTCTGGAACGCGCACTTCAATTTTCCGGATATGAGGTCGCGCACGCGTGGGGTGAGGGGGGCCACAACGGAAAAGAAATCGGCGTGATTTTTCCAGAGGCCATGCGCTACCTGTGGAAAAACTGGCCGGCTCCAATCAAACGCGGCGAGGGGCCGGACGCATTTCGCAAGCTGCTGGTGCCTGATCAACAATGGGAACTTGTGAGCGAGGGCTACAAGTTTTTGGAGGGACCCGCCGTGGATTCAAAAGGAATCCTGTTTTTCAATGATGTCGGCAACAGCAAGACGTATCGACTCGATACCCACAATCCCGGTGCCGGGCCGGAACCGTTCATTGAAGAATCAGGCAAAGGGGACGGCCAAGCCTTCGGTCCGGACGGTCGTTTGTATGCCGTTGCGGGCGGCGAGGAGAAGATTGTTGCTTACAAACGCGACGGCTCGATGGACGTCATCGCTGACGGTTTTCGCGGCAACGACCTTGTGGTGCGGCATGACGGCGTTATTTACGTGACGGAGCCTGGATGGGATGGAAAGAATCCCAGCAAGATTTGGATGATCAAACCGGACGGCACGAAGAAGGTGGTGGATACGGGCTTAAAGTTTTCAAACGGCATCGCGCTATCTGCAGACCAATCCCTCCTTTACGTGGCGGACAGCCGCACCCACTGGCTCTACAGCTACCAGGTTCGTCCAGACGGAACACTCGCGAACAAGCAGCGCTTTTTCCGGCTCGAGATGCCGGATCTTGCGGATGACGCAGGCGCGGACGGGATCGAGGTATCCAGCGATGGGCGTGTTTTCGTCGCAACGCGTATCGGGATCCAAGTCTGCGATCCCGCAGGCCGCGTGCAATGCATCCTTCCCACACCAAACGGCAAAGTGGCAAACCTCGCCCTCGGCGGACCTGAACTCGAAACGCTCTATGCGCTTTGCGGAGACAAGCTCTATAAGCGAAGAGTGCTGGCGAAAGCGGCGCATTCGTTCCTCCCTCCTGTCGCCTCGAAACAAAACGGCGGATAGCCGATGACAAACCCGCTCCCATCCCTGACGATTGCTGGCCCTACAGCATCGGGTAAATCTGAACTCGCGATTCGAATGGCGGAGCAGATCAACGGGGAGATTATTGGGGCGGATGCTTTCCAGATCTACACGGGGATGGGAGTGCTGACTGCCCAGATTCCAGAGAGTGAAAGGCAAGGCATCCCACATCATTTGGTGGGCTGCCTTGATCCGATGCAGAGTTTTGATGTTGCGACCTACCTGAGACTGGCAAGAAAAAAGATTGTTGAGGTGCGGGCAGCGGGGCGGTTGCCTATTTTGGTCGGCGGAACCGGACTTTACATTCGCGCTGTGTTAGAGGGACTGGCCGAAGGACTGCCTGCCGCGGATCCTATTCTCAGGGCCCAACTGGAATCCGAAGGAATGGACTGTCTGGTTGCCAAGCTAATCAAGCTCGACCCGGCATCCAAAACCGCCCTCGATCTACAGAATCCGCGGCGCGTCATCAGGGCGCTTGAAGTTTGCCTTTTGACCGGACGCCCTTTCACAAGTTTTCGCGCGCCCAGTGAGTCGCCGAGTCTACCCAAAGGAATCTGGATCACGCGCCCACGGGAAGAATTGAACGAGCGGATTGCCATCAGAACTGAGTGCATGCTCAAAAAAGGCGCGATTGAAGAGATGGCACATCTGGGAAACAGACTGGGACTCACGGCAATTCGAGCGATTGGAGTTCAAGAGATACAGGATTTTTTAAAAAAACGCATTTCGCGCACTGATCTACTTGAAACCATCAAAGCAAAGACGCGGCAATACGCGAAACGTCAGGAAACATGGTTCAAGAAAGAGCGCTGCCTGCTAGGCCATACACCAGAAGCGGCCTATGCTGCAGCGCTCAACATTGCAAGTGAGAGTCTAAAAACCACTCACAGATGACAGCTTTTTACACCCAGCTGGACCAAGCGGCATCCAGCTGCGATTGCGATCAAGCACTACAAGTACAGAGCGTCCATCTGACTTTTAGACAGCGCATTCTGCTGACTGTCGGAAAGGCGGAATCCCTCGGGCCGATCCTTAAAAAACTGCATCTGAGAGGTGGGAAGAGCCGCCAATTGAATCGGTGTTACAGCAGCTAGCTGCTGACTGCTGAGGGCACTCATCTGGAAAGAATCCAGTGCTCGGAACGCTGAAGTGTTCAGCGAAGGAATTCCACTCGTTGAAAGCGCATTCAAGAATGAGACAGTAAAAGACCGAGCTTGGTTACTAGTCAGCATCCGGATATCGCGAGTCTCAAGCGCCATGATCTGGTCCATGGAGAAAGCGCGAAGCTGTGTGGTCACGAGCATTGGAACCTGCATCGTCGACAGTGCGATAATTTGAGAAGTACTCAGTAAATTGATTATTTGAGTAGACAACCTTTGTAACTGCCCTGAGGTAAGAGCGGCAACGTCCTCAGTTTCGATCGCGGATACTTGACTCGTCAACGCATTGAGCTGGGCGGTAGTCAAGGCGCGGATCTGCAGCGAACTAAACGCTGCGACCTGTTTGGTACTCAGCGTAACGATTCTCTGCGTGCTGAGACTTATAATCTGGCTGGAAAGCAGTGATCCAAACGCATCGGTCGCGATCGCCTGCAACTGCTCGCTCCGTAGCGACGTCAACTGCCCGCTCAATAAACCCCTCAATTGTCCTCCGCTCAGCCATCCCACCTGCTCCGTGCTCAACGCACCCAACTGCCCGCCCATCGCCTGCAACTGTGACGTGCTCAACGCCCCAATCCTTATCAGATCCAGCATCGCGATCTGTCCGCTCACCAGCAATCTCAACTGCCCAGTTGTCAGCCCTCTAATCTGCCCGCCCTCCAACGCATTCAACTGCGCTCCCTGCAGCGCCCTCAACTGACCAGTCACAAGCGCCAACACCAGGTCGTTCCGGAGCATCCTCACCTGATCGCTGCCCAACAACATCACCTGATCGCTACTCATGGCACGCAACTGTTCCACACCCAATTGCTGGATCGCCAGCATCCGTACATCTGCGGTCTCAAGCGCACGCACCTGACCGCTCGTGAGGCCCCTCAACTGCTCGCTCTGCAGCGCACCAACCTGCGCCTCGCTCAGCAGCTTCACCTGCTCGCTCCGAAGACCCGCAATCTGTCCAGACGTCAACGACCTCAAATCCCCAGACTCTATCGCAAGCAACTGCTCGCTCCGTAGCGTCGTCAACTGCACGTTCAATAAGCCCCGCAATTGTCCTCCGCTCAGCCACCCCACCTGCTCCGTGCTCAACGCACCCAACTGCCCGCTCATCGCCTGCAACTGTGGCGAACTCAACGCTCCAATCCTCATCACATCCAGCGTCGCAATCTGTCCGCTCACCAGCAACCTCACCTGCGCCGTTGTCAGCCCTCTAATCTGCCCGCTCTCCAACGCATTCATCTGCGCTCCCTTCAGCGCCCTCACCTGCTCGCTCACAAGCGCC
>JBILLT010000184.1:0-7266 GCA_044375925.1 Chthoniobacteraceae bacterium | reverse complement strand
TTTTTATTTTCTTTGGTCTGGTTGGCTATGTAAAAACCACACAACCAACGACTCCATTTCAGGTGACAACCGGAGCGAGCTCGATTGCGTGTGGTTATTATTATACCTTATTTTTGAAGAGCGACGGCAGTGTATGGGCGAGTGGGATAAATGCTTTCGGCCAGCTTGGGGATGGGACAACGACCTCTAGATCTAGCCCTGTCAAAGTTGGAAGTGGAGTGAGGGCCGTGGCGTGTGGATATTACCACAGCTTGTATCTGAAGAGCGATGGTAGCGTGTGGGCGAGCGGTTTAAATGACTCTGGCGAGCTTGGGAACTGGAGCCGCGCGACTCAAACGGTTCCAGTTATGTTAGAGTCGTTCGGTTCCTCTGTTTATGCGGGAGCGATTACTGGGGCGGGTGGCCTTGAGTTGTCCGGCTCGGGAAAAACCACACTCGCGGGGACAAACTCATTCGTGGGTCACGTGAGCGTGAATTCGGGAACTGTCGTCTTCGACGGTGTTAACTCTCTGCCTCAGCAAGCGACACTTTCGATTGCCACGGGGGCTGTGGTGTTGATTGAGAATGGAGCTCGCGTTCCGTCTTACACCGGCGGTGGCCGCCTGGTTTATGGAGCTGGGTATCCGATCAATCTAGGCACAGCTGGTGGTAGTTCTGTTTATGAGTCGACCATTTCGGGTAGTTCAAATCTGACTAAATCCGGTACGGGAACGACTACGCTGACGGGTGCAAACACGCATAGCGGAAAAACGTCAGTCACTGACGGCACACTCGCGGCGGGTGGAGCTCAGGCGTTCAGCGCGAATTCAATCGTAGATTTAGCGAACGCCCCTGGGGTTGTTCTCGATTTGAACGGCTACGCTAGCACGATTGGGGGGATCGCGGGTGGAGGAACGATGGGCGGCAACGTTTCGCTTGGGAATGCGACGTTGACATTGCAGACGACGCCAAGCGGGCAGAAGTCTGTTGCGAAAATAGCTTCCGGAGCCAATCACAGTCTCTTTCTCATGAGTGACGGAAGCGCCTGGGCTGCTGGGCGTAATGATTTCAGTCAGCTAGGGGATGGGACAAAGGTCAGTAAAGCGATCCCAGTGCCGGTGATGGCAGAGGTAAGTGCGATTTCATGTGGAGGGTCGCACAGTTTATTTTTGAAGAGCGATGGGAGCGTATGGGCGAGTGGCTACAATGGTTACGGTCAGCTGGGAAATGGGGGAACTTTGGACCACGCGGTGCCATTCGAAGTAATGGATAGCGTTTCTGGCATCGCGTGTGGGTACAATCACAGCTTGATTCTGAAAAGTGATGGGAGTGTGTGGGCGAGCGGCACTAATAGCAGTGGTGAGCTTGGAGACGGTACAACGATACAGCGGAGTACATCGGTACAGGTAATGAATGGGGTTAGCGCGGTCCAGTGTGGTTACTACCACAGTTTATTTTTAAAGAATGACGGGAGCGTTTGGGCGAGCGGTCGCAACACGTACGGCGAGCTTGGAGACGGCACAACGGTACAGCGAAACAGTCCAGTGGAGGTGATGAGTGGAGTGGTCGCGATGGCGTGTGGTGGTTCTCACAGTTTATTTTTGAAGAGTGACGGAACCGTCTGGGCTAGCGGTGGGAATAGCAGTGGCCAGCTCGGAGACGGGACGACAACTCAGAGAACTAGTCCAGTGCAGGTCATGAGTGGTGTCAGTGCCATCGAGTGCGGAAACTATTACAGTTTGTTCCTCAAGAGCGATGGGAGTGTTTGGGCCTGTGGAATTAACACGAGCGGTCAGCTTGGGGACGGCACGATGGTCAATAAGAGCGTTCCTGTTCAGGTGATGAGTGAGGTGACCTCGACGGCGTGCGGGAGTAGTCACAGTTTATTTTTAAAAAGCGACGGGAGTGTGTGGGCGAGCGGCTTTAACATTTACGGACAGCTTGCGGACGGTACTGCGACAACAAGAAGTCTGCCTGTTCCCTGTCTGAATCCGACATCCTACATGGGAGTCATCTCAGGATCAGGGGGGCTGATCCTCTCAGGTTCTGGAGTTCAGATTCTCGGAACCCAAAATCTGTATACTGGGGTCACAAGGCTCAATCGTGGTTTTTTATCGGTCAGTTCGTTGGGCAATGGCGGTACAGCTAGCTCCATTGGTGCGTCATCCAGCGACGCGGCCAATCTGGTTTTTGCCGGAGGCAGCCTCGTGATATCGGGCAATACGGACACAAGCACGGACCGAGGATTCACCGTGAGTTCGGGAACAAGCGCGCTAATCAACGTTGCGAACAGGGTGAACTGGATTGTGGGGGGCAACGTGGTGGGTTCCGGTAGTTTGACCAAGTCTGGGACTGGAACTTTATCTTTGGCTGGTTCGGCGTCCTACTCCGGTGCGACGACGATCAGCATGGGTACGCTGTCAGTTTCCGGTGGGTTTTCTAGCACTGGAAATATCGCGAACAGCGGGTTGTTCGAATACGCGAGGTCTGGCGGTACGCTGACGATCGCTGGTGTGGTGAGTGGTGTTGGCGGTGTCGGAGTCAACGCTGGAACACTCACACTGGCGGGTGCGAACACATACACGGGCGGAACGAGAATTTCCGCCGGATCACTCTTGGTGACTGGATCGCTGGCGAGCGCTGGCTCCATTGCGAACGGCGGTGTTTTTGAGTACCGGAAAACGGGCGGCTTGCAGACCATTTCTGGAATCATTAGCGGCACGGGGGAAGTGAGGATCGGATCCGGCACGCTGACATTATCAGGCGCGAACACCTACACTGGGGCAACGACACTTTCCCGAGGTGGGCTCCTATCGGTGAGCGTTCTTGCCAACGGGGGTACTGCGAGCGGGATCGGTGCATCGGCGAGCGGGGCATCGAACCTTGTATTTGCAGGTGGAACATTAAGGTACACCGGATCCCTGCCGGCAACGATCGACCGGGGCTTCAGCATTGGTCTTGGATCCATTGCTGCGATCGATGTAACGAACGCGGTGAGCTTGAGTTTTAGCGGCGCAATCACTGGCAGTGGGGGACTCACCAAGGAGGGGGTTGGTACGCTGGTGTTAGCCGGAAGCACCGGATATTCGGGCACAACGACTGTGACAGCGGGCACACTTGTCTTTGATGGCATGCACTCTGTACCGGCCGGAGTGGTTGTAAACGCTGCGACTGGCACGACGGTAATTGCAAGGAATGGCGCGCAGATTACTGATTTCACTGGCGCGGGAACTCTGCTTTATGCGCCGAGTGTTCTCACTCAACCGGTCTCGTTGCTAGTCAACGAGGGTGAGTCAGCCACGTTCAATGTGGATGCGAGCGGCAACGTTCCGATTTCGTACCAGTGGCAGAAAAATGGCGTAAGCATTGCCGGTGGCACCGGATCCACTTTGTCGATTTCAGCTGCGCAGTTCTCTGATGCGGGAACATACTCTGTGGTGTTGAGCAATTTTGTTGGAACTGCGGTAAGCACACCGGTGACTCTTGTAGTGAAGGATATCACACCACCGGTTTTGACTTTGCCTGCGAGTGCGTCGGTCTCGACGTTGAGCCCCGCGGGAATCGCGGTGGCCTATCCGCTCGCGACAGCGGTGGACAACCGCACAGCGAATCCTGTCATCACTTACTCGCATGTGAGCGGCTCGCTGTTCCCGATCGGAACAACTGCCGTGACGGTGACGGCTGCGGACGCGGCGGGAAACACCGCCAGCGGAAGTTTCCAGGTGACGGTGAATCTCGCTCCTTCTGTGGTGTTGCCGCCGTCGCCGATGGATCTGCCGTTTGGCGGAGCTGGCATGCTGCAAGTGGTGGCGCAGGGCACTCCGCCGCTCACTTTCGAATGGTTTAAGAATGGAGATATTCCGGTGGGTGGCGACCGCATTGTAAGCGGAGGAACGGCGTCCACACTCTCGTTCGGCGGTGCTTCATTGATTGATACGGGTAGCTACAGCGTGCGGGTGAGCAGCCCGTTTGGCGAGATCACCACTTTTGGGGTGCCGGTCCGTGTTTTGTTGGATCCGCCCGTGATTTCATCGGTGACCCCGCTTTCGCAGGTGAAACTAGCAGGGCAATCGGCAACACTCACTGTTGCGGCGAGCGGGAATGGGACGTTGTCGTACCAGTGGTCGAAGGATGGCGCGGTGATTACGGGTGGAACATTGCCGACGCTTGCGCTTGCGTCCGTGGGTCTGCTGGATGCGGGAAGTTACCGGGTGGAGGTGCGCAATGAAGCCGGGGCGGTGCAGTCGCCGTTTGCACGCCTGGATTTGCTTGGGTTCACGCAGCAGCCGCAGGGCGGGTCTGTGGCGTTTGGCGCGCCGATCACATTGAGTGCCCAAGCGCGGGCGGGAGACACGGCGGTGGCGTACCAATGGTACAAGGACGCGCAGTTGATCGCTGGGGGAACAGGTTCTAGTTTGCATGTGGCCTCGGCGACGCTTGCCAATGCCGGAACGTACGCAGTGAAGGCCAGTGCAGGCGGCGTGGAGCTCATGAGCAGCGCGGTGCGTGTTGGCGTATTGTTGGACGCGCCTGTCATTACCTCTGTGACTCCGCTCTCGCAGGTGAAACTAGCAGGGCAATCGGCAACACTCACTGTTGCGGCGAGCGGGAACGGGAGGCTGTCGTACCAGTGGTTGAAGGATGGCGCGGTGATTACGGGTGGAACATTGCCGACGCTTGCGCTTGCGTCGGTGGGTCTGCTGGATGCGGGAAGTTACCGGGTGGAGGTGCGCAATGAAGCCGGGGCGGTGCAGTCGCCGTTTGCACGCCTGGATTTGCTTGGGTTCACGCAGCAGCCGCAGGGCGGGTCTGTGGCGTTTGGCGCGCCGATCACATTGAGTGCCCAAGGGCAGGCGGGAGACACGGCGGTGGCGTACCAATGGTACAAGGATGCGCAGTTGATCGCTGGGGGAACGGGTTCTAGTTTGCATGTGGCCTCGGCGACGTTGGCAAATGCCGGGACGTACGCAGTGAAGGCCAGTGCAGGAGGCGTGGAGCTGATGAGCAGCGCGGTGCGTGTTGGCGTATTGTTGGATGCGCCTGTCATTACCTCAGTGACTCCGCTCTCGCAGGTGAAACTAGCAGGGCAATCGGCAACACTCACTATTGCGGCGAGCGGGAACGGGACTCTGTCGTACCAGTGGTTGAAGGATGGCGCGGTGATTACGGGTGGAACATTGCCGACGCTTGCGATTGCGTCGGTGGGTCTGCTGGATGCGGGAAGTTACCGGGTGGAGGTGCGCAATGAAGCCGGGGCGGTGCAGTCACCGTTTGCACGCCTGGATTTGCTTGGGTTCACGCAGCAGCCGCAGGGCGGGTCTGTGGCGTTTGGCGCGCCGATCACATTGAGTGCCCAAGGGCAGGCGGGAGACACGGCGGTGGCGTACCAATGGTACAAGGATGCGCAGTTGATCGCTGGGGGAACGGGTTCTAGTTTGCATGTGGCCTCGGCGGCGCTTGCCAATGCCGGAACGTACGCGGTCAAGGCTATCGCGGGCGGCGTGGAACTGATAAGCGGAGCGGTGCGTGTTGACGTATCGCTGGGAACGCCCGTGATCACGTCGTTAACGCCGCTCTCGCAGGTGAAGGTTGCGGGACAGTCTGCGATCCTCACCGTGGCAGCAAGCGGGAACGGGACGCTCTCGTACCAGTGGCTCAAAGATGGCGCGTTGATCGCGGGTGGAACGTTGCCAACGCTCGCGCTTGCGTCGGTGGGTCTGCTGGATGCGGGAAGTTACCTGGTGGAGGTGCGCAACGAAGCCGGGGCGGTGCAGTCATCGATCGCGCGCCTGGAGCTGCTTGGCTTCACGCAGCAGCCGCAGGGCGGGTCTGTGGCGTTTGGCGCGCCGATCACGTTGAACGCCCAGGCGCAGGCGGGAGACACGGCGGTGTCGTACCAATGGTACAAGGATGCGCAGTTGATCGTGGGGGGAACGGGTTCCAGTTTGCATGTGGCCTCGGCGTCGTTTGCCAATGCCGGAACGTACGCGGTCAAGGCCAGTGCAGGAGGCGTGGAGCTCATGAGCAGCGCGGTGCGTGTTGACGTATCGCTGGGAACGCCCGTGATCGCGTCGGTGACGCCGCTCTCGCAGGTGAAGGTTGCGGGTCAATCCGCGATCCTCACCGTGGCAGCAAGCGGGAACGGTGCGCTGTCGTACCAGTGGTTGAAGGATGGCGCGGTGATCGCGGGCGGAACTTTGCCGACGCTTGCGATTGCGTCGGTGGGTCTGCTGGATGCGGGTAGTTATCGTGTGGAAGTGCGCAACGAAGCCGGGGCGGTGCAGTCGTCGGTTGCACGAGTGGATGTGCTTGGATTTACCCAGCAGCCGCAGGGTGGCTCTTTGGCGTTTGGCGCGCCGATCACTTTGAACGCCCAGGCGCAGGCGGGAGACACGGCCGTGTCGTACCAATGGTACAAGGATGCGCAGCTGATCGCGGGGGGGACGGGTTCCAGTTTGCGTGTGGCCTCGGCGACGCTTGCCAATGCCGGTACGTACACGGTGAAGGCGACAGCGGGCGGCGTGGAGTTGGTGAGCAGTTCTGCGCAGGTGAGTGTGCTGCTCGACGCGCCTGTGGTCACGTCGGTGACGCCAAGTTCACAAGTGAAGCTTGCGGGCCAATCGGCGACGCTGACGGTGGCAGCAAGCGGGAATGGAACGTTGTTGTACCAGTGGATGAAAGATGGCGTTTGGGTTGCAGGCGGGACCGCGTCAACCCTGGTGATTCCGTCGATGGGGTTGGCGAATGCGGGTAGTTATCGTGTGGAAGTGCGCAACGAAGCCGGTGCGGTGCAGTCATCGATCGCGCGCCTGGAGCTGCTTGGGTTCGCACAGCAGCCGCAGGGCGGGTCGGTGGCGTTTGGCGCGCCGATCACCTTGAGCGCGCAGGCGCAGGCGGGAGACACGGCGGTGGCATACCAATGGTACAAGGACGCGCAGTTGATCGCGGAGAGAACGGGATCCAGTTTGCATGTGGCATCGGCGACGCTTGCCAATGCCGGAACGTACGCGGTGAAGGCCAGTGCAGGCGGCGTGGAGCTCATGAGCAGCGCGGTGCGTGTTGGCGTATTGTTGGACGCGCCTGTCATTACCTCTGTTGCGCCAAGTTCGCAGGTGAGGCTTGCGGGCCAGTCGGCGACGCTGAGCGTGGTTACAAGCGCGAATGGGACATTGTCTTACCAGTGGTTGAAGGACGGGGTGGCGGTGGCGGGCGGCACGTCGTCGACGCTGACGATCGGGTCGGTAGCCGCTGCGAACGCCGGCAATTACCGTGTGGAGGTGCGCAATG
>JBILLT010000038.1:0-28929 GCA_044375925.1 Chthoniobacteraceae bacterium | reverse complement strand
GCTCGATGACTCAACCGAAAAACGGCCGCTTGTACGGGCAGGGGACAAGTCTTTCAAAAAGCTTTTTAACTTTATCGCTGGCGATTGCAAACGACTTCGCGACCAGCCCGAAAGCCAAGGCCGTCAGAAGAATCTTTGAGACCAGTAGCAAGTCCGGCGCAAGAAACGGGCCGAATGACAGGTCGGGTCCTGGAAGGCTGATTGGGTAAGCTGTGTGGACGACGCCCCACAGCCTGCAAGTATAGTCGCCTGTAAAAGCCGCGACTCCGCTTGGAAAAATCATCCAAAGAGAGGGCCGATTGCGGGCAATCATTTCCAATCCAAAGACTGCGCCTGCAATCGGGGTTCCGAATACTCCGCCGAATCCCGCCGCCACACCGCCCAGAAGAAGCGTCTGTCTTGAGACATCCGAAAGTCTGAATAATCCACAGGCTGCCGATGCCATGCCAGCGCCCATTTGTACGGCCGTGCCCTCTCTGCCCGCGGAGCCACCGAATAGATGCGTCACGAGCGTGCTAAAGAAAATGACCGGCGCAATTCTAGGCGGTACTGGTCGCGCGGATCGAATCGCGTGAATCACGAGATTGTTTCCTGCACTCGTTGACTTGCCGAAATGTGTGTAAAGCAATCCGAGTCCGATCCCAGCGACCGGTAGCAGATAGATTATGAAAGGATGCTCCATCCGGATTTTGGTCACGGCATCCAAGCTCCAGAGAAAAGCAGCGCAGGCGCTACCGATGAGCGCGCCTAGTGGAATGGAGATGAGGCTATCCCGGATAGCGAGTCGGACGGGAATAAAGTTCGTGGTGCTTCGTGGGCGGGATAGTTTCACTGAGAATATGTTGGGTGGGTGTCTTGGATTATCAAAAACACGGTCAAAGCAAAGATGTTCCGGCTGATTTTGGTTGTGAATGCGGATGCGTCATGCGGTAACATTGCTGAATGAAACAGCGTCTCGATATCCTGCTCGTGGAACGAGGGATGTTTGAAAGCAGGGAACGCGCGCAACGAGCGATTATGGCCGGCAGTGTTCGCGTTGGAGGCCATCGTGCTGATAAGGCTGGCACTAAATTCGAATCGGACGTTGCGCTGGATGTCGATCAACCCGAAAAATACGTCGGACGCGGCGGCTTGAAACTCGAGGCAGCTCTGGATGCGTTTAAGATCGTGCCAACGGACTGGATTTGCCTAGACGTTGGCGCGTCAACGGGCGGGTTCACGCATTGTTTGCTGCAGCACGGCGCGCGGAAGGTTTATGCCGCTGATGTGGGTCACTCGCAGCTGGATTGGAGGATCAGGAGCGATCCCCGTGTGGTCGTGCTTGAAAAGCTAAACTGCCGGTATTTGTCCGAAGCTGAAGTTCCGGAAGTCGTTGAGTTTCTGGTTGCGGATGTCTCGTTTATCTCACTTACTCTGGTGCTGCCGGCGGCTTTGAAAAGAGTGAGGTCCGGCGGGGCCGCGGTAGTCCTCATAAAGCCCCAGTTTGAACTGGGCAGGGAAGACGTCGGGCGCGGGGGAGTCGTTCGCGACCCGGTCCTCCATGCTCGGGCGGTGGATCGCATCAGGCTGTGGGTTGAAGGCTCTCCTTTTTTGCGATGGAATGGAGTTGTGGAGTCCCCCATCCGGGGAGGTGATGGCAACGTAGAATTTTTAGCATGGATTGGAAAACTGTCGGAATAATTGCGAATGTATCAAAGCCCGGTGCTTTGGAGTTGTTGCGCGCAGTCAAAGGGGAGTTTGAAAGACTCGGCAGCGAAGTTCTCCTTGAGGAAGCAACTGCGGAGTGCATGGGGGAGAATTCGGTGAATCCTGCGGGTGAACTCTTCTCAAAAAGTGATTTTCTGGTTGTTCTCGGTGGTGACGGGACTTTGCTTGAGGTGATCAGGGATGCGTCTTTTCCCGTGCCACCGATTTTAGCGATCAATCTCGGTACGCTTGGATTCCTGACTGGAGCCGGACCCTCCGATTTCCAGTTGGTTCTGGCAGAAATGAGATCCGGTAAGATCAGTCTCAGTGAGCGCACGCTTCTGAATTTGCGCGTGTTTCGTGAAGGTAAGGAATGGTGGGCTGGACGGGCTTTGAACGAAGTGGTCGTGTCAAGGGGGGAGCGCTCACGGTTGATCAGGCTCGGTGTTGAAATTGATGGAGAGGATCTGACCGAATACAATGCAGACGGTTTGATTGTTGCCACGCCTACAGGTTCGACGGCTTACTCGTTGAGCGCGGGTGGTCCAGTGCTTTCTCCAGACTCGGGTGTTTTTGTCATTACCCCGATTTGCCCCCACGTACTCACCAATCGCAGTCTGATCGTGAATGACCGATCAGTGGTGACGATCTCGTCCTTGGTCCGCCAGCAAGGAGTTTGTTTGACAGTAGATGGGCGGGAGCCACTTCTCCTGGAATCGGGTGACGAGTTGCGTGTGGGACGGTCGGCGGAGACTGTCCGGTTGGTATTCCCGAAGACGCTGCCGTTTTTTGAAGTTCTGCGGCAAAAGCTTAGGTGGAGTGGAAAAGTCGTTTAGGCATGCTAGCGCGTCCTCGCGCTGTTTAAGACCGCACAGGTCTGTTTTTCGGTGGATAGGAAAATCATAAACCGCGAATGACTTCGAGGGCGCTCGTCTCAAACTGTGAATGCCATTCGGGGGCAAGCAGCGTGTCGCAGTCTTCCTGAGCGTAGCCTGTGTTTTGCAGCTGGGCCGCAGTGGGCGCGTAATAGATGTAGCCGTTTGTGTACCCAGCCACAAACACACGTTTTGGCGCTGCCTTCTTTTTGATCTGCAAGCCCACCTCGACCGTCAGTTCTCCCGAGAAGGTAATGAGTCGAAATTCACCGACGCGAAGGCTGCACATTTCAGCGGTTAGACTTTTTCCGGAGAGTGACTGAACATCCTTTTGGTGCTTCTTAAGCAAGGCCAGATTCGTATTGAGCCGGGTGAGCTTCTCCATCGCTTCTATGTTGGCCAAATATCCTTCGATAGCTTTTTTGTTGTCTGCGTCTTGCTGTCTGAGGTTTGCGCGGCCTTGAGACTGATCATGCAGGTAACTCTGAATGTGGTGGCTTGGCGCGTCCGGCCAAATTCCGTGTTGGATGAAAAGGGGAAGGAACGATTTGAAGTTGATGTTTGTGGGTCTAAGTGAATTGAGGAGTGACTGGCGTTCGGCTTCTATCAGCTTGATCCGGCTTTCATAGTTTACAGCGGCCGGTATCCGGAGTTGGCTGCAGTTCGCTTCAAGAGGAGGGCTCGCTTCTGTATGGATTGTATGAAGCGACTTGAGAACGCTGCCGGCAAGCATCACGCCAAGAGGTTCAGCGTCGGGGGTGCTGCTCGCCTCCTTGTAGCGAATGGGGTTGATGTCTCCGGCACAGCCCTGAATGAAGAAGGCCATCGCGCCATGCCCGAGAGTCTCCTCAATCAGATTTGAGGAGAATCCCGGAAAATCTGCGGAGTTACCCTTGCTGGGAGGGTTCATGATTGGGTGGCATGCAAAGTTGTACACCACCGCGAGCGGCGTGCCGTCTTGCTTTTCAATCTTCAGCACGCCGATCTCGGGGTCGATTGGACCGGTGCGGGCTACTTCGCCATCCTTTGGCATCGAGTATGCACGGCGCATATCGGCCTCGCTCCCGTCGCGTAAAGTGACTCGGCGGTTCTCACTGATTCGGCTTTCAAAAGCCACCCCCGTTCCTGCCTTTGAGGGGGCCATGTGACTGATCGCGTCTCTTACAGCGTTAAGTACGGGTGTTAGTAAATCCGGTCTTACAATCGCATGACAGTGGCTCGCATTGACAAGCACTTGCGAGGGGAGGATGTGAAACTCGGCGAGCAGCTTCTCGCGAAGCTGGGTAAGAAAACTGGCGGGCACCCTTCCAATCTCACCGACGGCGACCGCGTCCAGTGTTAGGAGCACCGTGGTTGTTCCATCCTTCCGGAGAACGAGTGCCTTTGCGAACGCGGCGTCATTGACCGGCCCAGCGTCGCGGTCGGTGATCTCTACCTTCGCCGTCCCACACTCCAAAGGCCCACCCAGCATCGAGACGGATAAACTTAGAAAAAGCGCGCCCGCAAAAAAAGAATAGTTAGTGAGCATTTTGTTGAAACGAGCTTTCAGCGCGTACCGCTGGTGACCAGGGTTTCACCCGATGGATGCGAATTCTTTCAAGAATGCTGCCTCACTGCGCTTCCACTCAGGATCATCCCAACTTTTCAGCCCGAAGGACGAATGGACGACATGAATGGGGTACACGCCGGTTGTCATGCCCATGCGCTTTGCGTTGATGCATGATGCCAGGTCATAATGGTGGAATCGATAATTCGTGTTGAAGCGCCAGCCTGTCGCCTTAATCGCGGCTAGGTTCACTGCGATGAACAAACCATCCACGATATCCACGGCAGCAGGACTTTTCCCATAGACGTTCACTGCGAGGGAACTGCCATCAAAAGTAGGATGCGTTACGGCTCCACGTTGCGTCCTCTTCTCGCACATCAGATGCCACAAGGATGGAGAAGCCACCCGTGGAGAACAGCCTCCGGCGAGGCCCACAATATCAAAACCAAACTGGACGCGTGCTAGGTGGAGCTTGGAAGCGATTTGATGGTCATCCAAGTAAACGTCATCGTGGCAGAAAATCAGAAAGCTAAACTCATCTTCCAAGTATTGGTCGATTTTCCGATTGTACAGTTCGGCAAGACCGAGCTTGTTTTGGTAGGTGATATCAAGGCTGACCAAGCTTTTCGGATTTGCCCGGTGAAGCGATTTGAACGATCGGTAGATCAGCAGGCTGCCACGATCTCTTTCAGCTTTCGCAGATGCAGAAATCAGAAGCACTTTACCGGGTGATTCTTGCAAACATGGATAGAAGGTTCGCAGTGAGGCGAGCACATCGCCGACAACGGTCTCTGGGATAGGTTTTGCATCAGTCTTGGTGGAATTTTTCTCCAGAGATTCCAAGACTCGCGCGATCATCGGCTCCCGGACAGCGTGCGCTTTTAGGTCGGAAATAGTGTCCGCACCGCAGTTTCGAAATAAAGTTTGAGCAGCTCGCTCTGCGGCGCGGATTTCTGGATCGCCGAAAAGATGAGCCAAACCAAACGGGCTCTCCTGTGGCTTTTGGTTTGCCCAACCAAAAGCATCACGCATTGTTTCAGCCGATAACTGAAAGTTTTCGCCAAGCAGGGCGGCGCCGAGCGCCTCGTTTTTCCACGCACCGTTTCTACGGCGTGGAATCTTAATATCCGAAAATAGAAAGCACTCTTTGTTTGTAACCTTCAGCGCAATGCGGCATCCGCGCCAAGCCGCGTGCGCGATCGCTCTATCGGAATGATCGGCGGCAACAGTATCAAAGCGATGAAACAACGTGTCCAAGTCATGCAAGCCCCGACTCGATAAATGAGAGGAATTGTATGGGATTACGGGCACGCCGGACCGCCAGAGGATCGTTGCAATTTCCTTGTCGGAATCTGAGAGAAAATCCGGGACCGCAACAATTGTACGGTGTTTGCCAGGTTCAACTTTATACGACGCCAAAAATGAGCCGACGTCGCGCATTTCTTGATGCAACCGGTCGGCTAAAAGGAGCGTTGATTCAGGCGGCCTGCTTATTTTTTGCGGAGGCAGATATACGGCCGGCATGCCGATGCACAACGCGGCGTGACCCAGTTGCGTGTAGCGGGACGCCCTTTCGGGGCATCCCACCCAAAGCGGTCCCTCACCGTTCGGTGCGCACAGTGGTTGGAGATTCCGAATTTCAAAATCCCATTCGCCGTCAACCGGCGCCAAGGGAGTAATGGGAATTCCGCAGTACGCAGCGAACAGAGGCCCCAAGCAAAAACTAGATTCGCTCCAGATGGGAAGGTGGGTGGTGGGGTGGATCAACATGGAGTTTGGAGGTGCGGTTAACGAGCAACTGGCAGCGGCATTCCAATAACAACCGCGAAGGCTTGCCGCATCAGTCAAATGGGGCGTTTGTTCGCAGATTGGACGCTGTCTTCATAATGGAACGGGTTTTGACTTTAGAACCGCCCTTCGCGTGACGGGCAGGTTACATGATTGTGGCAATTTTCTTTTCGCTTTCAATAGTATCCTTGACAACAGAGAGTCGCGGGGTGATTCGAAGTTACAGGACGGTATGGATTTCCGACGTTCATCTCGGGACCCGGGGGAGTCAGGCTGCACGACTTCTTGAGTTTCTGAGGTCATCGGAATGTGAAACTCTCTACATCGTGGGTGACTTTGTGGACGTTTGGTCGCTTAAACGCGGCATTTATTGGCCGCAGCACCACAACGATGTGATTCAGAAAGTGCTCCGAGCTGGGCGGAAGGGCACCCGCGTGGTGTACATCCCAGGAAATCACGACGAGTTCCTCAGTGCATTCCACGGTGACTATGGGGCTGTCTCTGTTCAAGCGCGTGCCGTGCATGAGACTGCCAACGGTCGCCGACTCCTCGTGATCCATGGGCATGAATTGGATGCTGTGGTCCAAAACAGTAAGTGGTTGGCGCACGCGGGGGACATTGGTTATTCGATACTGCTGCGGTTGAATGCACCGCTTAATTGGGTGAGGCGACTCATGGGGCTTGGGTTTTGGTCGTTGAGCGCCGCGGCCAAGAGATCTGTGAAAAACGCCGTCAACTATATCGGAGCCTTTGAGGATGCCGTGGTCAGGCTTGCGAAGCTTGAGGGCCGAATAGACGGGGTCGTTTGCGGCCATATTCACACGCCTTGTATTAGGCAGATCCGCGACCTCACGTACTATAATTCCGGTGATTGGGTGGAGAGTTTGTCCGCCTTGGTCGAGCATGCTGACGGATCCATTGAGTTGATCCATGCGCTTCTTGAACCTCAAGCACCCCTCGCGGTGGCCCGCGACGAAACCGTTCATTTCGGTGCGTAGCTTTTTGTCTTGAACCTACCGGTACTTCGAGATGAAGGCTATGGAGATGAGCGCCAAACTCCAATATTGGATCGTTAAACAGGAACCCACCGCGTACGCGTGGGAACAGTTTGTGAGAGAGGGACGAACTGCCTGGACTGGGGTCCGAAACTTTCAAGCTCGGAACAATCTTTCATCGATGCAAGTCAACGACCGTGTGCTTTACTACCACAGCGTAGTGGGCAAGGAAATCGTTGGCTGCGCGCGCGTGGTAAAAACAGCCTACCCTGATCCTACTGCCGAAGAGGGAGGGTGGGTTTGTGTCGACCTGGCGCCGGTCGAGGCACTTTCAGTACCGGTCAAACTTGAGACGCTCAAAGCCCATCCCAAGCTGAGAGACATTGCGTTGATCCGGCAATCACGGCTTTCGGTGATTCCGATCAGCGAGGGCGAATATGAGATGATTCTTGGTCTTTCGCGGGAGTGAGTCAGCGTTCCGCCGTTCGTGCCGAAATTAGTATTTGCTGTGCAGTTCCACCGGTTTCGTACCCGGCCGCACGCGGAGGCGAATGTTCAGCATTTCGACCATGAATGAAAAAGTCATGGCGAAGTAAATGTATCCCTTTGGTATGTGCTGTCCCATTGCTTCAGCCACCAGCATCAGTCCCACCATCAGCAGAAATGCCAAAGCCAGCATTTTGATCGAGGGATGTTGGTTCACAAAATCGCCGATCGATTTAGCCGCCCACAGCATCACCATCATCGCGAGGACGACAGCCGCGATCATCACTCCGACTTGCTGCGCGAGACCCACCGCAGTGATCACAGAGTCGAGGGAAAATACGATGTCGATGAGGATGATTTGAAAGACGACCGATGAAAGCCTGGATGGCACGCGCACGCTCGATTTGTGTTCTTCACCTTCCAGCGTGCCGTGGATTTCGTTTACGCTTTTCCACAATAGAAATAGTCCCCCGGCCAAAAGCACGAGGTCTTTGCCCGAAAAACTGTGATCGAAAACAGTGAAGAAAGGCTTGGTGAGTTGTATTAGCCAGAAAATCGAGCACAGCAGCGCGATCCGTGTGAAAAGGGCAAGAGTCAGCCCGACGGAGCGGGCCTTATTCTGATCAGTCGCGGGCAGTTTTCCCGCAAGGATTGAGATGAAAATGATGTTATCGATACCGAGAACAATCTCGAGAACTGTCAGGGTTAGAAGGCTGATCCAGAGTTGAGGGTCGGCTAATTGCTGCAGCATACTCCGAGTACTAGGGTGTTTACGAAGCGGTATGCTGTCAGAAGCTCGATGAATTCCAAGGCATCTCTTCGGTGAAGCTGGCTGCGGAATCCTGACGCATGGCGATAGACTTACTGTAGGCTTTCTTCTTTCAAAGTATGATTGATCAGAGCCAGCGCATCGCCCACCAGAAAGAGTGACCCGGTCACAAGCCGCCTTTCCTGAGTTGGAGCTCCCAGTGCGTCCCTGAGCGATGTATCGCAGTAGGAGGGGATTGCCGGGGTCAGGCTTCTGGAAAGGCGATGAAGTTGGTCGACCGAAACGGCACGCGGGCTTTCGATCGGTATGAGATGAATCGATGACACGATCGGTGCAAGGATCTCCAAAATTTCGGAGATGTTCTTGTCGGCCATGCATCCAAAAATGAGGGCCGCTTTTTCGTTGCCAAAACGGTTCCTCCAATTTTCAACGAGTACCTTGGCGGCGTCCGGGTTGTGCGCACCATCCAGAACAAGATCATTGGAAACCTCCTGAAAACGGCCGGGCCACTGGGTTTTAGCCAACCCCCTTTGGACGGTTTGCATGCTTATCGGAAGACGTGAGGCTTGGATCGCGAGTGCTGCCAGCGCGGCGTTCCAGCTTTGAATTTTCCCGGGAATTCCCACTGGGCCGTCATAGGGGGACTCTGCCCATAAAATGGAAGTCCCCATTTCCCGAGCCTTGGAATCGAGTGCCGCCTTCGCAGCAGGTTTTTGTAGGCTGCTCACCGCAGCGCGTGAGGTTTTGATGATGCCGGCCTTTTCCCGGGCGATCGCTCCGATCGTGTCACCGAGATACTTTTCGTGGTCAAACGCGATCGGTGTGATCACGCTCACAATCGGAGTTACGATGTTCGTGGCGTCGAGACGGCCACCCATGCCAGTTTCCAGAACGACAACGTCTGCCTCCCTCCGCTTGAACCACTCAAGCGCGAGCGCCGTCGTGATTTCAAAAAAAGTTGGATGTGGATCCCAGTCTTTGATGACGGCGCGGATTCTGAGAATGCCCTCGAATGCCTCATTCTCGGGTATCGGAATCCCGTTCAGCTGTATTCTTTCTCGAAAAGAGATCAGGTGAGGTGAAGTATACAGACCCGTGCGGAAACCTGCCTCCTTGCAGATTGAAGCGATGAAGGCGCAGGTGGATCCCTTGCCGTTTGTCCCTGCTACATGAATGTAGGCCGGACCGTTCCTTCCATCGCCTGCCTGCGAGACGGGCGCCGATTCAGTCGGAATACGGAGGGTTTCCGCGAGTCTAATCATCGGCGCCAGGCCCGGCTTGATGCCGAACAACTGGGTGCTGTAAAGCCAGTCCAGCGCGCTTCCGAGCGAATTCACCGCTTTGGGTTGAGGTGGGAAAGGAGAGAAGAGAGAGTGCCCCGCATTTCTTTTCGGTGCACGATCCGGTCGATGAGGCCGTGGTCGCGGAGGAATTCGGCTGTTTGAAATCCTGACGGCAGGTCCTGATGGGTTGTCTCGCGTATCACGCGCGGTCCTGCAAAGCCGATCATCGCCTTCGGTTCAGCGAGATTAACGTCGCCAATGGTCGCGAAGCTTGCACTTACTCCTCCGGTGGTTGGATGCGTCATGATTGAGATATACGGCAGTCGTGCCGCTGCATGCCTCGCAAGAGCACCGCAAGTCTTTGCCATTTGCATGAGGGAAATTGCGCCCTCGTACATGCGAGCACCGCCCGATGCCGAAATGATCACAACAGGAAGCCGCGCGGTTGTGCACTTCTCCACGATCCGCGTCAGTTTTTCGCCCACAACCGACCCCATGGTCGCCGCGATGAAATTAAAATCCATCACCGCTATGCCAAGATGCATCCCGTCAATTTTACCAAAGCCCGTCAGAACGGCGTCTTTCAGGCCTGTTTTCTTCTGATAAGTCCTGAGTCTTTCTGTGTAGCTGGCCTGGCCGGTGAACTTGAGCGTGTCCACCGAAACCATATTGGGGTCGTGTTCCTCGAAGGTTTCAGGGTCTAAGAGCATCTCGAGGCGCTCTTCTGCTCCCTGCACGAAATGGTGGTCGCACCGTGGGCACACCCTGAAGTTCTGCTGTAGCTCAAGATTGTGAATGAGCTCTGAGCACGCCGGGCATTTTTGCCAAAGGCCTGAGGGCAGTTCGCGTTTTTTGTCTGAATAAAAAGATGGCCTGTTGAAAATTCCCATGGAAGGAGTGAATTTGTGGAGCGAATCAACGCGTGCCACATCTGGATGAAGGTTGAATTGAAGGGCTCAGGCGCTCAACTAGAAATTCCGACCCTCTTTAGAATCCCTTTCAGATAAAGGTGGTTCAGGCCTCATTTCTTCTCGGAGAACAAATCTCTCACCCGAGGCCTCACTCAAGGCGGCTCATTGAAGTGATGCCGTAGCTGCGCTGTAATGAGGGAGTAATCTGATCCACGGCTCCCGCATCTAAGAAGATCAGACTCGGATCGCTCGCCAGCTCGATCTTGATCAATCCATCTTTACTTGCCTTCAGGGCTTCCGGAATGTCTGCAAGGCTCTGGATAGGCACTCCGTTGATCGTGTTGACCAGCACATGGCGGATGTCCTCATATCCGATCGTCACATTCGAGGGGAGCACCCGGCTGATCATGACCAATTTCTTTTTACCGCTATTTTCGAGCTCGGACTGGATTCTGTCGAAATGCAGAAGTTCGAGCGGGGCTTTCCGAGTCCAGTCGTTGCCGAATTCCTTAAGGTATTGCCGGCTCAGTTCCTGTAGCACCAGTCCGCCGAGCACATAATAGCGGGGCCCACGGTCAATGATGTACGGCTCGCTAAGATATTCCTCGACTGGCTTGCGTGAGACTTTCACCGTCGTCTCCGTTTGTTTTCCCTCGCGCCAGATGCGCACCGGCAGCGGATCACCCTGCATGTGACGGGTGCTTACCAGGTGACCAAGCGAAATCCGGCCAAAATCAGCGTCGCGATAGTTGCCGTCTGAGTCAATGGGCTGGCCTGCGATCTCCAATATCACATCACCCTTTTGAAGTCCCGCGGCCATCGATGGCCCGTCCGCTGCAACCTGGGTGACTAAAACCCCGCTGTTGGTTCCCGTGAGTCCAAGGTAGCGGCGAAGCTGTGGGTCTCGTGTCGGCGCAAAGCTGCAGCCCATCCGTGGAAAACCTTCGTATTTACCGTCTTTTGCGTCCTTCAAGAAGTGCTCGATGACAACTGTTGGAATGGTGTCGAGGATACCCGACTGAGCGTCGTAACGCAGCATCAACCCCACAAGCTTGGCGTCTTTCAGTACCGGAATTCCCAAAGTGGCATCCTTCATTTGCAGCGGGCAACTCACCCGTGCAACCAAGAAGGCGGATTCGTCAATCGGATACCGTAAAACCTCCGCGGTCGTCATCTGCCCTCTCGACAGTAAGAGGTTTCCATTCGATTCAAGTTGGCATGCGGTGAGTGCATCTCCGACGCGTGCCTGCGTGAGACCAAACCCTGTTTTGCCGTTGAGAAATTTTTTCGAGTCCGGCTTCAGCAGGGCAAGGTTTGCCTCGTAGTCCACGCATGCCACCGTAGCGGGTTCCTTTGTTTCTCCGTCGGGGCTTTCAAGTTCGATGTACGTCGAGTTCGCGATGGCCTCAGCAGTGCAAAGAATCAGGTCCCCAGGCAGAACCGTTCCGAGCGCTTTTCGAGCCATCGGCGCGCGTTTCGACCAAGGCCTCCCAAAGTCAAAAGCCTGGGCCGTCACATTCAAACGCACGATATTTTGCGTCACCAGCGTCCTCGCCATGTTTTCCATCAAACGAAGGGCCGTGTCTCGCTGCGCAGCATTCGGGGCGGCGGCAGAGGGTTGGGACTGGTTGTCCGTAGATCCCGGGGACTTTGAGGCGCTCTTAGCGGCCTGGGTGTCAGGTTTGTATTCGTCCGCTGCCCGTGAAGTTTCTTTGGCGTGCAGTGACGCCGAGAAGAGCATGATGGAAACGAGGATGCTGCGTGCGTGGAAGCTCATGGGGTGGGCTTTGAAAAATTGTAGAATCGAAATGGAAGATGGGCGGGAGGTGAGGTTGGCGCGCGGCTAATTCAAGTTTTGCTCTTCCTTGACGCCGTACCTGGTTTTGATGCGTTCCCGTGCAGAGTCGATCGCCGACTTTTCCAACACCAAAGGCCTGCCGTTTCCGACGAAGCGGATTTCGTAAAACTCGGACGGCTTTGCGAGTTGCTCAGACATTTCGCGAAGCGTTGAAATTTTTGTGCCGTTGATTTCTTCAACAATCGCCTCTTTGAAGTCTCCCAGATACGTATTGATCGGATCAGCGAGGATTCCGGTTAACACGATGACTTCAGGATGTTTTTGATAAATTTCACGTGGCGTAAAAGCTTCAAAATAATAGTGAATCCGGAGGTTCTGGAATTGGACTGAGCTGATGAGATTGCGGGATAGCGGTTGGAATAACAAACCTCCCACCAGAATGTACGTGGGCTGAACGTCAAACTGGTTGGACTGCATGGTGAAGGGCCAGCTTGAGGAAAACGGAACCGTGACTTCCAAAGGTTTGCCGTCCCTGATCAGGCTGAATTTCACCGTTTCCCCTCGGAACTTTCTCTCGGCAACTTCAGCCATCTGTACGCGGTCGCCGTTAAGTTCAACCGTGCCGTCGCTGGCGACAGGCAGGGAATCGATCGACAAAATCACGTCCCGGGTTTTGAGGTGCCCATGGCACACTCCGGCGGAAGCCACACTTGAAACCATCACTCCCAGGTCGTCATTTTTGAGCCCGAGGCCTTTTCTTAGCGCCGGATTCAGGGTGTTCACCACGCCGATTGAAAGGTCCATGTAACGGTCGTACTTGCCGTCCGAGATGTCGGTCAAAAAACGTTTAATCACCGGTGTGGGGATCATGTAGCCGACGTTTTGCGCGACATCGCCGCTGAATCCTTGAAATGCAACACCCACGACTTTCCCGTTTTGAAGAACCGGACCTCCACTGTTTCCAGGGTTGATGGCCGCATCGATCTGGATCGTCAGGTGAGAGTCGATGGCTGAGTGGACATAGCTTCGGAAATCAATGCGTGAGACCACGCCTCGGGTCACGGACAGCCGCTCTCCGCCGATCGGGTAGCCGTACACGGAGACTTCGGTTTCGATTTCAGGAATGTCTCCCACTTCAAGAGGCACCGTACCCTTGAAAAATGACGGATCTTCCACTTTAAGCACTGCCAGATCGCAGTCGTGCGCGATGTGCTCGACTGCAGCGATGTATTTTTTGGGATCATTCTCTTTTTCGAGGGTCAAAAAACGCGCGTTCGAAACCACGTGCGCGTTGGTCATGATCCGGTCGGAAGACACGACCCATCCGGTGCCGGATCCGCCGCCGGTCACGCCGGCGAGCCACGGCTGCCTGTAGTTCGGCTCCTGCGCGGTATTGTTGATCCGAGCGAGGCTTTTTTTGATCTGGCCAGGGTCCGCTGCCCGCAGGGCGGGAGCGTGGATCAGGAGACAGGCGGCTAGAGGGAGTAGGGGAGCGAGTAGGGGAGGTAGGCTGCTGGTGCGCATTCTCCCTGAAGTCTTAGCCGAGCATCAGCGAAGCGCAAACTGTAAGAATTTCGGTCTTTCCGATCGCAGGTCCCTTTCCGCTTGAGAAATCGGGCGGCGGGCGCTTTTTAAACGTTGAACCTGAACTCCACAACATCCCCGTCTTGAACGACGTACTCTTTGCCCTCGATCCGCAGTTTTCCCGCCTCGCGGGCCTTTGCGAAGGAGCCTAGGGCTACCAAATCTTTAAAAGCCGTGACTTCCGCCGCGATGAAACCGCGTTCGAAGTCCGAGTGAATCACCCCCGCCGCTGCCGGCGCCTTGTCTCCTGCGCGAATGGTCCAGGCTCGTGTTTCCTGCTCGCCGGTTGTCAGATAAGTTCGCAGACCCAGCAGATGGTACACCGCACGGATGAGTGTGCCGACGCCGCTGCTTTTCACCCCGAGGCCTTCGAGGTATTCATGGGCGTCAGCTTCGGGTAAGTCGACGAGCTCGCTCTCGATCTGCGCGCTTATCACCACAGCGGTGGTGGCGAAGTTCGCCGCGGCGTATTGCTGCACGGACTTCACATGCACAGCCGCGGGAATTGAATCGTTGGCCGCACCCGTTTCAACCATTGCGGAGACGGACGCTAGATCGCTCTCGGCCACATTGCAGGCGAAGATCGTTGGCTTGCTTGTGAGAAGAAAGAACTCCTTCGCGAGGCGTGCCTCATCGTCTGATAGCGGCGCGGTGAGTGCGGGTTTTCCGTCGTTCAGATGCGGCAGTAATTTATCGATAAGAGCGGCTTCCGTTTTGGCGGCTTTATCCCCGGTGCGAACCGCTTTCTGCAGGCGTTCCGCTCTTTTGGTGAGCGTCGCAATATCCGCCAAGACAAGCTCCGTGTTGATCACTTCAATGTCTCGCACGGGATCGACCGATCCACTGACATGGTGCACATCGTCGTCTTCGAAACAACGGACGACCTGCACGATAGCGTTTACCTCACGTATGTGGCTTAGGAACTGGTTGCCCAGCCCTTCGCCTGCGCTCGCTCCTTTGACCAGCCCTGCGATGTCGACGAACTCGATCGCGGCAGGCACTAATTTCTTGGAGTGAGAAATTTTCGAGAGCACCTCCAGACGCGGGTCCGGTACGGTAACGATCCCTAAGTTTGGATCGATGGTGCAGAACGGATAGTTCGCGGCCTGCGCTTTTCTAGTCCGCGTGACTGCATTGAAGAGGGTGGATTTTCCTACGTTTGGAAGGCCGACGATACCTGCGGAGAGCATGAGCAAAAGGGAAGTTTGTGGATGGACTGGTTGATGGGCGTGGAGCAGATTTCGGCGGGGAACGGGCCGGGATTCAGGAACAACGCGTCAAGGAGATTGAGCCCAAACGGGGACGCGCTCAAAGAGGATTATTTTTCGCGGCACCGGGGCCGGGCTGCCGTTGGCATGCGGAAGGCGGAATGTTGGAGCCTTGGAGTTGCTTGCACAGGGGAAAAGATTCCACAAAAGGAGTTTTCTTTTCTGTTCGAAGGGCCAACAGTAAGAACATTCTTATGAAAAATCCGATGTCTGGCGGTACCAGTGGCGGCGCTCAAGCGGGCTCTGGCGCGCGCGCCGGCAAGGTGAGGCTGAAGGATGTGGCCGCTGCGGCGGGGGTGGCCGTCAACACGGCCTCGACCATCCTTAACAGGCGGCCGAACTCGTGGGCGTCCAAGGCGACCGAGGAGCGGGTTTTCAAGGTGGCTTCCGAGCTCGGGTACCGCCCAAATCGGGCGGCCCTAGGCCTGCGAATCGGCCGCTTCAATGCCGTGGGCCTGCTGGTGGCGGATATCAATAATCCGTTTTATACGGCGTTCGCGCACTTTTTGACCTTGGAGGCGGAGCGGCAGGGGTATGACGTTGTGATTGAAACCTGGCGCAATGACTTGAAGCGTGAGCTCGCGTGTCTTGACGACATCTTGGAACGGCAAGTGGACGGGGTGGTGGCTTTCCTGAGCGATCATGAAGTTCATCGGAAGTTTCTTGGCCGCCAGTTTGCCGCTGGAATGCCTTTTGTGGTGGTTGGCACCGTGGCATCTCATGTTCCCCCAGTGGACTCCGTCTTGGCGGATTTCCGAAGTGGTTTGAGAGAGGCAATCGATCACCTTTACGCCTCGGGTCACCGGCAGTACGCGTTTGTGTGCGCGCTTGCTGGAGGGCAGTCTGACGGGCAAAGGGCGCACTTTTTCAAGGAGCTTCTCGCGGAGCGTCATCTGAGTCCGGGAAGCTACGAAATCGTCCGCTGTGGTCCCGAGATCAGCGATGCGCATGCGTCCGCGCTGAAGCTCCTCGCCTCTCCGCGGCGGCCCACGGCGGTGGTTGCGCTCAATGATCTTGGTGCGATGGGCGTGCTGCGCGCCGCCTCGGAACTTGGGTTGCGGGTTCCTGGGGAACTCTCGGTGGTGGGAGTCGACGACACACCCATCGGAAAGTATCTGCCGGTGAGCCTCTCAACAATCGCCCAACCGCTTCAGGACATGGCGCGTCGCGCGTGGAGCTTGATGTTCGAACGGATTGAGGGCGTGCAGCTGAAACCGCACATCGAGCAAGCCGTGTTTTCGACGACTTTCTTGAGGCGCGAAACATCCGGTCCTTTGCAGTCGGCAAACCGAGGCTAACCCTCGCTGGGAGTTCTTAGTTTTAGTCACACAGGATGGATAGACTTCATCAAATGCTCATGCCTCTCGGTTCGCGCAGTTGGCTCGCGTTTGTAGATTACCGGGGAACGGCAAAGTATTTTCGTGGCAGCCCCGATGTTTGAACTTCCAAGTCTCTCGATTTAACAGCTGCAGGTTTGATTTGGCTTCGAGAGTCCGGCGGTGCTAAATGAAACGATTCCTGTTTTTATGTTACACACAGTCTCCCTTTCCCAGAGCGACGCAGAGCGGACCATCGAATTTGAATTTGTTCGTGCTACGGAAAATGCGGCGCTCAATTCGCTCTCGTGGCTTGGTCGGGGTGAAAAGGAGTTCGCCGACGAGGCTGCTTGTGACGCCATCTACGGTGTTTTTGACTTGGTTGACATCTGCGGCGAGGTCGTGATCGGCGAGGGCATCAAGGACAATGCTCCGGGGATTTTTCTTGGGGAGCATTTGGGTACTTGGAAGCCCGGATCCCCAAGCTTTGACATCGCGCTGGATCCAATCGACGGCACCTCGAATATCGCAAATGGACTGCCAAATTCGATTTCCGTGATCGCGGCGAGCCAGACTAATTCTGGCAACGGACGCGCAATGCGGAACCTGCCGGCGTTTTACTCAAAGAAACTGGCGTTCGGACCCGATGTGGTGCGTGCGATCAGCAAGGGCATGCAGCCATTGACGCTGGATGCGCCGTTGGAAAAAACGCTCGCTCTGGTCGCAGACGCCCTCGGGAAGCGCGTGCCGGAATTGGTGGTGATGACCATGAATCGTCCCCGTCACGAGAACTTGATACGGGAGATTCGCCGTGCCGGATCGGCGCTTCGGCTCATTTCGGATGGCGACATCACAGCGGCGGTTTCGCCATCCATGCTGGATTCAGGCGTGGACCTGTACTTCGGGATCGGAGGGTCGCCCGAGGGCATTCTCACCGCGGCAGCGCTCAAGGCGCTTGGTGGTGGAATGCTTCTTCAAATGTGGCCGCGGGACGAAACTGAGCGCGCCCAGATTCTCGAGGAGGTGGGACCGGAGGAGTTGGACAAAGTTTTTGGCGTGGATGATCTGGTTTCGGGGGAGAGCTCAATTTTCTGTGCGACGGGGATCAGCGATAGTCCGCTTCTGCCCGGCGTGAAAGTGACGGGCAAGAAAGCAGTCACAACCTCAGTACTCATGAGGGCGCGCAGTCGTACGGTCCGTTACATCCGCGCGGTGCATGATTTGGAGTATAAAACCATCCACTTGCGCAGCGCCCGCAGCGACAAGAAGCTCTAGGCGTTTGAAATGCTGCCGGGGATTGACAGCCGGTGCGTTCAGATCGCCGGACGGTTTTTGAACTCCGCCTGCGAATCAATCCAGACGGCCCAGCAACTCAGAAAGCCCGGCGCGAAATCCGAAGGGCGCGCAGCGATCCATTCCTTGATCTGCTCTTGGGAGAACCATTCACCCGAATCGATCTCTGCTGGAGGTAAAATGAACGGGCCCTCGTGCTGCGCTTGGTAAAGATTCACGAATTCGTGGCCGGTGTTTTCGCACGCCTCAATGCGTCCTGCAAATACAGGCGTCACATCCACGCCGAGTTCCTCGCGGGCTTCACGTTTCGCTGTTTCGTCGTAATCGCGTCCGGAGTCGACATGACCGGCAGCGCTTGAGTCCCACAGAAGCGGGCACACGTCCTTCCATCTGGATCTCCGTTGAAGAAACAACTCGTGCTTTTTGTTAAACACAAAGACATGGACCGCTCTGTGCAGGAGTTTTTTGCTGTGAACCTCATGTCGGGAGCCTTGGCCGATGATGCGGTCCTTCTTGTCAACGATATCGAATATTTCGCCGTGTACGTCTTGAGCACCGTGCTGCGAGCAGTGGGACGGTCCATGCTCGGACCACGCAGCGAGTTGGCACCACTGGGGAATCGAAAGGTTTTCGGCGCGGACGGTTTGAGGAATCGACAGCGTGTCGAACGCGTTTCTCCATTCGGCAAGCGCTCCGGAAATCAGGTTGCCGAGCTGTTTGCGCCGCTGTGAAAACCCGAGTTTCACAAGCTCGCTGAATCTTGATCCGTCGCATGCGGGCATTTCATCGGCACCCCTTCGGGTGAGTGTTACAACAGCCGAGTCAACTTTTGGAACAGGTGAAAACACGCTGGGAGGAAGAGTTCTTAGCAGTTGAACCTTCCATGTTCTACCGATGAGTACCGTCGGGGCCCCGTAAGCCTTGGTTGAATCTGATGCAGCCAGACGTTCCGCGAGCTCACGCTGTAGAGTGAACACCAGTTTGACGACGGGTGCGGTCTCTGTGGTGAAGTTGAAGAGGATCTGGCTGGAAACATAGTACGGCAGGTTTCCAAAAACCTTTACAGAGCCGTGCTTTTGCAAATCCCGCACATCAAAACGGGAGGCGTCGCCGTGCACGACTTCGAGGCTGGGGAATCGGTTCCGCAAAAACGAGATCAAACGGTCGTCTTTTTCGATCAGAACGCCATTGCCGGACCGTTGGAGCGCGAAGTCCGTCAGTGAGCCAAGTCCCGGGCCGATCTCGAGCCATCGATCGCCGGGTTCAATTTCGAGTTGCGCGACTGTCCACTCTGCGAGATTGCGGTCATGAAGAAAATTCTGTCCCAGACTCTTGGTGGGAGGCGCGTTTAGGTCACGCAACGTCGACTGAATCTCAGACAGCTTCAAGGGCGTTCAAGGAAGAGGTTTAAAGCAACCAGAGTATCGCGGCGCCGAGAACGATTCGATACGCTCCGAAGCTCGCAAAGGAATGGCTCTGCACGAATCTCAGCAGCCATTTCACCGAGACGAACGAGACCGCGGCTGCAACCAAGGTTGCAAGGATCAGCATGCCCCAGTCTTCCTGTGCGCCGTGTTTTAGCGCCTTCAGGATTTTCAATCCGGAGGCGGCGAGTAGCGTGGGGATTCCCACAAGAAAAGAAAACTCGGTGGCGGCGGCGCGTCCCGTTCCGGCAAGCATCGCCGCAATGATGGTCGCGCCCGAACGCGAGGAGCCCGGGAAAATTGCGGCGACTAGTTGGGCGACCCCGACAAGAAGCGCCACCGGCTTTGAGCACTGTGCGGATAAAACGCGCGACCTGAGGATTCGCTCTGAAACAAGGAAAAGCAACCCTCCGATGATGAGTGCCAGTGCCACGGGTTTTGGATTTTCCGGAAGCTTGAAATCCAGTTTTTCGAGAAGTAGCCCGCCGGCGGCGGTGACGAAAAATGCGATTGAAATGAGGCCGAGCAGGGAGCGGCCTTCCGGTGAACGAAGGTCCCGGAGTTGCAAAAGACGATCCTTAAACAGAGGAAGCACCGCGAGCACCGCGCCCGATTGGATGACAACGTTGAAAAGGTCGCTTTGACGGGGCAAGCAAATCTGCGCCAGCAGGAGATGCCCAGTGGACGAGACGGGGATGAATTCCGTCAATCCTTCGATCAGTCCGAAAACAATTGCGGAGAGCCAGTTTGGAAGCACAGCAGAGCGGGTGTGATTCAGCGCCCGATCCGCGTGGCGAAAAGAGCGATCTCAGGCTGAGTGCTTGGCATCTAAAATTCGATTTGAAATCCTGCCTCAGACCGCCGCTTCGCCGCGCTCTTCGGTTCGTATCCTGATGACTTCTTCGATCGGCAGGACAAACACCTTTCCATCGCCGATTTTTCCAGTCTTGGCGGACTTCACGATGGTTTGGGTGACTTTTTCAACCTGTGAGTCGGGCACTACGATTTCGATTTTCATCTTGGGCAGAAAATCCACCGTATATTCGCTCCCACGATAAATTTCCGTGTGCCCTTTCTGGCGGCCGAACCCTTTCACCTCGGTAAGGGTCATCCCCTCGATCCCCGCTTCGCCGAGGGCTTCTTTGACATCTTCAATTTTGAAGGGCTTGATGATGGCTTCTATTTTCTTCATTGCGTGGTCCTAACGCTAGAGTGCCGTCCGCTGGAGAGCAAGAGCGCTCTGAGGAAACGCGGCAGCGTCAAGGTCGCCAGCCTGCTTGGTTCCGCCTCCATCCGCTGGATCAGAGAATTCCGCGGGATGGCGGCGGAACTTTCATGAAGAAACGTCCTTTCCTCGACTTGAGCTCAACCGGTGTCTTGAAAACTTTGGAGAGCGCTTTCGACCTCAGGGTCTTGTGGATAGGACCGGCTTCGTAGGCTTTCCCCTCCTTCATGAGCAACGCGTGGGTGAAGCTCTGGGTGATTTCCTCGACGTGATGGGTGACGAGTACCACCGAGGGGTGATGGGGGCGTTTGCTTTCCGGGTGGATCAGTCGGTCTAAAAAGGCCAGAAACGACTCGCGTGCGACCGGGTCTAGGCCTGCGCACGGCTCATCAAGAACCAGAATCGAGGGTTTTGAAATCAACGCCCGCGCAATCAACACGCGCTGTTTCTCACCCTGACTCAGCACTTCCCAGAGGCGATCCTCCAATCCTTTGAGTTCTACCCGCTTGAGCCAGAGGCGTGCCTCTTCCAAATCCTCCTCCGATGGCTCCCCCCAGAGGCCGATGCCGGCGTTGCGTCCCGTGAGCACGGTGTTCGCAGTCGGCTCCTCCGGCGGCACCATTGCTGCGACAGTGGACGATACGACCCCTAAATGTGCGCGCACCTCCCTCCAATCCGTCTCTCCAAAAGTTTCGCCCAGCACCGAGCACTCTCCTTCGGTGGGCGTCAGGTAGCCTGCGAGCGCTGATAACAACGAGGATTTGCCGGAGCCGTTGGGCCCGAGGATGGCCCAGTGTTCGCCCTTGTGAATCGACCAGCTCAGTTTTCTGAGAATCCGATTTCCGTTCCGAACAACGGACATATTCCGGATTTCGAGGATGGATTTTGATGGATTTGAGCTCATTGCGCTCCCATGAATCGCGCAGAATGGCCTTGAAAGCAATCCCGGTACGGCCGCCCTTCCGCAACTGTCTCAAAATCAGGCTTCCGGCATTACTTGCTAGGCCGGCGTTGACAGTCTTTTGGCCGGCAATAGATTGCTTCCGGGGGCTGGCAGCCGCACCTTCCGCGGGTTAGGATGCGCGAGGCAGCCCCTAGTAGTGGTCGAGTTGAGGATCAACCGGATTTTTCGGAGTCTCATCAGCCGATTCAAAGAGTAGCACCAGCACAAAACCACCCAACCACCCTTAATCATGTCCGACAATATCAGCGCAATACCGTCCAAGAACACTCTGGCCTCCGACGTGGAGATCAAAGGATCCATTAAATTTCAAAATGATCTGACCATCGACGGAAAGGTGGAGGGTGAAATCTCCAGTCAGGGAACGCTGACCGTCGGTGAAAACGCCGAGATTCGCGGGGAAATTAAAACCAAAAGTGTGACCGTTCTTGGCAAGGTGCACGGCAACATCACCGTCGAAGAACGGTGCGAACTGCGCAGTCACGCGGTGTTGCAGGGGGATTTGAAAGCATCGCGCCTTGTCATCGAGGACGGCGCAACTTTCGTGGGCAAATCAGAGGTGACTCCCAACCGCATCGCGATGAAAACACCGGAGATCGTCCGCACTCCAGACAACCGTCCAGCGACCGGCCTTGGCGGCCCTCGCTAACCCATCCGGGCCTCCGTGGCCAATACTCGCAAGCAACCGCCCGACAAGATCGGTGCAGACTGCCCGCATTGCGGTTACAGCCAGCTCGAACCAGTCTCGGCAAGGAGTACTTTTTGCAGACAGTGCGGTCAGCACTACTCGATTGAAAAGCTCCTTGCCAAGGAGGTGGCCAGCCTCAAACCGCCCTCTTTCCTAGACAAAATCGGAAAGATGGTCGCGCGTGAAAAAACGCGCGGGGTTACCTGCTTTAGCTGCAGGCAGCGGCACGAGGTCTCGACTTCGGCTCAATCCAGTCTGTGCCCGACATGCGGGTCTTATGTGGACATTCGGGACTTCCGAATCGCCGGCCCGTTCGCGCGCTCGATTCAAACTCAGGGACTTGTTCATCTGTCCCCGACTGCCGACGTTGCGAGTCCCCGGATACTGTGCGGGACAGCGCGTGTCGAAGGGCGGTTCCGCGGCAGGATTGTTTGCACGGAGGAAGCGAACGTTCGAATGGCCGGTCACTACGAGGGCGAGGTTGATGCGGGAAGACTCGTTGTGCACTCGAAGGCGGATGTGGATTTCACGGCGCCCGTTCACGCACGGGTGATGCTGATCGAGGGAAAAACGCGCGGAACTTTTGTCTGTGACGGAAGAGTCACGATCGCACGCAAAGGTTTTTTGGAGGGCACCATCTACGCGCGCTCAATCAATGTTGAGAAGGGCGGGATTTTCTCCGGATCGTTGAATATCGGACAGGAGTTTCCGAAGGAATTGCAGCGCCTCGATGAACGCACTTGGTTCCCCGGCGGAGGCCAAGGATCACAGACACTACCAGCGCAGGATTTTGGTGACTTTCCACCTGCGGCAAGGATGACGGAGCACGAGGGAGACGAAGAGGCCCTGCATCAACCGCAGATAGATTTGCAGCCGCGCAGACCGCGCAGGCGTGGTTGATTTCCCCAAGCTCTTCGATTTGTTTCGCTCTACTGGGCTTTTGGCGCGCCGGGCTCCGCAGGGGGCGATGGCTTGTCCTTGGCTGGTGCCGCGTCGACTGGGGCTCCGGCCTTCGGTTGGATTGGTTGGACCGGTTGGACCGGTTGGACGACGGTGGCTTGGACTGGGGGCACTTTGTCTGGGGTCACCGCTGGCGTTGTGGTTGCACCGGATGAACCCGTGGGTGTGGATGGCGTGGATGGCGTCGTGGGCAGGAGCAGATTCGGCGTGAGTTCAGGGTCGATTCCAGACAACGGGGTGATCAGTTCCTGACTTTCGAGCAGCGCCTCGTTGGCGAAAGAGGAGCGTGGGAATTGGGATTGCAGTGTTTCGTAAGCGGCCTTGGCTTCGTCCACTTTGTTTTGGGAACGAAGAATCCTGGCGATTCTCAAGTGTGCAGCCGGGGCAGCGAAGCCCCGTGGATCCATTGAAACCACCCGGCGGTAATGGTCTAGAGCCTCCTCTGTTTTTGACTGCTGCTCCAGCGTCGCCGCGACACTTAATTTTGCCGCTCCAGCCAGCGGATGTTGCGGATAACGTGTCGTGAAGTCTTGGAGGGTTTTAATCGACTCATCAAACTTTCCGTCCGAACGTTGCTTGCCCGCGAGTAGCAACGCTGCGTTTCCGCTGAGCGCAGATCCCTTGTGGGCGGAAATGAAACCGTTGAGCTCTTCAGCGGATTTTGCAGAAGCGAAGGCTTCCGCTGCTGCAGTCTCTTGTTGCTTCTCAATCCATGAGAATGCGCCGTAACCAACAAGGGCTGCACTGAAAAGAATCGCAACAGCCCGGATGGACGCCTTGTGGCGAATCCAAAACTCAAGCAGGTCGAAGCTGTTGTCCTGATTGGTCGGGGAGGAAGTTTGGGGCAACTGGGACATGGTGAATGGAATGTGTCTGAGAAAACTAAACGCGATCCCTGCGGACGTACAGTCGTTTAGAGCAGGTTATTTCGGGAGTTTTTGGATCACCTGCTGAGTTTGCAGGGTTTTAGCGATCGAGTTCTCGGCCAGATTTCCGCGCCATTGCGTTCCGGGATAGATCACGGAATTACGCCCGATCAGGGAGCCCGGATTGATGACGGAGTTGCAGCCAATCTCGGCGCGGTCCCCGACCACAGCTCCAAATTTTCGCAATCCTGTCGGCACAAAGCCCCCGTGGTTGTCCGACACGAGGATCTCCGCGTGGTCTAAGCGTACGTTGGACAGCACGACTCCCGCGCCAAGGTGCGAACGAAATCCGAGAATGGAGTCCCCCACATAATTGAAATGCGGGACTTGAACCTCATCGAGCAGGATGGAGTTTTTGAATTCGCACGAGTTTCCGAGGATGCAACCCGAGCCGACGATCACATTTTCACGGATGTAACAGCCGTTGCGGATCTCACATCCTTCACCGATCCACGCGGGGCCTTTGATCATCGCCCCCTGTTCGATGACCGTGCCTTGTCCAATGAAGACCGCGCCGCTGATGAATGGTTTGCCGATTAATCGGCCATGGATTCCGGGCTTGAGACGGAATTGAAGGTAGCTGCTGATCTGCGAGAGTGCATCCCACACGTGCACGCTGTTCTCGAAAAGCCTCTGATGCTCCGAATGTTGAAGATCGAGGAATAGCTCTGCAGGAAAGGATGATGGCATTGGGATGGAGGCGGGGAATGAAGGGAGTCGCTGCCGGGTTCAGCTGGCAGAGCTAAAAACAGGCTGCCTCCCGGATCAAGAGTTTCGCGAGACTTGTTGCCCTTGCTTCGTGTCTTTGAGCGTCCAGCCTAAGGAGAGGATTTTGTCGCGCAATTGGTCTGAGAGCTGCCACTCTTTGGCAGCCCTCGCTTTTTGGCGCTCTTCCAAGAGCTGGGTGATTTCCGGCGGAACTTCCGTTTGGGTTGCCTCGCAGGCAAGGATGGAGTTCATGACCGAGAAATCCGCCAGGCATCGCGCCGCCTGATTCTCGGAGAGTTCTCCAAGATCCATCGTCCGGTTCGTGTCCCGAATCCAGTCGAAGAGACAGGCCAGAGCGCCGGAAATGTTCAAGTCGTCGTCGAGTGCATTCAGAAAGGATTCCAACTCTGGAGACGGCTGAACTTGGTCGGGTGATGCAGACTGCGCCCGCTCTTGAAGGCGCTGAACCCACGAATCGATCCGCGAGAGTGCGGAGCGCGCCCCGTCGAGTCCTGCGAGTGTAAAGTTGAGCGGCAGACGGTAGTGAACGCTGATCAGCGCATAGCGGATCTCACGGCCTGAGTAGCCCCGCTCGATAAGATCCCTCAGCGTGTAAAAATTGCCCGCGGATTTGCTCATTTTCTGCGAGTCGACGAGCAGGTGGGCGCAATGCAGCCAGTATTTGACAAATTTTCTGCCGGTGAAGCATTCCGATTGTGCTATTTCCGCCTCGTGGTGGGGGAAGAGATTGTCGACGCCGCCGCAATGAATATCTAGCTCGGGCCCGAGTAGCGCAGTCGCCATTGCGCTGCACTCGATGTGCCAGCCCGGACGGCCGCGCCCCCAAGGGCTCTCCCACCACACATCGCCGTCCTCCTCATTCCAGATTTTCCAAAGCGCAAAGTCGCCGATCGACTCTTTTTCGTACTCGTCTGTGTTGATCCTTCCCGAGGGCCGAAGTTCATCAAGATTGAGATGCGCGAGTTTGCCGTAGTCCGCGAATCGGGAGATGCGGAAGTAAACGGAACCGTCGTCGGCTTTATAAGCGAAATCCTCGGATTCAAGAAATGAGATCATTTCAATCATCCGCTGGATGTATTGGGGCTCTGTCGCAGCCGGGAAGTGGGACGCGCGTTTGATCCTCAATGCAGAAAGATCCTCGAAGAAAGCGTCCTTGTAGCGTTGGGTAAACTCGCTGAGCCTCACGCCCATCACGCGACAACCGCGGATCGTCTTATCGTCGACATCCGTGAGGTTCATGACCCTTTGTACCTTGAACCGGCGGGCCTCAAGGTGGCGCTGCAGGAGATCCTCAAAAATATAGGCTCGGAAGTTTCCGATATGCGCGTAGTTGTAAACCGTTGGACCGCAGGTGTACATTTTTACCTCCTCGCCCTTTGGGTCGAGCGGGCGGAAAGGTTCAATCGAGCGCGTCAGGGAATTGAATAGGCGCAGGTCCATGGGGGCTGGTCAGATGCTTGATCGAGGGTCGGCAGCGGGCTGAAGCATGATGACGCTGGCCACGGCGAATGCCGCAATGCCTTCTTCCCGGCCCACGAACCCCATCCGTTCGTTGGTTGTCGCTTTCACCCCAACGCGTTCGCATGAGATTCCAAGAGCCTGAGAGATATTAGCGCGCATTTTAGCCACATGCGGCCCCACCTTCGGGGCTTCTGCGATCAAAGTTGAGTCAATATTCATCAATCGAGCGCCGCGCGCGGTAAGGATGGCGGCGACGCGGTGAAGCAGCTCGATCGAGCTGATCCCGCGATACGCATCGTCGGTGTTTGGGAAGTGATGCCCGATATCGCGCTCGCCAACAGCGCCCAGGATCGCATCTGCGATTGCATGGCAGAGCACATCCGCGTCCGAATGTCCGTCCAGTCCTTTGTGAAACGGAATTTCAACGCCGCCGAGCACGAGCGGTCTGTCCTGCGCAAACGCGTGTACATCGTAGCCGATGCCCGATAGCGGCAGCCAAGATGGTTGATCTTCTCTGCTCATTCGATCGCAATGTCGACTGCGCCGTTCCAAGCCCGGACGCTGATCTTGTCCGGTTGGTCGCCGCGAGGTGTGGATTCGAATCGCCCACCTGCGGATTCAACCAGGATTTTGCCGGCCGCCACATCCCAGAGACTTACGGATTGTTCAATGTAGGCGTCCAGCCTTCCGCAGGCGACGTATGCCAAGTCTAGAGCCGCGCTACCCATGAGTCGGCATTTGCGCGCTTTCTTCGCAAACTTTTCAAGCACCTGAGTCGCATTCGTGATCACTGCAGCCGACTTGGACATCCCCACCGACACGACGCAATCCCCAATGATTGCGCGCGTGCTCACACGGATCGGGGCGCCGTTCAGTGTCGCCGGGCCGCCCCTCTCAACCGCCCACAGTTCGTCGCGCATCGGATCATAGATGACCCCCACGCAGATCTCGCCCGCGTGCCTGAGCGCGATGGAAACGCAGAAATGGGGGATCGAATAAAAGAAGTTCACCGTTCCATCAATGGGGTCCACGATCCACTGGTAGTCGCTGGACTGGTTGCCTGCGATGCCTTCTTCGCCATAGATTGCGTGGTCTGGAAAAGCGTCTAGAAGTACCTTGGTGATAAGCTCCTGCGACTTTACGTCGAGGTCGAGCTTGATGTCGTGTGCGTACATCCCGGCGACTTCAAGCGGCTTTCCAAATTCACTTCGGATGAGTTCGCCCGCCTTGCGGGCTGCGGCGCTGGCTACTGACAAAGGGGTGGACATGCTTACACCTTTTTCCATCGGATGAACTCTGTAAAAGAAAATGGGAGGAGAATTAGCATTCTCCTCCCACTTTAAAACTCCATTGAGGGGAACCAGTCTGTCACCGGATCTGCTCAGAGGTCGCTCGAAAGCTCAATTACTTACCTTTCTTCGCAGGGGCTTTCTTCGCTGCTGCTTTCTTAGCTGGAGCCTTCTTCGCCGCGGCTTTTTTGGCCGGAGCTTTCTTCGCAACTGCCTTTTTCGCCGGGGCTTTCTTTGCTACTGCTTTTTTGGCCGGAGCCTTCTTTGCAACTGCCTTCTTAGCCGGAGCTTTTTTCGCTGCTGCTTTTTTCGGAGCGGTCTTTGACATGTTTTAACACCCCCTTTCCACCCGTGGTGGCGGGCAAATTTTCTGACGATCAGAACTTGGTCTGACGCGCCACTCGATATGAGTTTCGAGCAAGTGCGTCAACGGAATTGTTACAAACTCAAAAAGTTTTTGTAACGGGAATGAACGCGCGCTGCGTTCAAATGCAGAGAATATCGCGCACGACCGCGATGATTTCCGGAGTCTCAGCGAGTCTTCCAAGTCCCTCGTATCCGCACGCAAGCGTTCCCTCCGAAGGTCCTATCATATTTACTCCAAAAGATTTAAGAGTATCGACATTCCGGCGTGTTGCGGGATGCTCCCACATTTTTCCGTTCATCGCCGGCGCGATGAGAATCGGTGCGCGTGTCGCGAGTGCGATTTCTGTGAGTGGATGATTCGCGAATCCGTTCGCGAGTTCTGCGATCACGTTTGCCGACGCCGGCGCGATCAATACAAGCGCGGCGGAATCCGCGAGAGCAATGTGCGTCGGCTTCCAGTCTTTGTTTGTATTTTGTTTGGATACAACAACTTGGTTCCGTGAGAGAGTGTGCAGAGTCAATGGTGTGATGAATCGCGTCGCGTTCTCCGTCATCACAACGCGCACGTCGCATCCGAGTTTCACCAGCTGACTCGCGATATCGGCGGCTTTGTACGCGGCAATCGATCCGCTCACTCCGAGGACAACAATGGGTGTGTTCATGGTCGGGTTCTGGTATCGCAACGCGTCGGCACTAACCCGCCAGCGGAACTCGAGATCGCCGGACCTTCATCCGTTCCGCGGTCATGATCGCCCGAAAATTGTACTGGTCCTCCTCAGGCGAACCGCTGACGATGATGTACTCATATTCGTTCCAGCAACTCATTTCGCGTGAGGCATTTCTGAGGCGAATGGAGACCTGTTCCTCGGTCTCGGTTCCGCGCTTCCGGAGGCGCCGCTCGAGGTCCTCCATGCTCGGGGGTGCGAGAAAAATGTCGGTCAATGAATTCACGATGCTGGTATCCGCGCATGCGCGGATGCTCCTCGCTCCCTGCACATCCACGTCGACCAACACATCGATGCCTATGCCGAGTCGGCCGGTTACTTCGCTTCGCCGCGTGCCGTAGTAATTTCCGTGAACCTCCGCCCACTCCAACAAGTTGCCGGCTTGAATTTCAGATTCGAATTCTGCGCGGCTTAGAAAGTGATAGTCGGTTCCGTTCCGTTCGCCGGGCCGCGGCGAGCGAGTGGTGCAAGAGACGGAGTATTCAAAGTCACCGTAATGGCGTATCCCGTTGAGCAAAGTGCTTTTGCCGGCTCCGGACGGGGCCGATATTACGAACAGGATGCCCTCGGAGCGGCT
>JBILLT010000209.1:0-7701 GCA_044375925.1 Chthoniobacteraceae bacterium | reverse complement strand
TTCGCCCTCCTCCCCCAGTCGCTCACTCCTGCTCGGTATCGACACAGGGGGCACGTTCACCGACGCGGTGGTGTACGACGAGGCCACCTCCACGGTGGTGGCCACGGCGAAATCGCCCACCACCCACCACGATCTGGCGATCGGCATCCTCGGCGCCCTCGACGCCGTGCTCCACGAGGCGGGCGTCGAACCGGCACGCATCGAACTCGTGTCGCTGTCGACCACGCTCGCCACCAATGCCCTGGTCGAAGGCCGCGGGCGCCCGGTGGGCGCGGTCATCATCGGGTTCGACGAAGCGGTGCTGGAACGGGCCGGCCTGGCCGCAGCGCTGGCCGGCGATCCGGCCGTGTTCCTGGCCGGCGGGCACGACTCGCACGGCTCACCCATCGCACCGCTCGACCTCGACGCACTCGGTGCGTGGCTCGACGACGTGGCCGACCGGGTCGACGGCTTTGCCGTGACGGCCCAGTTCAGCGTGCGCAACGCCGAGCACGAACTGGCTGCGGCAGCCCTGGTGCGCGCCCGCACGGGCAAGCCCGTCAGCTGCAGTCATCAGCTCTCGGCGAAGCTGAACGGCCCCAAGCGTGCCGTCACGGCAGTGCTGAACGCCCGCCTCGTCCCCATCATCCACGACCTCGTCGCCACCACCGAACGCACCCTCGTCGAGCGGGGCATCCACGCCCCCGTGATGGTGGTGCGCGGCGACGGCTCGCTCGTATCGGCGGCCTTCGTGAGCGAGCGTCCGATCGAGACCATTCTGTCGGGGCCTGCCGCCAGCCTGGTGGGTGCCGCCCACCTCACCCGCCTCGACGACGCCATCATCTCCGACATCGGCGGCACCACCACCGACATCGCCGTGCTGCGCGCCGGCGCCCCGACCGTCAGCCAGGAGGGCGCGACGGTGGGCGGGCACCAGACGATGGTTGCTGCCGTTGCCATGTTCACCCACGGCCTCGGCGGCGACAGTGAGGTACGCCACGACGACCGCGCCGCCGGGCCCGTGCTGCTCATCGGACCACGTCGCATCGTGCCTCTGTGCAGCCTGGCGGCCAGCGAACACGACTGGCTGACGGCGATGCTCGAGCGCCAGGTAGCCGCCGACACCCCGGCCGACACCGACGGCCTCGTCCTGCTGGCCACCCGCCCCGGCACTTGGCCGACCGGACTCGAGCCGGCCGAGCGCAAGGTGCTCGACGCGATGGAGGGCCACATCGCCCCTGCCAGCGGCATCGTCAACAACGCCACGGCGCAGCGCGCCGTGGACCGACTGGTGCGCCGCGGCCTGCTGCGCCTGGCGGGTTTCACGCCCACCGACGCCAGCCACGTGCTGGGCATCCAGCGCACGTTCGACCCGCGCATCGCCGAGTTGGCCGCCACCGTGTTCGCCCGCCGCCGCGACCGGCTCGGCCGACCCATCGCCGACGACGCGGCCGGCGTTGCCCGCCTCACCATCGACACCCTGGTGCGCCGCTCGGCCGAAGCCGTGCTGGCGGCAGCGTTCCAGTACGACGGGCAGCCCGCAGGCACCGTGGGTACTGCCTTGGTGCAGGCCGCGCTCGACCGCCGTTTCACTGCGGTGCGTGTCGACATCGGCCTCGACCTGCCCCTGGTGGCGCTCGGTGCCTCGGCCCATACCTACTACCCGGCCGTCGCCCACCTGCTCGGCACCGAGGCCGTGGTGCCGGGCCACGCTGGGGTGGCCAACGCCGTCGGGGCCGTGGTCGGGCGGGTACGCATCACCCGCACGTGCACCATCAGCGCACCGCAGATCGGCCAGTTCCTGGTGCACGCCGGCCCCACCCCGTCGATACACACCTCGCTCGACAACGCCCTGGCTGCCGCCACCACCGCCACCGAGGCGGCACTCGCTGCCGACATGCGCGCCGCCGGAGCGTCCACCTACGAGGTGGGTCGTGCGTTCGACGAACGCACCGTCGATCTGTCGGGCTCGCCGATGTTCGTCGAGGGCGTCCTCACGCTCACCGGTTCGGGCCGCCCCGACCTCGACAACTGATCCGGTCAAGAAACACTCAAGTTCGCGCGGGTCGCGGCCGATAGATCTCCATGCGCCGAATCACGCTGTGTGCGACAGCGGCATCTGCCCTGTGCTTCCTCCTTCCAGTTGCTGCCCCGGTGCAGGCAGCGAGCGGGGTGCTCGCCAGCCGGACGGCCCCCACCGTGTACACGGTGCAGCCCGGCGACTACCTGCTCGGCATCGCCAAGAAGCTGAACGTCGGTTTCCGCGACCTGCTGACGGTGAATCGACTCACCCCCACCAGCCCGCTGTACCCGGGCGACGTGTTGACAGTACCCACCACCAAGCTCTCGACGAAGGCGACGCCCGCGCCCCCGGTCGCGTCCACCGTGGTGCCCTCGGCGGCGCAACGGCCGGTGAGCTACACGGTGCAATCGGGCGACGGACTTCTCGGCATCGCGGCCCGGTACGGGCTCAAGTACGGCGCGATCCTGAAGCTGAACGGCATCACACTCGAGGCCGTGCTGCGCCCCGGCGACACGCTGCTGCTGCCCCCCGGTGCCACGCCGGTCGCACCCGCCCCGCCGGCCACCACCGTTCCGGCCACCACCGTCCCGGCCACCACTGTTCCGGCCACCACCGTCCCGGTCACTACCGTGCCCGCCACCACCGTGCCCGCCACCACCGTGCCCGCACCGGCACCGGCGGCGACGCCCATCGACACCGTCGTCGCGTTCGCCAAGGCCCAGGTGGGCAAGCCCTACCAGTTCTTCACCGCCGGACCCGACACGTTCGACTGCTCGGGCCTCACCCTGGCCAGCTACAAGCAGATCGGCGTCAGTTTGACGCACCAGAGCCTCGCCCAGTCGAAGCAGGGTCGCGCCGTCGACTGGACCGTCGAGCCGATCAAGGCCGGCGACCTGGTGTTCATGTACTCGAGCCGCAACCCCGGGGTCATCAGCCACGTGGGCATCGCGATCAGCACCACCCGCTGGGTGCACGCGCCACGACCGGGCGACGTGGTGCGCGAGGGTCCGTTGCCGCCGTCGGAGCGCATCATCGCCGTGCGCCGCTTCGTCGAGACCTGACCGGGCTCAGCCCAGTCGCGTCAACACTGCGTCGAGTTCGGCCAGCAGCACGTCGGCTTCATCTCGGTCGAACACGATCGGCGGCTTGATCTTCAGCACGTTGTCGGCCGGACCGTCGGTACTGACCAGCACACCTCGCTCGCGCAGAGCATTCGACACGTCGGCAGCCAGTGCGGTAGCCGGCTCTCGCGTGGCGCTGTCGACGACAAGGTCGACGCCGAGATACATGCCCACACCGCGCACATGGCCGATCGCCTCGTGCCGTGCCTGCAGGTCGACGAAACCGTCGAGCAACATCCCGCCCACGTCGCGCGCCCGCGCCTGCAGGCCCTCGCCCTCGATCACGTCGAGTACGGCCATGCCCACTGCGCAGCTCACCGGGTTGCCGCCGAACGTGGAAAAGAACTCCATCCCGTTGGCGAAGGCGGCCGCGATCTCGGCAGTGGTGACCACGGCGGCGAGTGGATGGCCGTTGCCCATCGGTTTGCCGAGGGTGACGATGTCGGGCACCACACCCTGCAGTTCGAAGCCCCACATCGCTGCACCCACGCGGCCGAAACCCACCTGCACCTCGTCGGCGATGCACAGCGCACCCGCGGCTCGGGCGTGCGCATAGGCCGCGGCAAGGTAGCCCTGAGGGAACACCACCTGCCCGCCGCAGCCGCTGATCGACTCGGCGATGAACGCCGCCGGCGCCGGATGCGCGTCGCGCACCGACTCGGCGTACCGCTCGCCCGCGTCGGGCACATCGGCACCGAACCGACCCCGGTACGGGTCGGGCAGTTCGGCGAGGTGCACGTGGTCGGCCTTGCCTGCGCCGCCCTTGCGGTTGAACTTGTAGGCGCTCACCTCGATGGCGGCCGCGGTGTTGCCGTGGTAGCCCCAGTCGACCGCCACCACGTCGCGGCGACCGGTGACCGTACGGGCGATGCGCAGGGCCAGTTCGGTGGCCTCGCTGCCGGAGTTGACGAAGTACACCACCCGCAGCGGTTCGGGGAACAGCGCCGTGAGGCGCTCGGCGTAGCGGCCGATCAGCGGGTGCAGGTAGCGCGTGTTGGTGTTCAGCACCGCCGCCTGGCGGGCCAGGGCGCCGGCGACGTGCGGGTGGGTGTGGCCCACATGGCACACGTTGTTCACGCAATCGAGATAGCCGCGGCCGGTGGCGTCGACCAGGTACGCGCCCTCGCCGCGCACGATCGTGAGCGGGCGGCGATAGCTGATGCTGAGGCTCGGCCCGAGATGGGCGCGCCGCGCCGCGAGCAACTCGTCGGTGGGTGGCGCCGGCTGGGTGAACGTCTCCGGTGCCAGGCGGATGAGAGCGTTGGCGTCGGGCACGATCGAGCGCCAGATGCTCATCCGGCTCGGCTCGCCCGCGCCCTCGAAGTTGCCGTGGAACACACCGTCGTCGTCGGCCAGCAGATCGGTCATCACCTGCACGTGCACGTGCGGGCTCCAGCCGCCGTTGACGGTGTGGTCGCCGATGAAGCCCACCACATCGCCAGCGGCCACCTGCTGGCCGGGTTGCACGGTGGTGAGCGTGCGGCGAGACAGATGCCCGTACAGCACCCAGAACGGGCCCGCGTCGCCGGCTTCGTGCTGCAGCACCACCGTCGGGCCGTAGTCGTAGGCGGCATCGTTGTCGACCACGCTCAGCACGGTGCCGGGCAGCATGGCGCGCACCGGCGTGTCGGCGTCGATGAACAGGTCGATGCCCACGTGCACCGACCGCGGTTCGGGCGCATCGGTACGGAACTGGTCGCCCTGGTAGCAGGCGCGGTCCTCGTCGTAGGCGCCTACACCCACCACGGCGCCGCGGGCGTCCAGTTCGGCTCGCATCCACGCCTCGTAGGCCACGGGATCGGCGGCATGCTCGGTGCCCGGGGCACCGTCGGCCAGGCTCAGCAGCAGGCGGCCGGCACGGGTGAGGTCGAACGGCAACACCGGCCCGGGGCGGCACTCGGGCGAGTGCATCCAGGCGACGATCGCGTCGTGACGTGGCACCGGGGTGAGGCCGGCCGCATCGCGGGCGACGAAGTGCCAGAACTCGGGGCGCACCGCCATCAGGCGGCGCAGCAGGCGCAGCGCAGGTGCCTGCGAGACGAGCAGGTACTCGTTGTCGGCGAAGTCACGGGCACGGTGCGACGAGATGGTCACGCTCATCGCCAGGCGGGCCACCACCAGATCGAACAGCACCTGCAGTTCGCGTTCGTCGAGGGCGAACTCGGCCACGTACCCGCCGACGACTCGGCGGGTGACGGCCACGAGGTCGGCCTGGTCGAGCAGCGCGTAGGCCAGGGCTACGGCGAGTTCGTTCACCTGCCGGGCCACCAGCATGTCGCCGAAGTCGATGAGGCCGGTCACCTCGTCGCCGTCGGCCAGCACGTTGTAGTCGTTCGCATCGTGGTGCACGACGGCGGCGCGCAGCGTTGGCAGCAGCGGTACGGCGCGGCGCAGGTGGCGGTCGAATGCCCGCTCGACCAGCGCCCGGTCGGCGGGGTCGGCGATCTCGGCGGTCCACGGCCGCACGTCCTGGGCGCGGTCGAGGTTCCACAGGAAGTCGGGCCGATACGCGGCCGGGTGGCTGAAGCCGACCAGTGCGGCCGACAGGCGCCCGAGGGTGTGGCCGAGATGCCGCTCCAGCGCGTCGGTGCGGGGCACGGTGGCCAGTGGCCGCCCGGGTAACCAGGTGACGCAGCGCACGAGATGATCGCCCTGATCACTCGCCCACCGTGCCGTCGGCGAACCGTCGATGGTGTGCCACACGCGGGGCACCGGCAGGGTGGGGTCGACCCGGGCGATGTGGTCGAGCGCCCGGTGCTGCAGGTCGAGGGTGGCCGGGTGCTCGGCGACGTTGGCCACCTTCACCACCCACTCGCCGTCGGGCCCGACGAGGCGCACGTTGCGGTCGCGTTCGCTGTCGAGCGGGGTGAGGGTGCCGCTCAGCCCGAAGTCGACCCGCAGCCCGGCCGCCACGTCGGCGTCGGCCAACGACGGGGGCGCTTGGGCGAAGACGTCGCTCGTCACGGTGCGCCGAGCAGCCCTGACAGGGCCTTCTCGGCGTGGCCGAGGTCGCTGCGCTGGTCGGCAGTGATGCGGCTGAGGTAGCTGATGGCGACGCTGTTGCGCTCGACGATGCCGCCATCGGTGTCGACCGGCAGCTCCACCTGAGAGCCCCAGCTCATCCGCACGTGGAAGGCCCCGTCGTGGCCGTGCTTGGGTTCGAGCGTGGCGCTCGACATCGACCGCGGCGGCTGGGTTCCCACCGCGGCATGACGCCAGCCCTCGATCTCGTGCAGTTCGCAGTTGGGCACGTTCAGGTTGGCCACCACCGGCTCCGACGGCATGTCGGCCACCAGGCCCTCCACGAATGCGTCGGCCACCGCCGCCGCGGTGTGCCACTTCTGACCGATGAGCATCTCGTCCCAGCCCTGGCCCTCCACCCCGAACCCGGTGACGGCCTGGCTGACGGCCACACCGCTGATGTTGCCGATGCGGGCGGTGTAGGCGGCGCCGATGGTGCCCGAGTGGTACACCGAGCGACCCACGTTCGCGCCCGGGTTGATGCCCGAGACGATCAGGTCGAACGGGGCGCCGAAGGCACCGAGGCGGGCGAACATCACGCACAGCGCGGGCGGGCCGGTGACGGCCCACGCCTCGTCGATGCCCTCCACCTGGGTGCGGTACACCTCGGGCTGGATGAGGTGCAGCGCGCCGAGGGCTGCGCTGGCGCCGGAGTACTCGCGGTCGGGGGCGATGATCACCACCTCGCCATGGCGACGCATCGCCCGGGCGAGGATGTGCAGCCCCACCGAATCGATGCCGTCGTCGTTGGTGAGCAGGATGCGCATCCCCCTATCGGGCCCGCTCCGCGGGATGCCGCGGGGATCGGGCACGATAGGGGTGTGAACGTGCTCGATTCCCTGCCCCGCCCTGCCGAGACGCGTCTGGCGCTGCGGGTCACCCCCGATGCGGTGCGCCGCCTGCGGGGCGGGCATCCGTGGCTGTTCGACGGCTCCATCATCTCGGTCAGCCGCGAGGGCGCGGCCGGCGACCTGGCAGTGGTGTTCGACGACGACCGCAGGTTCGTGGCCATCGGCCTGTGGGACCCCGAGTCGCCCATCCGCGTCAAGGTGCTGCACCAGGGCAAGCCGGTCGCCATCGACGCCGACTGGTTCCGTGGCCGTCTGGCCGACGCGGTCGCCCGGCGCCGCACGCTGGCCGCGTCGACGGGCACACCTACCGCCACCACCGGCTACCGGGTGGTGCACGGCGAGAACGACGGCCTGCCCGGCCTGGTACTCGACCGCTATGGCCATGTCGCCGTGTTGAAGCTGTACTCGGCGGCGTGGGTGCCCCATCTCGCCACGCTGGTGCCGCTCATCATCGAGGCGCTGCCCTCCCGGTCGCTGGTGCTGCGCCTGGCCCGCCAGGTGCAGGTGCCCGGGCTGCACGAGGGCCTGTCGCTGTTCGGGCCGCCGGTCGTCGAGCCGGTGCCGTTCACCGAGCACGGCCTGCACTTCGAGGCCGATGTGGTGCGCGGCCAGAAGACCGGCCACTTCCTCGACCAGCGCGACAACCGCATCCGGGTCGGGTCGATGGCCACCGGAGCTCGGGTACTCGACCTGTTCTCGTGCAACG
>JBILLT010000102.1:0-7761 GCA_044375925.1 Chthoniobacteraceae bacterium | reverse complement strand
TCGCTTGGCGGGAGTGGGTGAATTCATGACGCCAAAATCTGGCACGCCTTTCGATTTATGCGAGTCCATCAATGTAAAAGTGGCCGTCTATCTGAGGGCAATAATGTTCCGCGGGGACAATGTTCCGGGGGGACAGGCAATTAGTTTTGAGAGTCAATACAACGGGGGAATTTATCTTTGCATCCATGTTTTGTCGGGGTCGCCGCTTTCAAAGCCAGTTCCATAAACAAATGAGTAGAAACTTTGGGCCGTGACGTAAAAATGGCTGTCGAACTGGCGATCGACCGGCGCTATCTCGTCCAAAACCATCTGACCTTTGGCAAGCTGACTATCCGAAGAGGCGTCTGGTAATTGGCGAACCTGATATCGGGCCAAGGCGGATCGATCAACCTCCGCCTTAAAATAGGGTTCCAAAGCAGCCGTGGAGGGGGGGAATTGATTGGAGTTTGCGGATTGGTAGGCCTTCAGCGCTTCAACTGTTTCCAAAAGAAAGCGTTTTTTGCCTGCTCGGCGCGCCTCGGACATCGCTTTGCGAAGTCCATCTTCGGATTGAAGATCCGCAGATTCGGTAACCTTTAACCAATCTCCCGCGGTTAGCTTTGCAAGCTCCGGAATCGCTCTCTGCGGATGCTCCGTGAACAGTTGATCTAACGACGCAGCCTCACCGATCAGGTGACCGACATGTCGTGAAAAAGGGGTGTCTTTGGTATCCAGGGCGACGGCGGCTGTTTTTTCGCGCTGAGTGCTTGAAAGGCTGCCGATCTTCACACGGAGCGCAGATACTTCCTGCTCCAAGGTGTGCTTTTGAGCGCTAATTCCGTCGATACGGTTGGATAGGAGGTCGCGCTCTGCAGAAGCATTCTGAAAAGCCGTCTCCAGTTGAAATTGCCGGCGTTGGATCGCTTCACGCTCCGTTTCTCGTGACGAAACGTGGTAGAGATGCGAGAGAGCGGCACCCGTGAAAAACGTGGCGCCTATGAATAAAGATCGTCGAGGGCGGTGCATGAATGAGGGACATGAGTTTATCGAGCGGCGCCAGATCCCGCGATCACAAAGCCTACAGCATCCATTTGGGGAAAAGCGGCAGCATCGCATTCACCGTGCCGTGGCCGTCCGGGTTCAATTTGACCTCGGTGCGCAGGCCACCGCCGAGGCTCAGGATGCCAGGAAGCAACGGGAGTTGCGCGTGATTGGCAGGAAGCAGTGGGCGCAACCGAGCGGCGAGTTCGGTCATCGCGGCGTCGCGGCGACGGTACCAATCGCCCGGCTCGTTTTCGGGCCGAAAGTTTGCGGTTAGCTGCTGCGCCTTGAGGCGCGCGAATTCGGCTTCGAGGAAAGCGCTGACCCGTCCAGATGTGGCGTCGTCGAGGCCGAGCACTTCGCGCAGCGTCGCGGCTTGGAAACGGGCGATCTCGCGCGGGTCGTTTTCCAAGGCTCGCAGTTCGCCGAGTTGGCCGAAGAATTCCGCGAACGCAGCTTGCTCATCCTTCGTCAGATCCAGATCGGTCACGGGCTTTCCTCTCGGTTTCTGAGCCGCGGTCTGCGCAGCGGCCTGCCGCGCAAGAAACGTAACGGCTTTGCCAGCGCGCTTACCCATTTCTTCGATGCGCCCGAAGGACGTGAGCACCTCGCCGTCGCGTGTGGGCAGGTGAGATTCGAGTTCGGCGATCTTCGCTTCGGCAGCTTCACGGGAGGCGATCTCTCGCCGCGTCTCGTCGCGCAATGCCTCGGCACGGACCGTTCCCTCCTGAAGCCCGTTCATCGGCTCGGGCGTTGACCGCGTCCCCATTGACGCATCGACCTTGCCCGCCGCGGCAGCCACAGTTCGCAGTGTTTCATTTTCGCTACGCAGGTGCCATCCGGCGCGCGCGAGCCATCCGACAATGATGAGTGTCACTGGCCACAGCCAGAGCGGCCCAAGCGTGCGCTTGGGTTTCATTTCCGAGCCTCCCCCGCAGGGCCCAGCGGCAAAAAATCCCTGCCGGTGAAATCTATGATTCCGCCAAACTTCATTGCCTCCAATCGACGTTCCGGCGTTAGAGTGGCGAGCAACGCGGCATCGAGTTCTTCAAAGGCTCGGCAGCGCGATTCCATCCAAGCGGAATCGTCGCTCCGCGGACGCGACGCGGCGGTCAGGCCGTTGCGTTTCATCTCAGTGAAGTGCTCACGCGCGACACGCAGGAGCGGTTCTCGAGCCCCCTCGTCAAGAGCGGCCAGTTCTCCTAGCATCATCGCATAAAAGCGGGCGGCCTTGTCGGGATCAGACTCCAACTTTTGCGCCCCGCGCACGACGACGAAGAGATCACTGATGTCGTTCATCTTCGTGGCGAGTTCCTGCGCGAGACGGTCGCGCTCTTTGGGGTCTACAGTACCTTTCAGCGTCTCGAATTTCTTGAAGTCGCGCGCCTTCGCCACGACTCGGAGCGCGAGGTCTTCGACCTGGCCGTAAGAGACCACCACCTCCGTCTGGATGTGATCGAGCTGGCGCTGGAGAGCGGCCAGTTTTTGTTCGGCTGCTTGGCGGCTGGTCTGCGCGGCGCGGAGCTCATTCCATGCCGCGAGCACGTCGCCACCGCCGGACGGCGGTGTCGCGGGAGCGGAAGCGCTCCTTTGCGCACTGTGTGCGGTCACGGAAAGTGGCGCGTGTGCGGCGCGCTCAGCGATGAGGCGGGCGTTGGTTTCCTGAAGGAAGACGACGGGTAGCGCGGTCAGCGCGATTGCTGAGACGGCGAATTTGGTGGGCGTGTGGGACATGAGCGTAGTGAAAAGAAGCATTCCTGGGGAGGTGACGCCGCTACCCGAGAGCGCCGCCGCAGCAAGTCCCGCCTGCGCGGGCAGCGTGGTCTGGAGTGCAGCACCACTGGCCAGGAGCGCCGTAGCCGAGGCTCCGATGCCACGCCGCCGCAGCCGGTCGCCTAGCGCCCGCAAGCCGCGTGATACACGCTGCCGTACCGCCGCTTCACTCACCCCGAGCGTCACTGCCATCTCCGCGTAGCTGCGATCTTCAAAGTAGTGCAGCACAAGCGCCTCGCGGTCCTTCGCTCCAAGCGCGCTGAGCGCATCGTCGAGCGCCGACCACTCTCCCGCGTCGCGCAACATTCCTCCAGATTCCTGCGACAGGGCCTCGTGCCTCGCCCGCGCCCGGGCTTCTCCTCGGACCGCCCGCGACCCGAGATAACTCGCCGCACGATGCAACCAGCCCGCGAGGCTCTCGCGCCCGGCAAGCCACGCTGCCTTTCGTGCGAGAAGCGCAAAAACCTGCTGCGCCACATCGCGAGCCAGTTCCGCATCGCCCGTCCGCCGCAGCGCAGTACCAAGCACCATCCGCTGATGCGCATCCACCAATGCCGCAAACGACCTTTCGCAACCGTCGCGCAGATAGCGCGCGAGCAATTCGGGATCGGAGGGTGGATGCGAGGCGGCCGTCATTGCTATACAGTTCCCCGGCTCACGGACGCCTGTGACAGAAAATTTCAGCCTCGGGAGCATAAGCGACAGATGAGGTGAGCTTGTCGCGCTGAGAGAGAGCCGCGCTTCAACAGTGACGGCAACTTCAAGTCATCTGCCAACTGTTCTCTGGAGGGCGGTGATTATTGTTCGGACTGAATCAACGGACCGATACAGCTTACGGCAAGAAGTAGCGGCCTGTTTTGGCAGACCCGTGTTTGACGATCAGCCCCGCGTCTAGAAGGGGTCGAATGAGTTTCATTGCCCCCTGTTTGGAAACGCTTAGCTGAGCCCAAATCTCCGACGGTGCCAGGCTTCCCTTTTCACGCAAAAGTCCCATCAGCCGTTCTTGTCTGGGAGTTAACACCATCCGGGTCGTGCTCACCGCCTGCAGTCTCTGCACACGCCCCCAAACGCGTTCCAAGGTTTGTTTAAGGCCCAACGCCGAATACTCCAGCCAGCGCGAAAGGTCTTCCCCCGCCAACCGTACCTGTTCCAAAGCGGCGTAGTACGCGGGTCGATCTTCCCAGTAGTACTCATCGACGGAAAAAATGATAGGAATTCGCTTTTGCCCCGTTTCCGCAGCTCGCGCGCGCGGTATCGTCGCGGGGCGCGCTAAGCCATAGCCATCTGTGGAGCTGCCGATCATCCATGACGCACTGGAAAACAATGAGGTCATCCTGAGTTAGTTTGATGGGGGCAACATATAGTCGCCCTGTTGCGTGTAACCACCCGCCTTGAGCTGATCCAGTTCGCGAGAAAAGACAGTAGGACGACTATTCTTGGCGTCCCACAATGTCGCTCGCGTTTGCGGCGTGCCAAGATAAACCTTCTGTCTGTTATTGCTAGGAGATTGGTTTTCGGCTGCGTTACCGGAAACGGTTGGAGAGCTGTCTTGGGCGGGGGGAGGGAGGGGGTCTGGATTCGTTAGGTGCATCCGCGTATCGTGGCGTGTAGAATCCAGCACGCTTCCACTTCCCATCGAAGTTAAGGAGGAAGTTGCGCCCATGAATCAAGACTCGATATCCTTGCATCTTTATCCGCCGAACGTCCAATGTGACGTGGGTAGCCGTTGAGTCGACCGCCCTGCTCGCCACTACAAGTGTTTCTTGATGAGAAGAGCAATCGCTTCATCACATTTTTCGAATCCCTCTTTCCCTCCGTAATTGCACATCGCTACAGCGGCGAAGTTCTTTCTGGGAGCTATCCAGATAACCGCGTAGAACATTGTGTTGGATCCCGCATGGGTGAGTGCCTTGCCACCCGCCCAAGGACGTTCCGCAACGATCCAGCCCATGGAGTACGCACTCCCTCCCATGGGCGTGTGCAGAAGCTCCCTGGACTCGTCAGAAATCAGCTTGGCATCGGAATCTCCAAGGTGAAAGCGGGCATATTTCGCAAAATCAATAATCGAGCAGTGGACGGCTCCTGCCGGAGCGATTGCACTGGGGTTATCTCCCTGCGGCTCGGGATCATTTGAAACAATCCCTGAGCCACTTTTACTGTGCCCATACGGCTGATCCACTTTCCCGTGGGTCGCCGGAGCTCGAAAACCGGCAGAATCCATCCCTAAGGGCTTAAAGACCAGTCTCGCCAACAATTCCTCATAGGAATCACCCGCAACAGTTTCGATCATTGCCCCAGCTATTGAAAACCCGGCGTTCGAATACACCTGCTTGGATCCTGGTTGGTATGCCGGTTTCTCTTCGAGAATGCCTTTCAGCAGCAGCTTTCTCTGTTCCTTGGGGCTTCCTTTCGCATCCCAGAGATCCCTCCAGAGTTTTGGTGCTATGTCACCTGGCACGCCTCCAGAATTCGAGAGGAGCTGCCTCAGAGTGACCATTTTGTAATCTTTGTGGATATCCAATCCGGAAAAAATCTCGGAGATCGTCGTATCCCATTTAACCTTCCCCGATTCAACCATTATGGCTGCCAGAACCGCTGTCATCGATTTTGTGCAGGAGCCGATATGATACTTGTCAATGACCGTCACTTTCTCATTGTCCCGTATTTTTCGCAGTCCGGTTGCGCCTTGCGAGACGAGTTTCCCTTCGAGGATAGCTGCGGCGGCTATTGACGGCGCGGGGGAACCCTTGATCAATCCTGCAAGCTCTGAGGAGATGTCCGTCGGATCTTGCGCTCTGACAGTCTCCAAAGAACACAAGAGAATAAATTGAAGCGCGAGGTGTGGTTTCATTGACAGTTTCATTGATCTTGCAGACGGGGGCGATCAGCGGCTCCCGCCAAGCTCTTATCCGCACCGCACGATATTCTAGGGCTGCATCGCTTGGTTCGCAGACGGGGTCAACACCGATTGTATATCCACTCCGGCAAAAGTCTCAGTATCGCCGCCATGATTCGCCACCTTTTCGTCACGTACGCGTGAGCCCTTCGTGACTCGATTGCCGCCACGATCTGACAGGCCGCGACATCAACGGGGGCAACCCAAAACAAACCATCGCCCTTCGCCATGGCGGTTTCGACGAATCCCGGCTGAATCTCCGTCACGCAGACGGGCAACCGCTGACGCGCGCACTTGTGCCGCAGGGCCCGCAGATAACTCGACACAAAAGCCTTGGAAGCTCCGTACGAAGGAGCTTCCCCGTGGCCGCGGATAGCAGCAATCGAAGAGATGCCGACGAGATGCCCCCGCCCACGCTGGACGAAGTGCTCCACGGCGAGTGTCGCCATCGCCGCAAAACCCGTGACATTCACTGCGATTGTGTCGGCTTCGGGGCCCCATTCCAGGGCAGGATTCTCGCTCCCCATCCCGGCGGCGATGATAAACACGTCGGCACCGCCGACTTTGGCAATCAGGTCACTCGCAGCCGTCCGGGAGGCGGCGACATCGTGCAGATCGAGCCGAATTGTCGCCGTAATTCCCGGATGCTGCGCCGCGACATGGCGGAGAGCTTCAATGCGGCGCGCCGCGATCCCGACGGTATATCCACGTCGCGCCAACTCCACCGCGACGGCGGCGCCCATACCGGACGATGCGCCGATGACGACTGCGGAACGTGCCATGTGTTTATGCCGGCGCTTTATCATCTTCGCAGTGAAAAGGAATCACAGGCATCCCACAGGGATACCGGGCAAGGTAAAAAAAGGCGGGCTGGATTGCTAGGAGATTGGTTTTCGGCTGCGTTACCGGAAACGGTTGGAGAGCTGTCTTGGGCGGGGGGAGGGAGGGGGTCTGGTGACTCCATGGTCCAACTAACGCGTTCGGAGCAGCAGTCCCGCCGTATCAGGGGTTGCAGGCGTATCCAGAAGAATTGACCTGTGAACAGGAAACTTTAACCCAAACCTATCACGGATAGCTTCAATAGTACCTATGTACCAAGGTGGTGCGAAAGGAGATACGATTACCCTTTCGATTAATGCATCAAGGTCACAAGCGAACGCCAGACCCGGCTGGATTGGACGCAAATCGTCGAGAAGATCTTCAAATCGACGAGTTACTGGGTCCCATTTTGCTTTGGCCAACGGCTCATGGGATTTTCCAATACTCCAGTGAACAAGGCGGACCTCCCTTTCGTACTCATAATTGGATAACTTGCTCAGTAAATGTTCAAGATAGTTTGACACACCTGCCTCTACTACTGAGATATCCCGATAATTCACCCTACCCAAGAAAAGGTTCTCTTTAGTAGACAGAAGAGCTGCCTCAAGTCGGGAGGAACTTGAAACCACTGCCACACCCGCTCCTGGACTTCCGTAAATTTTCCACATTGCGACGGACTCGCGTTCGGCCTCATGCCAACAGTTTATATAATAGTCGCGGCGTTGCGCTTCGTGTCTGATGCAGAGTGCTTCCTGGCTTTTGTACCATTGCTCGAATGCTGCCTCGAGTGTTTTCTCCGCCCCGCTGTCAACTCTGGATTGGAGGATATCGAAATTATAGTCGAACCAAAGCTGTTGGTGATGTTCTTCGGGCATTTCATCAAGCGAATTAATATTGCGATGCGGAAATCTCACGGAGCCAAGAAGACCTTCGTAGGGATCGTCCTTGGCAAGAATCTCAAGATTACTCAGCCAAAGGCCGCTGGTTGTTATCAGGTTCACAAACTTGGGGAGATCGGTATAAATGATAGGAATTCGCTTTTGCCCCGTTTCCGCAGCTCGCGCGCGCGGTATCGTCGCGGGGCGCGCTAAATGATCTCCTGGAACGCGCCGCTCACCGGGAAGTCGCTTTCTTGCCGTTCACCTGCGTCACCTCGTCGATCGGCCCGATGCCCTGGGTGGAGAACTGTCCGCCGAGCCAGTCGATGTCGTTCACCAGGACGATGTTCTTCACGCCCAGCCGGGCCGCCTGCA
>JBILLT010000101.1:0-8059 GCA_044375925.1 Chthoniobacteraceae bacterium | reverse complement strand
ATGTTTACTGTCAAAAACCTTTGAGTCACACTGTCTGGGAGGCTCGCCAGATGCGCCTGCAGGCTGCCAAATCAAAGGTCAGGACGCAGATGGGTAATCAGATCCATTCCGCAGCTGAGTACCGCACCTCGGTTCGTTTGATTCAGGACGGTGTGATTGGAAAAATCCAGGAGGTGCATTCTTGGCAGCGTAACCTCGGCAACGGTTACACCAAGTTGGTGGAGCCTCCGGCCTCTGCACCGGTTCCTGAGAATTTGAACTGGGACCTCTGGCTGGGTGTCGCCCCAAAACGGGAATACGCTCCCGAGGTCTATCATCCCTTTAAATGGCGCGATTGGATGGATTTTGGCGCGGGCACAATGGGGGATTTTGGATGTCACATTTTGGACCCTGTTTTCACCGCGCTCGGGCTCGGTTCGCCGCTGACCATCACGGCGGAAAACGAGGGTTTGAACGCGCACACTTGGCCCGCGGCGGAGACTGTGCGTTATGTGTTCCCGGGAACAAAATATACGCTCGGAGCGTCCCTCAAAGTGACGTGGTACGACGGCGGCAGACTGCCGGATGCGGCGCTCGCGCGGATGCCGGAGGGCACACCGCTCGCGAAAGCCGGATCGCTCTTCATTGGCGAGGGCGGCGTGCTGATGCTTCCCCATGTGGGCATGCCGGTGCTGTTTCCCGTCGAGAAGTTCGCGTCTTTCAGCATCGAGAAGCAACCGGCGTCGAATCACTACCACGCGTGGGTGGATGCGGTGATCGGCGGCCACGAGACCACCGACAATTTCGCCTACGCGGGACCGCTGACGGAGGCGGTGCAATTGGGCAACGTCGCAACGCGCTTCCCTGGCGTGACGCTCAAGTGGGACGCCCCAGCGATGCGCTTTGAGGGGCACCCGGAATGCGAGCGGCTGTTAACCCGAAGGTACCGGGACGGCTGGGACATAAAGCCTGTCGCATAGGCCGCCTCGGTCTTTCTTTTCACGAGTCACGAAACGTCCGGAAGCGGATGGATGGCGTGGAGTTTCCGGGGAGGTGTGTCAGGCGGATTTCATCCGCTTGACGCACTGGATCAGGAAAGGGAGCAGTTGTTTTTTGCGCGATACGACCCCTGCGAGCTCCCAGATGAAGGGCGATTTGTCCGGGTAATCGATGGTTGCGAGGAATTGCGACTCGCCGCGAGCAAGCAGGAGAGAGGTTTGTTCGTTGATGTCGGTCACAAGGAGGGCCGAGAAGAGCAGCTTCTTTTTCAAGCGCTGCTCCTCGAGCGCTTCCAACAATGCATCGCGTTGCTTGGCAAAGTGCGCGAATGAGAGTTCCTCGATCTGGGCCACAGCGAAAGAGTGTCCCGTCTCCTCGTATACTTTCGAGTCGGCACCGATCGCCTGTTTGGGTGTCATCGTCAGCAACGGCGAGCCAACCGAAAAAATCTCGGAAGCCAGTTGTGATGCATCTGTTTCCGCGATTTCCGAGAGGTGCGCCAGCAGGTTTCGGTCGATTGCGGTTGTGGTGGGAGAGGTCAGGTTCAGCGTGTCTGCGATGAGACCCGCCATCAAAAGGCCTGCGATGGGCTTGGGAATGGTAATCCCGGCATTTTGAAAACACATCGTGACGATGCTGCTCGTGGATCCGACCGGGTTGTTCCAAAACAGAATCGGTGAGTGCGAGCTGAATCCGCCCAGCTTGTGGTGGTCGATGATTTCAATGATGGGCACTTCTGCGGCGCCGCGCACCGCTTGGGCAAGCTCGTTGTGGTCTACCAAAACGAGCTGTCTGGGGACCGGCTTCAGAAAGTCGGATTTTGAGAGAATGCCAACCAGACTGCCCGCATCGTCAAGCACGGGAAAAACGAACTGTCCGCTCTGCGCCGCCTTCAGCCTCGCTTCTTCGAGTGGCATATCCTGATGAAAGGATGCGTATTCAGTTTGGATCATCCGGTCGACGCGCACCGCTCCGCGGGCGAGAAGGACGGTGGTCGCAGTGTCATGCGGGGATGATATCAACGTCACTTTCGCCAGGCGCGCGGCGTTCCGGATCTCCTCGGAAATCGGCAGGTTTCCAGTGACCACGACTGCGTGCACGCGCTCTTGAATGGCGAGTTCCTGAATATGCGGCCGGTCCCCAACGATAAGGATCACCTTTTTGTCGCTGTAATGCTGCAGCCGCGGAATGAATGATTCCTGCGCCATGGCGCAGACCATCAGGAGCTGCTCGATTGGCTCCGAGTTGAGAGCGCCCGTCACAAGAGCGCCGCCGAAAGTCGTGACAATGTCTGCGAGCGAAGCGGTGATGATACGGGCCGAGGATGCCTCGTCACGAGCCGGAAAAAGATGGCTCGTGATTTTAAAAGCGCTGAGCAAACCCAGGCAGTGGTTCGAGTCGTCCACAACCGGAAGTCCCCGCAGGCTTTTTTGATCGATCAGCTGGATGGCGTCGTACACGGGCGAGTCGGCATGCACGCTGATGACCTTCGGTTGCATCACGTCGCTGACCTTCGCCGAGATGTCCGTGATGAGGACGGGCGCGTTGACCCCGAACTTGCGCAGAACGTAGTCGATCCGCTCGTTGGTGGCCCCGCAGCGCGCGGCGATGACGTTGGAGTGGCCTGAGAGTTCCTTGAACTTTGCGTAACCCAGCGCGGAACAGATGGAGTCCATGTCCGGGTTGCGGTGTCCGATGACGATCGTTTGCATGAGTCAGAAAGTGTTTCCTATGAGATGTTTCGGTGTTTCGCACCGCCGGTCCGTGGTTGGCTCCCCGCCTGCAGGTTTGGCGGTCGCCTGTGCAGCGGGGGTCGGCGCCGGGGCGGGCGTCGCGGGGCGTTTCAGTGCAGCGCCGCGACCTGCCGCGACGCCCCAGAGTGCTCGCGCGCGGCGAACTCGTTGGCAAGATAGCGGTAGGCAGTTGCACCGAGTCCGCCGGGTTCGTATTCAAAAATGGTCTTTCCGTGGCTGGGTGCCTCGCCCAGGCGGACGGTTCTGGGAATAATGGTTTTGAACACCACGTTTCCAAAATGCTTTTGCACCTCGCCGATGACCTGCTGCGCGAGGTTGTTTCGCATGTACATGGTCATCAGGATCCCGCTGATGTGCAGGTTAGGGTTCGCGCCGCACTCGCGGATTTGATCCACAATCGAATAGATTTTGGACAAGCCTTCCAGCGCGAAGTACTCGCATTGGATGGGAACAAGCAGTTCGTCCGCCGCAGAGAGTGCGTTGGTCATGAGGATTCCGAGCGACGGGGGGCAATCCAAAAAAACGAAATCGAAGGGCGCGTCTTCGCGCAGCTTGGCGAAGGCATCGCGGAGGCGGGTGAGGTGGTCTTCGAGGCGTGCGATCTCGACTTCGGCTCCCGCAAGGTTGATATCGCCCGGGATGAGCCACAAGTGCTGGCGGCGGGTGGGCACGACGACGTCGGCCAGGGTGCCCTCTCCGAACATGGCCGGGTAGACGCTGTGGCCTTCAAGGGTTTCGTGCCCGAGCGCGCTGGTCGCGTTGCACTGCGGATCAAGGTCAACGAGCAGCACCCGGTGGCCCAGTTCAGCCAGTCCGGCTGCAAGGTTCACCGATGTCGTGGTTTTGCCCACGCCGCCTTTCTGGTTGGCCACCGCAATGACTTTCATGTGCGCAGTAGTGTAGTTGAGAATGGCGTTTTGAAAAGGGCGGCTCCTAGCCGGCTGTCAAAATTTCCATGATGCTCGGAATTTTCAGTGGCAATTCAGAGGAAAAACGCGTGGTCCCGACCCTTGCAACGCTCGTGAGACCGGTTCACCAAATGCGCAGTCTAAGAACGGGCCTCCGCTCGGGTGGTCTTCCGGTGACCGATTGTCCTCAGATCAGGGGCGAGCCTGTTTTTCAAAGCTGCCGGAGCGGCGAGGCCCGTTCCGCTTCGCGTTCTGTCCTGCCGTGGGCGCTCACGCTGTTTTGCTCGCTTGGCTCCCTGTTGCCCGCTCAAGAGGTCTCGGCTGCCGAGCATCCCGGAGCCGTGATTTATCGCAGAATGTGCGCCGACTGTCACGGCGCCAAGGGGCAGGGGGTCGAGGGCAAACACGACGACCCTCTCGCTGGCACGCGCTCGGTGGCGGCTCTGGCGCGAATCATCGCGAAAACCATGCCTGAGGGCAAAGAGGGGACTTGCGTGGGCGTCGATGCGGATGCCGTGGCCGCCTACATTTACGAAGCATTTTACTCGCCGGCCGCCCAGGCGCGGATCCGGCCCGTTCAGGAGACGCTCTCCCGCCTGACGGTCGCGCAGTACAAGAACTCGGTGGCGGATTTGGTGGGGCGTTTCACCCCGGGGTTTGACACGGCGCCCAAGGCGGACCGCGGTCTGCGTGTTTTATTCACGGGATTCGCCATTCCGACGCCGGAGGAGATCGAAGAGAAAAAGGCGGCGGAAAAAGATCCCGCCAAACGGAAGGAATTGCAGAAAAAACCGCGTCGCACCGAGAAGGTGGAGCGCGTGGACCCGGTGGTGTCGGTGCATTTCGGAGCAGAGTCGCCGAATCCTGCGGCAATGATTCAGGAGGAATTTCAGGGGCGCTGGTTTGGTTCCCTGCTCGCGCCGGACACGGGCGTTTACGAGTTTGTGCTGAAGTCTGAGAACGGGGTGAGGCTGTATTTGAACACAAACAAGGATCCTGTGATCGATGCGTGGGTGAGCACGGGACCGGAGGTGCGTGAGGAACGCAAAAGTATATTCCTGCTCGGGGGGCGCTCCTACCGGGTGTTGATTGAGATGCTCAAGTACAAGGACAAGAGCGCGTCTTTGGAGTTTTGGTGGAAGCGCCCGCATGGCGTTCTTGAGATCGTGCCGCAGTCCAGCCTGATGCCGCAGGAAGTGCGTCCTTCGGTGATCGTGAGCACGGCGATCCCGGCCGATGACCGGAGCGATGGATACGAGCGCGGGACGTCGCTCTCCAAGGAATGGGACCAGGCCATCACTGCCGCGGCGCTTGAAGTCGCCTCCGCGGTTGAAGCCGATCTGGATAATCTTGCTGGAACAAAAGCGGGTGCGCCAGATCGACTCGACAGATTCAAGGTGTTCGCCAAGCGATTCGCTGAGACGGCGTTTCGACGCCCGCTTTCGGCGGAAGAGAGTGCCTGGATAGTCGATCGCAACTTTGAAAAAGCGCCGAATCCAAACACGGCGGTGAAGCGTGTTGTATTGTTTGCGCTGAAGTCCGCCGCATTCCTTTACCCCGAGGTGGCGCGTAAGGAGTCACCCGAGGATTTTATCAATGCGTCGCGCCTTGCTCTCGCACTTTGGGATTCGATTCCGGACGCCGCTTTATGGAAGGCGGCCAGCGAAGGACGTCTCCGCACCGAGGACCAGGTGAGGAAGGAGGCGCAACGAATGATTGCCGACGGGCGGACAAAGGCCAAGCTGCGCGGCTTTTTCGAGGTGTGGCTGGACTTGGAGCGCGCGGAGAATGCTGTGAAAGACGGGAAGGAGTTTCCGGAGTTTGATGAATCCCTGAGGGCTGATTTGCGACAGTCGCTGTTCATGTTTTTGGACGAGGTGGTATGGAGTGACGCCTCTGACTACCGCAGGCTGCTGCTTGGGGATCATGTATGGCTCAATGGAAGGCTTGGGAAGGTTTACGGAGGAAAAATAGAGTCCGGTGGATTTGAAAAAGTGGTTCCGGATCACGGTCAAAGCGCGGGCGTGATCACCCATCCCTACCTGCTTTCCGCATTCGCGTACAACCGCACCACATCGCCGATTCACCGGGGTGTGTTTTTGAGCCGCAGTATCGTTGGAGTGCAGCTTAAGAATCCGTCGGTTGCAGTGGCTTTTGAGGATGCAAAGTTCGACCCGCATCTGACCATGCGCGAGAAGGTGAGTTCGCTCACCAAAAACGCTTCATGCGCCGGCTGCCACGGCGTCATTAACCCTCTTGGATTCACGCTGGAGCATTTTGACGCGGTGGGCCGGTTCAGGACAGAGGATAACCGTCGGCCGGTCGATGCTGCCGTCGACTTTGAAACGGACGATGGCGCAAAGTTGCATTTTGAAGGTCCGCGCGATGTTGCAAGACACGCGGCGGAAAGCGCTCAGGCGCACCGCGCGTTTGTGCGGGAACTTTTTCACTATGCAATCAAACAGCCGCCCGGCGCCTTCGGGGCGGACGCTCTGGATCAGCTCACGAAGGGGTTTGAGGCGGAAAGTTTTCACATCAGGAATTTGTTCGCCGAGATCGCCGTCAAAAAAGCGTTGTCCGGCAAGGGGGATCCGGTGCAGAAAGTGGCCACGCTTCCACCTGAGTCCACTGACGCCGTCACCGCTTCACAGGACGGTGGTGCGGGCCAGAGTTTCTAAAATCACCCCGACACCTCTTATGTTGAACGCCATCCATCGACGCGAATTTCTGCGACAATTCGGGGTGTCTGCCGCGAGTCTGCCTTTCCTTTCGTCGCTGCCAAGTTTGACCGGGGCGCCCGAGTCCGTCAAACGGCAGCGGGTGGTGATCATGTTCTCGCCGAATGGAACGTTGCCCGGCGAGTTTTGGCCGGACCAGGCGGGTGAGGATTTCCAGTTCAAGTCCATCCTTGAACCGCTGGAACCTTTCAAGAGCAAGACCCTTTTGCTCAAAGGGGTCTACAACCGAATCGTCGGTGACGGCGACCAGCACATGCGCGGGATGAGCTGTCTGTTGACCGCAAGCAAGCTCCTGCCCGGAAACATCATGGGTGGCGGCGGACAGCCCGCCGGGTGGGCGGGCAGTATTTCCATCGATCAGGAATTAAAGCGGTTTTTGCAAAGCCGCGAGGAAACAAGGACTCGCTTCGGGTCTCTGGAATTCGGTGTTGCGGTGCCGAATCGTGCTGATCCTTGGACACGCATGAGTTATCTGGGGCCGAATCAGCCCGTGGCACCCGTGGACGATCCGTACCAGATGTTCGCGAAAATGTACGGCCAAGTGAAAGATCGCGACAGCCTTTTGAGCGTGCTCGATGACGTGAAGGACGATCTGCGCAGGGTTTCCGGAAAACTCAGCGCATGGGACAAGCAGGTGCTTGAGCAGCACGTGAGTTTGGTTCGCAAGATGGAGCAGGAATTGCGCTCACCGCAGGATCAGTCGATCGCGCACGTGATGCCGCCGCCGGATCCGGGCATCGAACTGGTGAACGACAATACTCCGAAAATCAGCCGTGTGCAGATTGACCTTCTTGTGAATGCGCTTGCGAACGACATGACGCGGGTTGCGACCCTTCAATTCATGAGGAGCGTGGGTCAGGCGCAGTTTCGTTGGCTTGGGATCGAGGAAGGGCATCACTCGCTCTCTCATGATCCCGATGACAATCAGGAGTCGTTTGCGAAGCTAAGGAAGATCAACCGTTGGTTTGCGGGAGAGTTTGCGTATATGGCGCGCCGCCTCTCCGAGATCCCCGAACCGGGCGGGCAGGGTTCGATGCTCGACAATACGCTTCTCATCTGGACTAACGAGCTCGGCAAGGGGAACTCGCATACGCACGAGAATATTCCAATGGTGCTGGTGGGCGGTGCTCCCGGGGTCAGGACGGGCCGCGCGCTGCAGTTTGATAAAGTGCCGCACAACCGCCTTTGGCTCAGCTTAGCGCAGGCCATGGGGCATCATGAGCTCACTTCTTTCGGGCAGGCAGATCTCTGCGCGGACGGCCCTCTGCAGCTTGGGTGAGCTTTTGTGCAGGACCGCCCAGTGCTGAAATGAAAAAAGGGAAGGCCGGGAAGCCTTCCCTTTTTTGCTTTCGATTTGCACAGCATCCGAAATGGGATGCGAGGCAATTCGGCTGATTACATGTGCGCGATGATATTGTCGCCGAAGGCGGAGCATTTGATCTCCGTTGCGCCTTCCATCAGGCGGGCGAAGTCGTAGGTGACTTTTTTCGAGCCGATCGCGCCATTGAGACCCTTGAGCACGAGGTCCGCTGCCGCGCCCCAGCCAAGATGACGCAGCATCATCTCGCCGGAAAGAACCACCGATCCGGGGTTCACCATGTCTTTGTCCGCGTATTTTGGGGCCGTTCCATGGGTTGCCTCGAAGATCGCGTGACCGGTTTTGTAATTGATGTTGCCGCCG
>JBILLT010000100.1:0-8159 GCA_044375925.1 Chthoniobacteraceae bacterium | reverse complement strand
TCGTGGGTTCGTGGCTTTCGGGCGTTGTGGCCCAGCATTACAGCCAAGCCGTCGGCCATTCTTGGCAAGCGATATGGCTGATACCTGCCGTGATTGGCGCCGTTCTGGCCGTGGTATTCGCCATTTTCTACAGCGAAGACAAACACGAAGCACGCACCTTGAGCCAACCAGTCTCCAAGTAGAGGCCTGTAAACAGCATTTATGCCGCGCAAAACCAGCCGCATCGCCCCCGATTGGTGGGATTACACCACGCTTGAGTCGGATCAGAACGCTCGCACCTCGGGCGGTGGCAACATCACGCTGGTTCCGAGAAAGGCGATCGCAGTCGGGCCACGGGAAACATGGAAGGCCTCTAAAGTCAGCATCTGGCACGCAGGCATGCACGACAATCCACTCGGGCAGCGCCTCACCGCTGTGATGATTTCAAAAGGCAACGCGGACTCCTCAGTCCCTATGTCGCTGCTGGCGGATCATCCAAACGTAAAATTAGCCATTACCGCGGCGGGCTGGGAAGCTGCGCGCTGGAAATGCACGGACCCACGCAACGTCCCGGCACCCGCCTCCTTCAGCCTCAGAAATCAGATGCCAAAAGACAACACCCCACATGAATAAATCACACATTTTTCGACAGTTGGTTGACTTGCTCTCGCTGGCAGCATTTGGTGCTGCGAGTGCCATGGCGGCCAACCCTTGGTTCACAACTGAAGGTGAAAACGGTCCGGGGAAGGGAAAGCACATCGTCTTGATCGCCGCAGAGGAGGCGTACCGCTCCGAGGAATCCATGCCCAAGATGGCCCAGATTCTATCACGCCAAGGATTCAAGTGCACCGTGCTCTTTGCCATCGATCCGGCGGATGGGACGATCAATCCGAAAATCAAAGACAACATTCCGGGGCTTGAGAAACTGGCGACCGCGGACCTGATGGTTGCGTTTTTGCGATGGCGTGAACTGCCCGATGAGCAGATGAAGCACATCATCGACTACACTGAGTCGGGAAAACCCGTCGTCGGTATTCGGAATGCCACGCACCCCTTCAGGTACACCGCGCGCCCAGACAGCCCGTATGCCCGTTTTGATTCCGCCAGCAAGGACCCTAGCGGCGGTTGGGGACGACTGATCCTCGGGGAAACGTGGGTTTCGCACTACGGCAAAAACCTCGTTGAAAGCACACGCTGCGACATTGCGGAAACGGCATTGGCACACCCGATCTTTAGAGGAATTCGCACGGGCTTTTGGATTCCCGATGACGTGTATGGGATCAGCTCCTCACTGTCTGGAGACAGCACGCCTGTGTTAATGGGGCAGCCTCTGGATGGCTGGACGTCCGACGCCAAACCTGTTGCAGAAAAGCCGGCTCAACCCATTGCATGGACGAAATCCTACACGGGTTCCAAGGGGAAAACGGCGCGGGTATTCACTTCCACAATGGGCCATGGCGACGCGTTTAAGGTCGAAGCCTTCCGCAGGATGATCGCGAATGCTTGCCTGTGGTGTATGCACCTCGAAGACTCGATTGATCCGAGCGCCAACATGGCCATCCCGGGAGAGTATAATCCCGGGCCGGCTGGAGCAAAAGGCCTGAAGACGGGCGTCCTACCGCAAGATCTGAAGAAGTAGCCCCGCTCAGCCCTCACTCCGAATTGTGAGAGAAATTCTCGTTTGTATTTTGATCTTGTGTGCTGCAGCCACGACTACACGCCTCTCGTCCGCTCGACACTGATCCCAATCGCTGCTGATGGGACGGTGTCGATTCCCGTGCTTGCTCCGTAGGGTGTGATTATCGTCGAGAAAAACAATGCCGCTGAGGTTCCGCACAAGTCAATGAAGCAAAGCCCATACGATTGCCGCACTGAATACTAGCCGAGTAGTTTATGTATAAAAAACTCATCCTCTACCTGATCTGCTGCTCTGCCGCCACGACCAAGGCACAAGATATTGGAAGCTCCGCTGCAGCTGTTCAAAAAGGGAACGGGACAATCCGCGCGTACATTGACGATGAAGGCCCAGGGTGGCGTTCGCTTGTAGAAAGCGACTTCGCCATCGTCAACACGCCCGAAAACACCTGGGCTTGGAGCAGTGGAGTTCTGCACTGCACGGGCTCGCCCATTGGCGTACTGCGGACCAAGCAGGAATTCACGAACTTCGAAATGGTCGTTGAATGGATGCACGAAAAATCCGCGGGCAATTCCGGCGTGTTTGTTTGGGCCAAGCCTGAATCGCTCGAAAAACTGACCCTTGAGGGTAAGCAGCGCCTGCCCGATGGAATTGAAGTCCAGATACTCGACCACGGCTTCACTGACATGATGAAATCCAAGGGCGCCAAGACCGACTGGTTTGGCACCAATGGCGATGTCTTCCCCGTGCGCTCAAAAATGACACCGTTTCCACCAGTCTCGCCGGATGGCAGCCGCAGCTTTCCGCGCAAGCAACTCAGCAAAGGCCACGGGGAGTGGAATCATTATTATATCCGCGCCATTAACGGTGAAGTGCGCCTATGGGTGAATGGCGAGGAGGTCTCCGGTGGGACTGGTATTGAACCGGCGAAGGGGTACCTCTGCTTGGAAAGCGAAGGATCGCCGATTCAGTTCCGCAAACTACGCGTGCGAGAACTGCCTTGATTGCCGATTCGAACTTCAGCCTGAAGTTCGCACGAAAGCTAATCTAGACGTTCGATGGCGGCCCTCTGATTGAGGGCGCTTCCGACAAGCGGGTGCGTGGCGCAAAAGCTCTTGAGAAAAAACTTTCTTTCCGCGCGCGCACGACAGTGCGATTTCGGCGATCCAATGTCATCCCGAGCTTGAATTACTTCTTACGTTTGCGTCTGGAGAAAGTTCAATTCGGATCTGGGATGCGAGCTGCGGATACGGGGCCGAAAGGAAACCCCTGTCAATTTTGAGCTGGGACGGCTATGGATGTGGACAGTCTCGGGGGTTCCTGAAATTTAAAGTGATTTTCGAGCGCATCAACCGGAGTGCAAGTCGGGCTTTTTCGGTACCGGCGAAGTAGTAAACCACAGACCGTTGTATGAAAAAATCAGACGCATCAAAAATCGCCTCCTTATTGCGCCTAACCTCGGCAATCTGCACGCTTGCCTCGTTTCCCCTCCTTCCCCTGAATGCGGCTCCACCCGTGAACTCCTATGGGGTGTGGGATCGAAGCGACTCTTTCAACCCTAAAGACTACCCTTTCCTGAAAGGGCTGGCATTTAACCAAGCCTGGAAAGACGTTGAAAGAACGCCCGGGATTTTCGACTGGAGCAGCCTGGATCTTGCGTTAGACACCGCCCTTCAGCGGAACCAATACCTCTACCTCTCCCTAGGCGTGGGACCCGACGCGCCAGAATGGATCTACACCAATGGCGTGCCCTCCGTAAAAACCGTCAATCAACCTCACGACAGCTGGCCCGTTTATCCCTATTATCCCTCGCCAGAATACAAGGCGTTCTTCGAGCGCTTGATTTCGGAATTCGCCAAACGCATCCGCAGTTATCCGAAGGAAAAACAGGAACGCATTGCCTTCATTCAAGTCAAAACAGGATGTACAGGCGATGAATGCGCTTACAAAGGGGAGGCGGTTGAGAAAAAATACGACTTGTCCACAAAATCCACCGAATGGATGCAGTTCCGCTTGTGGTCCTTTGACAAGTTCGTAAAGGCCTTTCAGTCAGATGGACGATATTCGCCAATCAGCTTGTTGTTTAACAACGTCACGCCCGACGAAGAGGAGGGAAAGGACCGTGGTTTTTCCAAGGAATGGAATTGGGTCATGGCCAACGCCAAAGGCGGCGTTGGAATCAAGATTGCTGGCAGCGGACGCGGCCACCACCTGAGTGGCGAGAAATCAAAGATTGAAACGTGGAAAGACCGCCTGATAGCCACCAAAGGCACCGCTTTGTTTGCGCGCTCCGAAATGGATCAAACGTGGACTCATGCAATGTACCACGTGAATGTGCCACTCAACTTTTACTGGGGCGCCCTCACAGGCCTGCAGAACGGGCAAAGCGTTTGGGACGTTACCAAATCCGCAGTCGAAGCGAGTAAAGAGCAGGGATTCGACTATTCTTTCCATTTCTTTAATCGTTACGCCGGACAAATTCAGCCCGAAACAGCCACCGATGCTTTTTGCGCGCTGCATAAAGGACTCGATGCGGCTGACACAAAAGCTTACCAAGAGGATAAATTCGGGAAAGCCGCGCCTGGCAATACACAGCGCATGCTTAACATCTGCGCTGCTTATTCGAAGTATGGAGCGGCGATCGACGACCAGAGTGCTTTGAGTCTGGGCCAAGTAAGGCAGCGCGATACTCAAAAAGGATTAAACGACGTAGGCTGGGACATCTGGCCGGATAATTATGGCCGCTTCCTTTACCAAATTAACGCTGACGCCACCTCCTCTCCCCTCTGGCGCGTCGGAGGACCCATCACTCAAACCTCCTCCATTTACGCCCGGTTCGCGCGAACATTCGAGCACGCCTCGGGCAAGGATGGCATGTATTTCAAATTACACGACGGCTTTTCGAGGCGAGCCAAGCCCCAGACCATGACAGTGACGGTGGTCTGGTATGATGCGAACAAAGGATCGACGTGGAAGTTGGACTACGACGCAGGCGCGGACATGATGAAAACGGCGCTCACTGTGAGCGGAAATGGCGACAAGCAATGGCATCATCAGACGGTCGTGATAGAGGATGCTGTCCTGCAGCAGGGCGGAACCAACGGCTCTGACCTAGCCTTGATAAACACGGATGAGAAGGACGACATTTTCAGTCTCATCGAAGTCCACCGCGGAAAACTCGAGGGACCAGTTCTCATTCCTCCATCCAACTACGCGGTTTCGGACAAGGCTCCCAAGCCGCCCAAGGCAGAAAAAAACAAGGAGAAGGATGAAAATCCCAGGAAGCAAAAATGAATCTCCTTTAGACGGCGGCGGCGGAGCCGGCCACCCGGGCCCGCTGCTCCGCAAGGACCCGAACTTCCCGATTCGCAAACAGCGCGGCTTCACCAATAAGAAGGTGATCTTCAACGGGGCGCTCGATAACGATGCCACACGATGAAACGAATTCGGCCAATCGCCGGAATGAAGGGTTCAAGCCATCACACTGGGAAATGTGCAAAGCGAGATCCTTCATGAGACCTGTTTTCATGCAATCAATACGGCTGTCCCTTGTTGGCCATGCTACGGCGGAAGATCACATGCCGGTCGTGAACAACATCGCGTCGGCGCTTCAGTCCGAGATCCAGTTCGTGAACCCGCGATCCCGCTCCGATACTGCTCTTTCAATCTCAGGACAGCCTCAATACTCGTAAATCCTTTAACGCATCCCGCGCGCGGTGCCGCGCGTGCGAACTGCGAAAACGGGGCGAAAAGGATACTCATCATTATGATTTGGCAGCCGGCCGCCTCCCTCTGTGCCAACCTCTCGATCAACCTAAAATCACAGCTGCTGCTGAATTCCGCGGCAGCTGACTGGCTGATACATGTTAGACAGAGGATCACCTCGACTCTGCGACTCGAATATGTCAGTGTCAGGTGGAATAAAACTCGTGGAATTATCTCCTCGTGAAAACTATGGGTTTTTCCTGCGGTACGAGGATGGAACACGAAGGTGTGGTGGATCTCTCCCCGCTGGTGGGCCGTGGGGTCTTTGCCTTGGGGCTGGAGCCTGGAGTTTTTGCGCAAGCCAAGCTCTCAGATGCTGGCGTGCCCGAGTGGCCGGGGGAGCTCGACCTGTGTTCTGATTCCCTCTACATGCAACTGACGGATAAGAGCGCTGAGGAGATTTTCCCCAACCTGCGAAGGATACCCGCTCATGCCTGAGCTTTTCCGGAGTGACGTTCATGCGTTGCTAAGTATTCTGGGGGGCGTGACGGATCCTCGTTTCCAAAACGCCACCGAAGTCCACACTGCGGTTCCTCCTCGCTGGCAGCGGTTTCTCTTCTGGCTCGCTGGAGCCCGGTGGGAGCTTCTCAAACACTGTCCACCCAGCGAACAGGAACGTGTCGCGGTTCAGGGCTCCACGGTACTCGTGCCCACCGTGATGGCTTTCCTTGGAATGTATTTCTTTGCAAAGAGCCGCTTTCAGAATCCGCCGTTCCTCCCTGTTTTTGCTGTCTCCTTTCTTTGGGCTTTCGTGATCCTCACCACAGACCGGATCTTGATTTCCATGTACCGGCCCTTTCTCTCAGTCTGGCGCAGGCTCATTCAGGTGTTGTTTCGACTTGGTCTCGCCACGGTTGTAAGCGTCGCAATCGCATTTCCCTTCTGCCTCGACCAGTACCGGCCTGCCATCCGGTTCCGCTACCAAACGGAGTTGCAGGAGAAGCTCAACGCCCTTCGCGATGCGGAGTCTTCCGGACGTAAAGCTCTGAAGGCAGAAACCCTAGCGATGCGCGAATCGCTGGAGGGCGACCGCCGCAAGCTCGAAGCCGAACACTCAACGCTTCGCGAATCCCTCGAGGCACAAATACCCGCGTTGGAAAAGACCCAGAGCAATCCAGAACTTTACGCGGATGCTAGGATGGAAGAGGAACGCAGGCGCGCCTCCGACCCCGAATTTCTCGCGCCCGCATCCGGTTCCACCTTGAACGTCATTGCGAGGATAGACGGAGCAAAGAACGCACTGGAACGTTTGAACAAGCAGATCGAGGACGAGCAGGGAATGCATCGCCGGCTTGTAGAAGCCATCGCCCGGGAAGAGCTCGGTTTGCCCAACGAGTTTTTTCCGGAACCGAAGAAGCCGGGAGAGGGCCCAAGGCTGCGGGATATGAGAGCCAGGGATCTGAGAGTGCAGGCGCAGATCCGCAAACTTGAGGCGGAGTTGAATGCGGCCACCGCTGATCTCGCTGCTGCCGAGGCCGCACTGGCCCGAGGACGATTGAGCGATCGCAACGCTTTCCTCGACATGCTCGGAGCGCGCCGTGAGGCGTTCGTCAACGAAGCTCAGGAGCGCGAGCAATCAAGAAAAGAGCGACTCGCGCAGATACGCTTGCAGCTTGAACAAGCCGTGACGGATCACGCGGATAAACTCGCCAAACTCGAGGCGCACCGGCAGGCCATGGAAGAAGACAGGGCGAGGGCGCAACGACGTCACGACGACACCTATCTCCCGCCCATCGAGCGGCTCGAAGCGAAGATCAACGGCTTGTTTGATCCGATGGAGGAAACCATCGGGTTGTACAAGGTCATCTTCACTCCGCCGCCGGACATGCCTGAAGAGGCGAAAATGCAATACCGCTGGGCGGCTGGCCTCTTCCAGTTTCTTGTTGTCTTCGGAACTCTTTTTCTTTTGGACCTGATTCCAATTGCCTCGAAACTTCTTTCCCGACCCGGCGCCTATGATGTCTTGGTTGAGCACTCCGAATTTGTCGTCAACGCGAACTGGACAGATTTTGCAAACCAGTTTGGCCTCGGGGGCAAAGGGTTGCCGGAAGACTTTTTGGGGAAGAATCATCCGAGCATTCCGGACGCCGCCCTCCTACTGCTCAAGGCCCGCTATCTCGCGGCGAACCCGACTCCGGATCAATCCCCGCTTGAGGCGTAGAGCGACGATCGATCCGCTGCCGCATCACGGTGACGTCTTGCGACGGACCATCTTAAACCAATCGTTCGACCGGAACTGATACGCAGAAACACACGCATCTTCCAACGCTCATTCGTTGCAGCATTTGATTTTGAAAGATCCACAAAGTGGGATTCTCCTGCGTTCTGCACCGCGAGCGTCTTTCCGTCCGGGCTCCAAAGCAGGTTGTTTGGAATCCCGGCGGAAAAGCCGATCTTTTTGACCGCCTTTTAGCAAGAAATTGCTTTTGGGTGCCGAGACGAGATGGCTCCGGGTGAGGAGCAGTGGCTGGAGTGAGGGGCTGGCTAGGCAGGATGCAGTCGGTTACTTGGCTACAAACTCGAGCATGTCCCGGTAGAGCGCGTCGAGCTCCCGGCATTGCAACGGTGCCAGTTCTACCTTCTCCAGCTTCCAGGCTTTGCCGACGCCGAAGCTTCCTCCCTCAGTTACGCGTGAGTTGGTGTATTGACGCGAAACTCGATTCCTGAAAACGCCCTCTTTCTCGAGGAAATAGAGCGGGTAGCCGCGCAAGCCGGAAGGGAAGTTTCGCTGATCGCACAGGAGACGGAACATGGCGTAAGCCTCGGTGAGGGGAAGACC
>JBILLT010000037.1:0-30770 GCA_044375925.1 Chthoniobacteraceae bacterium | reverse complement strand
CCGTGATGCTCTCCGCCTTGAGCCGGGGCTCGTGCGTCATCCGGGGATTTCTTCCCGGCGAAGACTGCCTCTCCACCATGGAGGCGATGCGCACGCTCGGTGTCGAGCTCGAGCAACCCAACGCAACCACACTCATCATCTACGGCACCGGCGGTGAATTCAAAAAACCTGACAAGAACATCGACTGCGGCAATTCCGGAACGACCATGCGGCTGCTAAGCGGGTTGCTAGCTGGCCAGCCCTTCGAATCGTGCCTCTTCGGCGATGCGTCCCTCTCCAAGCGCCCGATGAAGCGCGTGATCGATCCGCTCTCGCAAATGGGCGCGCGCATCACCGCCGACAATCCTCCGGACCGGCCGCCGCTGCGGGTGCACGGAGGCCCGCTCAAGGCCATCGATTACGCGTCCCCGGTGGCGAGCGCCCAGGTGAAAAGCGCCGTGCTGTTGGCGGGCCTTTTCGCCGAGGGAACAACTTCCGTCACCGAACCCACGCTCAGCCGCGACCACACGGAGCGGATGCTCGAATACTTCGGCGTGCGCGTGGAACGCAAGGGGCTGAAGGTTTCCGTCAAGGGCGGCTCCCGCCCGGAACCCCGCAATTTCAGGGTTCCAGGCGATGTGTCCAGCGCCGCGTTCTGGCTCGTTGCAGCGGCCGCCGCCCCGGGCGCACACCTGCGGGTGAACCATGTCGGATTGAATCCGAGCCGCACCGGCGTCTTGGCGGTGCTCACCCGCATGGGCGCGCGGGTGCGCGAGTTCGAGTTTCAAAACGAGGGCGAACCGATCGGGACCATCGACATCGAAGGTGCTGCGCTGAAGGCCACGCGCATTGAGGGGAAAGAAATCCCGAATGTCATCGACGAACTGCCCATTCTCGCCGTTGCCGCCGCGCTCGCCAACGGCGTCACGGTGATCGCTGACGCCGCTGAATTGCGCGTCAAGGAGACGGACCGTCTCGCCGCGATCGCGCATCATCTGCGCGAAATGGGCGTGCCGGTCGTGGAGCATCCCGACGGTCTTGAAATCACCGGAGGCGCGAGGCTCAAAGGCGCAGAGCTCGACAGTCTTGGTGATCACCGCATCGCCATGGCCTTCGCAATCGCCGGCCTTTTTGCAGAGGGGGAAACCGTCATCACCGGCACGGACTGCGTCAACACGTCGTATCCCGGTTTTTATGAAACGCTGCAGCGCGTCGCCGCCGAGCGGGCGCCCGGCGAACATCTGGTTTTGAAGCTGGATGAGGGGAGCGCCGAGACGCTAGAGTAGCCGTTTTTAAACGATGAGCGATTCATTCACGGTCATAGCGATCGACGGGCCGGCGGCCTCCGGCAAAAGCAGCGTGGCAAAGGCGCTCGCGCGGAAATTGGGGTTTGTTTACGTCAACACGGGCGAGATGTACCGCGCGGTGACCTGGCAGGTGCTGCAGTCGGGCATCGATCCGAGGCTCGCGGACGCGGTGCGCGACTGTGCGGTTGCCATGGACATCCAATGCGGCGTGGAAGACCGGCACTCGATAATCTCCGTCAACGGCGCCAACCCCGGCGACGCGCTTGTCGGCGAGGCGGTGAACGCCGCCGTATCGCTGATCGCGAAAGTCCCTGAAGTGCGCCAGCGCTTGGTGGATTTGCAACGGGAATACGCGTCGCGCTGTGATTCCGTCATGGAGGGCCGCGACATCGGATCGATTGTCTTTCCGGACACACCCTACAAGTTTTACATCGACGCATCCGAGGAAGTCCGCGCCGCACGGAGGGCGAAGCAGGGATTGAAGGATTCAATCGGCCAGCGCGACAAGCAGGACAGCACGCGGCGGAACTCTCCCCTGGTGATCGCCGAGGACGCGCACGTGATCGACAGTTCCCATCTCACCATTGACGGCGTCACCGGGGAGATCATCGGACGCCTCAAAATGAAGGGGTACCTGCAGTCGGATTTTTAGCGCCCGCAACCGGAAGGATGGCACCGCGTTCCCATGGGTCTAGCTTATCAAGTCTGCTATTTTCTGAGCCGCGCCGTCGCGAACACCTGCTTTGACTTCCGGGTGGTCGGCCGCGAAAAAATCCCGCCTGCGGGCGGTCTTCTGCTCGCGGTGAATCACCAGAGTTTTCTGGACCCGCCTCTTGCCGGCATCGCATGTGACCGAGAGATTTTTTATCTGGCCCGCAAGTCCCTGCTCGAATGGCCGGTGCTCGGACGGTTGTTTCCAAAACTGAACGTCATTCCCTACGACCAAACCGGCGCGGACATGAGCGCCATCAAGGCCGTGATCCGCGTGGTGAAGGATGACAAGGCCACGGTCATTTTTCCGGAAGGCACGCGCTCGAGGGACGGGCGCCTTCAGCCCGCGCAGGCTGGGTTGGGCATGATCGTCGCGAAGACCCTCGTGCCGGTGGTGCCGATGCGGATTTTCGGCGCGTTCGAAGCATTTCCCCGCGGCACATCGCGCGTACGCTTCCATCGGATCACTATTGTGGTAGGGGATGTGTTGCAGTTCAACGCCGCGGATTTTTCAGGGGATTCAAAAGCCGCCTACAAACGCGTAAGCGACGAGGTGATGAGAAAAATCTCGGCACTGGAATGTCCCGGATAACGGGCGCGCTGGTGTTTGTCCTAGCAATGCTCCAACACCACCTATGGTTCAGGAACCTGTGGGTTGGGGCCAGATGGTCCACTCGTGAGCTGGCTTGGAACGCGTTTTTCGCGTCCAATTACCCTTGTGCATTTTAAGGTTGAGGGTTACGGGTGAGTGCCTCATGCTTGAAGCTGTAGTCAAGGAAGGGTGGCTGAGTCCGGTTTAAGGCACTCGACTCGAAATCGAGCGTGGGGTTAAACTCACCGCGGGTTCGAATCCCGCCCCTTCCGCCAGCTTCGCGAAGTTTAGTGGCCATGCCGGCCGTTGAGCTCAGAGGTCGATAGGCTCGTTGAAGTTTTCTGCGGTTTAGGGGGGGTGTCGGGTAACTGCGTTCAAAAAGACTCGACATAGCCTGCGGGTGTTGGAACATCCACAACAGGTTCGCGCGATCCGCGCTTCCAAATCGCACTCGTAGCTCAACTGGATAGAGCGTTGCCCTCCGAAGGCAGAGGTTGTGGGTTCGACCCCCGCCGGGTGCACTTCCTCTTGGATTAAAAGGTTGGAGCAGACTCGGAGTGATCCGCATCGTTTTCAGCTGGGAGGGCGGGTTGCGAAGAACTACCCGCTGTGCAGTTCGGCGAAACTGCCAAATCCGATTCACTCCCGACTTACTGGGAGCATGCATTCGTTGCGGCAGAACCACGCGGGAATCCACGGGGGATCGTAGTACGCGAATTCCGCCTGTCCACTCGGTTTCCAGTGGGAATTTGCGAGAGTGGAGCGGAGTTTCTCAGTCTCAGCATCCAAATATGTTTTCTCGCGCTTTGTGCCGATTTTCATCACGGCGTATAGACCTTTTTGACGCGCGCTCACCCGAACGAGCTGATCGGAGGGGGTTGGTACAGTTTGTGATGTCATTTCCGCTGGCATCACGAAAGACATTCGCGCATCGCTTTCGGTCCCGCGAAAAAGAACCGGTGTTGTCATCGGTATTTTTTCTCCCGCGGCGTTGGCACCGGTAATGAATTTAAAAAGCCGTCGAAAACTTCCATCGCTTCCATTGCGCTCGGGTTTGGTGGAAGTTTCGACGAGCAGCAGACCCGGATACTCGCGGATTTCGTAATGAACTGGCCCGTTCAACCGCTCTTTCACCCGGTAAGCAGGCGTTTTATAGCCGGCGCGTGTCGCGGCACAGGCAGCCCAGAGCAGCGGCAGCATGCATGCCAGTGAGTAAATCAACCATTTTGAAGCCGCTTGCATGGCGCAACTGTAGCATGGACTCACGGCGGTGATAAGGCTTACTCTCACTCCCCAATTTATCGAATGTTCAATCCCCCCTGTTATGAATCCGCTCACCCGACGGTCTTTCTTGGCTGCAGTCGCATCCGCTACTCTGGCTCCCCGCGCCGTACAAGCCGCCGATCTGGCGCCGATCGCGCTCGGAATCGATAATTTTGCCGTCCGCGGATTCGGATGGAAAGCTTCCGAGCTGATCCAGTATGCGGCAGGACTGAAATTAGACACCTTGTTCCTCTCGGACTTGGAGTGCCTGCCTTCCCTTGAGGAAGTCGCATTAAAAGAGGTCAAAGCGGAGGCTGCTGCCGCCGGGCTCTCGATTTACCTTGGGTCTTGGAGCATTTGCCCGAGCTCGGTGCGATTCAAATCCAAGTGGGGTTCGGCTGAAGAACACTTAATTACGGGAATTCGGGTCGCGAAAGCGCTTGGATCCCCCGTGTTCAGGGTGATCCTCGGTGCGTCCGACGATCGTAAAACCGAGGGCGGAATCAACGCGCGAATTGCGGACACCGTGAAGGTGTTGAAAGCTGTTAGAAGCCGGGTGCTTGATTCCGGTGTAAAGATCGCGGTGGAGAATCATTCGGGCGACATGCATTCGTGGGAGTTGGCCCGTCTGGTGGAGGAAGCAGGTACCGATTACGTTGGGGTGAATATTGATTCCGGCAATGCGGCGTGGACTCTGGAGGATCCCCTGCAGGTGCTTGAGAACCTTGGGAAATACACGGTATGCTCCAGCCTGAGGGATGACATGATTTGGAACACAAATGAAGGAGCTTCCATCCAGTGGACTGCGATCGGGGAGGGCTTGGTAGATTGGAAAAAATTTATTGATCGCTGGAGGCATTTTTGCCCGCGAGTGCCTTTCCAAATTGAAACGATCTCCGGGTTCGCGCGTTCGTTTCCTTACAAAAGCGACGCGTTTTGGAAGGACTACGACAAGCGTCCCGAGGCCCTTGCGCAGTTTGAAGCACTCGCAGGGCGAGGTCGCCCTTTGGAAAGTTTTCGCGTACCTGAGGGCGTGGATAAGAAGGAAGCCGAGCGGGCATTTCAGAGGGCGGAGCTCGAGCGGAGCATCTCGTATTGCCGCCGCGAACTGGGGCTCGGGATACGCAAGGCGTGAGGCAAGGTTTTCAGAACGGCATTGAAGCATGAAAAAAACCGATATCCGGATTGTCGGCGCCCGCTGGTATGGGCTCCCAGTGTTCACCCGTGTACCTCTTAAATTCGGCTCGGGAGTGGTGACGGAGGCGGTGTGCGCGAGGGTTTGTATCGAAGTGGAAACCGCAGATGGGCGGCGGGTAGAGGGGTGGGGGGAAACTCCGTTAAGTGTGCAATGGGTCTGGCCATCCACGGAGTCCTACCAGAGGCGGATGGAGGTCATGGAGGCTTTCTGCAACAGGCTGACTGAGGCCTACGCTCGCTTTGAATCAAGCGGTCACGCCTTCGAAATCGGCCACCGTTTTCTGGAGGAAGTGTTGCCTGGGTTGTGCGCTGAATTCAACCAAGGGCAACCGGACTCCTTGCGGATGCCCACGCTTGCAGGAATCGTCTGTGCGTCCCCGTTTGATATCGCCTTGCACGACGCATACGGCGTGGCGAATGGAGTTCCGGTCTATTCCACTTACTGCAGTCCATGGATGGAGCATGACTTGTCGCACTATTTGACGCCCGCGGCAGATGCGGTTGGCGTGGATTTCCATGGAAGGTATCCCGGCGAATATTTTCGGAATTCACCCGAAAAGCGGTTGCTGGCTTGGCACCTTGTCGGGGGATTAGATCCCTTGGTTGCTGGCGATCCGGGATCCGAGACGCGCCCGGATGAGTACCCTCTCACACTTGTTGAGTGGATCGCGAGGGACGGTCTCGAAGCGCTGAAGATCAAATTGAGGGGTGATGACGAGGGATGGGATTTTGAGCGACTCAGGAAGGTGAGCGAGGTGGGATTGCCGATGGGAGTGCAGCTCTTCACAGCGGATTTTAACTGCACGGTGACTGATCCCAGCTACGTAAATCGGATCCTTGACCGAATTAAGACGGAGGTGCCCGGACTCTGGTCTCGCCTCGCTTACGTTGAGCAGCCGTTTCCGTACGAATTGGAGGAGCATCCCATCGATGTGCACTCGGTTAGTCAGCGTATTCCGTTGTTTTTGGACGAAAGCGCCCATGACTGGCGGTTTGTGCGCCTCGGGCGGGAGTTGGGTTGGAGCGGAGTCGCGCTGAAAACTTGCAAAACTCAGACCGGTGCGCTGCTGAGTCTTTGTTGGGCGAAGGCGCACGGAATGGCAATCATGGTGCAGGATTTATCCAATCCCATGCTGGCTCAAATTCCTCACCTGCTCTTGGCGTCCCATGCGCCAACTCTCGCCGGTGTAGAGACCAATGGTATGCAGTTTTATCCTAAAGCTTCTGTAATTGAAGCGAAGGTTCACCCCGGAATTTATTCGCGAACTGAGGGGCGCGTTGACTTGGCCTCGATTCGCGGCCCCGGGTTCGGTTACAGACTAACGGAAATAGGGCGTTCCCTTCCCGAAGCCCGCTGCTTGGCGCGCTGTTCCCGATGAGATTACTGGAATGTTTCTCATCTGACGCGCATTTGGCACTTTCAGGCTGCAAGGTCGGGTCTGTTGCTCAACTGCGGATGCGGATTCGTTTGGGTCGTTCAATGATGACCACGCGCTACGCAGCGGAGTTTTGGCGGGACAAAATTTGGCGGGACAAAAAATAAATTCGGAAAAAGCAGACAATAACTATCTTGCACTCAACGGTCCGTTTACAGAGGACGAGGCATGGCGCGTGACAGCGCATTTGTTTCTTATGTAGACAGGCTGTGCTTCAATCTTGAGCTCTCCTGATGGCTTCTCAGACTCATCCATTTGCAGTCCCAGTCACCGTGTCTCGCCGTAACGAGAGGTGGGCGTTCGCCGCGTTCCGGCTCGCGACCTATGCGGTTGTCATGGCAGCCACCTTGATGTTCACGGTGATTTTCGTGAAAGGTGCGCCGACGGTCTTTTCATCGCGATTCCCTTTCCTTAACACGGAGTTTCTCACCGCGTCTCCTGAGACGCTTCACATTTTTAAATGGGAGGGACAAAGCTTTAGAATGGGTGACGGGGAGTACCGCGCTTTCCTTGCGGAAAAAGGGAATCCGGACGTTGTTGACGAGAACTATGTTTACAGTGCCGGCGGGATTTTTCCGTGCATTGTGGGAACAATGCTCTTAGTTCTCGGATCGATTGCCATCGCGCTTTTCATTGGAATCAGCAGCGCGATTTTTCTCAATGAATACAGCCGGGGAGGAGTGATCGTGGAGATTTTAAGGCTGGCAGTCTTAAACTTGGCCGGTGTTCCCTCGATTGTTTTCGGGCTTTTTGGCTTCGGCCTCTTTGTGCTTTTCGCGCCTGTGTTTGCCAAATCGCCCGATCCGGCTGTTCTTTCGCTTCCGCTGGGAGTGGGGTACTTGAATTTTTCGGGCTGGGGCGTCTCGTTGATGTCGGGATGGGTGACACTCGCCTTCATGGTTGTGCCAGTGGTGATCACCGCGAGCGAGGAGTCGCTCAAGGCGGTCCCTAAGGGCTTCAGAGACGGCTCGCTGGCTCTCGGCGCAACTCGCTGGGAAACAATCCGCACAAACGTGCTGCCGTATGCGATGCCGGGCATTCTCACTTCCTCAATTTTAGGGATCGCACGTGTCGCGGGTGAGACCGCGCCGATCATGTTTACTGCAGCGTACGTGGTCCGCGATCGACTCCCTTGGGAAGTTGAACGTTGGATGGACTTCTTTTCCCAAGGCGTGATGGCGTTGCCCTACCACATCTACGTTGTTTCTTCAAAGATTCCCCAGAACGAGTACACCGAAAGGGTCCAGTTCGGAACGGCTTTTGTGTTTTTGTCTGTGGTGTTTTTGATCATGCTGACTTCGGTGATTTTACGCATCCGGATCCGCTCCAAGTACCGCTGGTAATTTCCATGTCCTCTGAATTTCAACACGCAACCGATACGCATGAAGCGCGCCCAGCAACCTTGAATGAAATGGTTGCCGGGAGCGCGGGCACCCTTGCTGGAAATCCGATCATCGAGGTGGAAAACTTGGATTTTCTATACGGGTCCTCCAAGGCGTTATTCAACATCTCCTTGAAAATACCCGAGAAGCAGGTGACCGCTTTCATCGGGCCCTCTGGGTGCGGCAAGTCGACTTTGCTGAGGTGTTTTAACCGGATGAATGACTTGATCGAGGGAGCGCACATCGGTGCTGGAAACATACGCATCCAAGGAATCGATATCCACGACTCAAGCGTGGATGTCATTTCATTGCGGCGTCAGGTGGGGATGGTGTTTCAGAAGTCCAATCCGTTTCCAAAAACAATTTACCAAAACATTTCCTATGGACTCGAGTTGCAGGGTGTGAAGGACAAGAAACGGCTGGATGTCGTCGTTGAGCGCAGTTTGCGCGGTGCTGCTCTTTGGGACGAGGTCAAAGACCGGCTTCATTCCAGCGCGCTTGGGCTCTCGGGTGGACAGCAGCAGCGGCTGTGCATCGCGAGGACGATTGCGGTCGAGCCGAGGGTGATCCTGATGGACGAGCCCTGTTCTGCGCTTGACCCGATTGCTACAGGGAAGGTTGAGGAGCTCATTCAAACCTTGAAGAAGGACTACACCATTGTCATCGTCACCCACAGCATGCAGCAGGCGGGACGTTGTTCGGACCAGACCGCTTTCTTTTATTTGGGACAGTTGGTGGAAATGGACGCCACGCAAAAAGTGTTCACCAATCCAGCTCATCAGCAAACCGAAGACTACATCACGGGCCGTTTTGGTTAGAAATCAACGCGCGGCGGTTCATCAACTCAAAAAATACATGAGCGTATATTGGGAGCATCATCTGGCAGACATCCGCGAGCAACTGCTCCTGATGAGCAGCCTTACCGAACGGAATTTAGGGCAGGCGACCCGCGCGCTGTTGGACCGTGACGATCAGTTGGCGAATCTGGTCGAGGCGGAGGATTCGGAGGTTGACCAACTCGAGAAGGGAATCGACGAGAAGGTGATTGTCTACATTTCGACGCACGGTCCAATGGCTAAGGACTGCAGGTTCCTGATCACTGCGTCAAAGATTGCAAGTGAATTGGAACGGATCGCGGACCAGGCAACTACGATTGCGAGGCGGGCGAGGGACTTGAGCCGTCTTCCGGAGATGCAGTCACTCGCGGGGATCCCCCGAATGGCTGATGAGGTCCAGGCGATGCTTCGCCAAAGTATCAAGGCATTTGTTGAGCGCGACACGGATCTTGCTTTGGAGGTGATTGGCCGGGACCGTTTGGTGGATGCTGAATACAAGGAGGCCGCCCATGATGTTGAAGCGGGTATTGTGAAGGATCCCGCGGTGACAGCGCGAGCCCTGCATTTGCTGACTGTTGCAAAGGCTCTTGAACGGGCGGGTGATCATGCGACGAACATCGCTGAGGAGGTTTTTTACCTATACAAAGGCGAAGATATCCGGCACTCAAAGATTACGAAGAAGTCGGCGGTTGAGTAGCCGCTGCTCCTCCGCGTGGGCGGTGCGGATCTAATCAGGCTTCGTTTGGTTTTCCCTGGGGACGCAGTTGCCTGCTTAGAATACCCCAGAGTGCCAGGAGGAGAAGCATGCTTGACCATACCAGTACCACGGTGTTCCAGACGTAGACGCTGATGCTAAGCCCCGCGATGTGTTTCACAGGGCTGAAAAACACGTTCACCGGTCTGTCTCTCCGGTAATCGTTCTGTTCGGATTCGGCCTTGTAGACCATTTCGCCGACTTTTTGATTGGTATAACGGTGCTGAGCGCTCACGCGTTTTCCCGCCGATGCGAGGCCGCTGTCGTGAAGGTTGATTCCCTTTAGCACCTTGTCGACCGCTGCGACGCGTTTGTCCATTTCACGTCCGGAATCGGTCTTGAGCACGCTGACATCGACTAAAGCCTGTTTGAGGTCTGCGAACCTGCGCTCCTCGGCTTGGCTGCGGTCCTTCTTTTTGGCAAGTTTGTCGATTTGCTCCTGCAAGGCATCCTGTCGCCGTGTGAGAGGATTTAGCTTGGCTTGGGCTACGATCAGCGCCTCGTAGCTGTAATGGGTCGCAACCAGCCGTGAAATCGCTGGAATTCGCAGCCTGCGGTCAGCTTGCTCGCGGGCTTCAATGTCTGGTTGCTTGGGATCCGGGTTCATGGCGAACCAGCGCTGCAGCGTATAGAGCAAATCCGGATCGCGGTTCATCTCGTCATACTTTACCAGCGCCCCTCCGAAAATAAGCTGCGGGATCAGCACAAGCGGCACGAAGTTTGCGGCCATTTTGCTGGATGTCGCAAGCGACGAAATTAGAAGGCCGAGAGAAAGTCCGCTCATCGCCGTGATGAACATGAAAAACCAGTAGGGAAGAAACATGCCTTTCACTTCCAAGATGGAGTTTCCCACTGCGACAAACAGAGCGCACTGGATGGCGCAGAACAATGCCAGAGAACCAAGCTTTGCAAGAATGTAAAAGGGGAGACGCACGGCGAGATTGCGCTCGCGGCTTAGCAGAACACGGTCGCGGATGATGTCGTCCACGCTGCTCACAAGCGCCAGAAACATGGAGACCAATAGCGAGATGAAAATGTAGGTTGGGATGTGAAAGGCGCTCGCAAAATCATAGCTCCCGGACTCGTCTTTGGTGAAGTAAAGCGCCCATCCAATGATCGCGGCGAGGCCCGGTGGGACGACGAGAGTCAAAGTGAGATTGCCCACGTTGCGCAGCTTGGAAGTGAACGCCCGCTTCCAAAGGGTGCGGAGCTGGGTCCATTCCTCGCGCAGGCGGAGGCGGCGTTGCTGCGCTGTGGGCAGCGGAGGAGGCGCAGGCGGCACGGGTCCCTCGCGAACGCTGACCTGCTTCATATCCTGCAGGAGCCGGAAGCGATCGTATTTGTCCCGCCAATAATCGGGTGAAAAGCGGCGGGCCGGAACGAGCTGTCCGCGGTTGTTTTCCTCGTAGATGATGTCCCCGCTGAGGTCACGCAGGGGGGACTCGAGCACATCGAAAATAAACTCGGGCCGTGTGGTGCCGCATGTGGGGCAGCCGCCCAGTTCGCTGCCGATATGTTGCTCATGCTCCGCCTCTGCAAAGTACGACAACATCTCATCGGGCGTTCCGAAAAACGCCAGCCTGCCGCCCTTATCTAGCAGCAGCGCTTTGGAAAACATCTTGAACAGTTTTGAAGTGGGCTGATGCAGCGTCACCAGAACGATTTTGTTGTGCGAGATCGCTCGCAAAATTTCCATCACATGTTCCGAGTCTTTTGAAGAGAGGCCGCTTGTGGGTTCGTCGATGAGGAACACGTCCGCGGACGAAAGCATGTCCAGTCCGATGTTCAGACGTTTTCTCTCGCCGCCCGAGAGCAGCTTTTTGACTGCGCTGCCAACCAGCGAATCCCGCCGCTCAGCCAAGCCGAGCTCCACGAGCTTGCTTTCGACGCGCCTGGCTCGGTCGCGTTTTGAGAGGTGCGGGGAGCGGATCGCCGCCGCGAACTCCATGTTTTCCTCGATGGTGAGATGATCGTCGAAAGCATCGTCCTGCGGGATGTAAGTGACGAAACTTTTGAGTGTGTCGAGGTTGGAGTACAGTGGTTGAGAGTTCAGCAGAACGTCGCCTTCGGAGGGATGCAACTGGCCCGCAATCGCGCGCAGAAGGGTTGACTTGCCCGATCCGCTCGCCCCCATTACGCACAGCAGTTCGCCGCGGTTGATGCTGAAAGAAACACCCTCTAGTGCTTTTTGACGCTTTCGGTACGAGACACTCAAATCACGAACCTCGAGTGTGGAAATCAGGTTGCGATCTTCTTCGATGATGCGTTCCGAAAAATTGCACCGCAGTACCTGGCCAGCATCGAGGCGGATTGTCGCATCATCCTCCAGCGCGCACGTTCCGCCGACTGACAGCGCGGCCTCACCGATGTGCAGCGGTCGGTCGGAGTGCAGGATTTCTACAGTGCCGACGCGGTGGTCATAGTCGCAGAGAATCCTCAGCAGCACTTCGCCTGCAGTGCCCGGAGACAGAAGAATGTCGTCAACATCCAAGAGGGACGGGTTGTTGGACACAAGGTAGCTCGTCTTGTAAGTTTTAAGCTGGAAGCGTCCGCCGAGCGCCCGTGCGCGCCGCCTCAAGTCGCTGAGGGGCAGCTCAGAGTCGTTGTTGAAAATAATGCGGTCATCGAGAGTCGCCTCGATGCGGGTGTTGGCCGTCAGTTTGACCCCGTTGATGTGTGCATTGGTGTTCTTTATCGCCCGCACCTGCACCTTGAGGCCGAAACGGACTTCAATCGCACTGTCGCGCGATTTCTCTTTCTGGAGTTCCACCTCGTCGTTGTCATCGAGCGCGAGGTAAATCAGCGTGAGCGAAACGTTTTTCTTGGCGTTGAAGTAGTACGTCAGCTCCTGATAGTTGAGGACTTGTTCGCCTAAAAGAATGCGCTGTCCGGAATAAATTCTGCAGAAATCGCCCGGCCTGAGCGGACGTCCCTTCACGATGATGTTGCCGACGGAGAGATTTTTGAGCAGCAGGAGTTCGTGGTAACGGAAAGCAAGCATGCGCTCCTTGTCACGCAGGCTGCGAAGTCCCACGTCGGCATCCCCGCCGGACGGCCCGAAGCTCACGCATTCAAGCGGAGAGTTTCCGCTCTGATAGAGGGTCGGATCCGGCGTGTCGCTGGAGCTGAGCTGATAGACGATGTCTATCGCTTGGGCGGCCATCCCAAGCTGGGTCATGAACGAGTAGAATTCGACCAACTGTTGCCGATCCATGCCCGCGCGTGCGATCAAGTCGTAAAGCTGAACACCGAGCATGATTTTCTGGTCGGTGTTGAGTTGGGTCGCCAACTTCTGCGCCATGGCGCCGATGTCATGCTGCTCCTGAAGGGCGTGTCGGAAAAGGAGGCGGAGTTCGGAATAAACAGCCGCCGGGAAATCGTGACGCAAAAATCCCAGGGAGGAGTCGATTTCGTCCTCGAGCACCTGGGCGCCGCCCCTCGAGAAAGCGGCGAGCACTTGGATGAGCAGCGGTAGCAGGTTGGGGCTTTCGGTGACGGTGCGAGGCCGTCGCGCCAGTCGCCGAGCGGCGTATCGCAGGGTGTGCCATCCGCGGTGGACCAGGGGTACCTGCATCCAGATGCGTTTAAGCTGGGTGCGCGCCTCTTTGAGGAGGTTCTCTGCGATACGTGACATTCGAGGGTTTGGCGTGGGGCAGGGAAGCCGTGGGTTCCGGGTTGAGTCTGCGGCGCGCCACGCCACGGTTGCAAGCGTCCGAAGAACGGGTACTGCAGGGACGTTAGTCCATAGGGCGCCGCTTGTCGACGGTGGGGTTCCGGCAGGGGGGGACAGTCCGGCTGCGGGGGTAAAATTGATCCGGCCCGCAAATAACTCTTGGGGTGTTGCCGATCAGTGCAAAGATGCTACATTACACGAGCGGGGCTCATGTCACCGTCGTTTCCTTAAAAACCTGAAAGCATTCTTATGCCCGAGCCCGAAAACCGCAACAGTTCACAGCGCCAGCGACCGAGTCAAAACGGTGACCCGCAGTTCAATTGGCGCGCCCTGATTCTCCTGGCGCTCTCGGGTGCTTTGCTGGCGGGCTTCCTCGTGTATCGCGCTCCCGGAAGCAACGTCCGCGAGATCCCGTACTCGGTGTTCAAAGCCGCTGCGGAAAAACACTGGGTGGATGCGACTCGTCCTCTGGAGTTGGTGAGCGAACCCGGGAATCTCAACGACTATCTCAGAGGGTGGTCGCGGTTGAACGAATCCGGCCCGGTCGAGCACTTTTCGACGCAGGTCAATTTGCAGTTCAACACCGACCTCAGGGAGTTCTTGGAGGCAAACGGGCTGGAGGCGAATCCAAAGACTGAAACTAACGTGATGGCTTCCACCCTGCTTGGGTTTCTGCCGATCGGCATGTTTTTGCTGGTGCTGTACTTCCTGTTCCGTCAGCAGATCCGCAGCGCGGGCCGGGGCGCCTTGAATTTCGGAAAGTCCAAGGCCCGCATGATGAGCCGTGAGAAAAACCGGGTCACCTTCAAGGACGTCGCGGGTGTCGAGGAGGCGAAGGAGGAGGTTCAGGAGATTGTCGAGTTTCTGAAGGATCCGAAGCGCTTCCAGAAGCTTGGTGGCCACATTCCCAAGGGGGTCTTGATGGTGGGGTCTCCCGGGACAGGAAAAACGCTGCTCGCCCGTGCGATTGCGGGTGAAGCTGACGTGCCTTTCTTCTCCATTTCGGGTTCGGATTTCGTCGAGATGTTCGTGGGCGTGGGTGCGAGCCGCGTGCGGGACATGTTCGAGCAGGGAAAGAAAAACGCTCCCTGCTTGATTTTTATCGATGAAATTGATGCGGTCGGGCGGCATCGCGGGCATGGATTGGGGGGAGGCCACGATGAACGCGAGCAGACTCTGAATGCGCTTCTGGTTGAGATGGACGGTTTCGACACGCAGGAGGGCGTGATCATCATCGCCGCAACCAACCGTCCGGATGTTCTGGATCCCGCGTTGCTCCGTCCGGGACGTTTTGACCGTCAGATCACCGTGGCGCTGCCGGATGTGAAGGGGCGCGAGGAGATCCTGAAAGTGCACGCCAAGAAGGTGAAGATCGCGGAAGGTGTTGACCTTGGTCTGATCGCTCGCGGAACCCCCGGGTACTCGGGAGCGGAGCTTGCAAACGTAATGAACGAGGCGGCGTTGATGGCCGCGAGGCGCGGGCTGAAGGCGATCACCAGGCAGGAACTTGAGGAGGCGCGTGACAAGGTGCGCTGGGGCAAGGAACGGCGTTCCCTTGCGATGAGCGACAAGGAGAAAGAGAATACCGCATACCATGAAGCCGGGCACGCCTTGCTTGGCCTGCTGCTGCCCAACACGGATCCCCTTCACAAGGTGACCATCATCCCGCGGGGGCCTTCACTCGGATCGACGATGTATCTTCCCACGGAAGACAAGTACACGCAGCGCAAGAACGAGCTTTTGGACCGTCTGATCATGATCATGGGTGGCCGCGTCGCTGAGGAACTTGTTTTCGGCGATGTCACCAACGGCGCCAGAGGCGATATCAAGCAAGCGACGGATATCGCCCGGCGGATGGTTTGCGAGTGGGGGATGAGCGACAAGATGGGAATGGTTGAGTACGGGGAGCATGAGGACTACGTGTTTCTGGGTCGCGATATCTCGCGAAACCGGAATTACTCCGAGGCGACGGCTCAAGAGATTGACAAGGAGGTCCACTCCCTCTGCGAAAATGCCCACAACATCGCAAAGGATCTTCTGACAAAGAATCGCGACAAACTGGAGACGATTGCGAAGGCGCTGCTGGAGTACGAAACACTGGATGGGAGCCACATCCGGGAGATCATGGAGTTTGGGAGCATCCAAAACCCGCCGGTCAGTCCTGAACCCCCTTCTTCGACTCCGCCCCCGCTCAAGCCGCGACAAGTTCAGGGGAATTCCTCTGCGGCACCGGGTTTTCCTCCCGAGTTTTCGGGTGCCCCTGCCTAGCAGCGTCGGCAGTGGGCGGCTTTTGTTGGGGCGGTGAACCTTTTGTCGGGGCGGTGAACCTTTTGTCGGGGCGGTGAACCTTTTGTCGGGGCGGTGAACCTTTAGAAAGTTGCTCTTTAGAGAGTCTTATTCGTTCCTTGGGGCTCAACTGAACCAGGGCCTCGCGCGGTCGCGCGGGCTAGCTCGGTTGGAAGGTGCTTTGAGGGAAGTGGAGAAGTGCGGATCCGCGTCTGGTTGGGCACCTGAAACTGGAGTAGGTGGACCGGATGCTTGATTACTGTTTTACGCAGATATCCGTTTTAGAGCCGCGAGGTGTCCGCTATTCCGCGAGGTGTCCGCTATTCCGCGAGGTGTCCGCTATTCCGCGAGGTGTCCGCTATTCCGCGAGCTGTCCGCTACTCCGCGAGCTGTCCGCTACTCCGCGAGCTGTCCGCTATTCAGCGAGCTTTTTAAGTCGGGCTGGCTTTCCCCTGTGGGCCATGGTGTAAAAAAGTTCCAGGATTTTCCGGACCTCCTGCCAGCGCAGCGCGAGTTTCGCAAAGAAAACAACTTGCTTCCGAAGCTCCGGGCCTAGCGCCTCGGGAAGTTCGGGTGCACCCTCCTCGATGCGCAGTTTGCCTCCATTTTTGGTGTCAATCTGAACGAGCGGTTCGAAGCGGGGAGGAATCTGATCCCTCAAATATGCGGTGAGCATGTCGCTTTGGTACTCGTCCGGAAGGCATTCGAGAATTTTACCGATGGTCGTTGAGTCCGGCGTAGATTTCCCGCTCAGCCAGCGCGAGACATTTGCAGGATCCGTCCCCAGCCGATTCGCAAAGCTTTGTTGCGTCCAGCCCTGACTGGAGATGAGTTCGTTGAGCGATGTTCTGAAGCGATGCATGTTTCTGGGGGCTTCGGTTGCGAATGATTAGTGTTTCGAATGAAACTGGAAGAATTCTCGTTCTCGGCGGAACTATAGTAACCCTTGGGACGCTCTCGAATTTCAGGTTTTAGGTAAAGCGGATTCTTTACAATTCTTTTACAATTTTGAGCGGACAGTGCGGGCGTGTCTTTGTGTTGCACGGATGCATTTGCTCCCGAGCAATTTGTTCGGATTACGATCAGGCGCTGGGCACGCCGGTCGGGTAACCACCCAGCGGGCGTCAGACGGCTTGAGGGCACCCGCATTTCGGCGGCTCACTTTCCTAAGATTCGAGCGATCGCTTTCACGGGCCACAACGCTACCGCGAGCAGGGTGCCTACAGCGGCGGTCATCAGAGACATGGGCGGGCCGGCCAGCGCAATCGCGGGCTTCAATGCACTCCGCATCGTCGGGGTTCGCGAGTAGCTGACCGAAATTCCCAGCAGGATCACGATCCCCGCAAATTTTTGAAGCGAACCGACATCGGTGTTGAAAGGGAGGACGCCGAAACCGCCGTGAGTCCGGCCTAGCAGCTCGAAAATCAGGATAAACCCTACATAGCCGATTAGTAAAAAAGCGGCGTGTTCCAGAATTGGAAAAACCTCGATCAAACGGACGCATGCGCCGGCTACAAACCGCAGGGCCAGGATGGCGATGAAAACCCCGGTGCAAACCACCCATAATTTCGGGCTCATTGCGACCGCTGCAACCACGTTGTCCACGCTCAAGCTGAGGTCCATAAATTCGATTGCCACGATGGTCGCGAAAAACCCCCGTTGCTGTCTGCATTCGTTGGAGGCTTTTCCGCTTTCTGAATCGGATGACGTAAAATGCTCGCACATCAGGTAAATCAGGTACCCTGCGCCGCAGATTTTTAACCAGACGCTTTCGGCGATTTGCGCGGCGAACGCCATTGCGATGCCCCGGAACCCGTAGGCGCCTATGATTCCCCACCGAAGCGCTTGCTGCTTTTGCTTCTCAGGAAGGTGGCTGGCCATGGCCGCGATCGCCAGAGCGTTGTCGACGCTGAGCAATCCCTCAATGATGATGAGCGATACGATCGCCGGAAACGCCTCTGTCCATTCCGTTGCCGACGGAAGCTGAAATGAGGCAAAAATGTCGGTGGGCATGGCGGGGATCACATTCGATGATCAATAGGCGGTTGCAAAGTCTCACGCGTCGTTTTTTTATCCTCGCCGAAAAGAGTTCGGAAGTTCGCCATAAGCGTATCGGCGGCTTCTTGCTCGGACAAGCCGCGGTCGGCCGCGATAGCTTCAAAGCATAGGCGGAGGTTTGCGGGATGGTTGAGTCGTTTCAGGGAGGTGTTGCGGGCCTGTGCGTCAGCGGAGTGCCGTGGAATATCGAATCGCGCGAGGTTCCCCGGAGGAGCCATATCAGGGGCATCTGTTTCGATGAGAATTCTGTTGAGCGGTATTTTCTTCCGGAAAACCTCGCGGATTGCCTTTTTTTTGGAACTCAAAAAGGCTGGGGAAAAAGAGAAAAACGCCCCCAATCTCGACCACTCGTCGACCATGCAGGCGGGCCCGGCGTAGCTGTGCAGCAGGAATCCTTTTGGCATGGGAGCTTCGCCTTTCATCATTTCCAGCAAATCGTGCCAAGCCCTCAGGCAGTGGATGGAGACGGGGCGTCCCATCATTCTGCTGATCTCAAGGTGTTCTCGCAGCAGCGTTTTTTGATCCTCGATATCGGCGCATGGCATCCATAGGTCCAGACCCGTTTCTCCGACCGACGCGTCAGGGTTTTTCGTCAGGATTTCCACGAGTCGCTCTCGCCAGCCTGGAGTCCGCTCCCTCTGCCACCAAGGGTGCAATCCGAACGCTGCGCGGACCCCCGGAATGGAGGCGGCAAGCGCGGAAACCGCCGTCCAGTCCGCTTCGCGCGTGGCGTTGACAATCCACTCCCGGATGCCAAGCGCCCGCGCTTGATCGAGCAGGCCGGGGAGTGCGCCGTGAATCCGTGGATCATGCAGGTGGCAGTGAGCGTCCGCGAGCATCATGGTGCTTCGGCAGGTTTGGCGGAGCGGGCGAACGCGCGGATGGTCTCTTCGAGTTTTGCGAGGCCATGTAGTCGAGTGGGGGTGATCATTCGCTCGAATCCCAGTCGTTCGATGATTTTTGACTCAAACTCTGCCGCTTCGGCCGCAGTCGTCCCCGAGAATACGTCCGCGATAAGCGACGCGAGTCCGCGGACAACCGAAGACTCGGAGTCCGCCTGAAAACGGCAGACGCCGTCTTGATGCTCGGCAAGGATCCACACCTTTGTAGCGCAGCCGTGGATGCGGTTCGATTCACAGCGGTGCTGGGCGGGCAAAGGGGGCGTTTTGCGGACTCGATCTTGGACGAGGGCGAGTCTTTCAAGGGAGTCCTCAACTTGCAAAAGCTGATTCACAAGCTGGTCCTCGTTCTGGCTCGGATGTCGGTGCATGGTTGGCGGGGCGTAATGGCGGCCGGAGCAGCGCCTCTGTAAAGAGCGTTGCCTTCGGGGCGTGGCTTGGATCAATAAGGGGGATGAAATACCGCCGTTTTGGAAAGACTGAACTTCAAATTCCCGTTTTTTCATGCGGGGGCATGCGTTTTCAGCAGAGTTGGGATGACTTGCCCGCCGAGAAAATAGAGGAAGCGGTCCAGCGGAACCTCGAGGCCACGGTTCTCCGTGCCTTGGAGCTTGGAATCAATCATATTGAAACAGCGAGGGGCTACGGCAGCAGCGAGATGCAACTGGGCTGGATTCTTCCCAAACTTCCGCGCGAGAAAATGATCGTGCAAACAAAGATCGAGCCGTTTGCAGATCCGAAAAAATTCCTCGCGACCTTCGAGCAGTCAATGCGCAACCTGAGGCTTTCCCATGTGGATTTGTTGTCTCTGCATGGCGTGAACAATGCAGAACTTTTGGAGTGGTCACTGCGGCCCGGCGGATGTCTTGACATGGCACGGCAACTCCAGAGAGAGGGCCGCTGCCGGTTCGTGGGGTTCAGTACGCATGCCACGAACGACATTATCTTGAGAGCAATTGAGTCGGACCGCTTTGATTACGTGAACATCCACTGGTATTTTGTCGGCGAGCTCAATGCATCTGCAAAAAACGCTGCCGCCAAGCGGGATATGGGGGTTTTTATCATCAGCCCGAACGACAAGGGCGGAATGCTTTACGCGCCTCCGAAGAAGCTTGTGGACCTGTGCGCGCCTTTGACGCCGATTGCCTTTAACAATCTCTGGTGCCTTTCCCGCCCGGAGGTGCACACCCTCTCGGTGGGCGCCGCCCGCCCATCGGATTTCGACGCGCATGTGGAGTCGCTCGAATTTTATGAACGGGCCAGTGAGGTGGTGCGTCCGATTGAGGAGCGTTTGCGGTCTGAAATGCATGCGGTTCTCGGCGAGGAGTGGTGCAGTCATTGGAGTGAGGGAGTGCCTCCGTATGTGGACGTGCCCGGGGAGGTGAACTTGCAGGAGATTCTGCGGCTTTGGACTTATGCGAAGGGTCTGGATTTGGTTGAGTGGGGGAGGATGCGGTACAACCTCATGGGTAACGCGGGCCATTGGTTCCCGGGATCGAACGCCGCCGGAGCTGATCCGGCTAAAATCCGGAAGGTGCTTGGAAATTACCGGTTCGCGTCACGAATCGGAGAGATTCTCGAGGAGGCTCATGCGCTGATGCATGCCGCGCCAAAAAAACGTCTCAGCGAGGGTGGATAAAGTGCCGCGTCACGGGACTTGTCCGGCAGATAGAGCGAGCGCTGCACGGCGCAACTGCTCGGCGCGTGAGCGTATTGCCTCGCGCTTTGTCTCATCGAGACGCGAGAGGTTTCGAACCTGCATGGACATGCGCTGGTTTTTGCGCATCGCGCCCTCGTGTTTTAAAAGAAAATCCCAGTACAGAGTTGTGAACGGACATGCACCGGGTCCTGTGCTTTCAGCTGGATCGTACGGGCAACCCGCGCAGTAATTGCTCATGCGCTGGATGTACTTGCCCGTCGCGATGTAGGGTTTGCTTGCCATGATCCCTCCGTCGGCGTGCTGTGACATGCCGACGGTGTTCGGGAGTTCGACCCACTCGACGGCGTCCACGTACACCGCGAGGTACCAAGCGTGGACTTCGCTTGGACGCGCGCCGAACATAAGCGCGTACAGGCCGGTGACCATCAGTCGCTGGATATGGTGCGCGTACCCGAACCGGAGCGTCTGGCTGATGGCGTCGCGCATGCAGGCCATGTCGGTCTCCCCGGTCCAGTAAAAGGATGGCAGTGGATGCCCTGCTCCGAGCGCGTTGAGTTGCGCGTAGTTGGGCATGTGATGCCAGTAGACTCCTCGGACGTACTCGCGCCATCCGAGAATCTGCCTGATGAATCCCTCCACTCCGGCAAGGGGTGCCCTTCCATGCTTCCACTCGTTCTCCGCCGCCGCGATGACACGGCGCGGGTCGAGCAGTTTGACGTTCATCACAGCGCTCAAGCGCGAGTGGAATAGCCACGGCTCGTTCGTCCACATCGCGTCCTGCCAGTCGCCGAATCCGACCAAGCGATGCGTGATAAAATCCTGCAGCGCTTTCTCCGCATCCTCGGCTGTGACAGGCCAGTCGAACGATTCGAGGCTCCCGGGGTTCCCGGCGAACCGCTCGTTTACTAAGGTGATCACCCGTTGCGTGATCGCGTCAGGGTTGAAGGGGCGCGGGGCCTTATGGAGAGGCGGTCCCTCTTTTCCAAAGCTTTTGCGGTTCTCGCTGTCGAAGTTCCATTCGCCGCCGGCAGGCTTTCCCTTCTCCATGAGCACGGAGTGGCGTTGCCTCATTTCCCTGTAGAAGAACTCCATGCGCAGCTGCTTTCTTCCCGCTGCATGGGCCGAAAATTCAGCGTGACTGCATAAAAAGTGACGGTCCTCGCGGATGTCCAAATCAACGCCTGCGGCGAGCGCCGCCTCTGAAATCTCCTGTCGAACACTCCATTCTCCAGGCTCAACCACGATCCACCTTTCGGCCTTGAGTGTCGCGGCCGATTCTGCGAGCGCAGCGCCAAGCGTCTCAGCGGTGCTGGGCAAACTTCCGTCAGGCCCCATCCATGTTCCCGCTTCGCGCCCGAGCTCCCGGTAATAAATCCGCCAACCCTTGGACTCGAGGGCCGCCTTGTAGTGGCGCATTGCAGACAAGAAAAAAGCGGTCCGCGGTTTGCTGCTCCAAACCTTTTCGCTTTCATGCGCCACCTCGGCCATCCAGATCGCATCCGATTTCGGATCAAAACCGTCGAGTGCAGCTGAATTCGCGTTGAGTTGGTCGCCAAGGATGAGGATGAGGTTTCGCATGGGCTGCGCTTGAACGGCGCTCGAGCAGACTGCTAGGGTGGAGTGGTGAGAATGAACAGCGGATTCTCGAATAATCGGGGCAAAGGGATCCATGGACAATGCGTTCGCGGCGCCGGGAAGCGCCTCGGCTGCCCGCCGGTCGGCGCGGCTGCCGCCGGCTTGATGAAACGCCGCCATGATCCCGCTCCGCGTCGTACGAATCGGAGGGAATGTCCCGTGCCTGCAGGGGTGGAAGGCGCTTCTCTATGGACGCAATAGTGCCGCTCACTCGTCAGGATGCCCTGAGGTCATGGGGACAGTTCCTTCCCGCCGTCCCCGCGTATTCGGGTGCGCGCAATTACGTGCAGGAGGGGCACGCCAACGTTTCGCGGTTGGGGGCCGCGCTTCGGTTTCGGGCGTTGCTCGAGGACGAAATCATCGATGACACGCTGAAGCGCTTTGCATTTGAGCCTGCGCAGAAGTGGCTTCAAGAGGTGTGCTGGCGTCGATACTGGAAGGGGTGGATGGAGGCGCACCCGGGTGTATGGGCGGATTGGCGGCGCGCCGTTGTTGGATTCAGAGACACGCTGCCTGCAGAAACGCTGAGGCGGGCGGAGGAGGTCGCTGCGGGTAGGAGCGGTGTGGGGTGCATGGACGAAATAGCACGCGAGCTGCGCGAAACGGGCTATCTCCATAATCATGCACGTATGTGGTGGGCCAGCTTTTGGATTCACGTCGAGGGACTGCCGTGGCAGCTTGGCGCAGATTTCTTTTTCCGGCACCTCTTGGATGCGGATCCCGCCAGTAACACACTGTCGTGGCGATGGGTCGCCGGGATTCAGACGCGGGGAAAAACTTATCTGGTGCGCCGCTCAAACATCGAGAAGTACGCTCCGCGCTATCTGGCGGACAACGCGACCGGCGCAGAGCGGATCGCCGATACCGCGGTCTGCGCGCGTGATGTGGAGCATTCCGCTGATGTGAGGGTCCCGCTGCCTGACTGTGCAACCGCTTTCAATTCCTCGGGCCATCGCACCGGCTTGTGGTTGCATGCGGATGACCTGTCTCCTGAGATCGGTCCGCTCGATGGTGCGGCTCCCTCCTGCGTGTCGGCGTGCGTGAGCGAGCGAGTGTATGAATCTGTTTATAAGCTCAGCCGCAACCGGGTGGATGCGCTGCGCGTCTTGATTGGTGACGGCGTGGAGCGCGCGGCGGCTTATTATCAATGCAAGGCTGAGGTTTTGGAGGTCGAGGATCCGGTGCGGGGACTCCTTGAATGGGCTGTAGGGAACTCGCTTTCGGAGGTGGTGGCATTCATGCCATTCGTCGGGCCTGTGGGCGACATGCTGCCCCGGCTTTGCCGCAACTTTGAGGCCGCGCGGGTTCGCCTGACGCTTGTTCGAAGGCCCTCGGATCAGGCTGCATTTTCGTACGCAACGGCTGGTTTTTTTCCTTTCTGGCAAAAAATGAGCGGTGATCTCAGGCTGAGGCAGAATTCATGAAACCGCCCCAATCGCCCGAACTCGTCTCGCGTGTCATCCGGTATGCTTGGGAGGACCGGACAAGCTTTGAAGAAATCGAGGAGCGGACTGGTCTCACTGAAAGTCAGGTGATTGAAGTGATGCGTCGCGAGCTCAAACCGTCCAGCTTCCGGATGTGGCGCAAACGCGTGGGCGGACGGGTGACCAAGCATCGGCGTTTGCTCGAGCGGCATCTCAAAGGGCCTGAAAGCGCGGAGTAAGATCGGTGCAGGATTTCAGTGATTTTCTATTGAGCAATCTATGGTCTGATCGATGCTGGCTACCGCCCGGTTTGAATCCTCCGAAATCTGTCATTTGAATCCCGCAAAGACCCCGATTCATGCATATCATTTACGTCTCACACCTGTGCGCGACTTGGGCGTTGGTTGGCCTGATTTGGACGGTGCAGCTTGCGCTCTATCCGATATTTTCAAGCGTGGGTCCCGGCGAGTTTAAGGAGTATCACAATCGCTATACGGATCAGATCACCTGGGTGGTTGCGCCTCTGATGCTGGCCGAGTTGCTTACGGGTGCTTGGCTGGTGATCCAGGGCGCGCGGGATTTGTGGCTGCTGCTGAGTCTTGCGCCGCTTGCGTTGAACTGGCTTTCCACTTGGCTGGTTCAGGTGCCGCTGCACCGGCAGCTTTCCGCAGGCTTTGATGCGCATGTGCACCGGCGTCTCGTGGCCACGAACTGGTGGCGCACGCTCGCATGGACGCTGCGCGGCTTCGCCGTTCTGATGGCGTCATGCTGAAGACTCGGTACGGGTGCCCAGCGTGGAGAACCAAGAGTTTCCGGGTGGAAACAATCAAGGATCCCGGATCAGCTCGCCGCTGTGCGCTGCAAAGCCGGCTCCAAATGCCGTGAGCCATAGGGATCTGCTGTTTGGGAACCTCTGGAGTGAATCCTCGAGGGCCGCGAGTACGCTCGGGCTGCTGATGTTTCCACGCGTCCGGAGTACTTCCCGGGTTTCGAGAAGTCGATGCGAAGGAAAGGCCTGCTCGAGCGCCTCGATGACATCGCGTCCGCCGGTGTGAGCGATCAATCGGTCGGGGTCGGTGGAGCGCGAATGAAAGAGTTCCTTCACGGCTTCCGCCGCGAGTTCTGGGACCTCGCGGTGAAGCTGATTTTTGAGGCGTCCGCAGGAATTAACAAAACGGATTTTTTCTCTGTGTTCCGGTTTGTGCAGGGTTTGGAAGTTGTGAAATCGGAACTGGCCGCCTTGATTTTCAGCGCTCCAGATTGCGGCGGCCGCGCCGTCGCCGAACAAGCAAAGGCTGACAAGCACGCCCGGTTCGTCGTCGAGGTAGAAAGCGGCTGAGGAGATCTCCACCGCCACTGTGGCGACCACCGCCCGAGGCCTTGTTGCAAGAACGCCGCGGGCAGCTTCGAGCATCGGCAGTGCGGCACCGCACCCGAGGCCGAGCAGGTCCTGGAGAAATGCGTTTTGCCGCAAACCGAGCATCTCGGAAACGTGGCTGCTCAGGCCGGGGCAAAGATAGCCGGTGCAGGTGCAGATTAGCAGAGCGTCGATCGCCGCGGGGGCAATCGATGCCATGCTGCAGGCTTTTGAAAGGGCCTCGGAAGCGAGTCTTGGGGCGTGACGCTCGAAGTGTGCGTGCAGTTGGCCTGCGTCGTAGGCAAAGGTTCGCTGGATGTCGGGTTCAGAAAAGTGACGGGTATCAATGCCGGAATTGCTGTTTAGAACCTTTTCCAGAAGGGTTCTCGAACGGTCGCGCAGCGAGTCCAGCACGCCGGAGTTTCTCAGGATTTGAAGGCATTCGGTCTGCGAAACGCTGTGCTTTGGAAATGCCGTTGCGAGGGATTGCAGGTACATCAGCGGACCAGTTGAAGGAGGGTTTGGACGGGAAGAAACCCTGCGCGGGCAAGTGCGCCGAAAACTTTTAGTCCCGCCGCATTGGTGAGCAGGCCGTGCAGGAAGTTTGCCGCCGTCATGCGCCGCGAAAACCGGCGAGTCTGCGAAACTGCGCATGCTTTTCCAGCGTCGATCCATGTGGTGCGGCCGCGTGCGTACTGCAATGCGGGGCCCAGAGCGCACTCGGCGGACTCGAAAGCCATGGTCATGCCATTCCCGGTGAACGGGGGAATCATGCTTGCGGCGTCGCCAATGCTGAATTCGGGGCCCTCCTGCCGCCCGGTTTGAAACCCAGCCACCCCGCAGAAACTCGCCTCCTCAAGGTCCGCGCTCGCGATGCGCATTGCAACCGACTCCAGTGAACAGTCCAGGAGCGTTTGCAACAGAAGTCCGATGCCTTTCAAGGATCCTTCCCGCAACACTGATCCCGCGCGGGGCGATCGTGCGCGCGTCTTTCGAAAGAGGCCGCAAATGTTGACTTTTCCATTCTCGATTTTGGACAGGCCGACGTAGCCCCCGGGTGAAGTAAACATTTCCAGGTCTGCGTCGAGCGGAAGGTTTCGCGCGTGGCATTTTAATCCCAGCCAGGATGACGGCCTGCGGGGTCTGCCCGCGGCCCAGATGACGCCGTGAGTCCGCGCGGCGCGGGAATTCGTGCACAGGGTTCCGCCCAGCATCGTGAAGCGCTCCTGCAGCAGGTTGTCCAGGCGCCACCGCGAGATCCCTCTTCCCGGAGCCTGCATCTCCGTGAGTTTGCCCACACGGTCACTCCAATGGGCGCTGGTAAGCGTCGTGGCTTGCTCGAGGCAATCGGCGATCCCGAGATTTGTTAAGGTTTCCTCGGTGACGCCGCTAATGAACTCCCCGCAAACGCGGTGCCTTGGGTAAGTCGACGCCTCGTGGATGGTGACGGGCACACCGCGTGACTGCAAAGCGATCCCGAGCGAAAGTCCCGCCAGTCCTCCCCCCGCAATGGTGATTGGGTTGTTCAACGCCTGCAGCCTAGCAATCTTAAGGATCCCCGCCAGTCGCATGATTCGCGGATTTCCCATGAACCCGTATCAAGCCCGAGCAAGAAGGCGAGTTCCCCGCGGCGGAAGCCGGCACGGATGCTCGCTGGCATGTCGTGTCGTGTGACCTCGCCCATCGCGAAGGACGACAAGCCCGAGAGAAAAAGGGGAACCCGCGAGCGCAGCGGTTCGCAGAAAGCAAGAACGCGATACGATTGGAGCTGCTGCCCAAGTTCATGCAGTGCTTCGTTTGAAAAGTGGTGGAGAATCAGACTGCCAACGCAGGCATCGGCCTCGTGTTGGCGGAGGTTTTGGGAAAAATCGCCGCGGATCCACTGGATTCTATCCGGGAGATTTTCAGGCCGCGCAATCAGGTCCAGCCCAGTCACGCGGGACTGGGGGAGTGTCTCGAGGATTTTGGAGCAAAGTCTGCCTTCGCCAGCGCCCAGCTCCAGAATCCGGTCCAAGGCGGGATTCTGCATATTGAGTTGCCGCAGCAACCACCGTGAATTCCCTAGATACCAGTCGATCAGCCTCAAATCCGCCCGGCTGCGGACCGCGCGCGGATCTGCGGGATCAAGCGAATCGAGGATCTCGGGGATGAGGATGCGATCGGGGGGCGGCATTTTGGCGAGCGGTTGTTAAGTATTGAATGTAGCCCCGAGGATCGTTTCATCCAGCCTCGCGTGGGGTGCAGGCCGGCCTTGCGCTCGGAGATTTTTTCCGTGAGCATGCGGCAAATGAACCGCATATCCTCGACTCTCGCCGCAGGTCTGCTCTGCCTTGCCTCCATCCCCGCCATCTCTGCGCCGCAATTCGATTTGGATTTGGAGTCAGGCGCGGTTTGGAACTCGAAGGCGGATGTTCGTATCCCGAACGCGGGCGGCACATTCTTCTCGCTCTCGAAGGATTTGGGTGCGGACGATCCCCGCGCATTCTTTCGTGGCCGCTTCACGTGGCATTTGGGCGAGCGGCACGACATTTCGGTCCTGTACGCGCCCCTCCAGATGGATTTTCAGGGCCAATTCGACAAGCCTGTGCGGTTTGCTGGAACCGATTTCGCTCCCGGCACAGCCACTACCGGGGCGTTCCGTTTTGATTCCTACCGGCTCACCTATCGCTACAACGTGATCCATAGCGAGCGACTCGTCCTCGGGTTCGGTGTCACTGCAAAGATTCGGGATGCAGAGGTGAGCCTCAGCCAGGCTGGGAATTCTGCCAGCGACTCGAACACCGGGTTCGTACCCCTTTTGAATTACCGGTTGCTCTGGCGGTTTTCGAAGCCGTTCAGCGTGCTTTCTGAGGGTGATGCTCTTGGCGCCTCGCAGGGCCACGCCATCGACGCCTCTGCGGCCATCCAGTGGCATGCCAGCGAGAATCTTGCAGTGCGCCTCGGGTACAGGATTCTGGACGGCGGCGCCGACAGCGACACGGTTTACACCTTCAGTCGTTTTCACTACTCGCTTCTGGGCGTGAATTACCGGTTCTAAGCCGGCCTGCGTCCCGCGTGTCGGGTGCGCGGACGCCTGCGTCAGGGTACAACAGCTTCAACCAGTCCGCGGTAAAAAGGCAGGCCCAAGACAAGGTTGAATGGGAAGACTAGGGCCAGAGCAAGGGTGAGGTAGATGCCGGGATTCGCCTCAGGCAGTGCGCTGCGAAGTGCAGCGGGGGCTGCAATGTAACTGGCGCTGGCGCACAAGACGACCAGCAGGAAGGCATCTCCGCGGCTGAGCCCGGCTGCAACGGCCAGTCCCAGTCCGAGGGCTGCGTTAAGAAGCGGCGCGCCAAATGCGAAGAACACCACGCCCCGCCCAAGGGTCCGAAGGGCCCCGATTTTGCGTCCCGCCGTGAGACCCATATCCAGCAAGAAAACGCTGAGGACTGCTGGAAACAGGGTCTCGATCAATGGCTTCATCTGAGATGCGGTCTCCGGGTTGCACAGGGCGCCTACCGCTAGGCTGCCGACGAGGATAAATACGGAGCTGCTGAGCAGAACACCCCGGACCAGTTGCCCCCACCCGCCGGTTGATGCGGTGTTATCGCCGGCTTTGTTCGCAGCGCGTCGTGCCAGCAGGATGCTGGTGAGGATGGCGGGCGAGTCCATGAGCGCAAGGGCCGCCACCATGTGCCCGGAAAATGCCGTGCCAGCCTGCAGCAATAAGCCGCAGGCCGTGAGGAATGTGACTGAGCTCACCGCTCCAAAGCTCGCCGCGACCCCGGCTGCGTTTGCAACCCCGAATCGCTTTTTGAGCGCAAAGAACGCCCACAGCGGGATCAGGATCGCGGCGCAAACGGACGCGCCCATGGATGCCAGCACTTCTGAGTTCACGCCACTCTCGGCGAGCGCCATTCCTCCCTTGAAGCCGATGGAAAGCAAGAGCACCAGCGATAGGGTCTTGCTCACCACGGGAGCGAATTCAAGTTCGCATCGAAGCAGTGAACCAATGGCACCAAGGCAGAAGAACAGGATCTGAGGGGAGAGCAGGTTGGCGGTGAACTTGGAAAGGATCATGAAAAGGAGCGCTGGATCGTTGGCTCCGGGGGTGGAGTGACTGTGACTCCGCGCTGTATTTAAAAAAATAGTATAATTTTTAACGCAAGATTTGATTTAATTAAACAATGTCGAGCGATTCAGTGATCACATCCGCCTCAGGTGTCTTTCTAAACCTTCATCACTTGAGATACTTTCGTGAGATAGCTATCGCCGGAAACCTGACGCGCGCCGCGCAGCGGCTTCGGATTTCACCGGGTGCGCTGAGCATCCAGCTGCGGCAACTCGAGGAAAATCTCGAACACTCGCTTTTTACCCGCAGTAAATCAGGCATGGCGCTCACCGAAGCCGGACGGCTTGTGCTCGAATACGCCGAAACCATTCATAGAGCCGGTACAGAAATGCTGGACGTTCTTAGGAATCAGCCGGTCGAGGGGCGGCAGATTTTGCGGATCGGTGCCGTGGCGACCTTGTCGCGGAATTTCCTGCTGGAGTTTTTGCGGCCCTCGCTCAACCGCGCGGATGTCGAACTCGTGGTGCGCTCGGGTTCGCTGCGGGATTTGGTGATTTCGATGCATGCGCATCAGGTCGACTTGGTGCTCTCAAATCAAGCGATACGGCGCGACGCTGAAAGCACGTGGCACAGCCATTTGCTTGCGCGGCGGCCGGTGAGCCTGGTGGGCGCGCCTCGCTGGAAGAAACGATGCAGGCGTTTTCCGCAGAGCCTCGCCGAAGTGCCCCTGATCCTGCCCAGTCTTGAGAGCAGCACGCGGGTCGATTTTGACCGGTTGGTGGCGGCTGCCGGTGTGCGGCCGTTGATCATGGCGGAAGTGGACGACATGCCGACGCTTCGCTTGCTGGCGCGTGAGGCGGATGCGCTAACCCTGGTGCCGCCCGTTGTGGTCCGGGATGAAATCGAGCGGGGCCAGCTTTGCGAGATCCATCGCATACCGAGCCTGTTTGAAACTTTCTACGCGGTCGCGCCTAGCCGTCGGTTTCCCAATCCCTTGGTGAATCAAATGGTGACGGCGCTTTCAAAAGATGCGCGCAGGAAAAAAGTGCGATGAATAAAAGCTTCCAGACGTTTAAAGGAGAGTAGGCACCGATAAAGGTCCTTGCGGCAGAACCGCGAGGCGCAGGGGCGACGGACTTTCCGAGGCAAGTCGGAAAAGGGCTTGTTGCAGGTCGTCGCAGTGCCCTGTTCGGGTCAGGTTGCGGTCTGCCTGCGAGAGATCGGAGTGGAGAATCACCCTGGCTTTTTCGAGGCATTGCAGCAGCGTTTGCACCTGCCACTGGTCGTGTCGCGTGACGCCGCTGTTCCGGATCGCCGCGTGCAGTTCGGCGTCGGTGCGCGGGTCGGCAAGAATGGCGGCAAATTCGCCTTCCGCAGGGAGTCCCAGATTGCAGCGGCTCGCTATCAGGATGACGCCGCCTTCTTCCACGATCCGAGCCGCGGCGGAGATTCCTTTTACGGTTTGGTAAAAATTTTGGTCGAGCGGATAGCCGGAGTTGGTGGTTAGTACCACCGGATACCGTCGCTCGACCCTGACGGCGGTCTCCGTCTCGGCTGCGGTGCAGCCTGCGTCATGGGCTTGCGTGACGTCCCCTGCGTAAAATCCGGTGATGCGCTTTTGTGGATCGAGCGTGACGTTGACGATGAAGTGCGGCGGGCAAAACGCTGTCATCTCGCGTGTGAGCTGCTGCAGAGGGTTTCCGGCGATTTCCGTCCACGTTGCGCGAGGCTGCGCGATGAGTGACGCGCGGTGGAAGTGGCGGATTGTTTCGATTCCTGCGATCCCGGGCACAACCGCTTTTGAGCCTCCGGAAAAACCGGCGTAGAAGTGCGGTTCAATGAAGCCTGTCGCAAGGCGCAGGTCCGCCTCAACCCAAAGCCGGTTGAGCCAGCATTCTCCGCCGCAGGAGGACTTCCCGACGAACTTCAGCCCCCGAGTGTCCTCGCAACTGTGATTCACCACATGGAAACGCGCCGCCGCAACTCCGAGCATTTTATGAAGTTCGGCCGGTGTGGAACCGCGGTGCGTGCCCGTCCCCACCAGCACGGTGATGCACGAGTCGGGCACGCCGATTTCCTCGGCCAGCCAAGGAACAAGCAGCCGGTCGGGCACCGGGCGGGTGTGGTCTGCGATGGCTATCGTCACGCGGGGCGGGCGTCCCGCCCCGTGCGCCGCTGCTAGCGCGGTGCCCGCGGTCTCCGCGAGGGGACTGCAGCCGTAGGGGCCGCGGACGGCCGAAAGAAATGCCTGCCGGGTGTCGGGCAGGGGA
>JBILLT010000036.1:0-30781 GCA_044375925.1 Chthoniobacteraceae bacterium | reverse complement strand
CAAAGTCCGAGATCGGAGTCTGCGGTTCAGTTCGCGACGTTCAGGGGGCGTAAGAATCAAACGGTTTTTAGTCACCTCTCAAAACTAGCACACTGCGTATCCGATTTAAATGGTACAATGCACTAGGAGCCCCTTTCTGAATAGCCCCCCGCAAAGCAGCAGCAAGTCCAGTCATTCGCGTCCGAAGTGATGCGCGACCACCGCGCTAATCGCGCACGTGACTCAGGTCGACCGGGACGAAAAGCGGACCGCCCCAGGAGACAATCCCGAGCAGGTTTCCCTTAGGATTCACGGAAATATTCCCCGGAAATTTCCAGCAACGGAAACTCTGCACCATGCTCCCGTCGCGAGTATCCCACGCTTTCACAATGGTCTCTCGGTGCGAGCACGTGAAAATCACGGGTTTCGCAGGATGCCACGAGACGTTGCTCAGAGCCATGTCGTGCACCTTGTAATTCTTGTGAACCTCCAGTGTCTGCGTGGAGCGGATCCGCAACCGGCCGTCGGTGTCACCCTCGGCAATCCAACGCCGATCGGGAGAGAGTTCAAAAGTCAGGGCGCGTGGTTCCTGAAACTTCGAGAGAATCTTTCCGGTGTCCGCCTCCCACAACACATACGTGTTCCCGTGCAAATCATCTGGGGCGTCTTCCTCGTTCTTCCGCATCGCTTGCAGCTCAAGAACGCGATTTTCGTCCAGCCAACGTGCCGCAACGGTCTCCCTCGAATCCTTGCGGTCATATTTGCGAAGCAGCTTTCCCGTCGCCGTTTCATGGAGAGCATCCCCCGACCATGCCTTCAGTCCAGACGGACTCAGCTGGGGAGTCGACGCAGACTTCCATCTTGAAACCTCGCGAATTCCCTTCGGTTCAATCCGGGCCACGACGCATTCATCGCCCTTGGCGCCGTCTTTGAAGGAAACGAGACTTTGTTCCCGGTTGAAAGAGATTGAGGTGCCATTGGCCAAGCCTCCGAAAGTACTGTTGACCCAGACCGAAAATGCCGCACCCGGATCGGCCTTTGGCTTTGCGAGATCAAAGACTTTAAAAACCTTCTTGCCGTTGTTTGCTTGCGCAGCGCATGCGACCAATTTGGAGTCCTCGAGGAACCAGAATTTGCCATGCAGTTCGGGCAGGCCAATGATGGCGGATGCAGGGTAGTTCCACCGAAGAAAGACAGCCTTTTTGTCAGTGAGGCACAGAAAGTGAAGCCCATCGGAGTGCCCTGCAAATTTCTCAAAGTTTCCGAGAAGGTAGGCCGAGCCTTTGACGCCGCCGCTTCCTGCGTCCATAAGGTCGATCACGCGGCCGCTGGGGGAGGGATTGTAGACCAAGAACAACCGCCAATCCCGCAACACTATTCCGTTGCCATGCAGTGGGTGATTGAGCGGATGCTCGAACACAGACGACCCGTCCGCTGTGTTTAACGCCCGCAGGGTGGATTTCTCGGCAAAAAACCATCCCGCGTAGATCCGCTCAGCGTCGGCACTCCACTGGTGCACCCGGCCGGGCGCCTTGACGATCGGCCCCTGTTCTTTGCCCGTCCAACTGTCCAGTCGCTGGAAGCCATTTCTATCATTGGCAAAGACCAGCCGGTTTTCATCCTTTGAAAACTTCGCAGAACCAGCCTCCCTGCCCCCGCCCTCCCATAACTGTTCGCCGGTGTGGGCGTTCATGACTTGTAGCATGTAAGGAGACGGGGGACGCCTTCCAAGGCACAAAAGGTTTCCGTTTGGACTAAAATCCACAGTCGCACAGGGACGGTTGAGTCCGACCTTGTACAGGGACGCGCCGCCGGGAACCTCCAGCACTTCAAGAGAGGCAGGGTAGCTCTTTTCGCCGAGTTGCGTGGGCCGGTTTGCAACAACCGCGAGCCACATCCGTCCGTCGCCTTCATAGAGAGCCAGGGACAGTTCTTTCAGCGGGCCCGCCAGTCGGAACAAAGGGCCTCCAAAGCCTGTCGCCGGATCCAAATAGCGCACCTCACCATTGCTCTGGACAGCCAGAAAACACCCTGGGCCCTTGCTTGTTGGAAAGACCACCTCAATCGGAGCCTCGGGGATCTCGAAGCTAATGGACGGCGGCGCAAGCTTGGCATCGAGATAAGACCAGTGCTGGTCGCGGTACTCGCGGGGAACCTCGTCCAGAATGCGCCGCATCTCCTGCGGATTCCTAGACTGATCCGCGCTTTGAGCGAGTGCAATCTGCGCAGCGGCCCGCTCCCGAACCGCCCGCTGTTCATTCGCCCGCGCGGTCCGTTCACTTGCAATCAAACGGAGTGAGAACACCATGGCGGAAACCAGCAACATTGCGCACAGGGCCGAGACCGCCTTGTTGCGCTTGACCAGCAGGACGATTTGACGGGCGAAACCGGCATGCTCGGCGCTCGTGGCAAACCCGTTCTGGTACGCCTCTATGTCCGTTGCGAAAGCCTCCACGCTCGGGTAACGCTTGTTCCTGTCCGTCGCCATCGCCTTCAAGGTCACCGCCTGCAACGCCTCCGGCACTTCCGCACCCATCGCCGATGGAGCGCCCACCGTCACCGGCCCTTTGCCTCCCCGTTTAGTGACCATCGAGCTGATCCTCCCGTTCTTAACTTTGGTGAGCACTTCATCCAAAGTCGACCCGTCAATCGGAGGACGCAAGGTAAGGATGGCATAGAGAATCCCGCCCAAACTGTAGATGTCAGAACGGGCGTCCAGCTCAGCCACCATGCCCATCGCTTGTTCGGGTGACATGTATTGCGGCGTACCCATGACCTCACCCTCCATGGTCATGCCATAGTCGCCGGTATCGTTGACCCTTGAAACGCTCGAACTCTGCTCCTCACGTTCACCAAGCACTTTTGCCAATCCCCAGTCCATCACCAGCACCTCGCCGTACTCTCCCACCATGATGTTCTCTGGCTTCAGATCCCGATGAAGGATGCCTTTGCTGTGAGCGAACATCATCGCATCACAAACTTTGCGGAAAATGGTCAGTAAGGTGGCGCGGGGGTATTCTTTGGTGGCAGTGGCGTCACCCTCACGGATCAGGTTCAACACCGCTTGAAGCGTGCGGCCTTTCACCAACTTCATCGAGTAGAACGGACGACCTTGCCCATCGACACCAATGTTGTGGATCGGGACGATGTTTGGATGAGCGAGCTGCGCAAGCACTTCTGCTTCTTTCGAAAACCTGGGATCTTCACCACCGTCGCTTACGCTGCTAACCTTCACGGCTACGTTGCGCTTGAGCTGGGGATCCTCGCCGAAGTAGATCTGCCCCATGCCGCCTCTGGCGATTTCTTTGACCAACGTGTACTCGCCGGTGAGTGGCGCTTTATTTGTAGGGGTTGACTGGGGCGACGAGGTAGCGGTGGAACCAGCCTTCTGTACATTCGAACGCGTCGGTGTTCTCTGTGGAATGGTCACTTCCATGCTGGCCTTGCTCTTCGTCACTGCCCGCTGAGGAATGGTGATGTCCAAGGAGCTGGGAGTGGGGGATACAGCCGCTGACTCCGCAGCCTTCACAGCGATAACTAAAGTCAGTTCTCCCACCTGCACAGAGGCTGGATACTCCACCTGCACGCGCTCAGTAATCTGGTAGCCGTTGACCAACGTTCCACCACCCAGATCCTCCACCTGCAGCCCAGCTTCACTGATCCACACCCACGCATGGCGCTCAGTAACGCCATCGCCATTTACGGTGAACACATCACTGGCAGTCTCCGTGCCGATCACGAACTGTGATTCACCAGTATCGACTGCGCTGATAACGCCTGCTGGTCCGTAGAGGGTGATTGACCACATCTGCATCGTTTGCGTTTAGCAAAATCCGTTGAATGATGCATTCGTAAAATACACATTTACATTGGTTTTACAATGAATCTGGCTCATCCGTGGATGGACAGATTTGCCATCGCCTAACGAATCCTTGCTTGGAGGGGCAGCGACCATGAGCGCTCGCTCTTACCTCTGGACCGTAACCTCCAGGAGATTGGAGCGTACATCGCACATCAACGATCCTTTTTTTTCGGTCCTCTTTTTCAGCCCTTTCCACCTGATAGCATCCGGCGGAAGTTTAAGAGCAGCCAAAAACTGCTCCTTCTTCAGGGTGGTGCTGATCACTACGGTCTCCAACTCCTCGCCTTCTTTCTTCACAACTTCAATTTCATCACCGCGTTCGATCACCTCACGCTCGTGGGACAGCAGTGCTGTGGTAACAACTGCTGCATTCCCCATTGTGGAATGGTAGATGTGTCTGGGCGTTATCTCGTAGATGGTGCGCCGTAGCATGGCTGCCGCATCCTCGATTCGAATCAGCGACACCAACACGGAGTTCTCCTCGGGCTCCGAGCACAGTGCCAGTGCTTGTCTGTACAGTTCAATCGTCGCACTACCAGGCCGACGCCCAAGCCTTACGCCCAAGGCAGTATGAGGCATCGTTATCACTTCACCCAGCAGTCGTTCGGAGTCAGGTGAACTCATCCATGTGCGAACATCGTCAGCATGAATGCCAGCTTCGTCATCAACGCCACCTTTCATGCCGAGGATTCCGTTAATCAATTCGCGCAGGGTGATGTTTCGTGACGGAGCAATTTGGACCTCCTCCCAACTAAGATAGTCATTCATTGGGAGCCATCTGCCTCGATATTGATCCTCAAACCAGTCGGAGGATGGAAGCTGCCTCTGAACTGAGGCTAGCGTGCTGCGGGGTACTGTTCCCTGCGCGGCAACGAATATAACGGTTCTGAGCTCATTCTTTGACCAATGCTCCTCAGCAGAGTCTGCGTCGAAGGGCTCACGGTAGGATGGATTTTTGCGAGAATATTTTTTGACTGACATGATTTGCGATTAGTTGAGTTTCGTTGAGACCGTGGATGCTTCCACGGATGCGTTGGATTGATTCATTGCGGGAGCATCGGAGGGCTCCGGGGGTAGTTTGAAGAGAGACGAGGCAGGTGATTCTGATAAGCGAAGGGGCTGAGCCTCTCTGTCGAGACATAGGGCAACAGTGCCTCCCACCTTTGGATCTGGGTGAGGAGTGTGAGGAGGGGTTGGCAACTCCTCCGCGCTTTTATATTCTCCCTCTTCTTTCTTTTTCTTTCTAAAGTGGTGTAGAGGGTCCTCACTCTCCTCAATTTGGATCGGTGCCTTGATCCAGTACGTCTGAAGGCGTGTGTCTTTGGTCAGCCCAAGCTTGCGAACCCTCCCTGTGCCATCGTCCGCGAGCTTGCTCAGGTACGTCCCGCATGCGCCAGGCCAAGACAGCAAACTTCGCGCTGCATGTGCGCTGTCTTTCTGTTGATCGGTTAGTCGTGCCTGCAATTGATTGGCAGTTCCATGCCATCCAGTTTCGCCCTGATTTGATACCTCAAAACACAGATTTTCCCCGTAGAAAATCTCCAGCAGTTTCTCTTCGGGAGACAGTCCCTGAATGAGGCGGACAAGCTCGTCATTCCAGTGGCAAACAAGCCGTCCTGTCTTTGGATCTCTCCATGCAGTGAGATCGAGCTCGTCCAACCCGTGAAGGAACCCAGGCAACGCGTCGACCACTCGCTCCTTGATCAGCGGTAGATTACCCGCGAGGCCTTCAGGCAAAGGAGATGCACACGTTTTAAGGATGATGATCTTATCCGCAAAGGTTCTGTCGAGTTCTGGCAAGACTCGCAGGTGATGTGGTGGATCACTGTTGACGGCGATCATTAACGCTTGCACAGGCGCGCACTGGATCGAGTTTGTGCCCTTACCTTCTACAGACACACTCGCGGCAAAAAGGGTGGCCTTGATGAACTGAGCGAATTGCGTTCTGGCAGAACGGTCTCTTGCTGCAGCATCGTCATCCACCGTCAACAGTTCAGCCCGCGCAAGGTCGCTGTTAAAACGCGTCTGTCCGCTGAGGTATTTGTAAGCACTCGCAGAACGCCCCCCGAGAGATAGGTTCACGATTTCCACGAGAAGACTTTTTCCATCGCCAGCGTCACCCGCGACGACGAGAGCAGGCAGCTGATTCCTTTTCCCTGATAGCACAGCCCTGCGCGCACGCTGGAGCCACGCTAGAAAGTTCCAGTACTGCGGCTGATCGCTGCCACCAAGCAATTTTGCTACAAAATCACGCACAAACCCACCATCTCCTTGTCGAGCTTCAATTATCGTGGGCCCCTTTGTGACTAGAAATTTGTCGCCATTGAAGGTGTGAAACCCCTTACGGTAGCCCGCAATCTCTCCTACGAACGAAACATGCTGCTCCAATCTAATTCGACACGTTGGACAGTCTTCGGATTTTGGATCAACGCCATAGAGTCGGAGGTGTTTCACCACGTCCGTCTCTCTCGTGAGGGGTATAAAATCGTTCGCAGATTTCATGAAGTAGCCCGACTTTCCCGCGTAAAAAAAGTCAGCGATCACACCATTAAACCCATGTTTTTTGGCATGATAAATCAGCGTACCAAAACCAATGCGCGCAAACCGTGACGACTCTAATAGCAGCGCATACTCCCCACGGCACTCCTCTGGAGACCAGGCTGAGAGCAACCTGATTGCGCTTTCATCACTCCCCAGTGAGTTGCGTACGCTTGCGCTTATTTTGAGCCAGTCTGAGTAATCGGGCCTTGATGGAATACTTCGCAAAAGCGCTTCCACCACACATTCCTTTGGAGTTGCTACTCGAACATCACAACCCTCCTTGCTCATGGGATCAGCACTACAGTCGTCCGGGTCGTCATCGTCTGCGGGGAAATAACGATCAACATCCAGCGGGACTGCGTGTTCGTTGATCGAGCAGTCGGGGTCGTGTGAAATATAGCAAAGTCGGAGTAAATCAGATGCAGCAGGATCGGCCTGAACACCAAATTTTGTGCGCACGTAAGCTTCCACTGCCTTGAAGCTACGACGATGCTGTCGTCTCATATCAATTTGCATGCCTCTCGAAAAAGGCACTCTGAAAACAGGCTTCAGGCCGTCACCTGATGGCGAAGTAAAGACCGTGACAACATGCGGATCACGTTCAAGTTTCAAGCGCAGCGTTTGTAATCCAGATCCTACCGCATCGAGGTCAATCGCGAGCAATCCTGTAGATTCATCTGGATTACGGCGATCGCCAGTAGCGCTGAATGTCACAGCAGGCAATTCAGACTTCAGACTTCGAATCGCACTCTTCCCATTTAAACCACCACCAGCCGTTCGGTACGCTGTTCGAATCGATGCTATGAGCGAATTAACCTGCGCTGAAGGCTGTTGTATTTCCTGAACCAAATCGACGAGGTGAATTGTTTCACCGCACTTGTCGGCATGGTTTCTGAATCGCATCAGCCTTGTGCTGCCTAGGAGCGACGGTCCACAATGCAGCCTATCCGGAGAGTCCGTCTCGTGTCTCTCGGATGCAGGTGCCTCGTCGACGTAGTGTATAGTCCTAGTTGTGGGGGCAGTAATTAATCGAGCCATCGTATTAACGTGTTCGAGTGGTCGGCGGGGATTAATCATTGGCGACCTCCGTTTCCAAGTTGGCTGCGAGGTAGTTTCTCACGGATTGGACATCGTAAAGACGTCGACCTCGAATTTTGCCGCGTTCGCGTAGACACACCGACCGCACACGCCCTTCACAGGAAAGGCGGTAGAGGTGTGTTCGTGAAAGGTCGAAAAGCTCGCGGATTTTCTTGTATCCGGCGAACTCAGGATCTAATCTTGCTTCAGTGGCGATTACGGGCGTCGCCGTTAACAGTCCACCCATTACTGGGGCGGCGCAGTTTTTTTTGTCTGTAGATTTCATTCACTTAAAAAAGCCGCGCTGTTGTGAGCGGCTCTAAGTGATCTACCTGAAAGTGCGAGATGCCTCGTTGGCCGCAACCCTCACCCCGTTTGCCACCAACCTCTGACTTCAATCTGAGAGAATCTTGAAGTCTTGCAAAATGCTCTCTGCATGCTTTTTAGCTTTAGACCACTCGGCGGCACCCGCAAACACCGAGCGATTCTTTTTTGCAACCGCTCCTATAGCGGCAGTACTCGATCCGTAGTGCGTTAGGAGGCGCAGTGCGCCCAGCGCCTTGAGATGTTTCAAAAGGTTTTTCTCGACGCTTCTGCCCGGTCCAAGTCCCCTTGTGAGATGGGGCTTTCTATCCCCTCGGCTTAGGACGAGCCATTCGCGAAACGCTTCTTGGATCCGTTCATCATTGTGTGCCCAGTTGATTTTGAATGAAACCGACTCCACCTCCTGAGTCTGTTGATTTGGCTCGGTTGCATGAGCGATTGGGGTTTCCTCCAAAGGTGGGAGTTGACCCTTGCTGCCCGGCACGGTGACATTTCCTCGAAGAATTTGCCTCAAAACCGGATCGAGCGATTGGAAAGTCCGAGATGGGAAATATGCTTCGCTGATATTCGCAAGGCCGTCCATTTCCGTGCTCAGAGGATTGATGTGGGACCACAGATACAAGTTGAACTTTCCGTAAATTTTTACGCTCGCTGTGGGTTCCGCAGGCAAATCTGGTTGCTTCTTTCGAAGCTGACGGTGAAACTAAATTTCTTTCATGTCGTGTTGAACGATTGCCCCGTCGTTGGCTTCGACTTCCTTGCGCGACTTATCCAAGACGTGAACTACGGATGTATCTCGGTGGCATTTTTCGCGCCAAAACTCCCAGAGGTAACAGGCAGGTAGATCCTCCGCTGCGACCCTTTCAAAATTCCATTCATCCTCAGGTAGCGGGGAAGGTACGCTCGGCTGCTTCGATCGGGTATTGGATTTGCGAGCCATGCTTCGGATGCTAGTGCCATTAACCTTCCAACGCTGCCTTTGATTGCACTCTATCCGAGACTGCAATGACGCTTAGAAACAATGCTGACTTCGACGGATGTGTTGAAGCTTTTGTTGAAGAATCGCGCTTTTTAGAACGGGCTTCCGTTCTAAGTTGCTTACACAGAGGAGTTGGAGCGGGTAGAGGGAATCGAACCCTCCTAGCCAGCTTGGAAGGCTGGAGCTTTACCACTAAGCTATACCCGCGGCTGCCGAAACCCTATTTCCTAGTGAATCTCACGCCGATTGCAAGAGCTAATCCCCTCACAACTCCGCGCTGTCATCCCGCTTTTCCAAGCGCATCAACTGCTTCTTCACCACCTCCACCTGCTTGGTCAGCTCGAAAAGCGCCTTCAAAACCTCGCCCTGCGTCCCCGCATCCCCAAGCTTCGGAAGCGCGGGGTGCATCCGCGTGATCAAGCGCGAGATCTGGTCACAATCCCCGCGGAGTTCCGTGATGGTTGCTGCTCGATCCATCCCTAAATCCTTCCACTTCCACTGCCGGCAGCGCAAGCTTAAGCCCGCAGCCCTGAAATAAACTCCGCTTGCGCCTTCGCCGGCAGGCTGTGGTAGTTTGTCTCCAAATTCCCTGACACTCTCCTCCCGCCCGCCTATGCCCACCTACGAATACAGTTGCGAAAAGTGCAAAAAAAACTTCGAGATCTTCCAGTCCATGAAGGACGACGCCCTGAAAACATGCCCGAAAGAAGCCTGCCGCATGAAAACCTGGGGGAAGGGAAAAGTGAAGCGGCAGCTCGGCTCCGGCGCCGGCCTCATTTTCAAGGGCAGCGGCTTTTATATCACCGACTACCGTTCCGAGAACTACAAGTCCGCCGCCAAAAGCGACTCCGCCCCGAAAGAATCTTCTTCCGGCGGCTCGAGCTCCTCAGACGGTTCAAGCGGCTCCGCGGCCTCCCCCTCTGCGGGTGGATCTAAGTCCTCGGGCGGGTCTTCGGGCGGATCGAAAGGCGGCGAATCCAAACCGGCCTCCAAGCCCAAGAAGGCCGACTAACCATGCCGCCCCGTCCGCTCCACGCCAGCCCTCGGAAAAAGCACACCGACCCGGAGAGAACGGGGACCCCTTGGATCACACGCGGCCAACTCGCGGCTCTGGTGGGCTCGGCGCTTGCCGTCTCCGGGGCGCTCAGCGTTGCCATTCAAAGTCTGCGCCCCCCCCTGCGTCCCGTGCCCGCAGCGACAGCGGATGCAAAGACGCGCGAGATCGACGCGCTCATCGCAAACACGCTCTCCAGGCCGCAAGCCGCGACGATTGAATTTTCTGAAGCAGAAATCAACGCGCACCTGATCCACGCTTTGGCCGGAGCGGCGTCGCGGAATACCCCGGTGCATTTCAAGCGCGCGGGCGTGCGCCTGCTCGACGACCGGATCGAGTGGACAAGCCTCCACGAGTACTCGGGATTTGAATTCCAACTGCAAAGTCAGGTCAAGGTCTGGGTGAGCAACGGCAAAATCCAGATTCAGCGTGAAGCCACGCACATCGGCCGCCTGCCGCTGAGCCCGTTTTATGCGGACAAAACACTCGGATGGCTTGGCCACCTTTGGCCGTTCTTGAAGAAAGAAACCGCGCTCCTCAACAGACTCGACGCACTCCAACTGGGTGAACGCCGGGTCCGCTTGAAAATCCGCAGCAGCAGTCCCGCTTCGCCGTAAGCCTCGCGTTTCTCGATGCTCCGCGATCGCGCCGCCCGCTCCAAAGCCCCGATCGGCGACCAGACCAAATCCACCCCCATGACGCCCCCCATCATTTCAGGCCTTCTTGCAGCGCTATGCGTTTTTGCGCAATCCGCCCGCGCACAGTCACCGTCGACGACCTCGACGACCTCGACGACCTCGACGACCTCGACGACCTCGACGACCTCGACGACCTCGACGACCTCGACGCCGTCAGCGCCATCCGCGCCAGCTCAAAAATTCACGCCGCGTTTTGATCCCGTGACCAGAAACATCGAAGGATGGGAAGTGAGCATCGATCCCGCACTGCTCGCAGGCGATCATCAAGAGGTAGGGGCGCGAGCCCTCTCGATGCTTGCAAACCACCTCCAACGCATCGGCGTTCTTGTGCCTGCGGAGCCCCTCGCTGCGCTCAAAAAAGTGGGCATCTGGATCGAGCACAGCCACCCTTCGCTGAAAGCAATGCAGTACCATCCGAGCGAGGGCTGGCTGCGCTCAAACCAGCATGACCCGCGTCTTGCAAAGAAGGTCCACATCCCGCAGGCGAAGGAACTTTTTTCACGTCAACAAATGCTCAAGCATCCGGCGGTTGTCCTGCATGAGCTCGCCCATGGGTACCACGACCAGGTGCTCGGCTTCGAGAATCCGGAGGTTTTGAAAACCTTCCAGCATGCGGAGAACGCGGGTCTTTACAGGCAGGTGCTCCTTTACACCGGCGAAACGGTCAAACATTACGGGCTCAACAACCACAAGGAATACTTCGCGGAAGGAACCGAGGCGTATCTTTACCGGAACGACTTCTATCCCTTTGTACGCGCGGAATTGAAAGAGTACGACCCGCAGCTCCATCAACTCCTCGAAAAAGTATGGGGCCCCGCACGGTGACAGGACGATCGACCCGCCGCCCGGCTGCGCGCGGCGGATCATGGGGCGAGAAACGCGCTTTGCCCGCGGTGCGGGTTTGACGTAACCTTCGCGCCCACCTGTTGCACGCACTTGTTTGACGGGAACGCTTTTCAACCCTGAACTTTTCCCGATTCCTTTATGGCCGAAGAACGCAAAACACTCGAACAACGCAACCAAATGACAGAATTGGAGCGGCTGAGGCACTCGGCCGCGCACGTGCTTGCGACGGCCATCCTCAAGATCTGGCCGGAAGCACAGTTCGCCGCGGGACCTCCGGTGGACACCGGTTTCTATTACGACCTTGAACTTCCGCACCGGATCACCCCCGAGGACTTCGCGCGAATCGAGGAGGAAATGCGCCGGGAGACCAAGGCGAACCATGTCTTCGAGCGGCAGGTGGTGTCGCGGTACGAGGCGCTGGAGCTCGCCACCAAGGGCCGTCTCGGCGCGCTTGCAGAGCGCGCGACGCCAAGCAGGTTCAAGCTGGACATCATTTCGGGGATCCCGGAGCACGAGGAGATTTCGCTCTACCGCAACGGCGAGTTCATCGACCTGTGCGCGGGACCGCATGTAATGCGCACAGGAAACATCGGGGCGTTCAAGCTCACGCACGTTGCGAGCGCTTATTACAAGGGAGACGAAAAAAATCCGCAGCTGCAGCGCATCTACGGCACCGCGTTTAAAAACAAAACAGAGCTCGAAGCCTATTTCACGATGCAGGAGGAAGCGCGCAAGCGCGACCACCGCAAGCTGGGACGCGAGATGGAGCTGTTCACTTTCGACGAGGACGTGGGCCCGGGCCTGCCGCTTTGGCTGCCCAATGGCACGGTGCTCATCGAGGAGCTTGAGAAGCTCGCGAAGGAAACAGAATTTGCGGCCGGCTATCAACGCGTCCGCACCCCCCACCTCGCGCGCGAGAACATGTACCTCACCAGCGGCCACCTTCCCTACTATGCGGAAAGCATGTTCCCGCCGATGGAACTCGCGGAAAAAGACGGCGACACGGAAAAGGCTGTTTCGGACAAGTATTACCTCAAGGCGATGAATTGTCCGCACCACCACAAGATCTACAAGGCGGTGCCGCGCAGTTACCGTGACCTTCCTCTGCGCCTCGCGGAGTACGGCACCTGCTACCGTTACGAGCAATCCGGCGAACTGCTCGGACTGCACCGCGTGCGTTCGATGCAGATGAACGACGCGCACCTCTACTGCACCCCGGAACAGTTTGAAGCGGAGTTCATGGCGGTGAACGAGATGTACCTGAATTATTTCAAAATCTTCGGATTGGGTGATTATCTCATGCGTTTTTCCACGCATGATCCCGCGCGGCTTGGGGAGAAATTCGTCAACGAACCGGAGCTTTGGAAACAAACCGAGGAAATGGTCCGCGCGGTGCTGGTGAAATCCGGCATCAAATACGTGGAGGTCCCGAATGAAGCGGCGTTTTACGGGCCGAAGATTGATGTCCAGGTCTGGAGCGCCATCGGCCGGGAATTCACCATCGCGACGAACCAGGTGGACTTTGCCGTGCCGTCGCGCTTCGGCTTGGTTTACAAGGACCGTGACAACACGGAAAAAACCCCGCTGTGCATCCACCGCGCTCCGCTCGGGACTCACGAGAGATTCATCGGTTTTTTAATCGAACACTACGCGGGCAATTTTCCTCTCTGGCTCGCGCCCGAGCAGGTACGCATTCTTCCCATCGGCGCCGAGGACGAACTGGTGGGTGCGGCACGCGCGCTCGAGCAAGAGCTGCGAGGACTTGGAATCCGCGTCACAAGCGACGTGAGCACGGACAAAATCAACGGCAAGGTGCTGCGCGCAGAGGAGAGCAAAGTCCACACAATGCTCGTGATCGGAAAGCGCGATCTCGAGGCGGGATGCGTGAGCGTCCGCTTGCACGGCAAGGGCAACCTTGGCGCAAGGCCGCGCTCCGAGGTGGTTGCGGATCTTGCAGCATCCGTCCGCGAACGCCGGCAGAATTAGGCGGCGCCGTTTGTGCATCCGCCGGTTTGGATGCCCGCAGATACCGCAGGACCCCAAGGTCCGAAAGCGTCTAGTTTTGGTTGAGAAGCTTTCGCATGGCCCCCATCAGAACGGATTCCACCTCCGGCGCGACGCTTGAGGCGTTCAATCCGGTCTCGTAACCGCCTTCCGGATAGGCTGCGGCGGTGCCGATGTATCCCGGCCCGTACTGGCCGTAGGCGGCCATCATGACGTGCAGATCGGGACGCATTGCTTTTGCGGCCAGTTGGTATTCCACAAAAAGCTCCCCAGGGAGATGCAGCATCCTTGTGTCGCCGATCCTCAGGCAGGTGACGTCAATCTGGTTGCCCTGTTTCGTCCAGCGCAACCACGCGAGCTGGTCCGCGTACGAGATGTAACCTTTCGCGGCGGTGCTCTTGATTTTCGAAACCAAAGCCTCTTCGTCCAAATGAGCAGCCACCGGCAGACTGACACGTTCCCGAAACCATCCCACGTCAGCGGCCGAAATCGGCGATTTCTTTGCGTTTTCAAAAGCCTCTCGCATGCCTGCGGCAAGGCGTGTGGCGAGCTGCATGCGGTTGGGCTGCGCACCGTCGTTGTATTTTCCGGCCGCCACGTTTCCTCCTGCTCCGTTGAAATGCACGTGGAGCGCGGCATTGACGTCCTGCCCGCGGATAAACCGCGCAATGCCCGGAAAATCGGGACTGGGAATACCCAACCGATAGTAGCTTTGCGGATGACAGGCGTAGGAACTGAACACCGCAACGGGTGTGTTGTTGTTCCAAAAACTCAGCACGGAAACCATGGGGTCAATGACGCCATCCGGCATGGCGCGCAACTCCTCGATCCTGCAGGCGCTGCCGCGCATGCGCCCGACGGTGCCGTTCGGGAGCCGGTCCACGCGCCGGTTGGAAGCCACGTTTTTGACCTCTGCCTCACCGTACGAGAAATGCGTGACCGGCTGGGCGGTCGGCAGACCGGCGCGGATTGCGTCGGCAGCGCGCGCGATGACGGCGCGATGAAAGTCGCCTTCGAAGCGCGTGTACCCCTGCACTTCGAGTTCCTTGATGATTTTCTCGGCAGTAAAATCACAGCCCGGGGCGTCATGCTGGTGGAGGGCGTGGACCGCTACCCGTGCGGCATCGGTTCCCGCGGCCTTCGCGAGTTCAGCGCGGAAATAATCGTGGCCGCCGTTTGCGATGCCGATCCAATCGACGGCGCACAGTACAATTGGCTGCTCCGCCCCGAGAATCACAATGCCGCGGCAGCGCAAGCTGAGCTCGTCAACGCGCTTCACCGGATCGTATGCCATCGCGGCGCCCAGAGGCGGGGTTGCATCCACGTCAAACGGGACGATTCGGACATTTGCCGAGGCGAGAGGCGCCAGCAAAACAAGAAGGAGCCATGCAATGGCGGCGAGCGGTTTTGTCATTTGTAACAGGATGCGGTTCGGGGACACGGAAGTTGCGGGTTCGGCGGACTTTTGGGAGCCTGATCTAACGATTTGTCTTCCGACCGGCGCCCTCCAGGGGACCGGCAAGCGGCGGGTTCTCATAGTAGGCTCCGTCGTTTGCGAGCCGCGGATCTCCCGTGCGCTGGAGCTCCGCAAGCAGCCGGCTCTCGAGGTCTTTGCGGACATCTTCGTACGCTGCTTCGCCGGCGACGTTGTGCATCTCGAATGGATCCCTGCTCAAATCATAAAGCTCTTCGCGCGGCCTCTTGCCGTAGGTTCGTTCATAAAACGCTTTCCATTGCGGGTCATCGTGGTGCGACACCAGCCATGCTTTGGTCGGCCCGGCATCATCGTCGGGATGGATCTCCCTTGTGATGGACGCCACCACCGCGGGGTCCGGCACCCTCCCATCCTGCAGTCCGAACGGATCTCCCAGCGGGTAACGATCCGGGCGAAAGTTTATCACATAAGAATACTGCGCGCTTCGGATCGCACGGGCCGGATAAGGCGTGTGTCCGGCGCGTGCGTTTTCCACATGGCGTTCGCGGCCGGTGACGACCCATGTTCGAGAAGAATCCACAAGGCCTTGTTTTTCGGAATGCAACACAGGCCACAAGCTGCGACCAGTCATGACCTCGGGCGGCCGCACCCCTGCGGCCTCCAGCAGCGTGGGAGCGAGATCCGGAAGATTCACAAAGTCATCGACAACGCGGCCGCCCTTCACGCCGGGTCCGGCGATGGCGAGGCTCACGCCCGTCCCGAATTCATAGAGGTTGCATTTGCCGTGAGGAAACCCCGGCGCGCCATGGTCGCCGCTGATAACCACGATGGTGTTGTCCATTTCGCCGGACCGCTCCAATTGCTCCATCAGCACTCCGATCGCCGCGTCCCACGCCTGAATTTCGCCCACATAATCCGCGACGTCCTCGCGGATCTCCGGCACGTCGGGCAGAAATGGAGGAAGTTTGTCCTTCAACTTTTCAGCGTCCAAAGCCCAGACTTTTGCCCCGCTCCCCTGCTTCCAAATCCGGTGCGTGTTTGTCGGTCCGAACCAATAGCAGAAAGGCTGGTCTTTCGGGCGCGCCTTTAGAAACCCCGCAAAATTTCCGGCAACTTCGCCGAGGATTTCATCCTTCGCGGCTGCCGCTGTCTTGCCGGCGTCCATGAGCTTGCATACCTCCGTCGAGAAACGGTTGAAACGGCGTCCGGCGCTTTCATAGGCGTGTTGCTGCCCCCCGAAGGGCGCGTCCGCGGGACTGCCCGGACTCCACACCTTGAAAGTTTTGCCGATGTGGAAGCCTTGATCGCGCAAAAGAAGCGGAAAGGTCGGGATGGCGGAATCCCAGACGGCTCCGGCTAAAATGCCGCCGCGTCCAGTCCGCCAAAAGTACTGGCCCGATAGCAGGGAGCTTCTGCAAGGCGTGCAGGACGGCGCGTTGACGTGGGCGTTGCGGAAGAGCACGCCGCGCCGGGCGACTTTGTCGAAGTTCGGCGTCTGGACGAGGTCGCTGATTTGAGCGGTGCCCGGCGCGCCGCCGGTTTTTGCGTAGATGCCGGCATGGCGCCCCCAGTCGTCTGCAAAAAGAAAAAGGATATTCGGCACCGCGGCCTTCAAAGGCATGACGCTGATGCAACTCAGCAAGACGAGCAGGATTCGGTTCATGCGGGGGGAGGGACTCGGGGTGCCGGGACGGGTGAGGCCTCGACTACATCAGACCGCCTGTGAAAGAAAAGTTTCGTTTAAAAGGTGCGGAAGGGGTACGAACTGGGAATGCACGATCCACGCTTTGACAGGCTCGCGAAGGGCCTAGTGTCGTTCTCCACCGAATTGCGCAAGGGCGAAAAGGTCCTCATCGACGCGTTCGACATCCCAGCTGAAATGACCATCGCTCTGGTGCGGGCCGCGCGGGCCGCGGGAGCGCTACCTTACGTCCAGCTGCAGAACGCGCGGATCAGCCGGGAAATGGCGTTGGGTGCGACCGAAGCGCAGCTGGATGTTTCTTCCAGCGTCGAGCTGGCGCGCATGAAGCGCATGCACGCCTATATCGCGATCCGGGGCAGCGAAAACATCACTGAGATGAGCGATGTGCCCGCGGGACAGCTCAAGCTTGTCGCCCGCAAAATGAAGCCCGTTCTGGACTGGCGCGTGAAGCGCACCAAATGGTGCGTGTTGCGGTGGCCCTCGCCGTCCATGGCGCAGCTCGCGAGCATGAGCACCGAGGCTTTCGAGAAGTTTTATTTCGATGTCTGCACGCTTGATTATTCCCGAATGGTGCCAGGCATGAAGGCCCTCAAGACGCTCATGGACCGCACGGACAAGGTTGAAATCCGCGGACCAGGAACCGACCTGCGCTTTTCCATCAAAGGCATCCCCGCGATTCCCTGCGGAGGCAAACACAACATTCCCGACGGCGAAGTGTTCACGGCGCCTGTGAAAAACAGCGTCCAAGGCCACATCACCTACAACGCGCCCTCGATTTATCAAGGGACCGCTTTCGACAACGTCAGGCTTGAGTTCAAGGATGGAAAGATCGTCAACGCTTCAGCAAACAACACCGAAAAGCTGAATCAAATCCTCAACAGCGACGCCGGCGCGCGCTACATCGGCGAGTTTGCGATTGCATTCAATCCGCACATCCTAAGCCCGATGCGGGACATCCTGTTTGACGAAAAAATACGGGGTTCATTCCACTTCACCCCGGGCCAGTGCTACGAGCAGACCGAAAACGGCAACCGCTCGCAGGTGCATTGGGATCTTGTGAACATCCAGCGCAAGGAATACGGCGGCGGGACGATTCACTTTGATGGAAAACTGATCCGCGAAAACGGCGTGTTCGTTCCGAAATCACTCCACCCGCTCAACCCTGAGTATCTGCTCGGTTGACCCTTGCGTGACGCAGCTGTTCCTGAGGGAAGCGATCCTGAAAACGGCCGCAAAACCGCGGTGCAGGAATCCCGGCGCCTGTGCGGCGCCGGGGTGCTGCAACTGGCGCCGGATCTTTCAGGTGCGCGGGCGGACGCTTGGCGTTCAGCAAATACTGAGCACCTTCGAAACAATGTCCGTCGGGCGGGGCAATTGCCGGCGCTCGAGCTCCGGACTGTAAACCGCCGGCGCGTCGATCGCGCTGACGCGCAGCACGGGAGCATCGAGATCGTCGAAACATTTTTCCTGGATGATGCTCGCGATTTGCGCGCCGACTCCGCAAAACGGCTTGTTTTCCTCAACCAAAACCGCGCGGTGCGTTTTGCGGACAGTTTGAAGGATAGCCTCTTCATCCAGCGGACGGATCGAGCGCAGGTCGAGGACCTCGGCGCTGATGTCGTGCTCGGCTTGGAGCAGTTCCGCGGCCTTGAGCGCGGTCAACACCGCGCGGCCGTGGGCGATGAGCGACACGTGGGATCCCTCGCGCTTGAGATCTGCGACGCCAAGCGGAATCAGGTACTCCTCCTCGGGCACTTCCCATTTCTCGCCGTACAAAAGCGTGTTCTCCATGAACATCACGGGATCGTTGTCACGGATCGCTGACTTGAGCAGTCCCTTCGCGTCATATGCCGTCGCCGGGCACACGACCTTCATTCCGGGGATATTCGCAAGCCAGTTTTCCGGTGTGTGGGAATGCGTGGCGCCGACGTTGGTTCCGCCGTTTGCGGGCCCGCGGATGACGATCGGACAGTTGATCAATCCGCCGCTCATGTACCTGACGAAACCCGCGTTGTTGACGATCTGATCCCACGCGACCGCGGAGAAGCTCCAGAACATGAGCTCCATCACCGGGCGGATTCCGAGCATCGACGCTCCCACCCCCATCCCGATGAACGCCGCTTCGCTGATCGGCGTGTCGGCGACGCGCTTGTCGCCGAACCGCTTCCAAAGGCCCTCGGTCACCTTGTAAGCGCCGTCGTATTCGGCGACTTCCTCGCCCATGAGGACGACATTGGGATCCCGTTCAATTTCTTCCGCCATCGCGTGGCGGAGTGCTTCGCGATAAGTGATCTCAGGCATGGCAAATGGTGTGTTGTGGACCCGGTTGCGGGTGGCTTCAGGGGCGCGCCGAGGCTTCTGCCGAGGGGCGAAGGCCCGCAGGATTCAAGCCCGGTTTGCGGCGGTTATTCGTTGAAGATCAGTCGTTGAAGAAATGGCGGCCAGTCCGACCCGCAGCCGTGTGCCGGTCGACCTCGTAATACACGTCCTCGGTGATTGAAGCCTCCGAGGGATACGGGCTTTCGTCCGCGAACCGCACGCTCTCGGCGGCCTCTTCGCGGATCGAGGCGTCGATCGCCTCGTACTGCTCCTCGTTCAACACGCGCTCCTCAAGCAGGCGTGCTTTCCAAAGCTGGATGGGATCGTGCTCGTTCTTGTACCGCTCGATCTCTTCCTCCGAGCGGTAGACCTTGTGCTTTGCGTCTGCAACGGAGTGGCCGTAGTAGCGGTAGGTGGCGATTTCAAGCACCGTCGGACGCGACTCCTTGTGCGCGCGGTCCAAAGCGGTCTGGATGCGCGCGCGCACCTCGTAAAGGTCTTCGCCGTTTCCGGAATCCCAGTCGATGCCGAAGCCCGCCGCCCGCTCCGCGAGGCAGGATGCGTAAGCGCTGGAACGCGCCAGACTTGTTCCCATCGAGTAGCCGTTGTTTTCGATGATGTACACGACGGGCAGATTCCAGAGAGAAGCCATGTTGAGGCTTTCGTAAAAACAACCCTGATTCACCGCGCCATCCCCCATGAAGCACATCGCCGCGCCCGTGAGGCCTTTGTATTTGATTCCATAAGCCAGGCCGAGGCCGAGCGGCGTCTGGCCGCCCACGATTCCATGGCCGCCCCAGTAATTTTTGTCCGGCGCGAAAAAGTGCATCGAACCGCCCTTGCCCTTGGAGCATCCCGTCGCCTTCCCGAAAAGCTCGGCCATGCACTCGTTCATCTGCATCCCGACGGCCAGCGCGTGCCCGTGGTCGCGATAGGCGGTGATGACGTGGTCGTTGGCGCCCATGAGCGAGCAGGCTCCGACGGCGACGCTTTCCTGCCCGATGTACAAGTGCAGGAAGCCGCCCATTTTTCCGCCCTGATAGGCTTTCAATGCCGCCTGTTCAAAGCGGCGGATGCGCAGCATTTCGCGCAGGAGCCTGATTTTATCGGCGGGCTGCAGGCTGGCGTTGATCGGTGCTGAAGCGAATTCGCAGGTCTTAACGGTTCCCATGGCTAAGTAGGCTTTTGGTTTATTCTCATTGAGATCTTTCCTGCCGCGAACCCCGGAGTTTTCCCCGGGACCCGCAGGCCGCTTCCCTTGCATGCAGTTTCGACGCAAAACGGGTGGGTGTAAAGTCGGAGAATGCAAATGCGCGCAAAAACGACCCTTTTTCACAACCGGGCTTCCCAGCGCGGCCCGGCGGCGCCCTGGGCGCACGGGATTTGCCGGCGGAACGCCTGTTTTCGACCGGCGCAAAGGGCGCGGAAATTCCCGTGTTTTTTTGCTTCCAGTTGCGGCCCCCGCGTTAAAGCTGTTCCCATGTTGACGCGTGTCGATGTGGAACTCGGAGCACGGGCGTATCCCGTTTTGATTGGCGCGGGCTGCCTGGCCTCCCTAGGGGAAACGCTCAGGGCCCACCAGATCCAACACGCCAACGCTTTTCTGCTCACCAACCCCCGGGTGGGCGCCCTGTACGGCCGGACCGCCGCGGAGTCCCTGGAACGCGTCGGATTCAAAAAAGTCGTCCGGCACGAGATCCCCGCCACCGAGGAGGGTAAAAACTGGGAGGAATTTTCCAAAACCTGCGCCGCGCTGCTCGAGCATTTCCCCGACGCCGGCGCCGCCCCCCTCGTGGTGCTTCTGGGTGGCGGGGTGGTCGGTGATCTGGGCGGCTTTGCGGCCGCCGTGTACCGGAGAGGCGTGCCGTTCGTGCAGGTCCCCACGACCCTCCTCTCGGCGGTGGATTCCAGCGTGGGAGGGAAAGTGGCGGTGAATTTCGGCGGCGTGAAGAACATCATGGGGGCGTTTTCACAGCCGAGACTGGTCCTGTGCGACCTGGATCTGCTGCGTTCGCTGCCCCCGCGGGAGCTGCGCTCCGGAGCTGCGGAGGTGATCAAGTACGGGGCCGTGTGCTCGGCCGCGCTGTTCGAACAATTGGAGGCGGGCGCCTTGGAGCGGCTGCTGGCGCTGGATGCCGGGGTGATGGTGGACGTTGTCTCGCAGTGCGTGCGCCTGAAGGCCGCCGTCGTGGCGCAGGACGAATTCGACAAGCTGGGGATCCGGAACGTCCTCAACTTCGGGCACACGATCGGCCACGCACTGGAGCTGAGCGCGCACTACGAACTCACGCACGGCGAGGCAATCTCGATCGGAATGGTGGCCGCGGCGCGGATCGCGGTGGAGCTGGGCGTTTGCTCCGCGGCCTTCAGCGGGCGCCTGCAGGCGCTGCTCAAACGCGCGGGACTGCCGATGCACTACCCGGGACACGGGGCGCTCTTCGAACCGGTGCTCAAAGCGCTGCAGCTGGATAAAAAATTCCGGAACGGGAAAAACCTTTTCGTGCTCCCCGAACGCGCTGGCGCATGGCGCCAAGCCGAGGATATTTCTTGGGAACTGGTCCATGACGCGATCAGGTCGGCGATCAGCTGACGCCAGGCGCCAGCGGCCGGTCTTTGCCGCGCAGGCGCGCTCCCTCAACACCCTTTCTGCTTCCGTTTCCTATGCTCATCCATTCGTTAGATATTCCCGGAGTGCGCAAGATTGCCTCGGGCAAGGTGCGCGAGATTTTCGAGCTCGACGAGCACCTGCTGCTTGTGGCGACCGACCGGATTTCGGCCTTCGACTGTATTTTGCCGAACGCCATCCCGCGCAAGGGCGAGGTGCTCACCCAGCTTTCGTCGTTCTGGTTTGAAAAATTCGACTTTCTTCCGAACCAGATTGTCGCGGTGCACTGCGAGGATTTTCCGGCGGTTCTGCGCCCGTTTGACGCGCAGCTGCGAGGCCGCTCGATGCTTGTGAAGAAGGCGCAGCCGCTGCCGGTCGAGTGCGTGGTGCGCGGGTATCTCGCGGGCGGCGGATGGAAAGAGTACGAGGCGTCCCAGAGCATTTGCGGCATCGGGCTTCCGGCCGGCCTGCGGCAAGCCCAGCAGCTGCCTGAAACGCTTTTCACGCCGTCCACGAAGGCGGCCTCCGGGCATGATGAAAATATTTCCTGGGAACAATGCTGCGCGCTCGTGGGAGAGAGGGTGGCGCGCACGGTTCGCGACTATGCAATAAGGCTCTACGAAGAGGGACGCGCGTATGCGGCGACGCACGGAATTCTCATCGCGGACACGAAGTTTGAATTCGGAATTTTCAACGGCGAAGTGATCCTCATCGACGAGTGTCTGACGCCGGATTCTTCGCGTTTTTGGCCGCAATCGGAGCATCGCCTCGGCGTCAGTCCGCCCAGCTTTGACAAACAGTTTGTGCGCGATTATCTCGAAACATTGAGCTGGGATAAAACGCCGCCAGCCCCGGAGCTGCCAAAGTCCGTCGTCGAAGGCACCAGCGCCAAGTACATCGAGGCGTACGAACGGCTGAGCGGGAGGCGCCTCGGCGCGGAACCTGCCTGAACATGGACCCGCGTCCGTCAGCCGGTGCGTGGACCGGCTGAGGGCCGGCCGTCAATTTGATGCAATCCGACATCGAGGAGTTTCTGCTGTATCTCGCCACCGAACGCGGGCTCTCGGATCATTACCAGCTGTCGACGCGTCTCTCGCTCGAAGCCTTTTCAAAATGGGCCGCGGCAACGCCCGGCATTTCATCGGCGGCGGGGATCAAGCGGGACCATCTCACGGATTTTCTAGGCCACAGGAAGCGGCTTGGGTTTGCGACTTCCTCCATCAAGCTGGTGGTGGTGGCGATCAAAGTATTCTTCCGCTGGATGCAGGCGCGCGGGAAGATTTCGTCGGATCCTGCGGAATTGTTGCCGCTGCCACGGCTCGAGCAATACCTGCCCGAAACGCTGAACGAGCAGCAGATCGAGCAGCTGCTGGGGGCGCTTCCGGCCGACGGTCCGCTCGCGGCGCGGAACCGGGCGATTTTCGAGGTGCTCTACGCGTGCGGCGTGCGGGTCGCGGAGTTGTGCGGCGCGCGGATCGAGGATTTGGACTTGGAGACGCGCATCATCAGGGTCACGGGAAAAGGGGACAAGATGCGCGTGATTCCCGTGGGTTCCAAGGCGGCGGACGCGCTGCATTTGTATCTGGGCCGCGAGCGGCCGGAACTTGTTCGCAAGTGGACCCGCAGCCACCTGTTTCTCTCGGTGCGGGGCAAGGCCCTGACGCCTGACCGCATCTGGCAGTTGGTGAAGGAGACGGCGCGGGCGGCCGGATTGCAGGAGAATGTTTATCCGCATTTGCTGCGGCATTCGTTTGCAACGCATTTGCTGGGGAACGGCGCGGATCTGCGGATCATCCAGGAGTTGCTGGGGCACTCGGACATCGCGACGACGCAGATTTACACGCATGTGGACCAGAAGCGATTGAAGTCGGTGCACTACCGGTTCCATCCGCGGGCGCGCCTGCCTGAAAAAGACGGGGCGGACGGGTGAAACGGCTGCTGCGCGATATTTTTATTTGACTGCGCGGTCACTGTTGGCGATTGTGACATCGTTCGTTCGGGGTCCCAAGGTGGGATATTCGCTGGAACGACGGTTCCCACGGCTGACGTCAAGATGCCAAGGGCATTCTCACTGAAAAACACCGTGCTGATGCGGTTTTTACGTGAGATGACTTTGCCGGCAGGGGTTTGATTTACAGAACAACCATACACGTGTCTTGCCACAGGCAGAACGCATGGCGGATGGGTGCCCGGCGGTCCGAGAGGACGCCGACAGCCCACCAGAGCCAGAAGCGGACGCCGGTGCGGGCGCCACTCCACTCCAAGTGAAGCGCATCAAGCGTGTGCTTCAACGATTCATTCGATCCTCGACGCGTCTCCAGTGCGCACGCCCTCTCGGTACCTTCCGCGGTTCCTGCGAGTCCCTTCAGCCGGCAAAGGCCCCGGGGTGAGCCGCTCCCAACGCATCCAATCAGTTTAACAGCAGAACAAGTTCCGGCTTCCGGCGCACAGACGCCGCGCGAAGCACCTCCCTTCTCCACAACGCATCACCCGCGGCTGAACCGCCCCGTCGCTTCTTCCCACATCTACTTTCTTTCGCCATGTCCGAATCCACCGTTGAAAAACCAGCAAAACGCCCGCCGAAAACCGCGGCAAAATCCTCCGCCAAGCGACCCCGTAAAAATCCGGACGCCGCTCTGGAAACAGTGAATGAAACGGTGAATGAAACGGGGGGTGCTGCGGCGCCCGCGGGTGATGCCGGGATGATTTCCTCCGGTGCTTCCGAAGGTTCAACCGGGCCGGCCAAGGCGGCTAAGGCGGCCAAACGCACGCGCAAACCCAAGGCTCAGGTTGATGGCGGTGCGGAGTCCGGTGACTCCGAAAGCGCCCCCGAGTCCGAAGGCGCTCCCAAGGCGCGCAAACCGCGCAGAAAGGCGGACGTAAATGATGCGCCGGCCAATGATACGCCTGAAAAATCCGGACCGTTAAAACACGAACACGATTCTATACCGCCGTCTTCCGCGCCCGCGGCGCACCGTTCCCCGGACGAATCATCCGCGACCGATGCCCAGCGCAAGCCGTATCCGGTTTACGTTCCGTTGCATGTCGCGAAGCAGATGGAGCAGGAAGGCAAGACGGCGCCGTTGGCCGTTGCTCCGGATGCCCAGCAAGCCGCACAAATCCGGGCGGCTGCGTTTGAGAACAGGCACGGTTCCGGATCCCAGGCCGCCGGCGGGGCGGTCGTGACGCCGGCACCCGGCGAGACACAGGGCGAAAGCGGCGGAGAAGCCCTGCGCCAAGACCACGGCGACCGCACGCACGGCAACCGTCCTCAGGGGCGGGACCGCAACGAAAGGCATGACCGCAACGACCGGCGCCGCGGACGGAAGGACCGCGGCAACCGCCACGAGCGGGGAGGAGATCGCCCCGAGCGCCCAGACCGGCACGACCGCCACCAAGGGGGGCGCCGCGAGGATCACGAGCACGGCGGCCACTTGTCGCAGCCACTGCCGCCTCCGACTCCCGAGGAGTTGTTTCCCGGCGAAGGGATCATCGAGGTTTCGGGGAAGGGATTTGGATTCCTCCGGGACGCCAAGCGGAATTACGTGCAGAGCCCTTCCGATATCTTTGTTTCGCCTGAAATGGTGCGCCGCTTCAATCTGCGGGACGGGCAGCTCATCCAAGGGGACGTCCGCCGCAGCGGGCGCGGCCAGCAGATGCACGAGATCCGCACCGTGAACGGCGATCCGCCGGAGGCGTCGATCATCCAGCCGCCGTTTGATGAACTCACGGTCATCAACCCGAACGAGCCGCTCCGGATGGAGACCAACCCCGAGCGCTACACGACGCGGGTTCTCGACATCGTTGCGCCGATAGGCAAAGGCCAGCGCGGCCTCATTGTCGCGCCGCCGCGCACCGGAAAAACCACGCTTTTGCAGCATATCGCGGACGCGGTGGTTAAAAACCATCCCGACGTGCATCTCATCATGCTTTTGGTGGATGAGCGCCCCGAAGAAGTCACCGAGATCCGGCACACGGTTCCGTCGGCGGAAATCATGGCCAGCTCGAACGACATGGACGTCCGCAGCCACACGCGCATTGCGGAGCTCGCCATTGAACGCGCCAAACGCCTCGTGGAGGCTGGGAAAGACGTCTTTATCCTGCTCGACTCCATCACGCGCCTCGGGCGGGCGTTCAACAACGCGATGACCAACGGCGGACGCACGATGTCCGGCGGGATGGACGCACGCGCTTTGGAAATCCCGCGGCGCCTGTTCGCCGCAGCCCGCAACACCGAGGAGGCCGGCTCCCTCACCATCATTGCAACCGCGCTGGTTGAGACCGGCAGCCGCATGGACGAGCTGATTTTCCAAGAATTCAAGGGCACGGGCAACATGGAGCTGGTTCTCGACCGCAAGATCGCCGAACAGCGGGTGTACCCTGCCGTGGAAATCTTCCAATCGGGCACCCGCAGGGAGGAGCTTCTGGTGCCGGCCGATTTGCTCAACCGGATTCATTTCCTGCGCCGCGGCCTGGCCGGCTGCCGCCCGCTGGACGCGATCGAGCGGCTGCTGTTTTTCCTGAAGAAGTTCCCCACCAACGAGCAGATGCTCAGGGAAATCAAGGTGCAGTAAGTGCGGCAAGTACGGTACGCGCAACAAACGCCGGGGCGCGCGGTCCGCGCGGGCCTTGCGGCGAAACTTCGAAATGCGGGGCCCCGTGCGGGGCTTTGGTTCTTGCGCCCGCCGCAAATTTGATCCGCCGGGCCTGTTTGGTGGCCTTTACACGCCGTACCGGCATGTTAAGGTCGTGGGCTCTATGCGAAAAGTCGTTGCCTCGTCGGAGGCTCCCGCTGCGGTGGGTCCATATTCTCAGGCGATAGCCGTCGGCAACACTCTGTACTGCGCCGGCCAGATCCCGCTTGATCCGATTTCAGGAGAACTGGTCTCCGGCGGCGTCTCCGAACAGACGGAGAGGGTGCTGGAGAATATCGGGGGCGTGCTTCGGGCCAACGGGATGACCCACGGCCATGTCGTGAAGTCGACCGTCTTCATGACCGACCTCTCGAAGTTCGGCGAGATGAACGCCGTGTATCAGCGGTACTTTCAACCCCCTTTTCCGGCCCGATCTACGGTCCAAGTAGCCGCCCTGCCGCGCGGCGCCTCGGTTGAAATCGAAGTGATCGCAGTGGCCGATCAGACGCTCCAAACGCCCTAAAGAACCCAGCCGCCGATTTCCTCTTCAACCCTTTTCCAGCCATGGCCACGCCCTTAGAACTTTTCCGCCAAACCGGCGCACTGCTTGACGGTCATTTCCTGCTCCGCTCGGGCCTGCACAGCCGGCAGTTTTTCCAATGCGCGCTGCTGCTTCAGCACACCCGGATCGCTGCCGAAGTGTGCGCGCAGCTTGCGGAAAAAGTACGCGCTTTGGGCGCGCAGCGCGTCATTTCGCCCGCGCTTGGAGGACTGATTGTCGGACACGAAGTGGCGCGCGCCCTCGGGCTTCCTCACATTTTTGCGGAAAAGGAGGAAAACCGCCTGGTCCTGCGCAGGGGGTTTGAGATCAACCCGGGCGACCGCTTTCTGGTCGTGGAGGATGTTGTCACCCGGGGCGGCCGCGTGCAGGAGACCCTCGAAATCGTCCGTTCGCGGGGCGGAGTGGTCGAAGGAATTGCGGCCATCGTCGACCGCAGCGGCGGCAATCTCCCCGACTTCGGCTGCCCGTTCTTCAGCCTCGTGCAACTCGATGTGGAAACATTCGAACCCGACAACCTTCCGCCGGATCTGGCGGGCACGCAGGCCGTCAAGCCGGGCAGCAAGTAAGCGCAACCCTGCACCGGACATCGGATCATCACCAATCACCGCCCTGCCCCGATGGCTCCGGTTTTATTCCGCCACACTTTTTCCAGCTCCAGTTCAAGCCACTCCTTCCTTTCCAAACCCGTACACGCTTCAGCGTAAAATTTCCCATGATCCAGTGGCTGCTCAAAAAAGTTATCGGTTCGAAAAACACGCGTCTGCTCAAAAGCCTGAAGCCGACCGTCGACAGGATCAACCAGATCGAAGTCGAATTCCAGCGTCTCAGTGACGACGAACTCCGCGCCAAGGTCGACCAGTGGAAAACCCGCGTCCGCGGGATCGAAGATTTTCAAGCCCGCAACCGCGCGCTCGATGAACTGCTTCCCGAGGCGTTTGCCGCGGTCAAAAACGCCGCACGCCGCCTGACGGAACGCGGGCACAGGTTCAGTGCATGCGATCAGGAAGCAGTCTGGGCAATGGTGCATTTCGACGTGCAGTTGATCGGGGGAATCTGCCTGCACCGCGGGATCATCGCCGAAATGGCCACGGGCGAAGGAAAAACACTCGTCGCGACGCTGCCTTTGTTCTTGAACGCCCTGAGCGGGGCAGGGGCGCATCTGGTGACCACCAACGATTATCTTGCCCGCCGCGACGCCGAGTGGATGGGACAAATCTACGGTTTCCTCGGCCTCACCACCGGGATTCTCCAACACGACCAGTCCTCCGATGTCCGGCGCGAGCAGTATGCTGCGGACATCACCTACGGCATGAATTCGGAGTTTGGATTCGATTACCTGCGCGACAACGGGATGGCGAGCACCCGTGAACAGCAGGTTCAGCGGGGGCATTTTTTTGCGATTGTGGACGAGGTGGATTCCATCCTCATCGACGAAGCGCGCACGCCGCTCATCATCTCGGGTCCGGCGACGGTTTCCACCCACCAGTTCGACCGCTTCAAGCCGATGGTCGAGGATCTGGTGCGCAAACAGGCGATGCTCTGCAACCGGCTTGCATCGGACGCCGAAGAGCTTTGGAAGCAGGGAAAGCCGGAGGAATACGGGAAGCTGCTCTACAAAATCAAACTCGGCCAGCCCCGCAACAAGGGGCTTCAGCGCGCGTTGGAGGACGCGGAAAAACGCCGCTGCCTCGACAAGGCGGAACTTTATTTCGCGACCGACACGAACAAGGAGGAGCGCTTTGAGATCAAGGAGGAGCTCTTCTTCACCATCGACGAGCGGGCGCACGAGACCGATCTCACCGACAAGGGCCGCAACTTCATGAGTCCGGACAATCCGGACGCCTTCGTCCTGCCCGATTTGATCACGCAGTTCGCCGAGATCGATCAAAACAAGTCGCTCACGCCCCAGGAGCGGGTTGTGGAAAAGGAAAAGCGCCAGCAGCACATGGACCATCAGTCCGAGCGCATCCACAACATCACCCAGCTGCTTCGTGCTTACTGCATTTACGAGAAGGACGTGAACTACGTCGTGGAAGAGGGCAAGGTTGTCATCGTCGACGAATACACCGGCCGGAAAATGCCGGGCCGCCGCTGGAGCGACGGGTTGCACGGCGCCGTGGAGGCGAAGGAGGGTGTGACCATCGACCGCGAAACGCAGACGCTGGCGACCATCACGATTCAAAATTACTTTCGGCTTTACAGCAAACTCGCCGGGATGACGGGCACGGCCGAAACCGAGGCGAACGAATTCAACGACGTTTACAAGCTGGATGTGGCGGTGACTCCCACCAACCGCCCGTGCATCCGGCAGGACCTGAACGATCTTATTTACAAAACCCGGCGTGAGAAATTCAACGCGGTCGTGAATGAAATCCGCGAGGCGCACACCAAGGGTCAGCCCGTGCTGGTGGGGACCGTGAGCGTTGAACAGAGCGAAGTGCTTTCACGCATGCTCAAGCGCGAAAAGATACCGCATGCGGTGCTTAACGCGAAGTACCACCAGCAGGAGGCCGAAATCGTCGCGCGCGCAGGCCAGCGCGGGGCCGTGACGATCTCCACGAATATGGCCGGCCGCGGCACCGACATCAAACTCGGCGAGGGCGTGCGGGATCTCGGCGGCCTTTACGTGATCGGCACCGAACGCCACGAATCGCGCCGCATCGACAGGCAGCTGCGCGGTCGCTGCGCGCGCCAGGGCGATCCGGGCCTCTCACGGTTCTTCGTGTCTTTCGAGGACGACTTGATGCGCAATTTTGCCGCCGCCGACAGGATGACGCGGATGATGGAGAGGTTTGGTTTGCAGGAGGGCGAGTCCCTGGAGCATCCGTGGCTGAACAAGTCGGTCGAAACGGCGCAGAAGCGCGTGGAGCAGCGGAACTACATGATCCGAAAACGCTCGCTTGAGTTTGACGACGTGATGAACAAGCAGCGTGAAGTCATCTACGGATGGCGCAACGAGGCGATCACCACCAGCGAGACGCGACCGATGTTGGACGAAGTCATCGAAGAAGTGATCCCGGAAAAAGTCCTCGGATTCCTGCCTCCCGATGACCAGCGCGACGCCGAAGGGCTTCTTTCTTGGATCAACCTGACGTGTCCGCTGGGCCTGACGCTTGAAAGCGCACCTTTCCAGACTGCGTCGGCCGAGGAGATCAGTGAGTTCCTCATTCAAAAGGTAAAAAGTTCGTATGCCCTCAAGTGCGAGCACGAGGAGCCCGAATCGATCCTGCAGATGGAACGTTACATCCTGCTGAATGCGATTGACCGGCTTTGGCAGGAGCACTTGTACGGCATGGACGCGCTTCGCGAGGGGGTTTACCTCAGGGCTTACGGACAGAAGGATCCGCTCATCGAATTCAAGACGGAGGCGTACGAAATGTTCACCGAGCTGATGGGGAACATCAAAGCGGAGATTCTGCACAACCTTTTCCGTTCGACCTCCAACCTGATGGCTTTTGAGAAGTTCCTCTCGAATCTCCCTCAGTTTCTTGAAGCGCCGGATGAGGCGGGTGGCGTCTCCCACACGACGTCGCAGCAACCCGAGGCAAGGCAGTCCAACGCGGCGGCGCTGCCCCGCACGCCGGAACCGACCATCGAAGGCATTCTCAATTCGCAGATGCGGGAGCAACCGGTGCAAGTCGGGCGCAACGATCCTTGCCCGTGCGGTAGCGGCCGCAAGTTCAAGGCGTGCTGCGGAAAAAATCCGGTTTAAGCGGATCACGCCGCCCAGATCGGGAGCCGGACGGTGAAGGTCGTCTGCACGTTCAATTCGCTTTCGACCGCGACATCGCCGCCGTGCGCTTTGACAATCGCCTCAACGATTGCAAGTCCGAGGCCCGAGTGGTGCCCGCCGTTTGCGCGCGATTTTTCCGCGCGATAAAAACGCTCAAACACAAGCGGCAGTTCGGCAGCGGGGATGCCCGGTCCCGAATTCGAAACCTTCAGCACGGTCCGGTCGTCCTGCGTGAAGGTGGATAGTCGGATCCAGCCGCCTGGCTGGTTGTAATGGATGGCGTTGCTCACAAGGTTGCCTGCGACCTGATGCAGAAACTCGCGCTCCGCCCGGCACAAAGCGGGTTCAAGCTGTGTGATCCATTCGATATTCTGCTCCAACGCCAGCGTGCGCTGCTGCTCGAGCACTTCTCGAACAACATCCGGCA
>JBILLT010000098.1:0-8270 GCA_044375925.1 Chthoniobacteraceae bacterium | reverse complement strand
TGGGTTCTCCGGGACCGTGGCCTCGGTAAGCTGCCATGTCCGCGTCCTGACCAAACCGTGCATTGGGGATTCCGGGTGCCCGGCGCGCGGGCCAAACCAGGGGAAAATCACGGGTATGCCACCCCGGATGGCTTTCCCCCGGGAGAGATGGGTCTTCGTGCTCACAAAAAGCATGGGAGTTCCACCTTTTGGGGTGAAATGCATCAGATGGGCGCCCTGGGTGCAGAATTCGGCGGAACCGAAGGAGCCGGTGAGTTTCAAGAACTCGAGTCCGGCGTCGTTGGAGTGCGATTCGATTGTGCCGGGCTTGCACCAGGCTGCGAGTGGTTTTTGCATGAGGTTTTTGGGAGTGCGGTCCGGCTTCTGCGGTTGTTTTTGTGGTTTTCTGGAACGGATCTCTAAGAAAAGCGCTTTTGCGCCGTGTTCATTAACGGCTAGTCTGATCGTCTCCGTCGGCAACGTTTCGTATCAATCAAAATGAGCATAAAGTTCCTCCCCTCCGCTGTTCTCGCCATGGCCTGCGCTGCGTCTGTTTCAAAAGCACAGTCGCCGGCAACCGTCACCGAGCCGCCTGTCACGCCGCTGAAGGCAGCTAGCGTCGAGCAGACCATCAAAAGCTTTCAACTCGCGGACGGCTATCGGATCGAGAAGGTCGTTGCTGAACCCGAAGTCAAGGAGCCGGTCTCCATCGCATTCGATGGAGATGGAAGAATGTTTGTCGCGGAAATGCGCACTTACATGCAGGACGCCGACGGCACCGATGAACACGCCCGGACAAGCCGGATTTCGCTGCACTGGAGCAGTAAAAAAGACGGAAATTTTGACAAGCATTCGGTCTTTCTGGATGGGCTGCTTTTGCCCCGCATGATTCTGCCCTTGGGGAAGGGTGAACTTCTGGTCAACGAAACCGACACGCTGGATATTTTTCTCTACAAGGACGCCGACGGGGACGGTGTTTCGGATCAAAAGACCCTTTGGTTTGAAGGCGGTCCGCGCGGCGGCAACATGGAACACCAGCAGAGCGGGCTGATTTGGGCGTCAGACAACTGGATGTATGCGACCTACAATGCGTTTCGTTTGAAATGGCAGCCCAACGGCCAGCCTCCGCTCAAGGAGCCCACACCGGGCAACGGCGGCCAGTGGGGGCTCACTCAGGATGACTACGGAAAGCCGTGGTTTGTGAATGCGGGCGGAGAACGCGGACCGTTGAATTTTCAAACGCACATCGTCTACGGTGCATTCAACCTCAAGAACCAGTTTTCACCGGACTTTGCGGAGGTGTATCCCGTCGTGGGACTGGCCGATGTGCAGGGCGGGGACAAGCGTTACCGGGCGGAGGACGGCACGCTCAATCATTTCACCGCGACGTGTGGAGCGGAGGTGTTCCGCGGCGACCGTTTGCCGAAAGATCTGCGCGGCGACCTCCTGTTTTCCGAACCGGTAGGACGGTTGATCCGCCGCACCAAGATCGAAGTCCGGGACGGGCTGACTTACCTGAGCAATGCTTGCGAGAAGTCGGAGTTCATCCGCTCGAGCGACCCTTTCTTCCGTGCGGTAAACATGAACACGGCGCCGGATGGCACGCTATTCATCACCGACATGTATCGCGGCATCATCCAGGAAGGAAACTGGGTGAAGGAGGGGTCGTATCTGCGCCGTGTGGTCAAGCAGTACGCGCTCGACAAGGTGACTTCCAACGGGCGGATCTGGAGGCTTGCGCACCGGGACTTCGCTCCGGGCCCCCAGCCGTCGATGTACTCGGATTCTTCGGCGAAGTTGGTGGAACATTTGTCGCATCCGAACGGTTGGTGGCGCGACATGGCGCAGCGGCAGCTTGTTCTGCGACAGGACAAATCGGTGGTGCCTGCTTTGGTGCAACTCGCAACGGGGTCAGCGGACAACACGCTGCCCCGCATCCATGCCATCTGGACGCTTGAAGGGTTGGGCGCGCTCGACGCGCAGACCGCCCGTGCGGCGCTCGGAGCCAAGCAACCCGAGGTGCGCAATGCCGCGATTCGGGCAAGCGAGACGCTGTTTAAAAACGGCGACGCCTCGTTCGGCGAAGATTACGCGCGTCTTGCGGCGGATTCGGACGCCACGGTCGCCATTCAGGCCATGTGCACCATGCGTCTGCTCGCGGTCCCCGCGGCCAAGGGCGTCGTGCAAAACTGCGCGATCGGAAAAATGGGAGGGGCGGGCATGAAGGAAATCGCGAGGATGATGATGGCGCCGCCGCGGACATGGGGCAAAGAGTTCAGTGGCGCACAGGTCGCGCTGCTTCAAAAGGGTGACGCGATTTTTGGAGAACTGTGTTTTGCTTGCCACAATCTGGATGGACGCGGCACGCCACTCGACGGCAAGGACGGTTTCACCCTGGCTCCGCCGCTCGCAGGCTCGCAGACGGTGAACGGGCCTAAGGATGCTTTCATCGCGGTTCTTCTCAAAGGAATCGGCGGCCCCATCAATGGCAAGACGTACGAGTCGCAAATGGTCCCGATGGAGTCCAACAACGACGAGTGGATTGCCGCTGTCGGCTCATACGTGCGCAATAGTTTTGGGAACAAGTCTTCCACCATTGCCGCCGCCGACGTTGCGAAGGTGAGAAAGGAGATCGCGGGGCGCTCCACGCCTTGGACTGCCGAGGAACTGCGCGCCTTCGGGCCGCCGACGGTCGGCAACCGCGGGCAATGGAAGCTCAACGCCAGCCACAATGCGGCCAGTGTCGCGAAGGCGGTGGACGGATTGATTGAAACCCGTTACGACACGCGCACTCCGCAGGTGCCCGGCATGTGGGTGGAGGTGGTGCTGCCGCAGCCCACGGAGGTCACCGGGCTCCGCCTCGAACACGGCTCCTCCGGAGGGGACTATCCGCGCGGCTATCTGGTGCAGACCAGCGTCGACGGGGTGAATTGGACCGATATGAAAACGGGAGAGGGCAAAACCGGCGTGATGGAGATCCGCTTTGATGCGGTGAAAGCCAAGGCGGTCCGCATCACGCAGACCTCCTCGGTGAAGGGGAATTTCTGGTCGATCCACGAGCTGGAACTGCTGAGTCCAGATTCAAAGACCGTGGCATCAAAGTAGCCGCTGGGCGTTCGAGGGGCTTTGGTTCCGGGTTTTGATGGCCGGCGGGGTTCATCGCAACCGGGGGCAGGTGCGGGGTGTTTACTCCCGCGCCCGGTTGAATTTTGTTTCACCCGACGGAATGTTCCTTAGATTCACGCTGAAGCAAAATCCATGAAGCCAGCCACCCGTACGTCGATTATTTTTGTGAGCATCATCGTTTCCGGTGGGGCTCTTGCCGCGAAATGGGTTGCGCGGGAGGCGGGGCGCGTCAGCCGCGAACAGGAAACTCGCCGGGCGCTTCGCGCTCCGATGGGCGTGGATATGGCTTGGATTCCGGGCGGGAAATTCACGATGGGCTCAAACGACGGGCAGCTCGACGAGCGTCCCATTCATGACGTGAAGGTGAAGGGTTTCTGGATGGACCGGTATGAGGTCACCAACGACCAGTTCGCCAAGTTTGTGGAGGCCACCGGATACGTCACCACGGCCGAGCAGAGTCCGGATCCTGCGCTCTTCCCCGACGCCCCGAAAGAGAACCTGGTTCCGGGATCGGTGGTGTTCACGCCGCCGCCGCGTGTTGAGTCGCTCAACAACCACATGCAGTGGTGGAGTTATGCCAAGGGGGCGAACTGGCGGCATCCCGAGGGACCCGGTTCCGACATCAAGACCCGCGGCAGCCACCCCGTGGTGCACGTGTCCTGGTTCGACTGCGAGGCGTACGCGAAGTGGGCGGGCAAACGGCTGCCCACGGAGGCCGAGTGGGAGTACGCCTGCCGCGGCGGTCTGGAGCAAAACCCTTACGCATGGGGGCGCGAACGTTTCGAGAAGGGCATGTGGATGATGAATATCTGGCAGGGGCAGTTCCCGAACGAAAATCTCGCGCAGGATGGGTTCAAGGGGACCGCGCCCGTGGGGTCTTTTCCCCCGAACTCCTACGGGCTCCACGACATGGCCGGTAATGTCTGGGAGTGGGTGGCCGACTGGTATCGCTCGGATTATTATTCCAAGAGCCCGCGCGATAACCCGACCGGCCCCGTGGACAGCTTTGATCCGGACGAGCCGGGGACACCGAAGCGGGTGGGGCGCGGGGGGTCTTACCTCTGTAGTGACATGTATTGCAAAGGCTACCGCCCGGCTGCGCGGCAGAAGACTTCTCCGGACACCGGGCTCTCGCACACGGGGTTCCGGTGTGCGGCGGACGCGCCGGCGCCCTAAGGTTGGCGTGCGGCGGCGAGCAATTCGCGAATGCGGGTTGAGCTGAAGCCTGAGTCCTGTTTAAGGTGTCCGATTCATGTCCACCCAAGAATACAAGGTGAAGCTCGAGGTCTTTGAAGGGCCGTTGGACTTGCTGCTTTATTTGATCAAGCGCGAGGAGGTGGACATTTACGAGGTGTCCCTGGAGCGGATCACCCAGCAGTATCTGGAGTACATGGAGGCGTTCAAGGCGCTGGATCTGGAGGTCGCCGGGGAGTTCATTGTGATGGCGGCCAATCTGATTTACATCAAGAGCCGGAGTCTTTTGCCGGTGAACGTGCAGGCGCCTGACGAGGAGGCCGAGCCGGATGATCCACGCTGGGAACTGGTGCGGCAGCTGGTGGAATACAAGAAATTCAAGGATGCGGCGGCGCACCTGCACGACCGGGAGCTCGCGCGCGAGGGGCTCTTCCCGAGGATTGCGGATTCGCTGGAGGTCCCGCCTGAGAGGCCGCTCGGCGATGTGAGCGTGTTTGACTTGGTCAACGCGTTCAATGTCATCCTCAAACGTCTCAACAAAACGGAGGATCTTCGGGAAATTTTCGAGGAGAACTTCACGGTCTCAGACAAGATCGACATGGTTTTGAAGATGACGTCCTCAAGGGCGCCCGTGAAGTTCACCGATCTGTTTGCAACCGTGGTTTCGCGGACGGAGGTGGTGGTGACTTTCCTGGCGGTTCTGGAGTTGATCCGGCTCAAGCAATTGCGCGCGTACCAGGACGAGCCGTTCGGGGAAATAGAGTTACACCGTGTGTAGGAAAGGTTATGACGCTGCATCAAGTTTTGGAGTCCCTCATCTTTGCTTCGCCGAAGCCGATCACGGTTGCGGAGCTTCTCGCCGCGCTGAAGGCGGCGAGCGAGTCCTCGGAGAAACCCGAGGCGCAGGAGTACGGGCAGGCAGACGAGGACGGGATTCTCACGGCGCTCGGTGAATTGCAGCAGCAGATCGACGCCTCGGAGCGCGCTTTCCAGCTGACTGAACAGGTGAACGGCTGGGCGCTGGTGAGCCGCGCCGAGTTTGCGCCATGGGTGCGCAAACTTTTCCCGGAGGCGAAACCGACGCGTCTGAGCGGGCCGGCACTCGAAACGCTCGCGATCATCGCGTATCGGCAGCCCGTGACCCGGGCTGACATCGAAGCGGTTCGCGGCGTTGCGGTGGACGGAGTCATGGCGGTGCTGCTGGACCGCAGTTTGGTGAGGATTTCCGGGCGTGCAGACGTTCCGGGCCGGCCGCTGCTCTACTCCACCACCGGGTATTTTCTGGAGCATTTCGGTTTGAAAAGCACGGGGGAATTGCCGAATGCGGACGAGTTGATGCGCATGGAGCTTCCGAAAGCGAAGGTGGCGGAGGAGAAGCCCGCTCCGAAAGGGCGCGCCAAGAGGCTGGAAGGAACCGAGGACGAGGATGTCACGCCCGCACCGGTCGATTCGCTCGTCGAGATTGTTCACGAGGAAAAAACCGGCAAGGCGGAATCCTCCGATGCTGCGGGGAGTGCCGAGGAGGAGCCGGTTCCGACCACGGCCCGCTATGCGTTGCCGGAGGATGACGAGGAGGAAGAGGAGCCTTTCGAGGAAGTTGGTGAACTCATCGAGGACGGCTGCGTTGTGGAGCCGGGTGACGATGAGGATGACGATGAAACTTTGGAGGCGGAGGACTCGCACGAAGAGCAGGGTCATGTGGAAGGTGACGTGGAGAAAAAGGAATCCGACGATGAGGCTCCCTGAAATCCGCCAGCAGATAGACATTTTGGACGAGCAGATTTTGAAGCTGCTCAATGCGCGCGCCGAGTTGGTGCATGAGGTGGGCGAATTCAAACGTGCGGAAGGCTTGGAGATATACGCGCCCGAGCGCGAGGAGCAGGTTTATCGGTCGCTTGTGGAGCGTAACGCGAAAATCGGCGGAAGACTTCCGGATCTTGCGGTGCGTGCCGTGTATCGCGAAATCATGTCGGCATCGCTCGCGTTGGAAAAAGATTTGCGGATTGCATACCTCGGGCCCGAGGCGACGTTCACGCATCAGGCGGCCCGGTCAAAATTTGGCGCGAGCGTGAAATACGCGTCGGAGGCGAGCATCGCCGATGTGTTCAATTCGGTGGTCCGCGGTCGTGCGGACTATGGTGTGGTGCCCGTGGAGAATTCTTGGGAAGGCGCAGTGAACCACACGCTGGACATGTTCATCGACAGTGAGGCGCGGATATGCGCGCAGATTTTGCTGAAGATCGAGCACCAGCTGCTCTCGCGCGGGACCCGTGAGGGAATCGCTAAAATTTACAGTCATCCCCAGGCTTTCGGGCAGTGCCGTGGCTGGCTGCGCGCGAATTTTCCGAGAGCGGAATGGGTGGAGGTCTCCAGTACAACTCGCGCGGCGGAACTTGCTGCGCAGGATGAGAGCACTGCCGCTGTAGCAGGCAAGCTCGCAGGCGAGCTGTATGGTCTGTCGGTTCTTGATTCTGGGATCCAGGACTCGCCGGAGAACACCACGCGATTTTTAGTCATCGGACAGAGGCCGTCCCCTGCGACCGGCAGCGACCGCACGGCCCTCATGTTCAGTGTGCCTCACGAACCGGGCGCGCTGTACCGGGCCCTGGAGCCTTTCGATCGGAATCGGATCAATATCGGCAAGATTGAAAGCCGTCCATCCCGGCGCAAGGCTTGGGAGTATTGTTTCTTTCTCGATGTGGACGGTCACGTCGGCGACGCGCATTTGCAGGAAGTGTTGGGCGAGTTGCAGAAGTGCTGCACGTTGGTGAAGATACTCGGGACCTTTCCGGTGCCCTCCCTGACGCAGTAGGGTTTTGGCGGTTTCGATTCGCGGCTCGCGTTGAGGATTTGGATTCAAGGACGGCGCTGCCAGGCTTGCGCGCGCCGTCAATCGCAGGTTGTGTGTTGGCGCAAAAGCTGCTAATCGCTAGGGAGATCGGTCGCGGTGTGCTCCGGTCAGCAACTCAAGTTCCTCCAAGAAAAATCCCCCCAAAAAATGAAATCCTCACGTCGTTCTTTTTTAAAGACAGGCACTTCTGCGCTGCTTGGTTTTCCTGCGATCCTGCGTGCGCTCAATCCGAATTCAACGCTGCAGATCGCTGGGGTGGGATGCGATGGCAAAGGTTACTCGGATCTGGCTGAAGTGGGTTCACATGCCAAGTCGAAGTTCGTTGGGTTCTGCGATGTGGATTCAAACCGCTTCGCGAAGATTGATCAGAAGTTTCCCGGAGTCGCGAGGTTTGCGGATTACCGCGCGATGTATGCGAAGTTGGGTTCGGAATTCGATGCGGTTGTTGTTTCAACCCCGGATCACATGCATGCGGCTATCGCCATGGAGGCGATGCGTCAGGGCAAGCATGTTTACTGTCAAAAACCTTTGAGTCACACTGTCTGGGAGGCTCGCCAGATGCGCCTGCAGGCTGCCAAATCAAAGGTTAGGACGCAGATGGGTAATCAGATCCATTCCGCCGCTGAGTACCGCACCGCGGTTCGTTTGATTCAGGACGGTGTGATTGGAAAAATCCAGGAGGTGCATTCTTGGCAGCGTAACCCCGGCAACGGTTACACCAAGTTGGTGGAGCCTCCGGCCTCTGCACCGGTTCCTGAGAATTTGAACTGGGACCTCTGGCTGGGTGTCGCCCCAAGACGGGAATACGCTCCCGAGGTCTATCATCCCTTTAAATGGCGCGATTGGATGGATTTTGGCGCGGGCACAATGGGGGATTTTGGATGTCACATTTTGGACCCTGTTTTCACCGCGCTCGGGCTCGGTTCGCCGCTGACCATCACGGCGGAAAACGAGGGTTTGAACGCGCACACTTGGCCCGCGGCGGAGACTGTGCGTTATGTGTTCCCGGGAACAAAATATACGCTCGGAGCGTCCCTCAAAGTGACGTGGTACGACGGCGGCAGACTGCCGGACACGGCGCTCGCGCGGATGCCTGAGGGTACACCGCTCGCGAAAGCCG
>JBILLT010000035.1:0-31656 GCA_044375925.1 Chthoniobacteraceae bacterium | reverse complement strand
ATATTCGATTTTCTGTTTCACAACTATGAGCTCTTCCGTTCGATGGATTGAATCCACCTGCTGGGAACTAGCCTTTTATGGCTTACCAAACCGTATCCCATGGCCTGAGGAGGCCGACCCCGCCGGCGCGCAGATCGCTCCCATTAATTTGGAAGCGCTTGTGGAGGCGATCGACCGGCTAGGGAACGACATTTCAGAGCCGTGGCTGGGATTTCAATCCGCGAGCGGGTTATTTCAGGAACTTTCGGAATCGCTCCAGGGCGGCGAATTGGTGAGGAGCAACAGGTTGCTGGATGAAATCGACCGACTGCATCAGGGGGCGCCCTTCGTGCCGTTCCAAAAAGGAAACCTTGCCCGCCTTGAGGGCAAAGACGACGAGGCACAGGCTATCTTCAAGTCGCTGGTCGAAAGGTTTCCGAACACCCCGCCAGCTTGGAGCAGCCTTGGCGCGATCCACGCCCAAAAGGGTGACCGATCGGCGGCCGTTTCCGCATTCCGGAAGGCGCTGGAGCTCAACGGCAACGACCAACTCGCGCTGGAGGGCCTGACCAGGTTGCGCGAACTCGTGCGGCTCATGCGCCAGGACGCGGAAGGCAAGCCCAACCCGAAGGCGGTCGGCTACGTCGACACCGCCACCTTCACGCAGATGGTGCTCGGACAGATCGACTCGCTCGCGAATGACCCCGACAACCTGCTCGGCCTTGCAGACCAACTCATGCGGGACGGCATCGTGCTGGAGGTGGCCATTTCAGCGCTGGAAAAGGCGAACGCCGTACGTCCGAAACACGGCCGCACCCTTCTCTCGCTTGCCACCGCCTATCGTGCGGCCAATCGACACGAGGAGGCACTCCAGAAGGTTCGTGAATTTACAGACGTGGAGCCCCGGGAGGCGACCGGATTCATGCACCTTGCCCAAGCCTGCAACACGCTTGGACTCCAAAAGGAGGAGCGGGAGGCGCTGGCGAAGGTGCTGGAACTGGACAGCAATTTTCACGCGGCCATCGGAGTGTACTTCGAACTCACCAACGGCGAGCATGACCCTGCAAAGGAAGAAACCGTTGCGAAATGGTCTGCCGAAAAACAATCATGGATGGGACACCTCATCGCGAGCTCGATCGCACGGGCTCGCGGCGATAATTCGGCGGCATTGCGCCACGCGGACGACGCGTTCGCACTCGCCCCGGAAAAAGAGGAGGTGCTTCTGCACTTGTCGGCTGTACTGGGCGACCAGCGCGAGCTCAACAGGCTTGCAACACAAATTCGTCCCGCTGTTGAGAGCCGCAGATACTCCGCGCGTCTGGACTGGAATTACTCGCAAACCCTCCACCAACTCGGCTTGCGCGACGAAGCGGCAGGCGTACTCAGACGGGCACTCTCGGAGACGAATGCGCCGGACGAGTTCAAGGCCATGGCCGTTCCGACCTTGGAGGCGTGGGGAGGAGTGCTGACAGGATGCGGACTGCCGATCGAACTCAACCAGGGAACCAACGTGACCCGCCCGATTCTCATCACGCTCGAAGACGGAGACGGAGGAATCGTCATCGGCGCGGGCCGTCAGATTCCAGCAGAGGGAACCTTTCCGTTAAAACACAAGGGCACGGCCACAATCGACATCCGACTTCAACAAGGGGAATTGGGGGGATCCACGCCGCCGCGCGACCTGGGCATATTCCGAGCTGGCGGGGTCGACACCTCCGAAGGCGCCAAGCCGATTGAGTGCAACGTCGCGATCACCCCACAAGGCGTGCTTCATTTCCGCGCAGCGCAGAACGGTCAGAGACTGCCGGTCGGATGGGTTGCGCCAAAGTAGGGGCTCAACCAGCACTCACGATTCTGAGAGCGCTTTTCGGGGAGCCCTTCTGAAAGCCCTTCTGGATCCCCGGAAGGACCGCACTTCACGACCCTTCAAAACGCTCTTCTTCAACACGCGGAAACAATCGGGGATGCGGCGAAAACGTCTTGGCTCGGCACGCCGACCCGCAGCGACTCAGTCGGCCGTGAGCGCGGCGCGTTCTCTGTCAAGGGCGCCCGTTTTCTCGAGAAAATAATCGTAGCCGCCCGAATAAGGCAGCACGGTACCGTTGTTGATGTGAAGCACTTTGGTCGCGAGCTTGCGAATGAAATGCACGTCGTGGGAAATGAAAACCAATGTCCCCTCATACCGCTCCAACGCCAAAACCAGCGACTCGACGGTGTGGATATCAAGGTGGGTCGTGGGTTCATCCATGAGCAGCAGATTTGGCGGATCGACGAGAAACTTGATCAGGTTTAAACGCGTCTTTTCGCCACCACTGAGTACGGGAGTTTTTTTGTAAATCTCCTCCTTCCTGAAAAGAAAGCTGCCAAGAATCCCACGCGCATCGTTTTCGGTGAGATGCGGCGCGGTATCCATCACCTCCTGCAAAACGGTTTTGTCGGGATCGAGAGTGGCCGCGCGGTGCTGGCTGAAGTAGCCGAGTTTCGCGTTCAAGCCGAGTTTGCGTTCCCCCTTTTGAAATTCCACCACGCCTGCCAGAAGTTTCAGCAGCGTGCTCTTGCCCGCGCCGTTCGGACCGACAAGCACGGTGCGTTCGCCGCGCTCCACATCAAGGCTTAGATTCCGGTAAACGACGTGGTCCCCGTACGCCATCTGGACGCCTTCGAGGGAAACCACCTTGGCACCGCTTCTCACAGGCTGCGGGATGTTGAACCGGAACGGCTTTTTAGGCGGCAGCGGCTTTTCAATCAATTCCATGCGCTCGATCTGCTTGAGCTTGCTCATGGCCTGGGAAGCCTTCGACGCAACCTGCCTGAAGCGCTCGTAGAACTCGCGGAGCGCTGCAATTTCCTTCTGCTGATTTTTGTACGCCGCGCTCTGCTGCTCGTACGCCGCCTCACGCAGTTCGAGAAACGCGGAATAATTCCCCTTCCACTCCAGCAGACGCTTTTCCGAAATCTCAAAAACCGTCTCAACGATTTCATCCATGAACTGGCGGTCATGAGAAATCAGCAAAACGGCGCCGGAATAATTTTTGAGATAATTCTGAAGCCAGATGAGCGAGATCAAATCGAGATGGTTGGTCGGTTCGTCCAGCATGAGGAGATCCGGTTCCATGACCAGAAGCCTCGCCAGATGCGCGCGCATGACCCATCCACCGCTGAGGTTCTTCGCAGGCCGGTCAAACTCATTGACGTTGTAACCCAAGCCCACCAGCATTTTTTTGGCTTTCGCATCCACCTTCGGATTGCTGAGCGCCTCGTGCTTGGCATGGGCCTCCAAGTATTCCGGGCCGTCTACCGTTCCCGCTTTCTCAAGTTCCCGGAGCTTCGCCTCAAGCGCAGGCACCTCCCCCGCCCTTCCCGTGGCGATGTCCAAGACGGTCTCGTCACCCACGGCCTCCGCCTCCTGCGGCAGAAACCCCACCATCGTCCATTCATCACGCTCTACGGTGCCTTCGTCAGGGTCAGACTGCCGGAGAATGATCGAGAACAGCGTGCTTTTCCCAGCCCCGTTCGGTCCCACCAAGGCGACTCGCTCGCCGTAGTTGATCTGCATGGAGGCGTTCTCGAACAGCACGTTTCCACCATGGGATTTCTTGAGATTACGAATTGCGAGCATAGGAGAGCCAACTCAACAGCACTTAAGGGTCTGACTCAACTAATTCAGAAGCCTGATCTTGATGTTGCGGAACCAAACTTGGTTGCCATGGTCTTGCAGACACAGGTGTCCTTTGGCGAATTTCGCAAAGTCCGGGAACGCTCCGAATTTCGACTTTGATACCTTTTCATTCCAATCCTCGGAGCCGATTTCATATTCCACATAAAAGACATCGTTCAGCCAGTGCTGGCATTTCCCGTTCTTCGTCACAAAGCGAAGCCTGTTCCACTCGCCCACCGGTTTGGTGGCATCCACGCTCGTGGTGTACAAACCGTACATCCAGGCGGCCTTATTCGGGTCACGATGCCCGGTATTGTCTAGCACCTGAATCTCAGGCCCGGTATGCCAGGGTGCCTTGCTGATCTCTTGAACACGGAACATGATGCCGCTGTTCCCCGCCTCGGAAATTTTCCAGTCGATCAACAACTCAAAGTTTTCGAACTGCTCCTTGGTGACGATATCCCCGCCTTTGGACTCCAAAAACAACGCCCCATCCTGAACGACCCACGCGGAGGGCAGTTCGTCTTTCTTGTAGCCTCTCCAGTCGTTGGCGGGATTCTTGCCGTCGAATAGCAAACGCCAACCCTGCGCTTTTTCGGACTCGGTAAGTGTATTGACGGCAGCCTCAGCGGACGCAGGTGCGGACTCTTGTTTCGGGGCGGTTGACTGCGCGAGTCCGGGGTTCGCCTGCAAAATCAGAAGTGACACAGCGGTGCCCAGAGGCAGAAAGCAACGCAAAGATGAATTTTTCATGGAGTTTGTTTTTAAAAGATTCGCGAAGCCGCATCTCAAAAGATAACTCCGCGTGGAACCAGCAAATTCATCGGCAACGATCCACACGTTTTCCGGAAAGTCGTGGATCCCGTGAGTGGCTGATGAAATTGGGGTTAATTTGCCTTTACCGGGCAGAAAACTTCCAAAGAATCGTGGCCTTTCGCGCATTTCCTCAACGCCCCAATGCAATCTCCCGTCCAACGCATCCACGAACGAGACGACGCCATCGTCGCCCTCAAACCCCTCAAAGCCGGTGAAGTCATCGATCTTGAAGGTGCACAATGGAGATTGCTCGAGGATATTCCCGCAAAACACAAATTCGCGGCCCGAGATTTCGCCGAGGGCGACAAAGTCACGATGTACGGCGTCACCGTGGGCCGGACACGCCACGCAATCCGGTCCGGTGGACTCCTCAGCACAGCGAATCTCGCGCACTCCACGGACCCATTCACGGCAGAATCCGAGGCGCGCGTGTGGAGCGCACCGGACGCCAGCGCATGGAAGTCACGGACCTTTGCCGGGTACAAACGCTCTGACGGACTCGCTGGCACTGCCAACCTGTGGTTGGTAGTGCCGCTCGTGTTTTGTGAAAATCGAAACATCGCGATCATGCAAAGCGCGCTGAACCGGGCTCTCGGCTACCACAAAGCATCGCCCTACGAGGCTTTCGCCTGCGACCTCGCTGCTCAATGGCGGTCGAACCCAGCGGATCACGAGTTGGAACGCGTCCGTCTTGGGGCCGAATCTTCTAACCAGCAGAAGCCCCTTTTCCAAAACGTGGGCGGGATCAAATTCCTGCAACACACTTTTGGGTGCGGCGGCGGCAGACAAGATTCAGACGCGCTCTGCGCGCTGATCGCAGGTTACCTCAACAATCCGAACGTCGCGGGCGCCACCGTGCTGAGCCTCGGGTGCCAGCATGCACAGATCGAAATTCTCGAGAGAGAAATCTCAAAACGCAACGCACGCTTTGACAAGCCTCTCGCCATTTTTGAACAGCAAAAATCGCAATCGGAAGGCGACATGCTCGAAAGAGCGATGCGCGCCACGTTCAGCGGCGTTGCCTCCATCAACCGATTTGAACGCGAGCCCTGCCCGATTTCAGATCTGACCATCGGGGTGAAGTGCGGGGGGAGCGACGGTTTTTCGGGCATCAGCGCGAATCCGGTCGTGGGAAGACTCTCGGACCTGGTCTGCGCATCGGGGGGCGCAAGCGTTCTCAGCGAATTTCCAGAACTATGCGGGGTGGAACAGGAACTGTGCCGCCGCTGCGTCACCCCGGAGCTTGCGCAGAGGTTCGCCGCATTTATGGCGGAATACGAGGCTCAAGCCCACGCTAGAGGAAGCGGCTTCGACATGAATCCGAGCCCTGGAAATATCCGGGACGGCCTGATCACCGACGCCATCAAATCGGCGGGCGCCGCCACGAAAGCTGGCAGCGCCCCGATTGTGGACGTGCTGGATTACGGTGCGCCGGTCACAAGGCGGGGTGGCGTCTCTCTGTTGTACGCTCCCGGCAACGACGTTGAATGCACCACCGCGATGGCAGGATCAGGATGCAACCTGATTCTCTTCACAACGGGCTTGGGCACTCCCACCGGCAACCCGATTTGCCCGACCATGAAAATTGCGACAAACACGGACCTCGCAACCCGCATGGCAGACATTATCGACTTTGACGCAGGCCCGATGATCACCGGGATCCGTACGCGTAACGAACTCGCAGAGGATCTGCTGGAATTGAGCATTCAAACCGCAAGCGGCGCGTGCGTGCCGAAGGCTGTTTCGCTCGGTCAGGATGATTTCATTCCATGGAAACGAAGCGTGTCCCTGTAAGATTTGCCTCGGGCCGATCGACGCTCAAAACCGACTGAAAACATAAAAACTATGAGACTCTCCTCCAAACACGCGGTCATCACCGGAGCAGGCTCCGGCATCGGCGCCGCAATCGCTCAGCGTTTTGCCAGCGAGGGTGCAACCGTCTGGCTGATGGACCGCGACCTCGCAGCCGCGCAGAAAATCTCCGATGCGATCCGCGCGAAAGGGTGGAACGCGACCGCTCTCGAGTGCGACGTCTCGAACGAATCGAGCGTGCGCTGGGCTATGGAACAGGTGGAGGCTGTTGACATCGCGGTGAACAACGCGGGTATCAGCCATGTGGGGACCCTCGAAAGCACCACCGCTGAGGATCTCGACCGGGTGTATCAGGTAAACATCAAGGGTGTATTTCATGTCTCGAAATCCGCCGTGCAACGCATGCTCGTGCAGGGCGGCGGCGTCATCCTAAACCTTTGCTCGGTGGCGGCAAAAATCGGCATTGAAGCTCGTTTTGCATACTCGATGACCAAGGGCGCGGTGTACGCAATGACTCTGCAGATGGCGCGGGATTACGTATCCAAAAAAATCCGCTGCAATTGCATCTGTCCTGCGCGAATCCACACGCCGTTCGTGGACGGTTTCCTCCAGAAAAATTATCCGGGCAAGGAAGCCGAAATGCTTGAGAAACTCAGCGCATGGCAGCCGGTGGGACGGATGGGACGCCCTGATGAAGTGGCGTCCCTCGCGACGTACCTCTGCTCGGACGAGGCCGATTTTGTCACCGGATCGTCGTACGACTTGGACGGCGGTGCCACCCTGCTTCGTTAGCGAAATGCGCCGCGGTGCGCGAGTACCGCGTTTCTGAATCGGGGCTTGGACCCGTTGCCAAAGGGTGGCTTGCGCGCGGGCGTCTCGCATGCTTAAGTAAGAGCGCACCCACCCCAATCGTGTCCGCTAGCAACCCCACCTCCCTTCTGGGCAGATTCTCTGCCGCAATCATTCAATGGATCGACTCCGATTACTGCCCTGAGGGGCCGGAGAAGATGAGATCAGAACCCGACCGCGTGGACTGGCCGCGCGTCATGCCGTTTGTTTTCCTGCACTTCGGCTGCCTAGGGGTGATCTGGACGGGCGCAAGCACCTTCGCTGTCTGCTTCGCAGTGGCGCTGTATTTCCTGCGGATGTTCGCGGTCACCGGGATTCATCACCGTTATTTTTCGCACAAAACCTACAGCACATCGCGCCCCGTCCAATTCCTGCTGGCCGTCTGGGCGGCGACCGCTGTTCAACGCGGCTCGCTCTGGTGGGCTTACCACCACAGGCACCATCACCTGCACTCGGACGATCCCGAAGACGCGCACTCGCCGCACGTGCACGGGTTTCTCTGGTCCCACATCGGCTGGATTACCTCGCGCAAAAATTTTCCAACGGACTACTCGAAGATCAAGGATCTCGCGAAGTTCCCGGAATTGGTGTGGCTAAACCGATTCGACCTCGTCATCCCTGTGCTGTACGCGGTCTTCACGTTGGTTCTCGGAATGGCACTTGAAAAGTTCGCGCCCGGCTTGAACACGAACGGTTCGCAAATGCTGGTTTGGGGATTCTTCATCAGCACCACTTTTCTTTTCCACGGCACAGCCTGCATCAACTCGATGGCTCATCTGATGGGAAAACGCCGGTACAAGACCACCGACGACTCGCGCAACAGCTTTATTCTTTCCCTGATTTGCCTCGGCGAAGGATGGCACAACAACCATCACCGGTACCAGAGCTCGACCAGGAATGGTTTCTACTGGTGGGAAATCGACCTCACCTACTACGGCCTCAAGATGCTCTCGTGGACGGGACTGATCTGGGGGTTCAAACCAGTGCCGAAGTCCATCCTCGAGGAAGGAAAACTCGGGATGACGGGCAAGACAACTCAAACGGCCGGCGTTCCAGCCCAGTCTGCCAAATCGGGATCCCGGGATCATTCCTGTGAGGAAGACGAACCCGCAGGCCACGGGGCGCTTGCCGCGAAGGTTCTTACACCCTAACCCTATCATTCCTCCGCGCGTGTGTCGTGAGGATCACCGCGGGCGCTCAGCATCCGGAGAAATCCGAGAGATGCACTGCAGATCTTCAGGGCACCGACAGGAGATTTGATTGAATCAAATTCCCGGTCCCGCCTTCGATTCTGAGCGAGACTGGCGCATCCTTCGGCGAAGAGGATGACTGCGGGTCCCGCGGGCGGTCATCGCGGAGGATGTTTCCCATCACCACGGAGCGATCCACATTCTTCAGCAAAATCGCCGAACCGTCGCTGTCCAGCACGCTGTTGTTGGAAACCTGCATGCGGGTGCAATCAGAGAATTCAACAGCCGCCGGATGCACGCGCACTCCCGCGACGACGTTCGCAGTGAAACTACTGTCCGCGCAACCGCGGAACACGACGCCATTGTGCTCCGCATTGGAAAACCCATTCACGAGATAGCGCGGGTTGCGGTCGAAATTGTTTCCGCTCACCACCACGTGAGCCGAATCCTGTACAAACAAGTCATGCTGGAACCCCTCCCAGAAGGTATTGCCCGTGACCGTCACACCCCGCGCGTTGCGAATCTCAATATTCACCTGAACATCGCTAAACACATTATTTCCGATGGTGATGTTCCCCTCTCTCGTGAACGGTCTGCCCTCGCGCCTCTCCAAAGATGAATCAAGTCCGCCTCCTTGAATTCGGATGTTGGCGGAATCCGGCGCCTTGTTGGTATGCTGCACGGTGCATCCGGTAACTGCGACCTCGCCAATCGAGCCGCCCGTTGAATCAAGCCAAATGTTTGCCGAGGCGGGACCCTCCGCATGATGATTGCCCTCGATGTCGCATGCTCCAACCTGCAGGTTTCGAACATTGCCGCCGTGACTGACGATCCCGCCCCCAAGATTGTAGCTGATATGTGAGTTGACGATGTTGATCTGATGCAAATTCACCTCGTCCAAGAACACGCCGATCCCACGGTTATTGTAAAAGTTTGAATCGGCGATGATCACGTTCCGATTGCGCGCCGCCAAGTGCACCGCGTGACGGGCGTCGTGGATAACGACTTTGCTCACCGTCAACTGCATTGTGCCAACGGCTTTGATTCCATCCGCAAGCGCGTGCTTTCCGACAATCTCGATCCCGGAAACCATCGGCGTGCGCTCGCCCGTCCATATTTGAGGCTTCACGGTGTGCGGCGCCGCAGTGCCTTCGTGCGAGCCCAGGAAAGCCAAGGCCGGACCTTCCCCCTCCATGACGAGCGAGGCGGTGCCATCGGATGTGACGCTCGCGAAACCCGTCTTCGCCAGATTGAACACCAGAGTTCGCCCCAGCCGGTAAGAACCCTTCGGGAAATACAAATCTGAAACACCCTGCTCCAGAGCGCGGATAAGCGCGGGCGCATCATCCTGCACACCATTCCCCAAGGCTCCGAGGGATTTGACGTTCGTCTGTGCGACCAATTCCAAGCCAGGTGACAGAAGAAAAAAGGCGATCGAAAAAACAAGACGCATGGGGGGGGATGGGGGCCAAACTTGAAACGCCGACCAATGGCCGGCGCACATGGTGCGGGTGAAATCAGAACCAAAACGACAACCAAGCTTCACCGACCGCCGGTTGCCATGTAGAAATATCAGCCCGTGACCGCGCGACGCCCAGCCAAAACCAAAAAAGGTCCCTTGAAGCCCCCCAGCCTAAAACCGAATCTCCGCCCGATCGGCGTCTTTGACTCTGGCATCGGTGGGTTGACCGTCGCCGCTGCGCTTCGCGAACTACTGCCGGGGGAAGAAATCTTCTACGTCGGCGATACGGCGCGTGTGCCGTACGGGGGCAAGAGCCCGGCCACAATCGAACGCTACGGCATCGAGATTGCCGGCATGCTGCTGGCTGAAGGCGCCAAAATGATTGTGGTCGCCTGCAACACCGCCTCGGCCCTCGCAGTGCCGCGCCTTCAAGAATTGCTACGCGTTCCGGTGATCGGAGTCATTGAGCCCGGCGCAAGCGCCGCGGTTGCATCGACCAAATCGGGCCATGTGGGAGTGATCGGCACGCGGGCGACCGTGCAGAGCAAGGCATACGAGAAAGCAATCCACGCCATCGACTCGACTATCAAAGTCCGTGCGCAGGCCTGTCCGCTGCTTGTTCCGCTGATCGAGGAAGGATGGCTCGAGGATCCTGTGACCGATCAGATAATCCAGCGGTACCTGAACCCGATGGTGCGCTCGGGAATTGACACGCTCGTTCTCGGATGCACGCACTATCCTCTCCTCTCCAAAGCAATCTCGCGTTACGTGGGCTCTGGGATTACGCTCGTGGATTCGGCGCGCAACTGTGCGGCGAACGTGAAAACGGTTCTGCAAAAACTCTCGTTGTCCGCACCCAAGACGCGGCCGGGCGGACTGAAGGTGGCGCTCACGGATCCATCTGGAGCATTCCTGAGGGTCGCGGAACAGGCGCTTGGCCTTACCGTTGGCGACGTCGAACTCCGTTCCGTTCAGCGCGCGGGCGTGTAGGCGGCAGAATCCACACGCGTGACAGTCCACAAGGAAACGCAGCCGGCGAGTGAACGCGAAACCGCAGCCGTGGAGCATTTGTATTTTCATATCCCTTTTTGCCCGAAGATCTGTCCGTACTGCTGTTTCTACGTTGAGGAAGGAGGCCAGAACAAAAACCAGGCGTTCTTGGACGCGCTTTTGCTCGAAGTCACCCGAGCAATGGAGAAGAACCGCATCCGGCCCAAGACGATTTACTTTGGCGGAGGCACCCCGACCGCACTTCGATTCGAGCAACTGGAGTACCTGCTTTGCGGTCTGAAGTCGCTTCTGGACATGTCTGCGCTTGAGGAATGGACCATGGAAGCGAACCCGGCAACCGTGAGGGAAGACAAAGCAGCCCTGCTCAAACAAATTGGCGTCACGCGTATCAGTTTAGGCGTGCAGTCATGGAGCGACCGTTGCCTCAAAATTCTCGGGCGCACACACAGCGCGGAGCAGGCTGCCGCCACCTACAAGATTCTCCGCGCACAAGACTTTCCCTCATTGAATATCGATCTGATGTTTTCCATCCCCGGCCAGTCGCTCCCTGAGTGGGAGTCGGATTTGGACACCACGATAAAACTGAATCCGAACCACATATCCGCCTACTGCCTGACCTACGAGGAGGACACGGACTTTTTCAAAAAACTCACGGGCGGCGAGTTTTTGCAAAACGAGGAACATGATGCCGCCCTTTTCGAGTCAACTATGGACCGGCTTTCATGCGGCGGCTACGCACAGTACGAAATTTCAAACCACGCGCGGTCTGGAGCGATTTCGCGCCACAACATGGCATACTGGGAAGGCCGTGATTTTCTCGGATTCGGCCCAAGCGCATTCTCAACAGTGGGCGAAAAGCGGACGCAAAACGTGTGTGACACGGCTGCGTATTCTCTGAGGCTGCAGGCCGGCATCTCTCCGATCCATTCGCAAGAAGAGCTTTCCGCCGACACGCGTCTGCGCGAGAGAATTGCGTTTGGCTTGCGAATGGCTGCCGGACTCGAAGCGGATCTTCTAACTCCATGGGCGGACGAAACCGCTCATTTGATGGAGATCGGACTGCTTGAAGCCACCGATCGTCGATTCAGGTTAACGCGGCGCGGCAAGATGCTCGCGGATTTGGTTGCATCGAGCTTTGTGTAAACAATCCGGTCGCACCCAGAGGCGCTCTGAGACAGAAAGTGCGGCGCGCGGGTCACCGCAAAATGTTTAGATCGCTCAGATCCTGCTCGCTCAATTTCAGTGATGCTGCGGCGACGTTTTCGATCAGATGCGCAACGCTCGTGGTGCCGGGGATGACGATGATCGAGGACGAACGCGCGAGAAGCCACGCCAGCGCAACCTGTCCGGGCGTCGCTCCAAGGCGGCTTGCAACCGTTGAGAGCGGGCCGTCATTGGAATCCTCCGTCAAGGGTGCTGCCGGCGCAAAAGGCTTCGCAGCAAGAGGCCCCCAAGGCAAATAGGCGATGCCTCTGGATTCGCAATAGTCCACGACCGGGTCATCTCCCCGTTCAGCGAGGTTATAGCGGTTCTGCACACTGCAAATCGGAACAATCGCCTCCGCCTCGGCAACCTGAGCGAGGCTCACGTTTGAAAGCCCCACATGCCGGATCTTGCCCTCGATGCGCAATTGAGCGAGCGCTCCGACACTTTCTGCGAACGGCACCTCGGGATCCGGACGATGCAGTTGGTAGAGGTCGATTCGATCCACTCGCAACCGCCGCAGACTTGCTTCGCAAAAGCGCCTCAGACTCGCGGGCTTGCCGTCTGGAAAGACCTTGTCCGGCGCCGTCTTCTCGACGCCACCCTTTGTGGTCACAACGACTCCGTTGGAATAAGGGGCGAGCGCTTCAGCAATGATCTCCTCATTAAATCCGGGGCCGTAGGGATGCGCCGTGTCGATGAAATTGACCCCCAGCTCGACGCATTTACGCAAAAGCGCCTTTCCAGCCTCCCATTCGGGGTACGGCCCGAAGTTACCGGGCTGCCCGCACAGCCGCATTGCGCCGTATCCCATGCGGGATACCGGAAGGTCGCCACCAATCCTGAAAATCGAATTCATCTGCACATCTGAACCGTTTCGCCTGCGGAAATCGAGTTCGCATTACCCACCGTTTTCCATCTTGAAGTTTAACGCACCCGCGAGAGACTCCGCCCACCATCCCATGAACATCTCCAGACGCTCGTTCCTGAAGTCGGCAGTGCTCGCTTCCACCGCGCCAACCGCCGGGAAACTCACATCGGCACTCGCGCAGAATGCAGCCGCACCGACACCGAACCAACCCAAGTTCGCCTTATTCAGCAAACATTTCATCGGGCTTCCCTACGACCGTCTTTCGGAGGTTGTGGCGGAATGCGGCGCGCAGGGCATCGAGGCGCCGATTCGTCCGGGCGGCCATATTGAGCCCGCTAAGGCAGCAGTGGAACTGCCAAAACTTGTCGAAGCACTTAAAAAAAACGGACTCGAAATCACACAGCTCACCTCGGCTCTAACCGATACCAGCGCGAATTCACACGCCGAGTCTTTGCTGCGTACGGCAAAGTCGCTCGGAATCGATCGCTATCGGCTCGGCTTCTTCAAGTACGATCTCAAGAAACCGATCTGGCCGCAGCTCGACGAGATCAAGGTCCGACTCAAGGACCTTGTCGCCATGAGCAGGGAAATCGGCATTCTGCCGTGCTTCCAGAATCATTCGGGCGCGGGTTATGTCGGGGCAGCAGTCTGGGACGTGGCCCTGATGATGCGCGATTTCCCGGCAGAACAGCTCGCGTGGAGCTTCGACATCATGCACGCCACCATCGAGGGAAACTTGTCTTGGCCCGCGGAGGTCGCGCTGGTGAAAGAGCGCATCGGGATCGCCTACTTCAAGAATTTTAACTGGAACAACAAACGCCCGGAGCCCGCTCCTCTCGGAGAAGGCATTGTTGGCAAACCCTACGTCGAGATGCTGAAACGGGAAGGTTATTCCGGCCCCGTTTCGCTTCACATCGAGTACCTCAAGGCAAAACCCACGGAACCGGAGGGACTGGCCACTTTGATCGAGGCGACCAGACGCGACATGGATGTTCTTAAATCCTGGTGGGAGTAGCACTCGATTCCGCGCTGCAAGATGTTCACCCTCAGCGGCACCGAATTGAAGCGCAACACCGCGGCCGGATCGCAGCCCTGAAAAAACCTCCCCTCGCCACGCGCGTCGGGAAAGGATAGTGTCGCGGGATTCTTTTTCACCCTATGTCGAATATTTGGAATCTTGCGCACCCGTGGCTACGCGATTTGGTGGCTTACGAACCCGGAAAGCCGATCGAGGATGTGGCTCGCGAGCTCGGGCTTGAGCCATCGGAAATCATCAAGCTCGCATCGAACGAGAATCCACTGGGACCCTCCCCAAAGGCGCTTGAGGCGATGCGTGCCACACTCGAGCGCAGTCATTTTTACCCGGATGGCGGCGGCTTTTATCTGAGGGAAACGATCGCTGAAAAGATGGCGCTCAAGCGCGAAAACGTCATCTTGGGATGCGGCTCGAACGAAATCATCGAGTTCATCGGTCACGCATTTCTGAAACCCGGCGACGAAATTGTGACCTCGCGTCATGCGTTCGTCGTGTACAAACTCATGGCAAAACTTTTCGGCGCGACGACCGTAGAGGTGGCGGATCCTGGATTCACGCACGATCTGGAAGCCATGGCGGAGGCGATCACTCCAAAAACGCGCGAGGTGTTCATCGCAAATCCGAACAATCCGACAGGCACGCTGGTGTCACAGCAGGAAATCGACAGATTCATGGCGCGGGTTCCGGAACACGTGGTGGTTGTGTTTGACGAAGCCTATTACGAGTTTCTCGATAACCCGCCGGACACCTTGAAGTTTGTGAAAGACGGCCGGAATGTCGTCGTGCTACGCACCTTTTCAAAGATCCAGGGTCTTGCAAACCTCCGGATAGGCTACGGGCTCGCAAAGCCCGATTTGATCGAGGCGCTGCAGAAGACACGGCAGCCATTTAACGCGAACGGGATCGCGCAGGCAGGCGCTCTTGCTGGGCTCAAGGATGACGCGCATCAAAGCAAGACTCGGCAGATCACGCACGAAGGACGTGCCGTGCTGCAGTCCGCATTTGAGCGTATGGGCCTGGAATTCGTTCCAAGTCACGCGAATTTCGTCCTCGTCAAAGTGGGTGATGGAAAAGCGGTGTTTCAAGCCCTGATGCGTCAGGGCATTATCATCCGCGACATGAACGCCTACGGACTGCCCGAATGGATCCGCGTTTCAATCGGAACGGCCCATCAGAACGATCGGTTTCTGACAGCGCTCGCAGAATGCCTTCCGCAGTCCGTCTGACAACGGGTCGACAATCACGGACACCGAACGGCAGGCAAGGCCTTTCCCCATCGGCGATCCAGCCGTCTTTACTGCAAATCCATGGACACCATTGCCGCAATCGCAACGCCACCGGGACACGGAGCGGTTGCAATCCTGCGCGTGTCGGGTCCAGAAGCGATTTCGCTTGGAGACCAAGTTTTCAAAGGGCGATTCAAACCAAGCCAACTGGAATCCCGGGTCCAAACCTTCGGAGCAGTATGCGACGGTAATGAGAAGTTGGACTCCGTGCTGCTGACCGTCTTCCGAGGCCCGGCGAGTTTTACGGGGGAGGACGTCGTCGAGATCGCCTGCCACGGGGGCGTTCTTTTGACGCGCCGCATTCTTGAGTTGCTCCTGCGAAATGGCGCAAAATCAGCGGATCCAGGCGAGTTCACAAGGCGTGCGTTCTTGAACGGCAAACTGGATCTCACCCAAGCGGAAGCGATCATGGACCTGATCGGGGCAAGCAGCGACCGCGCTCTGCGTGCGGCGACCGAGCAGCTCGGCGGCACTTTAGGCGGGCAGATCCGCGATATGCAGGCTCAGTTGCTCGGACTGCTTGCACACGTGGAGGCATACATCGATTTTCCCGAGGAGGATATCTCTCCGGACACCGGCGTCGCGCTTCTCGGGAGAATGCAAACAATCCAGGAAACCATGCAGTCGCTGTTGGCAAGCGCTTCGCAAGGGCGGTTGATCCGTGAGGGCGTGCGCACCGTGATTTCAGGGCCGCCGAATGCTGGAAAAAGCAGTTTGCTGAACCGGTTGCTCGGTTTTGAACGCGCAATCGTGAGTCCGACTCCCGGCACGACGCGCGACACCCTTGAGGAATCAATCCTGCTGAAGGGTTGGTCGCTCAAGCTGGTTGATACCGCAGGAATCCGCGAGTCGCTTGATCCGATCGAGCAAGAGGGTATTACCCGAGCAATCCAACAGCGGGCCAATGCGGATTTGATCCTGCACGTGCACGACGGCTCACTGCCCAAAGTCGAAATTGAGCGCATCGCGAATGGCGGCGAAAGCGCAATTCCAAAAGAGATCCTGATCTTGAACAAGAGCGACGTGGCCGAGCATCCCTCCTGGGCGGATGTGCCGGCCATACGCATCAGCTGCCTGTCTGGAAACGGACTCCGCGAGCTGGAGACCGCGATTGACGGCGGTCTAGCCGCGGCGTTCGGCGCTGGAATGCCGATCGATTCAGCCGGTTTCGTGGCAATCAATGCGCGGCATCAGGACTGTCTGCGGAGGGCGCTCGCACAAGCCCAAGCCGCGCAAGCGGGGCTTTCGGATGGAATATCGCCCGAGTTTGTCGCGGAAGAACTCCGCGGCGCGCTGCACGCCATCGGCGAAATCGTGGGCCAGACCGATACGGAAGATTTGCTGGGGCATATTTTCAGCACGTTTTGCATCGGTAAATGAGCCCTGCCTTGTTGCCCGCCGAGGGTGAAGGCGTTAGGCTTCCTTCCATGAAAAGTCCCCTCGCCCTTTTTGCGGCATCGTTTGGCATCCTAATTTCCTCAGCCCCCTTCCACGCATGCGCGGCTGATCCGGCGAAGCCTGAGGGCAAAGGCTTGCTCGACGCACTCAAACAAAAAATGACCCCCAAAGACCTCACCCCGGACGAAACCGAGCGCATGCTCAAACTTCAGTCGGACATCGTCATTATCGACGTCCGAACCTCGGAGGAGTTCGCCCAAGGGCACCTCGCCGGCGCAGTAAATCTGGATTTTTTCGCACCGGATTTTTCCGCCAAGATCAAGGGGTACGAAGGCAAATCGGTGCTCATTCACTGCGCCTCGGGAGGACGCAGCGGACAGACGGTAAACATGATCAAGGAAGGCAAATTCTCGGCGATCTACCACCTTAAGACCGGATTCACCGGATGGCAGGCCGCAGGCAAGCCGGTCGTTCGCTAGCCGATCCAACCGGGGGGGCATAACCTCCGAGCCGGAGTCAGCCGACTCGGATGCCCGGAAGTCGGATGCCCGGAAGACACCGCCCGCGAGGACCGCAAAGATTCAAAACTTGCGGACAAACACGCGGACAACCAAGCGTACCCGCACCCTTCTAGGGGCCTTTCTCGGCCGCCCTAACGAACCAAGCCCAGGGTCTTGAAGATGTTCATGGAAACGACGACCCGCCGTCCCGGGGTTTTGGGAACTTCATGGTTCAGAATCCCGGGGAAGAGCACGAGGAGATCGTTTTGGGGCTGAACCTGCAGACCGCCGTCGAAGATGATGGGCGCGCAATTTTCATCCGCCTCCAAGTAAAGAGCGCAGCTGAGGTCCGAAGGATAGTGGTTGTGCCTCAATGTGTAGTCAGACTCCTCGTAGATCATCCCCCAGCAATCCTTCACAAAGTAGTCGACGTTCAGGGAATCAAAGTTTGCGATCAGAAAGCTCCTGGAGGCAGTGCGCGCCACTTGTAGGACGATGTCGCAAATCGGGCCGAACTTTGGGTTCTTCTGGTGGCTGTCCCAGGGACTCACGTAGATGGAGCGAACATTTGACTCCATGGGCTTGGGGTCGGCTGCACGCAGTTCGTCGATTGCCTGCCGAGCCAACAGAAGCGCCTCCTTCTGCGGCGTGAGGCTGCAAGTAAATACCGGCATTTGAGCCGGGACCAAGGTTTGCGCAACGAGAAGAGGGCCGGGATCTGACATAAGGGTGATTGGTACTTGTATGAACCTAACACAACCTCGTCCCGAAATGCAAATGACGGCATTGACGGCGACCGTTTCGGATCTTTACCAGCCCGCAACCCCTGTCGGAATTTATAAAATACTGCTGTTGAGATTTTAACAAATCAATAACCCTTTCCTGCAAACGCAGTCTGGCCAGCTTCATTCCCGGGAAATGGCTGATCAGTGAAAACTGGCAATCTCCCCCCCCGCATGACAACACTAGCGGATGGTCTCGAATAAAGCTCAGGGCGGCTCTGCAACAGAGCAGCTCACCTGGAGAAAGTCTTTTGAAACCTACCGTCGTCTTTTCGGCTATGTGCGCCCCTACCGCAAAAGGTTCGCGGCGGCTCTCGTCTGTTCGGTTCTGGCTGGGGCAAGCACCGCAGTGCTTTACGTGGGACTCAAAACCAGCACCGCCCTCGTGCTCAGGGGCCAGACGGGCCTTAAAAAGACCTTACCCATCCTTGGCGAAGTCGATTTGGATCGCTGGCTATCCCAGTTCACCCAAGGCGCGGGTATCTCAGAGAGCCTGACTCTGGTCATTCTGGCGTGCCTGACCATCCCCTGCCTCATGTTGGTGCGGGGCCTTTTTGATTTCCTTTCGGTTTACCTGTTTGGCTGGATCCAAAACCGCATGACCCTCGACCTGCGCACGGAGGCCTTCGCGAAAACCCTCGCGCAATCCATCGTATTTTTCAACAAACAGCGGAGCGGGGATCTTATCCAGAGCGTGTCGAGCCTGACCTCCTCGACGGCGGGAGCCTCGATGACGCTCACGCAGAATGTGGTGCGACGTCCCGCGGCCGTGCTCTCAGTCGTGATCGCGCTTCTGGTGACGGACCCCGTGTTCATGGCTTTTACTTTCCTTGTGTTTCCCCTCTGCATGCTGCCCGTGATCGTGCTCAGCCGCCGGGTTCGCCGCGCCAGCCGCACCGAACAACAGGAAACGGCCAACCTGATGTCATTCATGCAGGAGGCATTCAACGGGATTCGGGTGGTCAAATCGCACGCACGCGAGGCCTTTGAACTCGACCGGTTCGTCAGAACGGCGCGGATCATCAACAAAAACACCATGCGCACAACCAAGGTGACTGAAGTTGTGGGACCGCTGGTGGAGTCGACCGCTTCGCTTGGCATCGCAGGCGGCCTCTTCTACTGCTGGTGGAGGGGCGTGCCCTTCGACGAATTCATGGCCCGATGCGTGGCGCTGATCGCTCTTTACCCGGAAGCAAAAGCTCTGAGCCGGACTCATTTGGTGATGCAGAACTGCATGACTTCGAGCGACCGGCTTTTCGAGCTGCTTGATTCGAAGCCCGCCGTTCAGGACAGCCCACAGGCCGTAACCCTCGCACGGGCGCGCGGCGATCTACAATTCAAAGGAGTCAGCTACCGGTACGGGGAGAAATCGGCTCCGGCCGTGGAGGACATAAACCTGGAGTTCGCACGCGGAAAGTTCTACGCGCTGGTGGGTGAAAGCGGGGCGGGCAAGTCCACACTGATGTCGCTGGTTCTTCGGTTTTATGATCCCCAGGCCGGACAGATTCTCCTGGACGGAGTCGACCTCCGCGACATCCAACAAGCGTCGCTTCGGGAGCAAATCGGGATCGTGAATCAGGACCTCTTCCTATTCCACGACACCATTGAGAACAACATCCGATACGGCCGGCCCGGAGCGTCGCTCGAGGAGGTCCAAAACGCGGCGCGCACGGCACACGCCCACCAGTTTATTCTAAACCAACCGCAAGGCTACCAGACCGTGGTCGGCGACAAGGGATGCAACCTGTCCGGAGGCCAGCAACAACGCCTCACGATTGCGAGAGCGATCCTGCGGAATGCGCCCATCCTGCTGCTGGACGAGGCGACCTCCAACCTTGATCCCGAAACGGAGCAGGCGTTCCGAGACGCACTGAGAGTGCTGCGAAAGAACCGAACGGTGCTGGCTATCGCGCACCGCTTTTCCACCATTTTGGAGGCTGACGAGATTATCGTCATGGACAAAGGCCGCGTGGTCAGCAGAGGCAGCCATTCAGAGTTGATGTCGCGCTCTGAAATTTATCAAAGGCTCTACAAGCTTCAATTCGAAGCGGAGCAGGTCGCCTGACTGCCGGGAAAACGGCGAATCGGCCGACCCGGGCGGCGCGGCAAAACTTGCAGCACTTATCGATTGTCCGCGCAGGGAGCTCTGTTAGAAAACAGGGATGACCTCTAATCGCAAATTTCGATCTGGCGTATTATTCGGAGAAGAAGTCAGGGAACTTCTCGATCATGCAAAAACCCACGAGTACGCGCTTCCCGCCGTAAACTGCATTGGGACCGACTCGGTGAATGCAACCCTCGCCGCGGCGCGCGAAGTGAATTCGCCGACCATGATCCAATTCTCCAACGGAGGCGCGCAGTTCTTCATAGGAAAAAACGTCAGCAAAGAAAACCAATTCGGCCCGATCCAAGGCGGCATCGCTGGCGCGCAGTATGTCGATATCGCAGCGAAAGCGTACGGCGTCCCAGTCATCCTGAACACGGATCACTGCGCGAAGAAACTTTTGCCGTGGGTGGATGGAATGCTGGCAGCCAGCGAGGAGCAATTCGCGAGGACCGGCAAGCCCCTCTTCAGCTCGCACATGCTGGATCTCTCGGAAGAACCCCTGCATGAGAATCTCGAAATCTGCGCCAAATATTTCGAACGAATGAGCAGGATGGGGATGACCCTCGAGATCGAACTCGGCGTCACCGGCGGTGAAGAAGATGGCGTGGACAACTCCGGTGTCGAGGAATCCAAACTCTACACCCAGCCCGCCGAAGTGGCTGAAGCCTACAAAACCCTCAGTGCAATCAGCCCCAACTTCACAATCGCAGCCGCATTCGGAAACGTTCACGGGGTCTATAAACCGGGCAACGTGAAACTCAAACCGCAGATCCTCAAAAACTCGCAGGATCACATTTCCCAGGCGTTTGGACTGGGCCCGAAGCCCGTGCACTTCGTGTTCCACGGAGGCTCCGGCTCGTCCCGCGAAGAGATCCGCGAGGCGATCAGTTACGGCGTCATCAAGATGAACATCGACACCGACATTCAATGGGCGTTCTGGGATGGGGTCCGAGCGTACGAGGCTAAGAACCGGGAATATCTGCAAGGCCAGATCGGCAACCCGAAGGGCGCGGACTCGCCAAATAAGAAGTACTACGATCCCCGCATCTGGCTGGGAGCGGCTGAAGAATCCGCCACCAAGCGGCTGTTGTCGTCTTTTGAGGATCTGAATTGCGTTCACAGAAACGCATAGTCAGGCGACACACACGGGTTCATCGGAATGCGGCTGAGTCTCTTGCTCAGCCGCATTTTTTAACAACCACGCCCCCGGGAACCGCCAACCCTTTCAGGGCGCGCAGACAATCGGACGATGATCCGGACAATCCGAAACCGCGGATCTCACACCGCTTCGTAACGCCCGGGCACCGGAAGCGGATAAGCCCCGGAGGCATCCGGAAGAACAGGAGGTTCATCCTGAAGCGAAGTCACCTCCCGGCTGAAGAGCTTCGTTGAATTCAGCGCCTCATCGAGCTCGATTTTTTTACCCGAGTAACCGGCCATCCGGCCCATGATGGCGGTCATCGTGCTCATGGCGCCGCGTTCCGCCTCGTTGTAGGGCTCGTCGTTCACAATCGCGTTGAACAAATCATCATGCTCCAGCTGGTATGGATTCACCGTCGGCTTCTCCGGCTCGTACTTCCATGCGTTCTGGCCATTGATCGTGAAAATATTTCGCTCGTTGATCATCTCAACGGAACCAAGTGTGCCGTGCGCGTTTTCCGCAACATAGTTGAAGCAGCCGGGGATCTGGCGGTTCTGCGCAAACAAACGCGTTCCATCCGCGTATTCATACTCAATGGCAAAATGATCGTACAAACTGCCGGCGTCCTTGCCGCGGCGCACTTCGGCACCCGCCACACCCATCGCCCGAACCGGGTACATGCCCTTGATCCAGTTGATCACGTCAATGTTGTGCAGGCCCATGTCGACATGAATGTCCCCGCACTGCCATGCGAAATAAAACTGATTGTGAAGCTGGTACTCGAGCTCATTCCAATCCGGCCTCCGAGGAATCATCGCGCGCGCAGTTCCCATGTTCCAGAACGTGCGTGCGTACAAGATCTGGCCCAACGCGCCGTCCTGTACCCTCTTCACCGCTTCGCGGTACCCGAGCTTGTGCCGGCGCTGCAGTCCCACACCGACTTTGAGGTTTTTCTTTTTCGCCTCAGCGGCGGCGGCTAGAACGCGGCGGATTCCGGGAGCATCCACAGCAACCGGCTTTTCCATAAACACATGTTTCCCCTGCCTAACCGCCTCTTCAAACATGGCCGGACGAAACACACACGGCGAGGCAAGGATCACCACATCACAGGCGGAGATCGCGTTTTTAAAAGCCTCGAATCCCAGAAATATCCGTTCATCGGGCACATCCACCGCATTGGGATGCTGCGCCTTGAGGGTCGCTACAGCGCCCTCTGCCTTGTCACGGAAAAGCTCCGCAACCGCGACCAACTGGACCGGCTTGCCCGTGCTCAAGGCCTGATTCGCAGCGCCCAACCCTCGGCCGCCACCACCGACAAGAGCGAGCTTGATCGGACCGCCCCCGCTTGCCGCGTGGGCGTTGCGAGCCACAGGGAGAGTGGAAAGCAGGGCGCCTCCCGCGAAAACGCTTTTTTGCAGGAAATCGCGGCGATTGAGAGTTGTGACGTGCATGAGAGGATCTGTAGAAGGCATAAACGTTAGGGGAACAAAACTAAGCTCTTGTTGAACCCGGGATGAACCCGTTTGCCACTCAACATGGCATTCGAAGTCCGACGGGCAGCATAGAGGTTGCCAAAGCCGATGTTTGTCGGCCAGCATCAAAGGCCGACGTTATCCGGCCACGCGCCCAACTCGATCGTCCACGCACTCGACCCCTCCCCCATGAAGCATCCAGTCCTCCTCACCTTGCGCGCCCTGCTTTTGGTCGCAATCCCGTTCTTATGCAGCCAACCCGCCTCGGCCCAGAACACAGCCGCGAAGAAGGGCCCGAACATCATTCTCATCGTTTCAGACGACCAGGCTTGGGGTGACTACGGGTTCATGGGACATCCCTTCATCCAGACCCCGAACCTCGACCGTCTGGCACGGGAAAGCGTCACTTACACGCGCGGATACGTGCCCTCCAGCCTGTGCTGCCCGAGCCTCGCATCGATCATCACGGGCCAATACCCTCACCAACACCGAGTCACCAGCAACGATCCGCCCGTGCCGGCGGGAATGACAGCGCGGCAATTTCAGGCCAGCCCGCTTTTTCAGCAGGGCCGGGATAAAATGAACGGTTTCATGGACGCTTCCCCCACTCTGCCGAAACTCCTTGTGGAAAAGGGATATCTGGCGCTGCAAACCGGCAAATGGTGGCAGGGCAACTACAAGCACGGCGGCTTCACCCACGGAATGACCCTCGGCAGCAGGCACGGCGACAAGGGACTGGAGATCGGACGCCAAACGCTCCAGCCCATTTTTGATTTCATCCAGGAAGCCACGGAGAAGTCGAAGCCCTTCATGGTGTGGTACGCGCCAATGATGCCCCACGACCCTCACACGCCCCCGGAACGCCTGCTTGAAAAATACAAACAAAAGACCGGGAGCATTCACGTCGCCCGCTACTGGGCGATGGTGGAATGGTTCGACGAGACCATCGGCCAGATTCTTGATCACCTTGATCAGAAAGGGATTTCGGAGGACACCCTCATCGCCTACGTCACCGATAACGGCTGGATCCAATCCGAAGATTCACCGCGCTATGCGCCAAAATCCAAGCAGAGCCCCTACGACGGGGGCCTGCGCACCCCCATCATGCTCCGCTGGAAAAAACACGCGCCCGCCCGTATGGACACGAGTCATCTCGCAAGTTCGCTAGACTTGAGTCCAACAATCTTAAAAGCCTGCGGGATTGAAGTACCCAAGGCCATGGCCGGGGTTGATCTACTGAACACCAATCAAGTTTCAGATCGCCACGCAGTCCACGGCGAATGCTTCACCCACAATGCGGTTGATTTGGACAAACCTGAGAAAAGTTTGCGCTGGCGCTGGATGATTGAAGGTGACTGGAAACTAATTGTGCCGGATCCGGTCAATGAGCCTAAAGAAACGCTCGAGCTGTATCATTTAAAGGAAGACCCATCCGAGACCCGCAACGTCTCAATGCAAAACCCCTCCACGGTTGATCGCCTAAGAAAGCAGATCGACAGCCGATGGGATCCAAGTCCCTGAGTGGAGCCTGCTCGAGTGAGCTCATAGTAGCGCATCCATAGAGAGATGCGCGGCGCCCGCAGGCGAGACCGCGCGATTTCGGCTCGCGCGACAAACACGCGCTCCTTCGACGCCACATCCAATCGCTTCGCGCTCTCCGTTGGCACTCAAACGAATCAAACGTTCAGCGACCCGCTGCTGATGCTTTGATTTAACGGATAAAAATACCGTTAAGAAAGTGACGTCCGCAATCAAGACAGCCGTCGATTCTATTTTCGGCGGCGATAGCTGACTCCTCTGCCTAAACATAACCAATGATCTGTTAAACCAAATGCACTTCCACAAAACTGAACGTCCGGTAAGAAGGTCCAGAATCCTGATAAGCACTTCGAATCAACGCATCGAGGCTTTGCGCCAGCTCATGGAACTGGAACAACGCAGGTCCGCGCTGCAAAGCGAGTTGGATGAAATTTTTGCAAAGTCCGAGTCTCTGCAGACCGAGATCTTCAGCCAAAACTCGGCTGATAGAAACCGCCTTGCAACCCCAACCAACCATGGCTCACAGCCTAGCGCTCCCAGGGTGCGCCGGATGGGACGCGGCGAACTCCGCATGCAGATTGTCGATTCCCTGAGAGCAGCCGGGGAAAAGGGTGTGTTGGTAAAGGAATTATCCGCCCTTCTGCGCATGAAATCAGTAAACATTCACTCGTGGTTTCACTCCGCTATCCGACGCTTCCCGCAGATCAAAAAGGCGGGCCCCGGGCGCTACGTGCTCGTGAGCGAACTCAACCTTCCCGAAACTCCTTTGAACCGGCGCATGGTGCGAGACCACACGGAGGCTGCCATGACCGCGAGCAAGAACCCACGCCCGAAGCGCGGGGAAATCACACGCCTGATCAACCAGAGCCTTGAACTGGCCGGGCAGAACGGAATGAGCGTGCAGGAACTCGCCGCCCGAATCGGAGCGAACTATCGGAACGTCCATGTGTGGTTCTCGAGCACCGGCAAAAAAAACCCGCTGATCGAAAAGGTCGGCCGCGGTAAATACCGGTTGATGAAACGCGGCAAAACAGCGGCACTGCAGTCACTCGCGGTCTAAGTTGTGGCAACCAGACCAACGACCGTCGTTGGATTGCGATGAAAAGGGAGCGCTCCGCGAGGAGTGCTCTTTTTTTTCTTCAGGGAATCCAAGGAGAAGGAGCACGTCAAACGTGAGAACTCCAGGATACTCAACTCCAGAGGAGACTGGATCAAGTCGAAGCAATTCCAATTTAATCGTCTGTCCTGATTGCATTTAAAACCGAGTGATCCGGCTCAAAAAAAAAAACGCCTCTGCTGGGGAAAAGTCAAATCTGCGTTGAATGCAATCACCGTCCGCGGTGTATTCGGAAGATTCCGATCGTAGATCTCGAATTTCAATTTTATCTCACGCTCCTTCACTGCCCATCACCCGGACTCAGACGCAGAATTTCAGACACAGCCCGGCCAAGGAAGCGTTGAATTTGCCCGCCTCTTCGCGTGCACAACAGGACTTACCCGCATGTGGAAGAGCAGCCCTCCGATGTCGTCTGATCGCTTGATGATCTTTATTGGAATCACACCTGAAAAAATCTGACGCAAGAAATCACGCTCTTCGTCAACCGCCATCAGTACCGTACTGCTACCCTCTGGTTTCCCGGGACACGGCTCTTTAAATCTGGCCTATGGTGAACTTTGCAAATCAACGCCCTATGATCGGACACATGCGGCCATAGTTTCAGGCATGCTACCTACGGTTCATACCGGCACAACGGGCACAAAACAGTCATCCGCCCGCCCACGCTAGAATTTTAGCTCAATAGAAACGCCGCCGCCGAAACTGCGCCTTCTGGAGTCGGTCTGCCGGTCGAAGTTGAGCCTCAACTGCGTGCGTTCGGTCAGCGCCAACTTGCCAACCAGTCCAACCTGAACTGCGTCCGCGGACCCCCTTGCTGCAGAAAAGCGCGACCGCGCCTCGGAGGCCCCGATCGCAATGTCCGCCTCACGCCCGCCGCCCTCAAAATGATGCAGCCAATCAAGCCTGACTCCGAGGCGACCCAAACGCCCGAACAATTCCACCCAGCGCGACGCCTCCAATCCAAGTCTTCCAACGTACGCATGCTCCGTCATCCTCCCAACGGATGCCTCCGCTCCTCCCGCCACTTGGCTCTCGCTGAATGCCCTCCCGTAGTAGGACGAATGAATAAGGTGCGCGGAAGGAACGAACGTGTACTTTCCGCTCCCCCCCACAATTGGAATCGCCATCCCGAAATGTAGTACGCACTCAGGATTCTCAATGCGCGCACTCGTGACTCCCAATCCCCTGAGATCACGTCGGACCGTAGTTTCAGCCCTTCCGTAACTGATGCCCGTGTCAAACACTGCACGCGCCGCAGGCACCTGAAAATACACGCCGCCATGCCACGAATCGGCACTCACTCTTCCGCTGGCGATAGTGAAGTCCCCATGACTCACTCCAGCCGCCCCCATCATTCCAAGCCTGATCCTGCCAATCTGCCGTTCGACTCCCGTCAGGTTTCCGGCGCTGCTTCCCTCAAACCCCGGCAGGCCTCTTGATGCATCGCCATCTCTGGTTTCATTGCCGCCGTACACTGTTGTCCACGCCGTATACTCGCCATCTAGGGCGGGCGTGTGCATGAGTTCTACCGCACTGGACGCCAGGCGGTTTGCCAACGCTCCCTGAACGGACGCCACGCGCCGCAGCCCAACATTCGCCAGTTCCACGTACCCGGCAGGGTTAATCTGCGCCATCAAATTTCTAACCCCCTCACGCGTCGCCTGACTGTCCAACAAGTCCACCAAGCCAAATCCAAGGTTCCCGACGCCTGCATCTAAAAGACTTCCCAGGGATCGATAGTTTCCGTCACCGCCGATATCAGCGTAACGCAGCCTCTGCACCGTCGCCTCGTATCGATCAGCACCGACTTTGCTCACTCGTGCACTCACCACGGCGCTCTTGTAAGTGGAGCCATTCACCTGCACGTACGAATCCACCTGTGGCGACAGTCCGTCGACCGTTCCCGTCGCCGAGATGACCGTGAACTTGTGCGCCTCAAAATCAACGATGCGCGCTGTTCCGGTCCGGTTGGGCGACACGCCCGCCCACGAAGTCAGCACAAGCTTTGCGCCACCACCGAAGAAGTTGCCCACCACCGCAGAACCGGTCTGCAGGAAGTCCGTCGTATAATCCGCCCGAACAAGGTCCCCGTTGGTCAAGTTCACATCGCCGTTGACGGTGATGACGCCGGGCGAGTTTCCAAACTGAAGGGTGGTGCTGCCCGCTGCTTTTAGGCTGCCCAGAACGACCCCTGAACCTTGCACGGTCTGTCCACTCCCAACAATAAGAGTCTGGCTTGGCAATCCCCTCAAGTCCATCACCGCGTCATTTGAAGAGCTGTCGCCAACCACGATTCTGCTCCATTTTGAGGCAGCATTTAATGGTCCTAACGCTAGCGTTCCCTGCAAAATGATGGCGGAACCGGAGAGCTGGGATTGCTCATTGAGCTCCATGGTGTGCGCCCCCACTTTGACCAGATCGCCTTCGCCCACCAATTTATTTTCAAACAAGACACGCGCACCTGCGTTCACACGGAGCTGCGTGTTGGGCTTCAAATTCACGGTTCCAGCACCCAACGCACCCGCCGAGCGTACTTCCACTGTGCCGCCATGGATGTCGGTCCCACCCGTGAAATTGTTGCTCGCGCTCAAAATAAAATTTCCTCCCTCGCCCTTCTTGATCCCGCCTGTCCCGGAAATCGCACCGTTCCACTCCAGCGAACTTCCATGGGGTACGTTGAACCTGTTTGTCTCCTCCAACTCCAAAGGCTTCGCGAGTACCTGCTGTACAACTCCGCTCGAAGTCACTGTTCCCGAATTCATCCTCACTGCAACACTTCCCGACGACACAATCGCGTCCGTATAAACATGCTCCCCAGGATTGACAACGAATAAACCGGCGCTACGCACCGTCGATCCACCCTGCCAGAACACACGATACGCAGGGTTCAAGCTCACAACCGTTCCGGGACCGGTTATCGTATTCGGAATTGTCAAATCAGCGCTCAAGTTGAACGCCAACTCCGCTCCGCTTCCCAGGGTGATCGCACCCCCTCCGAGAATAGCTCCGATCCCGAGTTCCAGACGCCCCGCGTTGACAGCCGTCGTCCCGCCATAATTGTAACCCGCCTGCAGCGCAAGCGTTCCACCGCCCTCTTTCGTCAACCCATAGCCGCCGCCGCTCACCTCCCGCAGAACGCTGGCCAACGTCAGCTTACTTCCCGTCCCGATCGTGGCCACTGCATTTGATCCCAGCTCGACTTGGACTTCGATCCGGTGCTGCCCCGCCCCATCCGCGTCCAAAGCAGCATGCCCACTGTTCGCACTGAGCTGGAAACCTCCGCCGCCGACGCTTCCCTGACTGACCAAGATGTTCCCCGCTCCCTCAACTTTTAGACTCTTGAGCTCGGCTACACGCCCATTCATCCGGACTTCCAAGGCTGACGACGCGCGCAACAACGCGGTGTCGACTCCCCGGCTCAACGCACCGTCCACTCCAGGACGCCCTCCGTCCGCAATCCAGTTTGCGGAATCATCCCAAGCTCGCACCCCAAGGTTCGTTTCACGCCAGACGCCCTGACCGCTGTAAACCTGTCCTTGCACCATGATCTGACGCTGTCCAAGCGCTTCCTCTGCAAGCCCGCTTGTCCCCGTGCCGTCCGATGTAAAGTTAAGCGTCAGCGTTCCAGTCCTGAGCCCAACTGTTCCAGCAGCCAGGCCCACCCGCACCTCAGAGGATTCCTGCGCAGCAAGGCTTTGGCTCGGAGCGCTCACCACACTCAAGTCACCGTCAGTTGCGGCCAAAACCTTCAGGAGTTCATTGTAACTCTCACCAGCAATCTGCACCAAGGCCGCTGTGTTCGTTACCGGCACAGCAGCAGCCGCGAACGTGCCGCCAAATCGCACGGGCTCCAACGTGATCGTTCCCGAGGAAATATTCGTGGCTGCCAACCGATAAACTTTTCCACTGACCGCGACCGCGTCGGAGGTTTTTATCGGGGCGGCATCGGCCAACCCCGTGCCCGTTTGCCCCTTCGAAATGTAGCTTACCGTCGCCGTTCCGCTTACCGATCCAGCGGACACACCTGTCGAATTGTAGCCCACGGACAATGCCATGCTCTGAGATCCCGCGGCCAAGCGCGAAATGACCCCACTCACGCTGACCGCACCCGTTGCAGAGATTGCTGCCGCGAGGTCGTCCGAAAACCCGTCCGTTGGTGCGATGTTTTCGACAGTCAACGTCTTGCTCGCAAAATTGCCCCCTTCGCGGATCGCTCCAAGATTCACGCTCGAAGAAGCGCTTCCGGACGCCAAGTTGTAGCTGGTCACGGTGAAGGTGGTTGTCTGCGATCCATTGGTCGGGCCATTAGCGCCCGTTCCTGATGCGGTAATGCTAAGGGTGCTGGTACCCGCGGTGGACGGCGTGTAGGTGCCCGTCCGGAGGGTACCCGCGGACGCATTTGCATCGCCGGATTCGCGAGTGAGAGATGACTCACTCACGGCTCCCGCCAGATTGTAGGTTAAGCTGTCCGAATCAACCGGAGCCACGTTTGCAACGCGGGCGCCGACGGTCACGGATTGCCCTACACGGGTGTTGTAATTCGAAGACCCGGCTTCAATCGCCATCGTCGAGGAGCGCTGAATCTCAAGATTGGAACCGTTGAACTGGAGACGATAGTCGCTTCCTAGAGCGAGGCTCCCAGTCGTAAAAGCACCGCTTGCAGCAGCACCACCGGCCAAAAGCGTGACACGCCCCATGGTCGAGGAATCAAGGGTGCCGGACACATCAATGATTCCGTCGAGCACCAACGCGGAAGCCACTTGAATGGTTTTTCCAATCGCAAGGGAAAGCTTTCCTCCGGTCAGCACCAGACTTCCCACGCTTACATTCGCCGCCGATAAATCAAGGGTGCCCCCCGAGACCGAAAAAGTCGCCTGACTCCAGTCGGAGGTACCCGCGAGCACCAGTTTGCCGGCGCCCACCGAAAGCCCCCCCACCAACGCGCCGCTACCCGAAAGGGTGAGCGTTCCACCTCCCTCTTTCACAATGGAACCTGCTCCTAAAAAATGGCCTGCATACGCGGTGTCCGCCGCGTTGCTTCCAATCGAAAGCAACGCGGAACCAAGTTGCACGTGCCCACCAGCGGTGCCGCCGCCTGCAAGTGATCCAACCGACTGATTAAACCCGTTCAGGTCCAGAAGCACACCGGATTTGTCCGCGAGGGCCACTGCTGGGTTGCTGCCGAGCGCGGATCCGCTCGTCACGCGCAACGTCCCGTTGAGCACGCTTGTGTGGCCCGTGTAGTGGTTGCTTCCGCTGAGCGTCAGAACGCCCGCCCCAAGCTTTGCCAATCCACCCGTGTTGCTCGCTGCAAGATCCCCGGAGAACGTCACATCCTGCCCGTTCGTATCAATCGCAATCGCAGAGCCACTCCCCACGATCCTGGATGAGTAATCAGACGTATTCGCAGCTCCAAACTGCAACGTGCCTCCGGAAAAAACGATACCTCCGCCGCCCGCCAACGCATCCGCATGGCCCAACCCAATCGTACCCGCACCGATAGTCGTCATCCCGGTATAAGCGTTACTTCCGGTAAGCGTCAAAATACCCGCACCCAGCTTCGTCAAACCACCGGTGTTGCTCGCTGCCAAACTGCCGGAAAAAGCCACATCGCGTCCGTTCGTGTCCAACGCGATCGCAGAACCACTGTCCAATATCCTCGATGAATAATCAGAGGTGTTTGCAGCTCCAAACTGCAGCGTGCCCCCGGAGAAAACAATCCCACCCCCGCCGCCCAGCGCGCTTGCGTGGCCCAGTCCGAGCGTTCCCGAGCTGATAGTTGTTGTTCCCGTGTATGCGTTGTTTCCGCTCAGCATCAAAAGCCCCGCACCCCTCTTGGTCAATCCACCGCTATTGGTCGCATCGATGCCGCCGCTCCACGTTACCGAATTGCCTGCCGAGTCCAAAACAATCGCTGTGCCTGAACTCATCGTAATCGCGTTGAAGTAGGCTGCTCCGCTCGTTCCGAAGGAAAGCGTTCCACCCGAAAACCGCACGCTTCCCCCGCCTGCCAATGCGTTGCTACCGCCCAAAGCGAGCGTTCCGCCCCAGATCGTGGTCGCTCCAGTGTATGAGTTGCTTCCAGAAATGGTCCACAAACCCATGCCTCTCTTGGTAACAGACACCGTGCCGGTCCCGTTTGCCAGGTTGCCAGAAATCTCGCCGCTACCAACCGAAGAGCCGCTCAGGTTCAAGTCAACGTGGGAAGTTCCGCCAAACACAGGAGCAGTTACAAACTTCAGGAGGCCGCTTCCTGCCTGCTCAAGAATAGGCATCGTTGCGCCGTTTAAAAAATTAAGCTGACGGTCCGTTGTCTCTCCAGTGCCGATGTAGCGCAAAGTTGGCGATGAAAAGAAAAGAATGCGGCCATCTGTTGAGTTGGCGGGCGCACCCATGTTGCTCGAATCCGATCTCACTGTCCCGAGCT
>JBILLT010000097.1:0-8492 GCA_044375925.1 Chthoniobacteraceae bacterium | reverse complement strand
GATTGTGCGCGGAATTTGCTGCCTGCGCCCGGGCCTTCCCGGGGTGAGCGAAAACATCCGGGTGCGTTCGATCATCGGCCGTTTTCTGGAGCATAGCCGGATTTACTATTTCGAGAACGGCGGCGACGCTCTGGTTTACGCGGGAAGCGCGGACTGGATGCCGCGGAATTTTTACAGCCGCGTGGAGGCGGTGTTTCCGATCGAAGATCCGGTGCTGAAGGACCGGGTGGTCCACGAGATTCTGGGTCGGATGCTGCAGGACGACACCAAGGCTTGGGAGTTGAGAACGGACGCGATGTACCGGCGGTGCGGGACGCCGATCAAACACTCGGGACTGCCGTCGAAGCCGGCGCACTACTCGCAGAAGGAGTTCATGGACCTTGCCGTGGGGCGCAAGAGGAAGCGAGGCATCCACCAACCGGAACAAGCAGCGGCGAAAGCGCCCAAACAGCTCAAGCCGCTGAAGGCTGTGAAATCCAAAAAAACCGTCCGTCGCAAAAAAACGGCGGGACCGTTGAAAACGCGCCTCAAGTAGGCCGGCGCCGGCAATGTCCGCGGTTCTGTGGGCGGGTTGCGCCCGCCCCCGCGGCGACGTTAATCAAGGCTACACCGCCCGGGACGCGGCGCGCATTTTCAACCTGCAAACGGTCGCCGAAAGCCTCGCCACCGAATCCAAAGTACAGTCCTTGGCGATGTGCACAGCGCGTGCCGACCTTGGCCGATCCTCTACCCAGATCGCCCTAAAAAGCGCCGAAGCGCAGGCACAAGAGTAAAAAATTAGCCCGCCGATATCCCTCTAATCCGGCCCCCGCCTGCACATGACCTGCCGTGTTAAAGAAGATTCAAATGAAAGTAGCGCAGGCGTCCCGCCTGCCTTCCCCGCAAAGGACGCAGTCAACATCCCCGCTTCACCTTGTTTTCAACCGTTCAATCCCTGGGAGGAAGTGGATGCCACTCGCCGTCGCCTGCCGCACTGGCGTCAAGAGGGCGCCACCTACTTTATCACCTTCCGTCTCGGCGACTCCATTCCCCAAGAAAAACTCGCGCAATGGGCAGCAGAGCGCAAACAGTGGTTTTCAACCCACCCCGAGCCCTGGGATGAAAAAATCACCGCAGAATACAGCGCATTGTTCCCGGAGCGCCGCCAGCAGTGGCTTGACAACGGGTATGGACGCTGCCTCCTGAAGTCGTCCGCAGTCGCCAACATCGTGCGCACGGCCCTGCTTTATTTTGACGGACAACGCTATCTTCTCGACGAGTTTGTGCTCATGCCAAACCACGTACACCTTCTGGTAAAGCCGTTGTCAGGAAACAATTTATCCTCCCTTCTGCACACTTGGAAATCTTTCACCGCCAAAGCAATCAACAAGGTCATTGGAGCAATCGGAAGCGTGTGGCAGGAAGAATCGTACGATCATATCGTCCGTTCCAGTGCGCAATTGGAGTTCTATCGCAACTACATCCGCGAGAACCCGGGCAAGGCGCGGCTAACAAGCCTGAAATCCCAGTGTGGCGCTGGCATCCTGCTTGCCATGTTTTGCTGAGGCAGGCGGGACGCCTGCCCTACTTTCGAAGGAAATCCCGGTGTGGGGCTGGCATCCTGCCTGCCATGTTTTGCTGAGGCAGGCGGGACGCCTGCCCTACTTTCGAAGGAAGTCTTGAGCTGACGGAAGCCTCCGCATAAGAAACCTGCTTCCCCGGAGCTCTTGCTTGAGTCACCGAGAATCCCATCCCCCTACCGATCCATGAACCAATCCGCCAATTCCTATCGTATCCCCGCAGCCGCAATCTTGCTGAGCCTCGCCCCCGTCTGGAATGCGCAAGCCGACGTGCGTCTTCCGAAAATTCTCAGCGACCACATGGTGCTGCAGGCCGACAAACCCGCGGCCATCTGGGGCTGGGCCGACGCGGGTGAAAAAGTCACGGTCTCTCTTGGCGGCAAGACGGGCACCGCCACCGCAGATGCGAACGGCAAGTGGTCGGTGAAACTCGAACTCACCGCCTCGAAAACACCGGCGGAGATGACGGTTTCGGGCAAGAACACCGTGAAGGTGCAGGACGTGGTGGTCGGGGAAGTGTGGATCTGCTCCGGGCAGTCGAACATGGAGTGGAGCGTTTTGCAGTCCGACAGGGCCGCGGAAGAAGCCGCGGAGGCGAACTATCCATTGATCCGCCACTTCAAGGTGACCAAGACGCCGGCGGAAACGCCGCAGGAAGACCTCGCCGGCGCTTGGGTAGTGTGCGCGCCGGACACGGTGAGCAACTTTTCCGCGGTGGGTTACTTCTTCGGGCGCGACCTGCACAAAAAACTCAACGGAGTTGCCCTGGGGTTGGTGGGATCGAACTGGGGCGGCACCCCGGCGGAATCCTGGGCGAGCCGTGCGAAGCTGGAAGCAGATGCGAGCTTGAAGCCGTTGCTGGAGCGTTGGGATACGCAGGTGACGACGTTTGATCCCGAGAAAGCGCAGGAAACGTACGTGAAGGCGAAGGCGGCCTGGCAGGTGCAGGCAGACGCCGCAAAGGCGGAGGGGAAACCCCAGCCTCGGCCTCCGCAGGCTCCCGTGCATCCGCGGCAGCACCCGCACCGTCCTGCGAACCTTTACAACGGGATGATCGCGCCGCTGCTGCCACTGACAGTGAAGGGTTCGATCTGGTATCAGGGCGAATCGAACGTGTCGCGCGCGCAGCAGTACAAAACGATTTTTCCCGCGATGATCCGCAACTGGCGCGAGGATTTCCACAATCCTGAAATGCCGTTCTACTTCGTGCAGATCGCTCCGTACAAATACAACAAGACGAATCCAAGCGCCGACATCACTCCCTGCGCGGAGCTTTGGGAGGCGCAGCTTGAGACGCTCAAAACGGTTCCAAACACCGGCATGGCCGTAACGATGGACATCGGCAACGTGGACAACATCCATCCCACTAACAAACAGGACGTCGGGCACCGACTGGCGCTGTGGGCGCTTGCCAAAACCTACGGCAAAAAAGACATCGGTGAATACTCGGGACCGCTTTACAAAAGCGCGAAAGTCGAGGGCGACAAGATCCGGATTTCCTTCGAGCACGGCAAAGGATTGAAGGCGAAGGATGGCGCGGAGCTGAGTTTCTTCACGATCGCGGGCGAGGACAAGGTGTTCAGCGAGGCGAAGGTGAAGATTGAAGGCGACACGCTGGTAGTGAGCAGCGCCAGCGTGCCGAAGCCCGTGGCCGTGCGCTTCGCATGGCGGGAGGACGCGCTTCCGAATCTGGTGAACGGCGCGAACCTGCCGGCAAGTCCGTTCCGCACGGACCACTTTCCGATGGTGACGGAGGGCAAGTTCTAGAAAGGGCGGGAATTTGCGCGCGAGCGCGCATCGTTCCCGATGGATGCGATCATCTTTAGCGACCATTTTACCACTGTGTTCGGCGCTGGGTTACCCGTTTGCAGCGCTGATGCTCAAGAGAGCGACCGAGGGCGGCACGGGCCCCTGGCGGGTTAGTGCGATCACCAACTGGATCGCGGCGCTTGCATTCGCGCCGTGGTGGCTGATGGGCGGGCCGCCGCTGACGCTGGACGGGGTGCTAAAGGCGGCGCTTGCGGGGGCGCTGTTTTTCGCTGGGCAAATCTTGACCTTCCTCGCAATCAACCGGGGCGACGTGTCGCTCACCACGCCGGTCATGGGCACAAAAGTGATCTTTGTGGCGTTTCTGGCGGTCTTTTTCGCGGGCAACACGCTCACTCCGACGCTCTGGGCGGCGGCGTTCCTGACCGTGGCGGCTACGGTGCTGCTTGGAGGCGAGATTCGCGCGAACCGCGAGCGCGTCCTGCCGAGCGTGGCGTGGGGGTTCAGCGCGGCGTTCGCATACGCGCTCACGGATGTGACGCAGGTCAAATGGGTGCCGGAAGTCGGGTTCGGTCACTTTGCACCGATCATGTTTGCAACGCTCGGCTTGCTGTCGTTCGGACTGATCCCTTTTTTTGGGAGACCGCTCTCTGAAATGCCCGGCTCCTCGGCGCGCTGGGCAATCGGCGGAGGCCTGACTCTTTCGCTGCAGGCGACGGGCATCGCGTACTGCATCGGGATGTTCCAAGAGGTCACGCTCACGAACATTCTCTACAACACGCGCGGAATCTGGAGCGTGGTGCTCGTGTGGGTGATCGGACACTGGTTCTCAAACACCGAACGCAGCATCGGCAACCGCGCCATGCTGCGGCGTTTTGTGGGCGCTGCCATTCTTCTCGCCGCGGTGATCCTCGGCTTGCGGAAATAGGAGCGGATAAGCGGGTGGTTTTGCCGCACGCGGCACGGCGTTTTCCGCGCTTCACAGACCAGCTCAAACGACCGTCCTTTTTTACAGCGCATTCAAGCGCGCTTTTTACCGCGGCCTCCAGTCCCCGCGGTTTACTGGCCGTACTGCGTCTTGAGCCAGTCGCGGTACGATCCCGAGACGACGCCCTGCACCCACTTCGGATTCTCCAAATACCAGCGCACCGTTTTGCGGATCCCGGAATCGAACGTCTCGGCGGGACGCCAGCCGAGCTCGCGCTCGACCTTGGAAGCGTCGATGGCATAGCGCCGGTCATGCCCCGGGCGGTCTTTCACAAACTGCATTTGATCGCGGTAAGATTTTCCATCCGCGCGCGGGCTGAGTTCATCGAGGATGTCGCAGAGGGTGTGGACCACCTCGAGGTTGGTTTTCTCGTTCCAGCCCCCGATGTTGTAGGTTTCGCCCAAGGCCCCCGCCTCGAGCACCCGCCGGATCGCGGAGCAGTGGTCTGTGACGTAGAGCCAGTCGCGCACGTTGCGTCCGTCGCCGTAGACAGGCAGCGCTTTTCCATTGAGCGCGTTGAGGATCATCAGCGGAATGAGCTTCTCCGGAAAATGAAACGGTCCGTAGTTGTTGGAGCAATTGGTGGTGAGCACGGGCAACCCGTAGGTGTGATGATAAGCGCGCACCAAATGGTCGCTCGCTGCCTTCGATGCGGAATAGGGACTGTTGGGCTCGTAGCGGTGCTGCTCGGTGAACGCTGGATCGGTGTCTCCGAGTGATCCGTAGACCTCGTCGGTGGAGACATGGAGGAATCGGAACGCCGAGCGCGCATCGCCTTCGAGTCCTACCCAATACGCGCGCACCGCTTCGAGCAACTCGAAGGTACCGACCACGTTGGTCTGGATGAATTCGCCCGGACCGTGAATCGAGCGGTCGACGTGGCTCTCGGCGGCGAAATTCAAAACAGCCCGAATGTTGTGCGTTGTCAGCAGTTGCGAGACGAGCGCCCTGTCCCCGATGTCGCCTTGCACGAGATTGAAACGCGGGTCGCCCTGGACTGCGGCGAGGTTTTCCGGATTGCCCGCGTAAGTGAGCTTATCAAGCACCACGACGGATTCGGAGGCCTGTGCCAGCCACTCGAGAACGAAGTTTGAACCAATAAATCCGGCGCCGCCGGTCACTAGGATTGCCATAGGAAAAACAATGGTTGGAATGAATGCCGCGCCGATGCGCTCGGAAGAGAGGATGGTCCGCACTCACGCGTCCGCCGCGCATCCGCACTAGAAGTATCGCGCTTCGAATGCCGGAGAGCCTAGAGGGCGTCGTTGAGAATATCGAAGATGTCGGTGTTGTCTAAAAAACCGCGGAGCCGCTCCGAACCGGGGCCGACGCCCACGCCGATCATATCCTCGGCCGTGTTGAGGCCCGACGGTTGGACGATCGCGGCGGGTTCGTTGCGCTGCGCGGGGGCGCCTGGTTGCGGTCCGTTAGGGCCGGAAGCCCAGGTCAAGTAGGGATAACCCGCAGGATCAAGTCCGAGAAATTCGGGTCCTTTTTGCTGGCGCAACGGGTAGCCGCTCAAGGTGAGGCCGCCCGTGCTCAAACGGCCCACGGCCATGATCAGCGCCTTGTCGCCGGCCGCCTCTCGGGCCGCGGCAATGGCCTCGTCGAGCGCCTGCACCTCGCGGAGTGCGCGCTCGGCCTGGTTCAACTCGCAGGCGTTCGAGTAAAGCGAGGCATCCACGACCAGCAGATAACTGCCGCGGCCCCCGCGCAACCGGTCGCTGCGCAGCAGCTCGACGGCGCGGCGGGTCATGTCGGCGAGGGATGGCTGCTGACTGCCGGATTCAAGCTGGTTGGCGTAGGCAAGAGGGCCGCTGCCGAAAAGACCCACCACGCGGCCTTTTTCCCACGCGCCAGCCTTCTCCAGCTCGGCCTTGCTGCGGACCACTTCGACGCCCTGCGCGGCCCATTCCGCAATCAGGTTGCGTCCGTCCTTGCGGCGGCCGGGCCAGTCGCCCTCGGCGTTTTCAGGCAGAAAATCGCCGCCACCGCCGCCGAGAATGAGGCGGATCCAGTCGCGCTCGAAGAGCTGGAGAGCGATTCCCTCGGCGTCATGGGAGCGCGGAGTGTGGGCGTAGAAAGCAGCCAGCGCGGGGGCGGAGAGGCGGGAATTGGTGATCAACCCGATGGCGCGTCCGGATTCGTGCGCCTTTTCAAGAATGGTAGGCAGCGGCTTTCCGGTTCCGGTAGCCGAAACCAACCGGTGACTGGAACGCTTGCCGGTGGCGAGCGCGGTGGCCGCGGAGGAATCGTCCGGAACGGCGAAGTCTTCCGCCGAATTGCGCAGCAGAGCGGTGTTGGGAAAACCCTCGAGCGCGAAGCGGTAATCGGCGCCGCCCGCGTAGAGCCGTGCCGCGGTCAGGGGCCGCGAGGCCAGAGCGTCGGAAACAAAAAGGATAATTTGACTGGGTTTTTGCACGACCCACATGCGGACGTACAAAAAGCCGAGGCCAGCGAACGCCAGCAGACAGGCGAGCGCAATAAATTGGTTGCGAACTTTCATTCAGTAGAAACGCTCTCAATAGCGAAGCTTCTCCCTGAATGCAAAAGGCATATTCGGGCGGCGCCGCCGCAAGCTCCCCCTGCCCCTTGCAAAAAGCTTTCAAAAAGTGCCCTGAACCCCACCCTACCCGCGGCCGGAGCCATCGGCCGCATCCGCAAAGCTCCGCCCCCTCACCCAAGTCCGGATCCACCCCCGCCCCATGAATTCCAGCAAACAGTTTCGCCCCAGCGCACTGCAAGCGGTCCTAGCCGCCCTGCTCAGCGCCTGCGCCGCTTCCGGCGCGCCGCATCCCGAGGTATCGGGCGTCTATCCCCATCTCGGAACCTCCAACCAAGAAGGCGAATGCGGCACGGGCGCCGTCGTGCCGTGGGCGGACCGTTTGTGGGTGATTTCTTACGGACCGCACCTCCCCTTCGGGTCCTCCGACAAACTCTACGAAATCACGCCGGACCTTCAGAAAATCATCCGGCCTGAGAGCGTGGGGGGCACGCCCGCGAACCGCATGATCCATCGCGAAAGCAACCAACTCATCATCGGTCCGTACTGGATCGACGCGCAACGCAACGTGCGGGTGATTCCCCCCACAAAAATGTTCGGCCGCCTCACAGGCACCGCGCGTCATTTGATTGATCCGCGAGGGAAAGTGTACGTCGCCACGATGGAGGAAGGATTGTACGAAGTCGACGTGCACTCGCTGGAGGTCACGCCGAAAATCCGCGACGGCAACCTCGTTGCGAAGGGCGGGAAGTACGCCGACAAAGTCTCCCCGGAAACGCTTGCGTCCGTCGTGAGCGCACTGCCCGGGTACCACGGGAAGGGATTGTACTCGGGACAAGGCAGGTTGATTTACTCCAACAATGGCGAGCGTGGAGAGAAGGCGCTGAAGGACCCGACAACCGCGTCGGGCGCGCTGGGTTGGTGGGATGGCAGCGGGGACTGGCAGTTGGTGCGGCGCAACCAGTTCACCGAAATCACCGGCCCGGGCGGTATCGAGGGCAACGCAAATCCCGGCACCGATCCGGTGTGGGCTTTGGGCTGGGACGCAAAATCGCTTCTGCTGATGCTGCTCGAAAACGGCGAATGGCATCCGTACCGGCTCCCAAAGGCGAGCCACTCTTACGATGGAGCGCATGGATGGAACACCGAGTGGCCGCGGATCCGCGACATCGGCGAGGCGGACTTGCTCATGACCATGCACGGTGCGTTCTGGCGCTTTCCGCGGGATTTCTCCCGCGCACGCAGCGGGGGCATCTCGCCGCTCTCCAATTATCTCCGGGTGATCGGCGACTTCGCACGCTGGCAGGACCGCGTGGTGTTCGGTTGCGATGATTCGGCGAAATCCGAGTTCCTCAACAAACGCTCCTTCAAAAACGAACACGCCACCCCGCCGCAATCCAACTCAAACCTGTGGTTCGTGGCGCCGGCGCATCTCGCGAATCTCGGTCCCGCCATCGGGCGCGGCTCCGTGTGGTTGCGCGAAGACGTGAAAGCAGGCGCCCAAAGCGACCCGTTCCTTTTTTCCGGATTCGATCTGCGGATGCTGCATCTCACCCATCACTCCGAACAGCCTACCCGGATTCGCATCGAGACCGACGACACGGGAAACAACACATGGCGCACCTGCTCCCTCGTCGCGCTCCCCGCCAAGGGTAGTGTCACGCACACTTTCCCC
>JBILLT010000034.1:0-31883 GCA_044375925.1 Chthoniobacteraceae bacterium | reverse complement strand
CTCCGAAAGATTCACTGAGTTTCCACTGGAGTTGGAAACGGTGATGTCGCCTGTTCCGCTGACTCCCCCGCTAAGGGTCACTACGGACCCCATGTTGTTGCCAGTGGCGATTGTTAATCCGCTTGTTAAGTTGACGGAGCCGCTGAGAGTCAGCGCATAGTCGGTTGCAATAATCACGTTTTTACCTAGCCCACCGACTGTCACCGGATTCGCGAGCGTCATGTTTCCACCGCCGGAGGCTGGCGAGATGCCATATCGGCCGGCTGCAACCAACGATGCATCAGCGGAGCCCGTTCCCAATAAAATCTGGCTATTTCCCAACTGCTTTGTGAGATTTCCCGCGACATTTGAGACAACCAACGCCCCCTGCCGGATTTCAAAAGGCGCATTCAACGAGGTATTGGAAGCGTTGATCACCAATGGGGAATAAGCGCTGTCTTGGATCACGCGGGACACAGCGGCGCCCAGCACCGAGTTGAGCACCACAGCACTCGATCCAGTGGCCGCGGTGGTATAGAATGTCCCCACCGTCAGCGTCCCCGTCCCTGAGTTAATGATCGATCCCGAGGAGGTGATTGCGCCGGAAAGCGTCATCACACCGGTGGAATCCGCATCGAGAGCAAGCAGTCCGGAACCAGTGATCGGACTCGAGACAGTAAATGCCGATGTGGCCGTCGAACGGAATGTGCTTCCCTCCGCTGGCAACGTCATCGTGCCTGTTGCGAGAGACCATGCGGAGGCATTGTTTGAATGCGTGACGGAGGTGAATGTTTGCGCACCGGAGAAACTAAAAGCGCCGCTTCCGGTTCTGTTTAATTCCAACCCGCCCGTATTCGAAACCGCACCTGAGAGTGTCATTCCACCGCTGCTCTTGATGTTCACCGTGAGCTTTCCAGTGCCCTGAATCACGGACGAAACCGTCATCAACGCCGATCCCTGTGAACTGAGCGCCAGTCCCTGTGCTCCCACATTTACTGACCCCGTGCTGATAGTCAGCGGACTGTTGTTACTGGCCTGCAAAATCTCGGTGACGTTGGGTCCGACGCCGCCAGAAATTTCATTGGTTAAACTTGTGTTGGTTCCAGCAAAACCACCCAGCACGGAACCGGAATCGAACGTAATCCGCCCGGTGTGATTTACGGGTTTGGTATTAAATACAAACTTTGAAGAACCCGTGCCTGTCGAATTGGTGGCGAACACATTGCCGTTCCCAACAATCCCACCCGATAAAGTCAGAGTCTGTCCGCTTGCCTGTGGGTTGGTGTTTGCAAAAATCACATCTGCAGCAGAGAGGCTCACCGTCCCGGTAAGCGCCATTCCATAAAATACATTGCCCACAACATTTTTACCCTGCCCTGCAATCAAAAACGGATTGGTGAAAGTGGTGTCCGCCGGATCAGAGCCCGAACCAGTGGGAGGTTGCGGGGAGAAATCACCATGGTAAAGAAACGCAGCGTCCGCGGCGCCAGTCCCCACCACGATGGTGCCCACGCCCGCTCCGTTGGGAGTCACGTTTCCGCTGATTAATGTGTCGTAAATCGTCACAAGAGCAGCGCCTTGGCGGATTTCAAGAGTTCCACTCCATGCAGTGTTGTTGGCGTACAAGCACAGAGCGGAGGTCGGGCTGTCTTGAATAACCTTCGTGACCCCTGTTCCGATTTCGCCTGATAAAAAAACCGTCCCTTTCGTCGCTTTCCCAATCATGGTTCCCAGAGTGATGGTTGACGAAGTGCCGGTGCCGGCATGAGTGCCTGTGGTCCCAATCCCGTTGTTGGTCACCGTTCCATTGAAGTTCAAGTTTCCATCCACGAAGACCAATCCCGAACCATTGGCCTGCACCACCAGATCGCCGGTCCCGGAGACAGGACCGAGCACGTTGAGTCCGGCATTGCCGGCAAACGTCTTGCCCAGCGAACCCACCTGCACTGTAGCGGCAGTCGCATCGAGAGTGGTGGTGGCGCTCAAGTTGGACAACGAAGCAATGTTCGCACCGAGAGAGCCCGCATAGGTGGACGCACCAGAAAATCCTAGATTCAGCGGACCCGAAAGTACCGTGGTCGTACCAGCCATGCTGGTCATGTTCAGCGTTGCGATCGATCCGGTGTTGGTGAGAAGGCCGTTGTTCGTCAGTGCCCCGATGGTCTGACTAAATCCAGCCATATCGAGAGTAGCACCCGCGCTGATTGTGACCGGCACGGGCGGGATTGCCCCCGTGTTGGCAGTAGTCATCGTACCCGAACTCACCCGAACCGATCCGGTGAAGGTGTGGGTCCCACCAAGCGTCAGCAGCGCAGAACCGGATTTAAAGATGGACGCCGAGCCATTCAACCCGAGAGTCCCTCCTGCAGTTCCGAGCGAATAGCTCAAGGTATTTGCCGAAAATATCAATGACCCGTTCGATAATACCCCAGCGGATTGAACAAGGAGGTTGGTGTTCGGCACTGCTCCGCCGGAACCGTTGGTGTCACCGAACGTAAGACTCTGCGTCGATGGCAGTAATCCGTATTTGGAAAAGAACCCCACCCAATTGGCCGTGGTCGCATCAAAATTTCCATTCACAGCGCCGCTCCAAATCCCGACCACAGTGGTCACATCCCGCACCTGAATCGCGTTGATTTGGGTTGAGGGACTCGTAGAGCCACCCCCGTGAACAATCAGAACCTGCTGCGAAGTGGAATCCGCAACGAATGTGCCGATGGTAAACTGTCCGGTTGCTCCCGCGCCCCCCTGGACGTTGAACCGCAGCGTGGCAGAGTTGCCCCCCGTGCTGTAGACCTTAGTGTCACGCGTAGCCTCGGCCGCGTACCCGGTCGCTACTTTGTCGCGTCCATCGTGCGCCCATATCTGCACCGCATAAGTCCTTCCCACAGTCAGCCCGTTCAGAGTGAGTGTCGCCTGCGCTCCTCCGTTGTAATTCCCTGTGCCAAGTAGCGCCTGATAACCGGCACCCAGCGCGTTGAAGTACGCTCCCGGACTTCCATACCCGTTGTAAGTGGACCCAAGCCCCGAAATGCCGACCTCCGCATTTCCCGTCACAGCCAGCTGGTTGAAGGTCACCCCATTCACGGTCTGGGCGGTGCTGAATCCGTAGGCACATTTGAGCGATCCAGCCGTCAAAACTTCGCTATCGCTTGTGATGGTGGTCGCGGAGCCAAAATTAATCACGGCGGAGAACGCTGAGTTCCCTAGCAAAACTAGCACGGTTAGCGCTGCAATTGCGTTCGCCGAAAAACGGTGGCTAAGAAGGGGTGATCTTTGAAAAAACATAGAGAGGCACAACCGGGACAATAAAGAGTCCCGCGCAGTGACTTACGCAACAAACTTAACAAATTGTCCGCGTTGAAACTAAAACTGTTTGCAAACCAGCTTAAGTGTGCGTGCTTGGGACTCCCCGTTCAAGCCTTAACCCACCCTGACTAACCCACTAATAAAGAAATAATTGCAGCATCAATATTCGATTAACGCAAGAATCGCCCGATAGGCGCCTCCGGGCACTTCTTGCGACCGGAAGCCGCGCGCTTTCCATCCGCGCTGACACTTGGATGTCAAAAGACGAGAGCCAAGCCCGCCCCCCGTCAGGGCAACGGCTCGATGCGAGTGATATCCAGCCGGATATCGTCCAAAAACCGCCCTCCCTCCGCGCCGTCGCCCCCGACGTCAATCCGCACCAGAAGATAGTCCGCGGTTGATGGCAGCGAGAGGGCCGCGAGAATCAGCTCCCAAGTGGCAGGATCTGCATCCAGGCGCCGGGTTTCCTTTTTGGCGACCATCAAAGCATCCTCTCTGACATCGCCGGAAGGCAGAGTCGCCTGCGCGAGGGTGGATTCATCCAACGCATACATCGCTACCGAGCAAAACTCGCCCTGCTTCGGAACATCGCCAATGGCGTTCAAAAGACCCGAAAGCTCAACGGTCGCCTTCCCGTCGCTGAAGCCGTCTCGGTAGGGGCGCAGGTCAATGAGCCGCCTTAGAAATCCGCTCCGCACAGGCCCCCCCTGACTCGAGCTGGCCTCATGGGCCGCCATCCGAAACATGTGCGCGCAGGACTCCCCTGCGCCTCGGTCGCAGCGATCCCTGCCAACCGCCTCCTTGAAGCTCCCCTCCCATCCATCTGCACTCAACGCCACCTCTGTCACAAGCACGGGAGCCGCGTTGGGAAGCACCTGCTGCGTTTCCAACACCCCGCCCCGCCCAGAGGCAAACCGTTCGACACCAGTCTCGGCAGCGCGAAACCCGCGGGAAATTAATCCCGAAGAACCCGCTGTGAGTCCGATCAGGAGTCCCGCCGCCGCAGCGATCCAAGGATTCCACAACCGCGCCGCCATACGGCGCATACGGTTTGGCGGAGGCGCGGGAACTGATGCAGCAGCCCGCCACTGGAGCAGGCCCGCGCTGCGCGCCCCGACCGCCCGCAACGCCGAATGCACCTCGGCATGGGAAAGAAACAGCGCGCGCGCCTCTGAGTCGGCCTTGAGGCACCCGTCCAACTCAGTCATCTCCACATTTGAAATTTCGCCGTCAAAGTACAGGCTGATTAAAACCTCGAGTCGGGTGGCATTCATTTTTGGAATCGGGCGGTTCGCGTGATTTGCTTCAGCCTAAATCGGGCTCGGAACGTAGGGGTCTTCCGTCTGCTGGGACCATTTCACGCATTTGCGCAACTCAAGCCGAGCGCGGCAGATAGCCACACTCACGGCATTGGAGCTCCAGCCGAGCAAGCGGGCGATTTCCGCGGGCTTGAGCGCATCCTCATAGCGCAAGTTCAACATGCGCTGGACGTTTGGGGTGAGCTTTTGCATGCAGGAACGCAGAATCGCAATCATGTGCTCGGAGATCCCCTGCTCCTGTTGTGCAAACAACAACTGCAGAGTCTCCTCCGCAAGCGCCGGCCGGGCAAGGCGCCGCATCGCGGCAAGCGCCTCGTACCGCGCAATCGTGTAAACCCACGCGACAAAATTCGTTTTTGGATCAAACTGCGCAGCCTTGCGGGTCACGATCAAAAAAGTGTCTTGGACGATGTCCTGCGCGAGCGAGAAGTCCCGCACGATACTCAAGACATACCCATACAAACCCGCCTGATTTTCAAGGAAGAGCCTTTGGACATTCTCAACGCTGCTGGATTCCGGCGAGTTCACCACACAGTTGGTACGCCAGTGCGCCCCCGTTTGTTAGCAGTCAATTTGACGCCCCCGGACAAAAATTTGCAAGCGGCATGCGGGTGCACCGGGGGATCGAAGCGTCATCGGGCGCTCCGGACCCCGCGCTGAACAGTGACAAAAAACGCAGAACGGCCTCGACTCCGCATCCCCAAAGTCACAAGCCTATGCCACACCCCGCATGAAAGCCTTATCAAAGTCCGCCGCACTCCTCGTTCTCACGGGGCTCAACCTCCACGCAGGACAGCTTTTCACACTGCACAAGGAGATGGAGGGAACTGGTGTCAGCGTCCGCGTTGACGGAAAACCTTTCGCGACCTACGTGGTGAACGATGCCAACAAACCCTACCTTTGGCCGGTCTACGGGCCCACCGGCAAGGCCATGACCCGGGAATTTCCGATGAAAGAGGTGGCTTTCGAGTCAACCAATCAGCGCGACCATCCGCACCACCGTGGAATCACCTTCGGGCATGAAAGCGCCGGAGCGGACAGCTGGCGGTTTCCCGAAAAAATCGACGCCGCAACCCTCGATCAACAGGTCAAAACCGGCGGCGACTCATGGCACGAGAAACTGACTTTCGACGAGGCGCGCAAAAATCCCAAAAACTCGCAGACCGCTGAGGTGCGAACCTCGATGCTTGCGCGCATTTTTCACCGTGAGTTCACCGTAATGCGCGCGGATGAAAGTGGAGCGGTTGTCGGGTCTATCTGCGAACATCTTGATCCTTCCGGCCGCAGGTTTGTGACCGAGGAGCGGCGGTTCACGTTTCACTCGGATGAGAAGACGCGAACCATCGATTTTGATCAGGATTTCGTTGCAACGGACGGCGACGTGCGGTTTGAGGACAGGAAGGACGCGGGACTCTCGATCCGCGTTCCGGCGAGCATGGCTGTGGACGCCAAGCAGGGAGGCAGGATCATCAACAGTGCCGGACAGGCGGATGCCGAAGCGTGGGGGAAGCCCGCGCCGTGGTGCGACTACAGCGGCCCTGTGGAGGGCGAGCATCTGGGGATTGCGTTCCTGAACCACCCATCCAGCTACCGTTTCCCTACCAGATGGCATGTAAGGACTTACGGACTTTTCACCGCAAACCCATTCATGTCCCGGCAGGTGGACAAGACATTCGCCGACGGCACCATTCTGCTGAAGGCCGGCGAGCGCTTGAAGCTGCGCCACCGGTTCATCCTGCATTCGGGCGACGCAGAGAGCGCGTCGATTGCTTCGCTGTACTCGAAGTACGCGCAGGAAGAGAAGTAAACCGCGGTGACCCGCTTCATTACCGAATCATTTCATGGCTAAAAACGTTCTTGGCACTGAACTCGAGTGCTGTTGCATGAATCCGGTAACCGGCTTCTTTCGCAACGGCAAATGCGACACCAATGGAGACGATCACGGCATGCACACCATCTGCGCCGTGATGACAGACGAATTTCTGGCTTTCTCGCGCGCCGCAGGCAACGACCTCTCCACACCCCATCCCCACTTTGATTTTCCGGGGCTCAAGGAAGGCGACCGGTGGTGCCTCTGCCTGAGCCGCTGGGTGGAAGCGCGCGCCGCCGGCAAGGCCCCGCGCATCGTGCTCGAGGCAACGCATGCGTCTGCCCTCGAGTTCATCGATTTGGAAGAACTCAAGAGGTTCGCTCTGTAAGGCCCCGCCAACTGAAGCCCGAAAGGCGGGGTCGCCTTTCACAAAACCGAGCTCCCCCGGAAACTGGGGTGCCCGCGAGCTTTATTCGAAGGCGCCGCGCATCGCTGAAAGATAAACCGTGTAAAAAGACACCACCTTGTAAATTGCGTATGCCATCACGGAAAACGTGATGATCTTTGGAAAAGCTGCGCCGGCGTCCTGCAGGCTTTGTTTCGCCTCGGCCTGAAACTGCTCGCCCAGCCGATGCATGTCCGTGTCCAAGGTTCCGGCCGTTTCACCGTTGGAATAAACCAGTGAAAAAACGCGGGGAAACACTGGTTCCGAAATGAAAGCCGGCCCGAGTAAATCGCCTCGTTTGAGCGCATCAAACAACCGCGCTGAAGCACCGTGTAAGACACCGCTCCCGGCCGCATCCAACGCGGCGCGCAGGGTATCGGAGACCGCGATCCCCGCGAGCAGGCAGCCATGATATACGAGACAGAACCGTCCCATTGCCAGATGAATGCGCGCAGAACCCACCCACGGTACCCGATGCAAAATCCGGTCCACCCCTGCATCGGTCGAGGCCATCGCGAGGAGACTCCTGACCGCAAAAAACAGCAACACCACCCCGATGTAAACATACCAAAGCGGCCCCATCAGGGTGGTACAATTGTCAAAAAAGCCGCCTCCCCTCGCGCCGAAAACTTCCGGAACGGTTCGACTGAAAACCGCCAGATGCACGAGCGCCGCCGGGTATATCAACCCGCGGAACACCTGCTTCTCCAGATTGGCCACCATCCCGAAATACTCCCCCAAATGCCCCAGCGCGGCGCCAAGTGTCCCGCTCTTTTCGCCGGCATGAACGAGCACGGACTCAAGAGCCGAGATCTTGGGCGCCAAACTTTCAAACACCATTGAAACGGACTCTCCGCGGTTCAATCCACCCTCGATAGCGCGCAGCACTTCGCGTTGAAACTCTGGGATGCGGCCTTTTAACAGGGATTCCACAGCCTTTTGAACGCCCACCCCGGCGCGAAGGAACTTCGCGAGTTCAAGGTACAGGAAGTGTTTTTGCGCGGCGCGACCGGCCATGGGACCAACAGTGTACACAAATCAACCTGACAAGATACAAAAACGGCCCGTTCCGCACGCACGCAGGACAAGAGCATCCTTGGAATGGATGCGCGGCGTTGCACGGGACTCCAGGCAGGAGCAACCGGTCCAACCATTCTCACGACCGAGACGATGAAGGCGGCCCGAAGTCTTCGAGGTACTCCTCCACCAAATGCCGCAAGCTCGGCGGATGCGGAAGTCCCAACGCAGCTGCACGACGTCCGTCGACGGCCACCGGCCAGTTGTCGACGATCGCCTGAATCCTCGCATCGAACGCGTCTTCGATTTCCCCCAACACCAGCCCCCTCTCCTTGGCAACCTCCGTGATCACCATCTGGGCCGTCGCAGGAGTCACGCTGTGCGCTGGCAATCCGACCGCGCGGTCATCCGAAAGACTCGATGCGGGAACCTCGTGAAGCGCGACCATCGACTCCACGACCGTACGGTACCCGGTCATCGGGTGGCGTTGGGAGCGCCGCACCGGCAGAAGACACTTCTCGCCATTCAACGGCTCGCGAAACATCCCGCTCGCCCAACTGGACGCAGCCGCATTGGGTTTCCCGGGTCTGACGATCACCGTCGGAAGCCTCGCGGATCGCCCGTCGAAGAATCCCTTTCGGGAGTAGTCGTTCACCAACAATTCGCAGATCGCTTTGGTCATTCCGTAGGTGGTTTGCGGGGTGAGTTTCGTACGATCTGTGTTCGGGTTCTCCATCGCCTCGCCACCGAAGCAGGCGATACTGCTCGCAAACACCACGCGGGCACTGCCCCGGAGCGCCCGCGCAGCCTCAAAAACATTTCTGCCGCCATCCAGATTTACCCTGAGGGCATCATCAAAATGAAGTTCGCACTCGCCGCTGACCATCGATGCGAGGTGAAAAATCGATGTTCCATTTTTTCCCCCGACGCAAACGCGCACCACCTCCGGATCGGAGATGTCGCCCGCAACTACGCGCACTCTCGGGTCGTCGAATGGTTGCGCGAAACGCGCATCAAGAAGCACGATCTGCTCGATGGGCTCCCTGCGGCCCGATCCACTGGTGAGCTCGCCCACTTCGAGAAGTTTTTTGCAGAGTTGGGAGCCGAGAAACCCGCCTCCGCCGGTGATGATCACATTCATGTTCGCTCTGAGAGATGTTTTGGTTAATTTGCCGCGCTCACACACCGGCGAAATGAAAATGAACACCGCACTGCAATCCCTCAAGATTGGATTTATCGGACTTGGCAACATGGGAGCACCCATGGCAAGGCACCTTCACAACGCGGGAGCAGCCGTGTGCGTGTGGAACCGCAGCCCCGGGCCCGCGCGAGCGGCGCAGGAGAACGGAATGCAACGCGCGGCGAACCTGAGCGAACTCGCGGAGGAGATCGGAAACGGAGTCATCTGCTTGAACCTCACCACCACCGAAGTGGTGCGCGAGCTGGTATTCGGCACAGGCGGGCTCGCACAGCGGCTGCATCCGGACGCGCTGATCATCGATTTTGGCACAACGGGCGTTCCTGAAACACGCGGATTTGCCGCGAAACTCCAATGGGTGGACGCGCCAGTCTCTGGCGGACAGGTCGGCGCGGAGGCGGCAACCCTGACAATCATGGCAGGCGGATCCGCACCCGCATTCGAGCGCGCACTTCCGGTGCTGCGAACCGTTGGAACGCGGGTGACGCACATGGGTGAATCGGGAGCCGGGCAGGTCGCGAAACTCGCCAACCAGCTCATCGTGGCGCAGACCATCGACGCCGTCGCGCAGGCCATCCGCCTGGCTGAACTCTCCGGCGTGGACCCGGCGCTGGTTCGCGATGCGCTGCTCGGCGGCTTTGCCGAAAGCCGCATCTTGGATCTTCACGGAAGACGCATGATTGAGCGGAACTTCGCTCCCGGAGGCCGGGCCGAGCTTCAGCTCAAGGACGTTCGACTGATCTGCGAGCTTGCCGAATCCGTCGGATTGAACTCGCCGACGCTCGAGAACTGCCGCAGCCAGTGGGAGCGCTTTGTGCACGAGGCAGGCCACGGGAATCTCGATCACTCGGGACTTTTCAAACTATACGAGTGATCAGCATCGCCGCCCTGAAATCACCAATGGATCCGGGGTACAAGCTTGAGGATTCATGAGTGCTCACGAGTGCATCACCTGCCCTCCATCAATATTGATGGTCTGTCCCGTGATATTACGCGCATGCCCGGAGGCGAGGTAGACGGCCATCGCCCCGAACTCGGGTGGAGTCTGCCAGCGTCCAAGCGGTGCAAGCCTGGCGATTTTAGCGCGCCCCCACTCATCGTAAGTCTGTCGCTCCGATTCGTTCAAACGCTCCTGACCCGCCCGCCACACCGATTCGTTCAAATCGGTTTTCACCATTCCCGGTGAGAGCGCATTCACACGGACCCCGAAGGGCGCCAGGTCTTTCGCTGCGCACTGCACGAAGTTGATCAACCCGGCTTTCGCCGCACTATACGGCGGGTCCGTGGGCGAACCGATCTGCCCGGCGACAGAAACCAAAAAAAGCATGGAACCGAGTCCGCGTTCAGCCATCCGCGGGGCGAACGCGTGCGCCACGTTCACCGCGCCAATCAAATTGATTTCGAGCACCCGGGCCCAATCAGCGGGCGAGAGATTCCAAAACGGAAATCCGAACTTCCCCGAGCCGACCCCGACGCAGAACACAACATGATCGGGATGCGAAATGGTTTCAGCGAAACCGCGCACCTCGTCGAACACCGTGACATCGCCCGCCACAAGCGCGGAGCCCGGGAAGGGATTCTGGGGATCGGCAGATCGATCGAATCCGTGGACGACAGCGCGCTCGTCAACGAAAGCACGCGCAATCGCTGCTCCGATGCCCCTGGCCGCACCGAACACGGCTACGTTTTGACCGGCAAGATTCATTTCCATAATGGGTGGTGGTTGGGGTCGAACTTCTCTTTTTGCAAACGGGAAATGCGTGGCCGCGGTCAGCCTTGCGCCGTGGCGACGATGCTAGGACCCGGGATCCACCGTGCTCAAGAGTTCGGCAGCCTCATCGTCCATCCCGGATATCTCGCGCACGAACTTGCGGATCAATTCAGCGGGGGCGATCCCAGGATGACGCGCTCCGAGCATCTCGCGCATCTGATCCGTTCCGGGAATATTCAAAAGCAGGGCCAGAAAAAACCGATGCTCGGGGTCGACGACCATCCGGCGGAGCGCATTGAGCGAGTCGCGCCTGACGATTTCCTCGAGAGACGGCGCCACGAATTCTGCAAGCCTCCCGTGGCGCGAGGAAAACACCTGCCATGCGTCATCCCAAAAACCGATGTTCCGAAGATGTGAGAACCCGTTTTGAAGCACCAAAAAACCGCGCTCAAAATCAAGTTCTTCGAGCATCGCGAGGATCAAAGCCGGGTACTCCGGATCATCGGTGCGTTCCAGCATATCCATGACTTGCTTGCGCCTCAAAGTAAGCATGTCCGTGTGAAACGGGTCGATCGCCAGATGCGGCGGCAGGTAGGTGAACTGGGGGCCGGTCCCGGGGTCGGTGTGGGTGCGCACCACCACAGTCATCGAAGGTGTTTCCAGGTGAAACAGAGAATGAATGAACTCTCTGCCCGAGGTGATCGCGACAGTGGCACCGCACTCCAATAAATTAGCACCACGCAGCGCCACATTGCCGACGCGCAGCCGCGCAGTAATGGATTCCGCATCGCGAAACTCGAACTGCGAATGGAGACTGGATCCCGCCAGGACATGAAACGCCCCCGAGAACTTGTGCTGATGAATGTCCGTGGTCCCATCCAGCCAACAGAGGATCTGAATATAAAAACTCGTGTGCTCAAACACGATGAGCTCCGGTTCACCGAAGGCTGAATGGCTCTGCAGGGGCTGCTCCTCGCCCAGCAAAAAGTCTTGCAGAAGTTCCCGAACATCCAAATTGGCCGCGGGGTTTCGATGCGCAAGCCGCTCCCGCGCGATGGATGGGAACGCTGGCAGCGAGAAGTTTTGCCGTTTCCAGCAAGCCAATACGTCCCGACCGAGCTCTTGAAAAAAGGGATGCACCCGACGGTTGTGTTCAAACTTGCCCCGCGGCACAAGACGCAACCACTCCGGGGAGTCTCAGGGTCCAGCGGTTCCATTTCCCGAGGGGTCGGGAGGCGCAAAGCGGCGAGCCGAAGCGGAGCGATGCTGTAGGGGCATCATTTCTGTGAATGCGCCCAGATTCCGCAGACTCAGTATTGACGCTGGCCGGATACGCACTAAACCAAAAGGCAGTCTATGAAAACCCTCCTCCCCTCCACTGTTCTTGTCCCTCTGTTTGCACTGATCTTCGGCGCGACGGCGATTTGCGAACCGGCGGCTGACCCTGGTCCGGCGCCCTCCCCCGAGGAGATGAAGTCTTACACCGCCCTTGCCGAAAAGGGTGTCCTCGTGCAGCCACTCGCGGCTGGGATCAACTGGCGTTACATCAACTTCCGAGGCGCGGAAAAGGCGGATTCGTCGGTTTTCGCACTGCTGAAAGGAGCGTTGGCGATTGTGGATTTGGATCTCACCGGGCAAAAGCTCACGGACGCGGACGCGGCGGTGCTCGGCGGTTTAACCAATCTCAAGAAACTCAGCCTTGCCCGTAGCACGATCACCGATGCCGGACTTGCGGCGGTAAAGTCCCTTCCGAAGCTCGAGTCGCTGAATTTGTTTCAAACGGAGGTTTCTGACGCGGGCCTCAACCACCTCTCAGGATTGAAATCGCTGAAGCGGCTCTACGTGTTTCAAACCAAAACAACGGACGCTGGCATCGGAAAACTGAAGGCGGCAATTCCGGGTGTTTCGGTCGAAGTCGGAGCGAAACTCACCGTTCCACCGCCACCGGAGCCTAAAAAGGAAGAACCCAAAAAAGAGGAGCCCAAGAAGGAGGATCCCGCGAAGAAGCCGGAGCCCGCGAAACCAGAGCCGGCCAAACCCGCTGAACCGGCGAAGAAAGTCGAGCCTCCCAAGACCCCCGAACCTCCGAAGCCAGAACCGGCAAAGCCCGCAGAGCCGGCAAAGAAAGTCGAACCTCCAAAGGCCCCTGAACCGCCCAAGCCGGAGCCTGCGAAACCAGCGGAACCGGCAAAGAAGGTGGAACCACCGAAGGCACCGGAGCCCGCAAAACCTGCAGCTGAGGCGCCGAAAACGCTGGGATATCAGGACACCGCGATCATCCCCGGCACCCAGTGGCACGTTCACGACGGTCTGCGGCCGCAACCCAAGATCATCACTCCCGGGGTGAAGCCCGGAGACGCCCCGAGCGATGCGGTGGTGCTCTTCGACGGCAAGGATCTTTCCAAGTTTAAGAAAAATCCGGACGGCAAACCCAACTGGACCGTTCAAGACGGAGCCGCGATTTCAGTGAAAGGAAGCGGTTACTTGGAATCAACAGACGAGTTCGGACCGGACGTTCAGTTGCATGTTGAATGGGCAGCACCAACACCGGCGGAAGGCACTGGGCAAGGACGTGGAAACAGCGGGGTCTTCATCTTCGGTCGTTATGAAATCCAGGTGCTGGACTCTCACGGGAACCAGACGTATCCCGACGGCCAGGCTGCGGCACTGTACGGACAGACTCCTCCGCTGGTGAACGCGTGCCGTCCGGCTGGAGAGTGGCAAAGCTACGACATCATCTTCACCGGCCCGAGGTTTGAAGGGACCGAGCTGCGTCCGGCTTACGCGACAATCCTCCACAACGGAGTCGTCGTTCAAAACCACACGACGCTGATCGGAGAAACCGGGCACAAGAAGCTTGCGAAGTATACCCCGCACGCCCCCAAGGGGCCGATTAAGTTCCAAGACCACGGGAACCCCGTCCGCTTCCGCAACATTTGGATCCGGGAGTTGAAACCGGTGGACGCCCAATAATTCGGGGCCCAAGCGCGGCCCCTGGGGGTTGCGCTTGGGAGACGGTGGCTGGCTGCCAGCAGGTCAACAACTGCTGGCAGTGGACAAACGCGGGACGGGGACTGTCACATTCTGCAGATCAAAAGCTCGCGTTCATACACCAGTTCGCGGGGCAGATGCGTTCGCAGATCAAGGAACAACTCCTCTTGGGAGATGAGTTCCTGCCGCCACGCGGAGCGGTCAAAGCGCTGCAGTTCCTCGAACTTTTCCTCGGGAAAATTCAATCCCGTCCAGTCGATATCGGAATAGTGAGGCACCCATCCGATGGGAGTTTCCACGGACTTTCCGCGGCCATTGGCACGGTCCACGATCCACTTGAGGACACGCATGTTTTCGCCAAAGCCGGGCCACAAGAAATGCCCGCCGGCGTCCTTTCGAAACCAATTGACGCTGAAAATCCGCGGCGTCTCCTTGAGCGACCTTTGCATGCTGATCCAGTGCCGGAAATATTCGCCCATGTTGTAGCCGCAAAACGGCAGCATCGCCATCGGATCACGCCGCACGCGCCCCACTTCACCCGCGGCGGCTGCAGTCATCTCGCTGCCCATCGTCGCGCCGGCGTACACCCCGCCGCTCCAGTTGAAAGCTTGATACACGAGAGGAATCGTCGTTCCGCGGCGCCCTCCAAACACGATTGCTTTGATCGGCACGCCGTGCGCGCTCTGCCACGCGGGATCCATCGTTGGGCACTGTGCTGCGGGCGCAGTGAACCGGGAATTCGGGTGCGCGGCCCTGCGCCCTGTTTCACGGCCGATCTCCGGAGTCCACTGATTCCCCTGCCAATCGGTGCACTTGGCCGGCGGTTCGTCGGTCATTCCCTCCCACCAAACCCCGCCGTCGGGAGTCAGAGCCACGTTGGTAAAGATCGTGTTTTTGCGAAGCGCCGCCATGGCGCTGGGGTTGGTTTTGTGCCCGGTCCCCGGGGCGACCCCGAAAAAGCCCGCCTCCGGATTGATCGCACGCAACACCCCATCGGCCCCGGGTTGGATCCATGCAATGTCATCCCCGACAGTCCACACCTTCCATCCTCTCTCGGTGAAATGCTTTGGCGGGATGAGCATCGAAAAATTCGTTTTCCCGCATGCGCTCGGAAAAGCCGCCGCCACGTAGGTCTTTTCACCTTCGGGATCCTCGACGCCCAGAATAAGCATGTGCTCCGCCATCCATCCCCCGTCGCGCGCCATTGCGGAGGCGATCCGCAGCGCAAAACACTTTTTCCCGAGCAACGCATTGCCGCCGTAGCCTGAACCGTAACTCCAGATCTCGCGCGTTTCTGGAAAGTGCACGATGTACTTCTCCTTGTTGCAAGGCCAAGGCACGTCACGCTGGCCTTTTTTAAGGGGCGCACCAACCGTGTGCATGCAGGGCACCACCCGCTTGCTGCCCGCATCAATGCGGTCAAAAACTTTTTTGCCGATGCGCGCCATAATCCGCATGTTCACGACCACGTAGGGGGAGTCCGTCAACTGGACGCCGAACTGCGCCATCGGCGAATCCAGCGGCCCCATGCTGAACGCAAGCACGTACATCGTGCGTCCTCTCATGCAACCGCTGAAAAGCTTGCGCAGCCTGCTTTTCATTTCAAAAGGATCCACCCAATTGTTCGTGGGCCCCGCTGCATCCTTCGAGTGACTGCAAATAAACGTGCGCTCCTCGACTCTCGCGACATCGTCGGGATCAGATTTCGCGTAAAAACATCCGGGCCATTTTTTTTGATTCAAGCGGATAAAAGTACCGCTCCCCACCATTTGATCGCACAACCGGTCGTACTCTGCTTTTGACCCGTCCACCCAGTGCACGCGCTCCGGCTTGCAGAGCGCCACCATCTTGTCCACCCAGCGTCGCAGGTGGATGTTTTTACTGAGCACTTTTGAACAACTCACCTGAGGCTTCGAACGAGGCATGAGCGGCACCTTACGAAACCATCCGGCAGATGTCATGGCGCAACGGCTTGAATGCGCGACCAGCGCTCCCATCAGCCAACATATGGCAACACACGCGCAACACGCACATGTGCTGCAACATTTTATACACCTCCTGTGCTCCGCTCCCAAAGCAAACGAGGGCGAAACAGTCTAAATTTATGGTTGTCAACCCACAGGGACTCGCGGAACCTCGCCCGCCCGAGTTGGCTGCCTCAAAGCCTGCAGACCGTCTCCGAGAAAAGGTTTCCCCATGAAAAAATATCCATCCTTCCTGATCGCGATCGTAGCACTGCTCGTTTTTCCCGCAGGCTTGATCCATGCCCAAGCCCCTATGCCTGAAACTCCATCCGACGTAAAAGCCGCGCCCAAGGACGCGATCAAAACCCCATCGGGACTCGCGTCCAAAGTCCTCTCCAAGGGCACCGGCACCGAGCACCCGGGCGCAGCGGACACTGTCACCGTGCACTACTCTGGTTGGACCACGGACGGCAAAATGTTCGACAGTTCGGTCAAGCGGGGCGAGCCCACGAGTTTTCCTCTCAACGGAGTGATCAAGGGCTGGACCGAAGGCGTTCAACTCATGGTCGAAGGCGAGAAACGCCGGTTTTGGATTCCGGCAGACCTCGCGTACGGCGAAAACCCCGGCGGCGGCCGGCCGGGCGGCCTGCTCGTGTTCGACATTGAACTGATTTCCATCAAGAAAGCTCCGAAGCCTCCGGAACTTCAGGCTCCTGCAGACGCCGAAAAGACTGAAAAAGGCGCGTCCCTGAAGACAGTGAAAAAAGGAACAGGAACGAAGTCGCCGAAGTCCGCGGATACTGTGAAGGTGAATCTCACCCTCTGGGGCGGAGACGGTCGCCTGCTTGAGAGCACCGAACAACAGGGTGGGCCCGCCAGCATCCCCCTCGACAAACTCAGGATCGGCGGGCTCCCTGAGGCAATTCAAACGATGGTCGAAGGTGATAAAAAAGTCGTGTGGATTCCCGCAGCCGTCGCCTTCGGCGCAAACCTTCCCCCCGGAGCACCCGCGAGTGGTCTTGTCGTGGAAGTCGAGTTGGTCTCGTTCAAGGAAGGCGTTCCTCCCCCGCCCGCACCCGCGGACGTCGCAGCGGTCCCGGATGACGCCGAGAAAACCCAATCCGGACTGGCCTCCAAGGTGATCAGCAAAGGATCTGGCGATGCACACCCGAAAGCGACCGACACGGTGACGGTGCACTACTCCGGATGGACCACCGATGGAAAAATGTTCGACAGTTCCGTGACGCGCGGCGAGCCAAGCAGCTTTGGATTAAACCAAGTCATCAAGGGTTGGACCGAAGGCGTCCAACTGATGGTGAAGGGTGAAAAGCGCCGCTTCTGGATTCCCGCGGGACTCGCCTACGGCGAAAATCCGGGAGGCGGCCGCCCTGGCGGGATGCTTGTTTTCGATATCGAACTTCTAGACATCAAACATTAGTCCTGGCGGGCTTTCCCGCCCAATTGAAACGCGAATGAGCGCTCCCTCCTTCTCAAATGTCACCGTCGATGCAAAAGCCAACGTCTACTTTGATGGACGCGTCGTCTCGCACACGATCCGTTTTCCCGACGGATCAAAGAAGACTGCCGGGCTGATTTACGCTGGTGAATACCACTTCGGAACCGCCGCCGCAGAGCGCATGGAAATTATCGCAGGCGAATGCAAAGTGGTTCTGGATGGCACCGCCGAGGTTCTCTCGATCGCAAGCGGAAAGCAGTTTGATGTTGCCGCGAACAGCGGTTTTACCATCACTGTTGAAAGCGGGATTTGCGAGTACGTGTGTTCTTTTCTTTCTTAGAAAAAACGGTCGGCACTCACGCAACAACGTCTTGTGCGGATTCACCTTGAAACCGCATTTCTAACGAACGATGGCAGGCGGGCTTTTCGCACCCGCCAAAATCCGACGTAAACCGTCGCGGGAATCCCGGAATTGCCGTAAAAGGGTCCATGCCCGCCCCTTTTCACTTCGAAGACCCCGTCACCGACCCGCTGTCGATCTATCGGATGCGCGACGGCTTGATGGGCGTCGACCTGCTGTCGGCAGCGATTTGTCATTTAAACCTGTATTCGTGGCTCGCAGACCACCCCGCGACACTCGGTGCAATCTGCGCACACTTCGAAATCAAAGTCCGGCCTGCGGACGTTCTGATGACCTTGAGCGCCGCGATGGGGCTGGTCACCCAGGCGGGCGGAGTTTTTCATCTCACAGCCCGGGCGAGAGAGCATCTTGTGGACTCCTCGCCTTTCAGCCTCAAGCCCTACTACGACACGCTAAGGCAGCGTCCCCAAACCGTCGAATTTCTGAATGTCCTCAAGACCGGACGCACCGCGAACTGGAGCAGCACGGATACCGCCGCGTGGGCGAAGGCGATGGAGAGCGAGTCTTTTGCGAACCAGTTCACATCGGGAATGGACTGCAGAGGGGTGCTCCTCGGACCAGCCCTTGCAAAGGCTGTTGACCTCACCCAACACCAGGCGCTTCTAGATGTCGCTGGAGGATCCGGCATCTACGCATGCGCCATCGCGGCGCGATATCCGCACCTCAGTATCTCTGTGCTGGAGCGACCGCCTGTGGACAAGATCGCCAAAGATTCGATCGCGAAACGCGGCTACTCCGACAGGGTGCGGGTGTCTTCCGGAGACATGTTCAATTCGGATTTACCCGAGGGCTTTGACGTCATGCTTCTCTCGAACGTGCTTCACGACTGGGACGATCCCGTCGCCGAAGCTCTCTTCGCAAAGGCGTCCAAGGCGCTGCCCGCCGGCGGACTCTTGGTGATCCACGACGCTTTTTTAAATCCGGAAAAAAACGGCCCGCTGCCAGTCGCGCAGTACTCCGCACTGCTGATGCATTCGACCGAAGGCCGGTGTTTCTCGGTTCTGGAAATGCGACAGTGGGGAGAGCGCTGCGGCATGGAATGGGTTGGACATCACGCCACAGCTGTCGACCGCAGCTGCGTTGTTTTGCGCAAGACTTGAAGAACACCCTGGCAGCCGATTGATTCATGCTCAAGATTCGGTATCCTGAAGACCTGCCGATCTCGACAAGGCGAACGGAGATCATTGAGGCCATCCTGCGCAATCAGGTTGTCGTCATTGCAGGTGAGACCGGCTCTGGAAAGACCACGCAGCTGCCAAAAATGTGCCTCGATGCGGGACTTGCCTCGCGTGGAGTCATAGGTTGTACGCAGCCGAGGAGGGTTGCCGCTACGAGCATTTCAAAGCGCGTCGCTGAAGAGCTCGGTGTTTCGTGGGGGCGAGAAGTAGGGTGCAAAATGCGGTTCAGCGACGACACGAATCGGGAGACGCTCGTGAAATTCATGACAGATGGAATCCTGCTTGCAGAGATTCAATCGGACCCGCGCCTGAGCGCTTATTCGGCATTGATCGTGGACGAGGCGCATGAACGCTCTCTGAATATTGATTTTCTCCTCGGATACCTTCACGGACTGCTAAAGCGGCGGCCGGACCTGAAGCTTATCATCACCTCCGCAACCATCGACACCGCGGCTTTTTCGAAAGCCTTCAACGACGCGCCAGTACTCGAGGTTTCCGGACGCCTATGGAACGTGGACGTCCGTTATCAACCACCGGAAACATTTGCCACCAATTTAGAAAACACAGGAGAGATTCCGTCGCACATCGAGTCTGCCGTTTTCGCAACCGAAAATGCACTCGTTGAATCCAACGACGGCGACGTCCTGGTTTTTATGCCCACCGAACGTGACATCCGTGAAACCAGAGAGTTTATGGAGGACAGACTAGGCCGGGGCACCGAAGTTCTAGGCCTCTACGGCCGCATGCCGTCAGCCGACCAACAGCGGATATTTTCACCCGGCCCGCGACGAAGAGTGATCATCGCCACAAACGTCGCCGAAACCTCCCTGACCATTCCAAGAATCAGATACGTCATTGATTCCGGCCTGTGCCGGATGAGCAGATACAATCCGCGCACACGGACAAAGCGGTTGCCTGTAGAAGAAATATCTCAAAGCAGCGCGAACCAGCGGACTGGAAGGGCCGGCCGCATCGCGGAAGGCGTCGCAATCCGGTTATACAGCGAGGCTGACTTTCAGAAGCGGGCGCCCTTTACCCAACCCGAAATCCAAAGAGCCAATCTCGCGGAGGTCATCCTGAAAATGAAGGCCTTTGCACTCGGAGAGATCGAGACGTTTCCGTTCATCGACAGACCCCAGCAGGCTGCCGTCAGGGCGGGATACCGTTTGCTGCATGAACTCGGCGCACTGACTGAATCAAACGCTCTCACGCCCCTTGGAAAAGATTTGGCACGCCTGCCTTTGGACCCGACGCTCGGGAGAATGCTGCTCCAAGCACGGCTGGAGGGCGCCCTTCCACAGGTGCTCGTCATCGCATCCGCTTTGAGCATTCCCGATCCGAGGGAGCGCCCAGAGGACATGAAGGAGGCGGCGAACACCGCACATCAAAAATTTGCGGTCAAAGATTCTGACTTTTTGAGCTATCTCCGGATCTGGAAATCCTGTCCGGATGCAGAGGGCCGAAACGCGACCAATGCATTCCGAAAGTTCTGCAAATCGCACTTTCTTTCATTCACTCGGATGCGCGAATGGCGTGATATCCACCGGCAGTTGTCGGAGGTATTCGCCGAGGATTTGAAAACAATCGAAGCACGGCAACAAACTTCACAGAACTTCATCCAAGAAACCCGGACAGCCCTTGCTGCTTCCGGCAAAAAAGATGGAACAGGGGTACCGCTTGCAAAAACCGGACTGTTCCCCGCTGGAAACCGCGGAGGGACCTCCAAAGGAGCGGGCCACCCGAACCCGAATGAAGACGAGTGGGCGACCCTGTCCCGTGGCATCCACCGCTCTATTCTCTGCGGCTTATTGGGACATATCGCGCAGAGAGACGGCCGCAACCAATATAAGGCTTCAGGAAACCGTCTTCTGACTATTTTTCCAGGCTCATCGCTTTATTCAAGAATTCGAACTCCGAGTAAAAATCAAAGCACACTGGGCGGTGATTCAGCGACCGAAACGAAGCACTCACAGCCCGATTGGATCGTCGCGGCCGAGATTGTAGAGACCGCACAACTATTTGGGCGAACGGTTTCGAAAATTGATCCGCAATGGGCAGTTGAATTGGGCGCCCACCTTTGTGAAAAGCGATACCACGAACCTTTTTGGAGCGCAAAGTCGTCGAGAGTGCTCTGCATTGAGCGGATATTTCTTCATGGGCTTATCATTTCAAAAAGCCACGCGGACTACGGGAAGATTAATCCCGCGCACGCGACCGAACTCTTCATCCGCGGAGCTTTGCTCGGAGAAGACGCTTCCATTCAACTCCCATTTTTTAGAGAAAACCGCAAAACGCGCAATCGCATCGAAGCCGCGCTTACCCGGGTGCGTCATCATCAGGCGCAGGATCTGGACGAGGCGATGTACAGGTTTTACAGTTCGAAAATCCAGAATGTCTCATCCGTGCACGATTTGAACCGCCTGCATGCCGAGAAGACACGTTCCGACCCTGACTACTTCAACGTCAGCGAGAGCGAGCTCGTTGGAGAGACTGACACCTCGGTCGACCAAGAGCAGTTCCCCGACAAGTTCGCTCTCGGAACAAGCGTACTGCCATTAAGTTATGAGTTTTCACCCGGAGAGGAGTCCGATGGAGTGACGGTCCAAGTGCCGCTGCCTGTCGCATCCCAACTCACTTCAGGGCAGATCCAGTGGATGGTGCCCGGGCTCCGACAGGAGCAAATCAACGCGCTCCTGCGAGCCCTGCCAAAACCCATTCGCCGGCAACTGGCCCCGCTCGATGCAACGGCAAGGGAAGTTGCGCTAGAGTTTGATCCGGGTCGCGGAGATTTCCACACGGCACTCGCCACATTTCTTTCCCGAAAATACCGCGTGCAAATAAGCGCCATGGACTGGCCGGAAAACTGCCTTCCGAAACACCTCCAGCCTCGTGTTGAGGTCGTTGATAATCACAAACGGACCATCCTCAGCGGCCGCGACATCGGGGCAATCAAACAACAGGCGATCAAACACGATCATCGTTCCACCTGCTGGCTGAGGATCGCGGATCAATGGGAACGTAGCGGCCTCACAAGCTGGTCTATCGGGGATGTACCGGATTCTATTTTCGTCGAAGACATCGGGGGGGCACCGCTCCACGCGTACCCCGGGTTGGAAGCTTTCGGAGAATCTGCGAATCTTCGCTTGTTCCGCACACTCAATGAGGCTCGCGAAAGCAACCCGAAAGGGATCCGAAAACTCGTCGAGCTGGCGATAGCAAAGGACTTGAGCATGCTGCGCCGGGAGCTTGAGCAAATTGGACGCAAGATCGCCTGCGTGAAATCCGCAAACCAGAAGGCGCAGGGAAAGGGCAGTTTCGGGGACCTTTCGATTCGACTGCAGACAGCCGGAGCAGCGCCCCCAGCGGATCCCAAACCGTTCGTAGAACTCGCGATGCAACGCCTGCTTGACCATGCATTCCGATGGGATCCGCTGCTGGGCTTGCACCAGAAGGGTTTCGAGGACTTTGTTGAATCAGGGCGCCTTGCACTCCCTGGACTGTGCTATCAGCTGGGCGAATACTGCAGCCAAATCGCGGAGATGAAAAGAAAGGTGCTGGCGAGTCCAAAACGTTTTCAGGGGATGGAGGCTGAGATCGAACGGATCGCTCCGACAAACCTGCTCGCCCACGCGACTTTCAACCGGCTCCAACATATTCCACGATACCTGAAAGCCGTCCTGGTGCGGGCGGAGAGGGCGTCATTGAAGCCTGCAAAGGACGTTGAAAGACAGGCGCAGATCTCCGTTTTTAAAAACTGGGAGCGCCACGTGCCGGAAGCCGGTCACGCCGAATTCCGATGGCTCTTGGAGGAGCTTCGAGTTTCAATCTTTGCGCAGGAACTTGGCACCGCAGAAAGCGTGTCCGTGCAAAGATTGAAATCGCTGGGAAACTTTCCATGAAGCCGCAGTACCTCAGTACCGCTGGCTGCGCCCCTGCGCCGGGCGCAAGGGAAGGGAAAGCAAAAGAATTTTATTTCTGAGAGACCTTTGTCGCCTCGGAAGCAGGCGTGGATTCCCGCGACTCCTCCATCGAAATCTGAGCGGCACGCAGGATTCTTCGTTCCCAAACATACCGTCTCAACAAGACCTTGAGCGTCGCCGTCAGCGGCACGGCCAGAATGGTGCCCAACAAACCACCGATCAAAAGACTCCACATGAACAGGGAAACGATCACCGTCAGCGGGTGTAACCCAACGCGGCTCGCGACGACCTTCGGGGTGATAAAAAAGCTGTCGATTTTCTGGACGACTACGAAAATTCCGGTGACGACCAACGGGAACAACCAGCCCGGATCCGCGGGAATGAAAGTGCCCGTGCCTTCCTGTACTGTCGCAATAATCACAGCCGGGATCCAGCACACGAGAATCCCGAGATACGGGATCAGCCCGAGCACGCAGAGCACGAGACCGATGAGCAGTCCGAAATCGAGCCCGACGATCACCAGTCCAAGTGCAGTTGCAGTGCCGTTGATCACGCTGACCAAGAGCTGCCCGCGGAAGAAGGCGATAATGTATCCGTTGATTTCCGTCAGAGAGGACACCACCTCGTCCTTGAACTGGGAAGCACGGATCGGCAGGTAATCCTGCCAAGACGCCGAAATATTGCGCGCATCAATCAGGAAGTAGAAAAGGTAAATCGGGATGATGATAAGCGACAGAAGAAATCCGAAGACACTTAAAAACCCCCCTACGCTACTGCGTATCATTCGGATGGAATTGTTGACCAACGCGGTCAAAGAACTCTTGAGCCAGTCGCCTTTGAGAATTTTCTGAACATCGATCAACTCCTCCAAGCTGTTCCCATTCTTGGCCGCCTTTGCCGCGTCTGCGGCGGCGCCGTCGGCTTTGTCCCCTGGCTTCTCTCCCGGCTCAGCCCGCTTGACCTCCGGAGAGTCATCCGGGGAATCATCCAACGCGGGCAGCACGTCGAAGCCGTACTTTTGACGGAGCGATTTGCCGAGTTCGATCACCCTCGAACGGGTTGTCCGCGTGTAGTCGTCCACGCGGTGAATCAGGTTCACAGTTTGATGCGAGATTGCCGGGACAAACCATATCGCACCCCAAAGCAGCAACGCGGAAACGACCGCGAAGACCATCAGGACAGAGGGCCTTCTTGGAATCCCCCACTCCACCATTTTTGAAACCACGGGATCCAGCAGGTATGCCAACACCCCGGCGACCGCAAACGGGATCAGGATGGGTTGCAGAAAACTAATCACCTGCGCAGCCGTCCAAATTAACCCCACCGTAATTCCTCCGATCGTCGCAAGCGCAACAGCGGTCAGCGCGCTCCACATCGTTCTGCGCTGCCAAATCGTGGGGTAATCAGATGGATTCATAGGAATAGCCGTTAGCTGCGCGCCACCGGCTTTTGATCTTGGCAGCACAATCATGCTTTTCCAAGCCGCGAAATCTTCCCCGGACGGGGGGCTCATACCCGCTACTGTGCCGATGCCGTCGCCTGCACACCGAGAACTCCAACGCTGCCCGCGCCTTTCACTTCCCGCACAAAACGCTCAGGAGACACCCCGTACACCTGTTTGAAAGATCTCGAAAAATGACTGGGCTCTGAAAAACCCAACTCTGCCGCAACTGCGCTCACCTTCAGTCCAACATCTAGGAGAAGCTCCGCGGCCCGACTCATCCTCCGGCGCCGTAAAAATAAGTGCGGACTGGTGTGCGCATACCTGCGGAACAGCCGACTGAGGGTCTCCGGGGCGATCCCGCACTCGTTGGCAGCCTCGCCCACCGAGGACCATTTCAAGGCGTTTTGCTCCATCAGGGCGCGCGCGCGTTTGTAGGTTGAGAACGCCCGCGGCTCGCCCTCTCTCGCCGGAAGCGTCCGTTCGCGGATTTTGAGCAGCACTAACCGCAGCCAAAGCTCGCAGATCTCGGGAGCCGCCGGATGCTCGCTCGAAGCATCCCTGTGAAGGCTCTCAAAAAGATCCGCAACCTCTTCCACAGGAGTCACTCGCAAAGCATTGGAACCCCCCAACCTAGCCGCGGCTAAAAGCGACTCTGCCTCCCATCCGCTAAAATCCACATAGTACTTCAGCATCGGCCTCGAGGCAGAGCTCCGGATGCGGTGCCTAGTCCTTGGCCCGTAGGCGAAAACAACACCCGGCCGGAGCTGGCGCAACTGCCCGTCCAGAAGCACGTCGCCCTCGCCCTCTGCAACCAACTCGACACAATGAAAAGGGAACGTGGACCTTTCAACCCGGTAGTCACCTGTCACCCGCTCGCACCCCCCGCAGAGGAGCGCCAGCGCCCTGTCTTTCTCGGGCCTCAGATCGAAAAAGTAGCGTCTCGCCTGAGTGACCTGGCGCGAGACAAAGTCCGGAAGGCCTTGCCCTGTCTGAAAATGATCGGGTCGCACGGGTGTAATCTGAGTGTTTGGGCTGCTATTCGGGGCCGATTTTCGGTCAAGAATTGGTACGTTTAGGTCAAGTAACTACATTCCATACCGCATGGTTCCAAGGCAGATTCACGCGGGATATGAACGAACTTTCTCACCCTTGCCTTCTGGGACTTCAGCCCACCTTTGGATTCGGCGACCGCCTCGGACTCGCGACGCCCGGGCATATCGCAGCCCTAAAGCACGGCAGGTTACTCCCCGTCTTTGCCCAACAGTCCGTCCGAGAATTGTCGCGCACCCAGCGGACAGCGTCCGAGGTTCTCGCCGCAGCGCAGGCTGGGATCGCAGCCTGCGGCTACACCGGTGTCTGGGGAGCAGATGCCGACCACTTGAAAACCCGCGAAGACGTTGAAACTCTCGCCGCGGCTGGGTTCACATTTTTCACAATAGACCCTTCCGCCCATGTTCGGAATCACGCGGACTCCCTCACAGGGGGCGATCTTGAATCCGCAGCGCGAGAAGCTCTGCAGGACGGCTCATTTGAGAGTGTCTCCGAAGTCGAAAGCCTTTACCTCGGAAAAACCTTCGATCTTGGTAACAACCTTACCATCTCAGTGAAAGAGCGCGAATCACTTCTGCGCGCCATTGTGAAATATGGTTCTGCCATCGCCTACGCGGCTCAAATGTCAAAATGGATTGCGGATGCGCGTCCCGGCAAGGGATCCGACATTGAGGTCTCAGTCGACGAGACCGACTCGCCAACGACTCCCGTAGAACATTTGTTCATCGGCATGGAACTCAAGCGGCGCGGAGTTGTCGCAACGTCCGTGGCACCGCGCTTCATCGGTGAATTTGAGAAAGGCATCGATTACAAAGGCGATCTGGCGCGTTTCGAGGAGGAGTTGAAAATACATGCCGCGATCGCGCGATACTGCGGGCCGTACAAGATCAGCGTTCACAGCGGTTCGGACAAATTCAGCATCTATCCGGCGGTCGGACGCGTTTGCGGAAATTTGCTGCATGTAAAAACCGCGGGAACGAGTTATCTCGAGGCTTTGCGCGTGGTGGCGCGCACCGACACGGCGCTTTTCCGCGAGATCGTTGAATACTCCCGCAGCCGTTTTGATACCGACAAGGCGAGTTACCATATCTCCGCAAAGCTGGGCGACGTGCCGTCCGCCGCAACGCTCTCTGCAAAAGACGCTGAGGATCTTTATTTGAATCAAGTCGCAGGACGGCAGATTCTGCACGTGACGTTTGGAAGCGTCCTGACTGTTGGAAAGACTGGGTCGGGCCGTTCCTTCAAGGAGTGCGTTCTTGCGGCACTCAACGAGCACGCAGACCTGCATTCCGAGGTTCTCGAAAAACATCTCGGGAAACACATCCAACTTCTCTCACAAGGTTAACCGATGATCCGCTCCGCAATCACAGTTTCGCTGGTTCCAGAGGCGAACGGAGGACCTTTTGTTTACTGGAATGGCCTGCATGACGCGTTCGCCCGCGCCTCGAAACTCGGTTTCCAAGGCATGGAAATTTTCCCGCCCGATGCGGACGCCATTGACGCCGATGAAACCGCAGCGCTTTGCAAAGTCCATGGAATGTCCATCGCTGCGGTTGGAACAGGCGCCGGATGGGTCAAACACAAGCTCCACCTTTGCCATCCTGATCCCGAGATCCGCGTCAGGGCGCGAGCATTCATCGGTAAAATCATCGCCCGCGCTGCTAAACTCGGGGCTCCCGCCATTCTGGGATCGATGCAGGGACGCGCGGAGAACGGAGTGGAGCGGGCACAGGCCCTAGACTGGCTTGCTGACGCGCTGACAGAGGCGGGCAAGACCGCCTCCGCGCTAGGCACGTATTTTTTATACGAACCACTGAACCGTTACGAAACCAACCTATTGAACCGGCAAAGTGACGCCGCGATGTTTATCCAATCGCGCGAGATCCGCGGCGTAAAGGTTCTGGCAGACCTTTTTCACATGAACATTGAGGAGGAAGACCTTTGCGGGGCTCTGCGGGGCCTCGCAAAAAAAGGGATGCTCGGGCACATCCATTTCGCCGACAGCAACCGCCGTGCCGTTGGCATGGGGCACACGGACGCGGGGTCGATTGCCGCGCTCCTGCGGGATGTCGCATACGAAGGATACGTGTCCGCGGAAATCCTGCCACTGCCGGATTCCGATCAGGCAGCAACGCGCACCATCACGAGTTTCCGGGAAATGTTCGCGTAAAAAACCTCACCGGCCTCCGCACCGCACGGCAACTGTTTGCAAATAACTTTCTCACCATGCTCTACCACGAACTACTCCACCCAAAAATCACCGAGGTCATCGCGCGCGCAGGACATCACTCGAAAATTTTGATCGCGGATGGAAACTATCCAGCTTCGAGCAAACGCGGACCATACGCGGAGGTTGTGAGTCTCGCGCTTTCTCCAGGAGTAGTGAACTGCGTTCAAGTCCTCCGGGCGCTTCTTACAGCAGTTCCTCTGGACTCGATACATACAATGGGAATTCCACCGGATGATCCGTACGCGCAAATGGGCGAACCCCCCGTCTGGTCGGAATACCGGAGAGAGATCGCGCATGCAGGTCTTAAACATTCGCTCGATCCGATCCAGAAGTGGGAGTTTTACGATGCGGTGAGCTCTACGGATCATGTCCTCACGATCCAAACCGCAGACCAATCGCTGTGGGCCAATATTCTGCTTGTGATGGGGTGCCGGACCCGCTGAGCCACACTTCTTCTTCCAAGCCTTTTTCACAGAACCACCCGCAAACATGGACAGACGATTACTCGGGAATACCGGATTGAAAGTTCCGAAGCTGGCTTTTGGCGCAAGTTCTCTCGGACAGGAATTCCGGAACGTCACTTTGGACGAGGCGATCAGGAGCGTGCATGTCGCCTTGGAATGCGGACTGAACCTCATCGACACCTCACCGTTTTACGGTCGGGGCATGAGCGAAGTATTGCTGGGCGTCGCCTTGAAGGGAATTCCACGCAGCAACTACACGCTGTGCACGAAGTTGGGGCGCTATGATCTGAGACACTTCGATTTTTCGTTTAAAAGAGTGCTCGAGAGCGTGGATGTCAGCCTGCACCGCCTTGGCACGGACCACCTCGACATCCTCCTCGCCCACGACATCGAATTTGTGGATGTGGAACAGATCATCGCGGAGACCATCCCCGCCATGCGCAAGGTCCAACAGGAAGGGAAGGCGCGCTTTATAGGCATTTCGGGCTATCCGATGAAAATCTTCAGGCACGTGGCCGAGCGCGTGCCGCTGGACTGCATTTTATCCTACAACCAGTACACTCTCCAGAATACGCGGCTTGCGGATGAAATTTTACCCCAAATGAAGGCCGCTGGAGTGGGTGTCATGAATGCCGGGCCGTTCTCGGCACGCCTCTTGACGAATGCTCCCCTCCCCGCGTGGCTGAAAGAACCCGAGGAGGTGAAGGCGGCCGCACGCGCGGCCGCAGCACTGTGCACCTCAAGGAATGTAGATATTGCGAAGCTCGCGCTCCAGTACTCCATCGCTCATGAAGACATCGCGACGACTATTGCTGGGTCTGCGAATCCAACAAACATCGAGAACTGGGCAAAATGGGCAAACGAGCCCCCGGATCAGGAACTACTTTCGGAGGTGCTCGAGATTTTCGCACCAGTTAAGAACATCGGCCACATCGAAGGGCGTCTCGAAAACAATTAACGCACCTGCTCCCAATGAAAGCACTTCAGCTCGTCGAACCGAGACAATGGAAACTCGTTGATATCACGGAGCCGCCGCCCCCAGCAAATGGAGAGGCGGTGGTGCGCGTGCACGAAGTCGGCATCTGCGGAACCGACTATTCCGGTTATATCGGAAAAATGCCGTTTTTCTCCTATCCGCGAATTCCAGGCCATGAACTGGGAGTGGAGGTGGTGGCGATCGGGAAAGACGTCACGAATGTCAGCCCCGGAGACCGGTGCTCGGTTGAACCGTACATCAACTGCCAGCAATGCTATTCTTGCAGGACCGGACACACCAACTGCTGCGAGCACCATCAGACTCTCGGCGTGCACTGCGACGGAGGAATGCGGCCACTTTTCACAGTACCAGCGCGTAAGCTGCACATTTCGCGCAAGCTTTCTTACGATCAACTGGCACTCGTCGAGACGCTGGCGATTGGCTATCACGCAGTAGAGCGTGGTTCGCCCACGCCCGGTGAAGTAATTCTTGTCATCGGCGCAGGCCCAATCGGCCTTTCGGTCGTCGAGTTTGCAAAACTCTCAGGCGCCCGAACAGTCGTGATGGACACGAACGAGCGGAGACTCGAGTTCGTCCGCAGCGCAATGAACGTTCCGGACACGCTCATATCCACCGACATCGACGGTAATGTGAAAGCGCTTGAAGCTCTGTGTGGAGGAACACTTCCACAGGTCGTGATTGACGCAACGGGAAGCAATCATTCCATGAGCGCCGCACTGCGTTACCTGAGTTTCGCGGGACGCCTCGTCTATGTCGGTGTGACCTCAGCAGACATCCAGTTTGGCCACCCTTTGATGCACCGACGAGAACTCACTCTGCTCGCGAGCCGGAACGCGCTTTCGCCCGACTTCAAAAAAATCATCGGATTGATCGAAGACGGAAAGATTCACACAGACCCGTGGATCACTCACCGGGCGCCGCTGGATGAAGTTCCTGCAAAATTCACCGAGTGGCTCGACCCGGCAAACGGAGTTCTCAAGGCGGTGGTTTCCGTTGGCGTTTAACCGCCAAGCAAAGACGCCACTCACAAGTCATGACCGGCCGAATCGATTCACACCAACATTTCTGGCGGTACTCAAAGACGGAGTACCCTTGGATCCCTGAAGGCTCCCCGCTGCATGCAACGTGGCTTCCGGGGGACCTCGAGAGGATCCAGAAGGATCTTGGGGTTCGAGGCTCGATCGCTGTGCAGGCTCGCCAATGTTTGGAAGAAAACGAGATGCTTCTCGGACTCGCGGACCAGCACGACTCGGTGCTGGGGGTTGTGGGATGGATAGACCTGCGATCCGCATCCGTTGACAAGGCGCTTGCGAAGTATGCGGGTCACGAAAAATTCGTCGGCGTTCGTCATGTGGCACAGGATGAGCCGGACGACCGTTTTCTCGTCGGCCGCGAATTCATGCGCGGCGTCGCACGGTTATCCGGGTTCAGCTTGCGCTACGATCTGTTGATCTACCCGAAGCAACTCCCCGCAGCGATTGAGCTTGTCCGGCATTTTCCGGACCAACCATTCGTGCTGGATCATTGTGCAAAACCTTTGATTGCCGCCGGCGTGATGGAACCCTGGGCATCGCAAATCAAATTACTGGCGGGCGCTTCAAACGTGTTTTGCAAAGTGTCGGGTCTGGTCACGGAAGCAAATCGCACCAATTGGCACGCCGAACAGCTGCACCGCTATTTTGAGGTGATTGCGGAGGCGTTCGGACCTGAAAGACTCATGTGGGGATCCGACTGGCCTGTATGCCTCCTTGCAAGCAACTACCAGCGCTGGCTGGAAACCGCGGAAGCCTGGGTAAAGAATTGGAGCGGGGAGCAGAAGGAGGCATTCTTCGGGGGGAACGCCCGAAAATTTTACGGACTAGCGCAATGTAACAGATAAAATGACCACGCTTTTATTCGCTTTGCAGGGTCGGATTAAGTCCAGCGAATTGGAGTGGCTGTTTTGTGATTGTGGCTGATGTAGCGCATTAATTTGATCCGCAAATTTGCGACCGAAGTGAAAACTCCCCGAGTAATGAAATTGCGTTGAATTCGGGAGAACCAATTTTCGACTTGGTTGAGCCAAGAGGAATAGGTGGGCGTATCGTGCAGTTGGACATTGGGATGCACCACTAGAAATTCGGAGACCAGTTTTATTTTGTGGGCCGAAAAGTTGTCTACGACCACATGAGTTTTTTTGTCAGCTTTTTGTGAAGAAACGATCTCCCGAAGAAAGGCAACGATTTCCGAGCTCGTATGACGCGTGGCAGTTTTACCCAAAAACAACTCCGGCTTGCATTTCTAAGCCGGCATACAAGGAGAGCGTGCCCTGTCGAAAGTACTCAAAGCCGTGCGACTCAGCCCTGCCGGGCGATAGTGGCAACACAGGGTCTAATCATCCAATGCTTGAATGGCCGTCTTCTCGTCCACACAGAAAACAGCCGCATTTACAGGGGGCTGCAGATAAAGACCAATGATGTCTGCAGCCTTGGCCTCAAACTCCGGATCATCGCTGGCCATATGGTGGCGCAGACGATGCGGCTGCAGGCCATGGTGTTTCCAAACGCGAGCGACCATCATGAGGGGGATTCCCAGCTTTGCAGCCAGACGTCGGCTACTCCAATGTGTACTGCCGTCATCGGGGCCCCAGCGAGTCCACTCAAGAATGCGAGCCTCTCGTTTGGCTGCATCCCGCGAGCTGCTGCGCCCCTTATAAAGGGGCAGAAGGCTGGGAGCGAGATGCGATCGTGAAGTTCGCACGGGAGTTCCCGCTGGAGGGCTATCGTCGGCTCACTTTCATGATGCTCGACCGCGACATTGTGGCCGTGAGCCCTTCGACGGCCTACCGCGTTCTCAAGGCTGCCGGGCTCATTAAGAGATGGAACGGCAAGCCCTCGAAGAAAGGCACGGGCTTCGTTCAGCCACTGGCCCCCCACGAGCACTGGCATGTGGACGTCTCTTACATCAACGTGGCCGGGACGTTTTACTACCTCTGCTCGCT
>JBILLT010000033.1:0-31917 GCA_044375925.1 Chthoniobacteraceae bacterium | reverse complement strand
CGCGGCGGCAAGCGCGTCCGTGCGGTTTCCGAGCAGGCCGCCGAGAGCCGCAAGTCCGATGCCGCCGCCGGAGCGGTGCAGGAAGGTGCGGCGCGTGACGGCTTCGCGGGAGGCTGCGTCGAGTGCGAGGAATTGAGCGTCGTTGCAGTTCATGGGATCAGGGACGTGAGACGGTTTCGTCGAGGTTGAGAAGAACGTTGGCGGTGACCGTGTAAGCGGCGAGTTCGGCGGCGGGCAGCGCGCTCGAGGGCTTCGAGCTGCCGACTGCGACGAGTTGCAGCGCCGCGGTTTCGTTGGGCGCGATGCGTTCCAGCCGGGACTTGAGGCGTTTGGTCACGGTTTCTTTTTCGAACGCATCCGGCTTGCGCGAGAGCACCCGCATGAAAGCCCATTCAACCCGGGATTCGGGAGTGGCGCCGCCTTCGGTGAGCATGCCCTCCGCAAGTTTGCGCGCTGCTTCCACGTAGGTGACCTCGTTCAGAAGTGCGAGCGCCTGCGTGGGTGTGTTCGAACGGCTGCGTTTCACGGTGCAGATTTCGCGGCTTGGACTGTCGAAAAGCAGCATCGAAGGAGGCGCAGCCGTGCGCTTCCAGATCGTGTACAGCGTGCGCCGGTACAAGCCTTCTCCCTCCTCGGGTTTGTAGTTGCGCAGGTTTCCGTAAACGCTCGTTTCGTCCCAAACCGCCTCCGGCATGTACGGCCGCACGCTGGGCCCGCCGATTTTGCCGACCAGGAGTCCGCTGATCGCCAGCGCCTGGTCTCGCAGTGTTTCGGCCGAGAGCCTCAGCCTGGGCATCCGCGCGATCAGCCGGTTTTCGGGATCCTTCGCCAGATGCTCGGCGGCGACGGCGGAGGACTGTCGGTAGGCCTCGGTGGTGACGATAAGGCGCTGCATGGCTTTCATGTCCCAGTTGAGCCGCACGAATTCGGTTGCGAGCCAGTCCAGCAGCTCCGGATGCGAAGGCCACTCGGCTTGGGAACCGAAGTTTTCGGTCGTCTTGACGATGCCTGTTCCGAAAAAGCGTTCCCACACCCGGTTCACCCAGACGCGCGCGGTTAACGGGTGCTCGCCGGAGACCAGCCACATGGCGAGTCCGAGCCGGTTGTTCGGCGCGCCAGCCGGAAGGGGCGGAAGCACTGCGGGAACGGCGCGCGGAACTTCTTCGCCGGGCTTGTCGTATTCGCCGCGCGTCAGGACGAACGCGGGCCGCGGATTGGCCGCTTCCTTCATGATCATCGAGCTTTCCTGGGAATCGGTGGTGTCTTTCAGTTTCTTGCGCAGGTCCGCGATCTGCGTTTCCGCCTGGCGGACCGGGTTGGTGGTATTCGCAATGTAGAACTTTTCAATCTCCGCGCGCTGTGCGGGCGTCCGCTTGGGGGGTTCCGCCTGGAGCGCGGTCTTCAATGTCTCTGCGATTGCGCCCTGTTTGAGGGAGAGAAGTGCGGTCGGCGCCGAGGTGGTTTGGATTTTAAAGCGCCCGATGTTGTGGTCGCCGAAAGACGAGGCGTGGATCAAGCGGACTGTGAGCTTGGCGCCCGCCGGCACGTCGAGCGGTTCGCAAACAAAGAGCGACTTTCTCGGAACTTTGTTCGCAGGATTGGCTCCGTCCACCGCCCAGCCGGGTTTGCCGGTTTTTTTGTCGGCCGTCCGTTTTCCTTTCGCAGGTTTGGGCTGGCTTTCCACGATCTTCGAAACCTCGTATCCCTTCTGCTCAAAGTCGGCTTCAGCGCGCGTGAATACTGCGCCGGAGGGTTCTGCTTCACCGGGAGCCTGCACGTCGACCTCCACGCCGGTGAGCACGAAGTTTCCGCCGGCGCTTCTTCCAAGGCTTTTGCCGGGCAGCGACGCGTCGGGGAACACCTCCAGCAGCAAGCCCGTGAGCTGCGTTTGCTCGTGCTTGAGGACGATTTCGTAGGTGTCGTTCGGCGGATTCTTTCCAGCCGCGAGGAGCGCGCCGTCCTCCTGCACGCTCAGGGTTGCCCCGCCGAGGCTGCGCGCCTCAAGCGGCGCGGGCGATTTCCACGCAGAGGACGGGTCGGAGAGGGCGGCGCTGAATTCTTTTTCCCAAGAGGCGATCGCCTCGGGAAGTTCCTTCCGCAGCGTCGCCATCTGTTTTTCGGTTTGTTTGATGTTCTCCTCGAGCTCCGCAAGCCGCAGCGTGTTTTCGGGCGTGGGCAGAAAAAGCACCGGCTGCGTGTTGCCCCCGCGGCGGGTTTCCGCGCTGCCGCCGAATTCTCCGAGTACGCCGGTTTCGTCGCAGGAGTTGAAGTAGCTGAAGAGTTGGTAGAATTCTTTTTGGGTGATGGGGTCGTATTTGTGGTCGTGGCAGCGGCAGCAGTTGAAGGTGAGCGCCATCCAAGTCAGACCGGTTGTTTCGACGCGGTCGATCACCGTCTCCGCAAACCACTCTTCAACGATGCGCCCGCCCTCGCCGTTGAGCCTGTGGTTGCGGTTGAATCCGGTTGCGAGGATTTGATCCTTGGCCGCGTTGGGGAGCATGTCGCCGGCGATCTGCTCGATGGTGAATTGATCGAAGGGGAGATTGCGGTTGAACGCGCCGATGAGCCAGTCCCGCCAGTGCCACATTTCGCGGCTCGTGTCGCTTTGGAATCCGTTGCTGTCGGCGTACCGGGCGAGGTCGAGCCATGGCGCAGCCATGTGTTCCCCGTAAGCCGCCGAGGCGAGCAGTCGGTCCACGACCCGTTCGTAGGCTCCCGGTTGAGTGTCCGCGAGGAACGCCTGCACGTCTGCCGGTGAGGGAGGCAGCCCGGTCAGGTCCAGCGTCACTCTGCGGATCAACGCCTCCCGCGGCGCGGCGGGTGAGGGCTGCAGCCCGGCGGACGCGAGTTTTGCGCGAAGAAAACCGTCGATCGGGTTCGCCGCCTTTACGGGAGGCTCGACCCGGACGGGTTTGATGAATGCCCAGTGTCCTTCGTACTCGGCTCCCTCCGACACCCATTTCCGGAGGACTTCTTTTTGGGCCGCGCTCAGGTTTTTGTGCAGCTTGTTCGGAGGCATGACCTCCTCCGCGTCTTTGCTTAGAACCCGCGTGATGATTTCACTCTGCTCGGGCTTGCCCGGCACGATCGCTGTGGCGCCGGATTTCGCGGGCTTCATCGCCTCGGCGCGCAGGTCCAGACGGAGCCCGCCCTTGCGCTCCTTTTCATCGGGGCCGTGGCAGTGGAAGCAGGTGTCCGAAAGGATGGGGCGGACGTCGCGGTTGAAGCGGACTTTTTCCGCGGCGAAGGTCTGCGTCGCCACGGTGAGTAGCGTCAGGATTGCGGGAATGGAGGAGCGCGTGACCATTGTGAAGGTAACTGGGGGCGGGGTTGAATCTTAGGGGGAACCCGTGCTCCCGGGCAGGGAACCGTGCGCGCGTTTGAGGCGGGACGGACGGCACGGCGTCATGGGGAGCTCGGCGCTTGTTCGGTGGGGGGTGGAAGTGCTCTGGTTCGTTCGAGGGGATGCGCGTGATCTGTCGGCGACGGAGACGCCGGAGAACCGCTTTGGAGAGGCTAAAAGATTGTGAGGGAGGATGCCACCCCCAAGATTCACGGTCCTGCCCCGCGCGTTTTGGTTAGCAAGCCGCAGCTTGTCCGGCATGATCGAGAACCCAGTGAGCGGTTCCATCCAAAACGATCCCCGCAATCCCGGCGATCCCCGCGCCGCGACGCGCCTTTGCGCGGAGTGCGGGATGTGCTGCGACGGCGTGTTGTTTTTCGGGGCAAAGCTGCAGTCGGCCGATCCGGTGCGGGCGCTGCGTGCGCTCGGATTGAAGATCAAGCGCAGGCACGGGGAACTGTTCTGCCTTCAGCCTTGCGCGGCCCATCGCGGCGGCTCCTGTACGATTTACGAAAGCCGCCCAGGGCGGTGCCGCGAATTCGAGTGCAGGCAGCTCCTTGGCGTTGCGAGGCACGCAATCAGCGAGGAGGAGGCGTTGGAAAACATCCGGCGCGCAAGATTTCTTGTGGATCGGGTGGAGGCGCTTCTGGCTCTTGCAAAGGACGGGCGCAGCGGCAAATCGCTGGCGGCGCGTTACGAGACAATTTTCAATCCCCCGCTGGATGATTCGCCGGGCGCCGAACAGATCCGAGGCGAGCTGCGTGCCGCGATGGAAAAACTGGAGGCTTTTTTATCTTCCCACTTCCGGATGCAGCCTGAGACGGGCGAGCACGCGGTTTAAGCGCGCCGCGTTTGAAGAATCCAGCGAACGGGCTGGCGTTGTGTCCGGTTTGCAGAGCAGACTGGCGGGCGTTGATCAAGCCATTCGAAATCCTTGCAGAAGTCGCCTCTCCGGACGGATCGCGCATCAGGCTGCACAGGCACGACGGCGAATTTTACATCAAGCACAACGGTCGCAATCTCATGAGTACGATTGCGACGGTTTCCGAGCTGCTGCTTGCCGACATCGGGTGCAGGCATCTGCGCAATCTTTCAAAACCCCGCGTGCTCATCGGCGGATTGGGCTTGGGGTACACACTCAAGCGGGTGTTGGAAATCGTCGGGCCGGGAGCGGTGGTGCACGTTTCCGAATTGCTGCCGGAGATCGTCCAATGGAACCGTGATTTTCTGCAGGGTGTCAATGGTCCGCTCCTCGCCGATCCGCGCGTGAAGGTGATCATCAAAGATGTCTTTGAGGTGATCCGCGGAGCGAAGGGGGAGCATGCGTACGATTCGATCCTGCTCGATACCGATCACACGCCGTCTTCCTGGGTGCAGTCGAAAAACGCGCGTCTCTACGAGCGTGCGGGATTCAACTCGGTCGCCCGCGCGCTGCGTCCCAACGGGCTCGTGGCCTATTGGTCCGCGGGCGCGGAGCCTGAGTTTGTGCAGAACCTCGGCCGCGCGGGGTTCCGTGTGCAGACCTACGAGGCGAAAGCGCACGCCACCGCGAAGCGGGCCGTGCACAGGATTTATCTCGGGCAGCTGCTTCCGAAGCCCGGGCCGGGCGAGGGGGCGCAAAAGCCCGGCGGCGCGCCCCGGCCAAGTGTCGGTACGGGTGTTGGTGCGGGTGTTGGGCCGCGTGGAAAAGCCGCGGCCGGTGCGGGCAGGCCGTCGGGCGCCCGGAAAACGCCGGTGCGCGGGCGTGTGGAGACGCAGCACGCAAGGCGCTTGGAAAAGATCAAGAAAGGCGGAAGTCCGTTCGTGTCTCCGGCCTTTGTGGAGGGACTTGAAAAAAAGGCGCTGCGCCGCGCCGAATCGCGCCCGCGCCGCTGACTGCGGCGACAAGGGACGGCTTCTGGGCATAAAAGGGCCTGAAAGGGCCTGTTGCGTCGACGTGCCGGGCGGCCCGCCCGTTCGCGCGGGTGCACGAGTGGGGGCACGCGCGGAGGAACGTGCTCGCTTACGCTTTCGGTTTGCTGGCGGTGTTTGCCGCGGCGCTTGCGGGGGATCCCAGCGAGCGGGAGAGCTGGGCGGCGTGGCGTTTGACCATCTCACCCAGCTTGCCGAATAAGGCGGGCCTGACGCGGTCGGACGGGCCGCTCACCCACAGGGCCGCCACGGGTTCGCCGCGGTGGTCGAACACGGGGGCCGCGACGCAGGCAAACGTGTCGCTTTCCTCCCCCCGGTCGACAGCGTAGCCCCGGGCTTTGACTTCGTTGAGCTCGCGCAGGTACGCGCCGGCGGAGGTGATCGTGCGCGGCGTGCGTTTGGTGAACTTGATCTGCCTGATGAGGGCGTTTTGTTTGCCGGAATCCAGGTAAGCCAGAATGGCTTTCGCGGGTGCCGCGGTGTGCAATGGAAACGCGTGTCCGATCTCGACAACGACTTTGACAGGGAGTGGCGAGGGCACCTGATCGAGCACCGTTCCGTGGCTTCCGGCAAGCGTGCCGAGCAGGGCGGTCTCGCCGCTTGCGTTTCGCAGGGAGGATAACACCGGCGAGGCTGCCTGCACGAGGCGCTGCCCTCCCACGGCGGCGTGGCCGAGGCTCAGGAGTTTCCCGGTTGCGCGGTACGCTTTGGTGTCCTCGTCGCGCTCCGCATACCCGCGCAGGGTGAGGGTGCTCGCGATGCGGAAGACGGAGTTTTTAGGCATGCCCAGGGCCGCGGTGAGTTCGGTCACGGTGAGGGCGCCGGGCTGGCCGGAGAGCAGTTCGAGAAGATCCAGAGTGCGGTCCAGAATGGGCACGCGGTACCGGTCCAAAGCGGGCTTTTTCCTGGTTGTTTTCTTGGATGTCGTTTCTTTGCGCATCGTGTCCCTCCATTCAATTGCGGTTTGTGATTGCAAACGCAATCGCGATGTTTGAGAACCATACAAAGTTTGTCATTTCAATGAAGAGTTCATTACACAACCAGACGGCCATTGTCACGGGAGGCTCCCGCGGGTTCGGGGCCGGAATTGCGGAGGCGCTTGTAAACGCGGGGGCGCGCGTGTGGATCACCGGTCGTTCCGCGGCGGTCTTAGCCGAGTCCGCCCGGCGCATCGGGGCGGCGGCTTTCGTCGCGGACGCCTCGGATCCGGCAGCGTGGGACCGGTTGCTGTCCGCCGTGTTGGCGCAGACGGGGCGGCTCGACATCCTGGTGAACAATGCGGGGGAGGGCGTGGAAATCTGTCCGGCAAGCCAGCAGAGCGACGCCGCGATCGCGCGGAGCATCGCGAGCAATCTCACTGGCACGCTGCTTGGGTGCAGCCGAGCGGCGGCGATCATGCAGAAGCAGGGCAGCGGGCTGATTGTCAACATCGGCAGCGCATGCTCCACGCACGCATGGCCGGGATGGGGCGTGTATTCGGCGGCGAAGGCCGGGGTGCTGCAGTTCACGCGCTGCCTCCTCACCGAGCTGCGGCCGCACGGCGTGCGTGTCACCTCCGTGCTGCCGTCCTGGGGGCAGACCGATTTCACATCCTCCGCAAACCTCCCGCCGCGCGACCCTGAAGTGCTCGCGAAGTGCATCGCACCTGCGGATCTCGGCAATCTGATCGTGGAGGTGGCCGGCATGCCGGCGCATCTTGTTACCGAGGAGATCAAGCTCTGGCCGATGGTGCAGCCGATGGGTCAGTTATGAAGAAACTTTTGCTCGTTCTTCTCACGCTCCCTGGAGTCCTCGGGGCGGAGGTGTTGGAAGCGGATCTGCTGATCGTGGGTGGAAATGAGTCCGCATGCGCGGCGGCGGTGCAGGCTTCAAGACTGGGGGTGAAGCGGATTGTTTTGGTGAATGATATCCAGTGGCTCGGCGGACAGTTCAGCGCGGAGGGCGTCGGGTGTCCGGATGAATGGACTGTCGTCAACAACGCGCGCACCCATTTTCCAAGGAGCGGCATTTTCCTGGAAGTCCTGCGCCGCATCCGTGCGCACAATTCCGCCACCTACGGAGTGCCTTGTCCGGGGAACGCTTTTTGCGGAACGGAAACCATCGAGGCTGCCGCGGCTGCGAAGATATTTTCGGAACTGTTGGAGCCGTGCGTGCGGAGCGGGGCGCTGCGGATCGAATCCGGCTGGCAGCCGGCAAAGGTGGCGGTCACGGGAGGACGCGTGGATGCCGTGGAGTTTGAATCCACGGACGGCGGCGGTGCGGGCCGGCTGCGGGTGAAAGCCCGGCTGACGATGGATGCGAGCGACTGGGGCGATGTGATCCGGCTCAGTGGCGCCGCCTACGGGGCCGGTCCGGATTTGAGGTCGAGGTTTGGCGAGGCGAGCGCGCCGGAATCCTACGATGACGCGGGAAGACAGGAGATGAACCCGATTTCTTGGTGCATGGTGCTCAGGGAGACGGGAGGGAAACCGGAGATCATTGCAAAGCCCGCGACGTATCACGCGGCCTCGTTTGCGGCGCTGGACAAGATTGCGCCCTGGGTGGAGAGCGACATGAGCGGAGGCATCTACTCCCCGAGCGGCAACAGTCCCTACACGCACCGCCGTCTGGTGGATCGGTGGCACAACGGTTTTGCAGCAGGGACCGAGGCCACGTTCTTGAATTATCCGGCGCAGGATTATCCGCTCTGCCAGCTTCCGGCGCGCGTCGTGGACGCTCTTGAAAAAAACGAGGCGGGGGCTTCGAAGAAAAACATGGTGGACATGTCGCCTGCGCAGCGGCGCATTGTTTTTGAAGACGTGAAGCAGCATTCGCTCGGGATGCTGTACCATCTGCAGACGGCGGTGCACGAGCGCACAGGGGATTTTCCGCAGTCGTTCCGTTACATGCGTCTGAGCGGGGAGTTCGGGACCGCGGACAAGCTGCCGCCGAAGCCATACGTCCGCGAGGGGTTGCGGCTTGAGGCGCTGTACATGCTCCGCGAGCAGGATATTCGCGCGGCGGGCCGGGACCCGATGTGGGCGAAAGTGCTGCCGACGGACGGCGTGTTTGGGTTTCAGTTCAACATCGACTTTCATCCGACCCGGCGCGGGTTTCTCGATGGGTCGCGCGACGGTGCGTGGCGCAACATCCACACGCCGACGCGCGGCTGGCACACCGACACGGATCGCTCCACTTTTCCCCTGCGCGGGTTGGTTCCCGTTGCGATGAACGGATTGATCGGTGCTGGCAAAAACATCGGGGTGAGCAGCGTGGTGCAGTCGGCGATCCGCGTTCATGGACAGATGATGCACGTGGGGCAGGCAGGAGCGACGCTTGCGTGGATCTGCCTGCGCGACGGCAGCGAGCCTCGCGAGGTGGCGGGCGACCTGCGCAGGGTCCGCGAGCTGCAGTTGCAGTTGGCGCGGGGGGCGGGCGGGCCCGGGGTGCTGCTTTGGCCGTGGCACGACGTGGCCCCCGAGGATCTGTGTTTCGAAGCGGTGAACATGCTTGCCGTGCGCGGCGTCTGGCAGGTTGATCCCGCGAGTTTGTTTTTCAGACCCGAACAATCCGTGAAACGGCGCGAGTTGGCGGGCTTGCTCGCGCGGCTGTGCCGGTTGATTCCCGGAGCCAAAGAATGGGAGCTTCGTGCGAAGCCTTCGTACGCCGACGTTGCGGAGCAGGACCCGGACCGGGCCTTTATTGAGTCGATGGTCGCGTGGGGGGATTTTTCGCCCCTGGGTGCCCGTTTTAATCCGGAGGGTGACGCGACCCGCGCAACGCTTGCCGATTGGATGAAGCGCCTCGCCCTGCCGGCAGACAGCACGCTTGCAAACTACGGCACGCGCGCGCTCACGCGCGCCGAGGCTGCGATGCATCTCTGGCGCGCGCTGCGGCTGAAAGCGGAGGCGCATCCGGGGAGTGGGGAGTGGTTGCAGCCCGGCGGAGACCACGACGGGGACGGGCGGAAAGACTACGACGATCCGCTCCCATTCGATCGCGATAACAACGGCGTTCCCGATGCCCTGCAACCGCCTGCCGCGGCGAAAGCGGCCGCTCGATTCGGGAGGCGTGTGCTTGTGAGTGACTATGGCGGGGACAAGGTTGCCGTGATCGGAGCGGAAGGCGATATCGAGTGGCAGTTTCCCGCGGTCAAACCCCAGGACGTGTGGATGCTCAAAAGCGGAAACGTTCTCTTCAGCCACATCCGCGGCGCGCGCGAGGTGACGATGGACAAGCAGGTGGTGTGGGAGTACTCGAGCCCGGAGGGCAGCGAGGTGCATGGCTGCCAGCCGCTTCCGGATGGATCTGTGCTGGTGGTCGAATGCGGCAGCCGCCGCCTGGTGGAGGTCGGGCGTGACGGCGGCATCCGCCGCGAGATCGCGGTGCCAGTGAAAACCAAGAGCGTGCATGACCAGATGCGCGGCTGCCGGCGAACGGAAGACGGGCGCTATCTTGTCAGCGCCAAGGCGGAGCGCGCGGTGCTTGAGCTCAGTGCCGCGGGCGAGCTTTTGCGCGTGATCAAGACGCCGGGCGATCCCCACGAGGTGCGCGAGTTGCCCGGTGGAAATCTGCTGGTGGCGTGCGGCGAGGGCGAGGCTCTGCTTGAGTATGACCGTGAAGGCCGCGTGGTTTGGAAGTTGGGGACGCAGGAAGTGCCGCAGAATCCTTTGCGCCTGATAAGCGGGTTTCAGAGGTTGCCGGACGGTCACACGTTGGTGGTGAACTGGCTGGGCCATGGTTATCTTGCGACAACGGCCCAGTTCTTTGAGTTGGACGCGCAAAAGCGAATCGTGCGGCAGTTCACAGACCACGGTCGTTTCACCAGCATCAACAAGGTGCAGTTGCTGGATCTGCCGGGTGATCCGGCCAGGGGCGAGGTTTTGCGTTGATGCGCGCTGGACTGCGCGCAGGGAGAGCGTTTTGGAACGCTTTTTGGAACTCTAAAGCCCCCGGGGGTGCCGCACCACGCATCCTGTCGCTGGGCGGCCCAGTGTCGACCAGCGCGGGCCGTGCTCCTGGCCCGTGTAGCCGGTGTCGTAACGCAGCCCCGCCACCACGAGGAAAACGTGCCCGTTCCTCGCGTAAATGCTGATCCAATCCCCTTGGCCGCTCTCTCCATAACGCCGGAACGAACTGGACGGGATCGGGGTGGAAAGTTTGCCCGCCGCTTTCAGCACATGGGACGCGGCGCCGGAGCAGTCGTAGCCGGAGCACGCGCCCGTCCCGTGGCCGCCGCCGTACCGGTACGGGAACCCCACCAATTCGTTTCCGGCGGCGATTGCAGCATGGACTTCGCGGGGCGCGTTCGGAGGGGCTTCGGCTTTCCCGTCGCGCAGGACTGCTGTTTTTCCGGGAACGAACCGGTAAGCGTAGTTGCGGGGGGAGGCGCAACCCGAGAGACCGATGAGGATGCTCAGAGCTGCGCCGGTCAGGGTGGGAAGGCGCATGAAGTTGTCTATCGGGTTGTTTTGGAGTTTGGTTAGCAAAGAAATGTAGTTTGGTTGGCAAACAGATGGAGCATTCGCGTTTTTATGCCGGTTGTTGATTCCGTTTTCCGGGCGCCGTTTTTGATGGGCAACGCGCACTTGCAGACCCTGTGGCAGGGGGTGCCGGCCGCGGATCGGGCGCGGAGTTTTCAGGCTGAGACACTCGAACTTGCGGACGGGGATTTTCTTTCGCTCGGGTGGAGGCGGGGCGGCAAGGATCGGCTTGCGGTGCTCTGCCATGGATTGGAGGGCAGCATGGATGCCGGGTACGTGAAAACGGCGTCGGAGGCGTTGGCGGGAGCTGGTTGGGACGCGCTTGCGTGGAATCTCCGGGGATGCGGCCCCGTTCCCAACAGGCTTTTGCCCGCTTATCATTCCGGGAAAACGGACGATCTGGCGGCCGTCATCCGGCATGCGGCGCCGGGATATCAAGAGGTGGCCTTGGTGGGGTTTAGTTTGGGAGGCAACCTTGTGCTCAAGTATCTCGGGGAATCCGCGCCGCACCCGAAAGTTTCGGCCGCCGTTGCAATCTCCGCACCCGTGGATCTGCATTCGACGGCCTGCGCCTTGGATTCCAAGATCGCAAACCGGATTTACCTGAAGCGGTTTTTGCAAACGCTCAATGCGAAGATGCGGGAAAAGCGCGCCCGATTCCCGCGTGCGGTCCCCGACGTCACGGCGCGCTCACTGCGGGAGTTTGATGAGGTTTACACCGCGCCCCTCCACGGTTTTTCGGGTGCGGAAGATTACTGGGCGAAGTCCAGCAGCAGGCAGTTTCTGCGCCGCATCGCGGTCCGGTCGCTCCTGTTGAATGCGGGGGACGACCCGTTTCTGGGCGGCGAATCTTTTCCGTGGGAAGAGGCGCGCGGGAACCCGCATTTCTCCCTCGAGGTGCCGGCGCGTGGGGGCCATCTTGGATTTTTGGCATGGCGGGGCGGATTCCACAGGTGGTGGGCGGGAAGGCTTCTGGAATTTTTAGGGCGCGGCGCTGCGTGACGTTTGAGTCACGAACGCGGGCGGGGCGGCGTGTTTGGATCAGGTTTATACTGTTGATAGATAAAAATTTAAATAATTTTCGATATGTTTAAATAACGCCCGTATGAAAGTTTGGTTGGGCGAAAAATAAATGACAATGCAACTTGAGCCTGCTTTCATGACCGGATGCGCCGCCGATTTCCTGCCGTTTTAAGGGGGGCTTTCCTGCTCGGTGCGGGAATCCCCCTCTTGCACGGGGTGTGCCTTGCGGACTCGGCATCGTCGGGACGGAACGATTCCGGCAAACCGAGCACCCGTCTGTTCGACTGGCACATTTCGCTCGCGGGCGGCTCCGGGGCGGTTGCCCCGGGGAGTGCCGCCAAAAAGCAGGGCGAGTTGACCGGTGAAGTGGTCGAGTGGTACCGGCAGGCTGCGGAAAAGGGCAACTCGGAAAGCCAGTCGATACTCGGCGCTCTGTACGAAAGCGGACAGGGGGTTGAAATGGATTTGGGTCTGGCGTTCCAGTGGTACCGGAAAGCGGCGGAACAGGGCAACGCGCGGGCCCAGTATCATCTGGGCGCGTTGTATCTGAAGGGACGGGGCGTGGATGCGGATGCGCAGGAGGCTGCGCGTTGGTTCAAACTTGCGTCCGATCAGGGCGAGTTGAGCGCGCGCTGCGCGTATGCGATTTCGCTGCTGGAAACGGAAGGCGCGTCTGCTGCGGAAAAGGCGCGCGAGGGATTGAGGATTCTGAAGGCGGCCGCGGAGGGAGGAAGTTGCGAGGCGCAGTTGAACCTCGGTTCGGTGTATATGAAAGGACTGGGGGTGGCGAAGAACCCCGAGGCGGCGTTCAAGTTTTTCAAACAGGCTGCGGATGCTGGAAACACGGAGGCACAGAACGCGATTGCCGTGATGTTGGAGACGGGCAATGGCGTGAAGAAGGATTTTGCGGCCGCCCTCGGGTGGTACCGGAAATCGGCGGAACTCGGGAACGCGCGCGCTCAAACCATTCTCGGTTCGATGTACGAGGAGGGGTCCGGCGTGGCGAAGAACGTGGCCGAGGCGGCGAAGTGGTACCGGAAGGCCGCGGAGCAGGGTGACGCGAATGCGCAGTGTTTTCTTGGGATGATCTGCGCGCGGGGTGAAACGGGCGTCGCGCGCGATCCGGAGGCGGCGTTGCAATGGTTGAAGTCCGCCGGGGAGGCGGGGATTGTGCCGAGCCAGATGGCGCTTGCTTTGTGTTACGAGCGCGGAGACATGGTGGCGGTCGATCACGCGGAGGCGTTGCGCTGGTACGGAAGGGCTGCGGCGACGGGACACGCGCCTGCACAGGCGCTGGTGTGGTCGATGCGTTCGAATGAACCGCGGATGCCGAAGACGCTCGGAGAAGCCAGAGAGTGGATCGACCGGTCGATGGAGGATGGCAACGCCGAGGGAAACCTGGCTCTTGGAATGCTGTATCTGAACGGCGACGGTTTGTCCCGGAACGTTGCGGAGTCGGTAAAGTGGTTCCGGAAATCTGCGGATTCCGGGAATGCGTTTGCACAGGTCAATCTAGGTTTGATTGTGCAGTCGGAGTCTTCGCTTGCCCGTGCCGCAGGTGAGAAAAATCAACTCTTCTGGTTCCGTAAGGCTGCGGAGCAGGGCAATGCGGAAGGGCAGGTGAATTTCGGACTGATGCTCGCAAGGGGCGTCGGCGCGCAGCGCAATTTGGAGGGTGCGGCGCATTACTTTTTGCTGGCGGCGGATCAGGATTACGCGCCGGGCCAGTTTTATCTCGGGATGGCTTTCGCATCCGGGGACGGCGTGCGTTGCAACAAGGTGACCGCGATCAAGTGGCTCACCAAGGCTGCCAACCAAGGGTACGCCGAGGCGCAGTATGAACTCGGGAAAATGTGCGCCGTCGGAGCGGGCACCCTGAAAGACGCTGTCGAAGCCTACTGCTGGCTCAATCTTGCGGCCGCCCAGGGGCATGAAAAATCCGCCGAAGAGCGCGATGCCCTCGGCATCGGCATGCTGCCGGGGCAGGTGGCTGAGGCGAACAAAATGGCGAGGCTGTTCTTTCCCCAGCATTCTCGCTGCACTTCCGACAATTACGCGCACTTGAGCCTGGCCTCGCACAGGGGGCGCTAGCGCGGTTTCCTGCGGGGCTTGTTCGGCGGGGCCACTTTGGGCTTTCGGTTGAAAGGGAGCTTTGCGCACACTCTGCGCCCTATGCCTTCTTTCGACATCGTTTCTGAAGTGGACACGCAGGAGATTGATAACGCCATCAACCAAGCGCGGAAGGAATTGGTGACGCGTTTTGATTTCAAGGGATCCAATGCGGAAATCCGGTGGGACGCAAAATTGAACAAGATTTTTCTCTCGGCCGAGGACGCATCCCGGCTCAAGAGCCTCGAGGAGATCACCGTGGGCAAACTCGCCAAGCGGAACATCGATTTGAGGAATGTCGACCGGAAGAAGCCCGAGATTTCGCCCCTTGGGCATGCGACTCAGGATCTGGAAATCAAGCAGGGACTCGATGGCGAGAAGGCGAAGGAAATCGTGAAGGCAATCAAAGCGCACGAAACCAAGGTGCAGAGCACGCTTCAGGAAAGGCAGATCCGCGTGACCGGGAAAAAACGGGATGACCTCCAGAACGTGATCCAGTTTTTACGAGGGAAAGATTTCGGAGTGGGACTCGCTTTTAAAAACTTCAGGGATTGAAGCACGTGTTCACCGGGGTGCTTGACGCATCTTCGGTTGAGCTTTCCCTGGCGGTTTTGTCTCTGAGCGGCGGGGTCGTCTGCGTGTTTGATCGCGGGTTGATTGTGTGGCTCGCAACGCCGAGACTCGCGGGGTGACATCGAAACCAAACAGCGCGCCGGTCGCAGTCGCCGGTGCTGCTCCCCGCGTGCCCGCCGGAGATTTTGTCGGGGACGACCGGGTGCTTGAGAGGTTTCTGGATCATGTGGAAAGTCTTGGGCTGCGCCTTTATCCCGCGCAGGAGGAAGCGGTGCTCGCGCTTTCAGAGGGGCGCAACGTGATTCTCAATACGCCGACGGGGTCCGGGAAATCGCTGGTTGCGAGGCTGCTGCATTTCCGTTCGGTGTCTGGAGCGGGTCGGTCCGTTTACACGTGTCCGATCAAGGCGTTGGTGAACGAGAAGTGGCTGGAGTTGTGCCGTGTTTTCGGTCCTGAAAACGTCGGGCTCAGCACCGGAGACGCCTCGGTCAACCGCGACGCGCCCATCCTGTGCTGCACCGCCGAGGTGCTCAGCAACATCGCGCTTCGCGAGGGGGCCGCCGCCGATTTTGCGGACGTCATCATGGATGAATTCCACTATTACTCGGATCCGGCGCGCGGCGTCGCCTGGCAGGTGCCGTTGCTCGCGCTGCCGAACGCAAGGTTTCTGCTGATGTCCGCAACGCTCGGCGACGTGGGTTTTTTCTCCGACGCGCTGACTTCGCTTAACGGTCGGCCGACGCTGAATGTGAGTTCAGTCGAGCGCCCGGTGCCTCTGGAGTATGAGTATTCGGAGGAGCCTCTTTCGGTGACGCTTGAAGGATTGATCAACGGCGGCCGCGGTCCTGTTTACGTGGTTCACTTCACGCAGGCGGATGCCGCCGATAGCGCGCAGAATTTTTCGAGCATCAACTTCTGCAGCCGCGAGGAAAAAGCGAAGATCGCGGAGGCGCTTGAAGGGGAGCGCTTCGCGAGTCCGTACGGGGCGGAGATCAAGCGGCTTTTGCGCCACGGCATCGGGCTGCACCATGCGGGGTTGCTTCCGCGATACCGGCTTGCCGTCGAGAGGCTTGCGCAGACGGGCTTGCTCAAGGTGATTTGCGGGACGGACACGCTTGGCGTGGGAATCAATGTGCCGATCCGCAGCGTCCTGCTTACGCGCTTGTGCAGGTTCAATGGTGAAAAAAATGTGATCCTCTCCGCGCGGGATTTTCATCAGATCACGGGGAGGGCGGGCCGCAAGGGGTTTGACGATCGCGGCTGGGTGGTGGTGCAGGCTCCGGAGCATGCCATCGAAAACCTGCAGCTTCAGCGCAAGTTCGAGGCGACTGGAAAAAAGTATGTGAAGCGGAAGCCGCCGGAAAAGAATTTCACGAATTGGGACAGGCAGACTTTTGAGAGAATGGTGGCGAGTGTCCCCGAGAGGCTTGTGAGCCGGTTTCGGATCGATCACGGGATGCTCCTGAACGTGCTCAGCCGCGAATCGGGCGGGGCCGCGGCGATGCGTGGTTTGATTCGCAGCTGCCACGAGGGTGCAAAATCGAAGCGGGCGCTCATGCGCAGGGCGTGGCAGTTGTTCCGCGCGCTTTTAGAACACGGGGTGCTCGGCCTCGCGGCCGGTGCGAAAAGGGACGGGACGGGGGTGGCGGTGAACGTTGGATTGCAGACCGATTTCTCGATGAACCAGGCGTTGTCGCTTTATCTGGTGGACGCGATTTCGCTGATTGATCCGGGTGCGCCCGACTACGCGTGGGTGGTGCTGAGCTTGGTTGAGTCGATTTTGGAGGATCCCGAGCTGGTACTGCGCAGGCAACTCGACAAGCTCAAGGCGGCTGCGGTTGCGGAGATGAAGGCCGAGGGAGTGCCGTTTGAGAAGAGGATGGAGGAACTCGAGCTTTTGGAGCACCCGAAGCCCAACCGCGATTTTATTTACGCGAGCTTCAATGATTTTTCCGGCAGACACCCATGGGTGGGCGTGGAGACCATAAAGCCGAAGTCCGTCGTGCGCGAGATGCTGGAGGATTCGAGGTCATTTGCGGATTATGTGAAGGTGTACCAGTTGGAGCGTTCGGAGGGGTTGTTGTTGCGCCACATTTCCAGCGTGCACAAGGTGCTGTCGCAGACGGTGCCGGACGCCGCCAAGAACGCCGATCTTTTCGAGATGGAGACGTATCTCGGCGCGCTTGTGCGGCAGGTGGATTCGAGTCTTCTGGAACGCTGGGAGGCGATGCAGCCGGGAGGCGTGCATCCGTCGGCGCAACACGGCCGTGCGCCGACGGTGCAGTCGTCATTCGGTGCGGGCGTTCGTTCCGATGAAGGCCGGCTTGAGGCGGGGATTCATGGAAAGACCATGGCGTTTTTGCGCGCGTTTGCATGCGGCGACTATGCCGTGGCGCTCGGTTTGACCAATCCCGCGCCCGCGCAGGAAGAGGTGTGGCGCGAGGAAGATTTGGCGGCCGCGCATGCGTGTTATCTTTTGGAGCACGAGCGGCCGAGGCTCGATGCCGAGGGGCGGAACCGGCGCCACATTTACTTCGACAAAAAAGGAGGGGAAAGTCCCGGGCATTGGAAGGTTCAGCAGATGATCGTCGACACCGAGGGGAAGAACGACTGGGTGGCCGAGTTTACGCTGGATCCCGGGCTCTCGCGGGAGCGCGGCGCTCCGGAAATCGTGCTGGTGGGTTGCGGGCCGTTGGGCGAGCGCATCGGTGCGGCGCGTTGGAGGCGGCAGTGATGCGGCTCTGATACGGGATAGCACTTGGTGCTTATTCGGGTGCGTCGTGTTCGCTGCGCGTTGGCCGGTTGCAACGTTCAAGCGCGGCGCTTCGAAACTTTCCACGCTTGGATGGCCGACAGAAACACCGGCGCAAAGTCGCGCAGTTTGCGTTCGCCGACGCCCGGGAGCTCAGCGAATTCGTCCTCGTTCTTCGGCTGGCGCGCGGCGAGATGCCGCAGGGTGACATCCGTGAAGATGATGTAGGGTGGAACGTTGCGCTCCTCGGCGACTTCCCTCCGCAGGGTGCGCAGCACTTGGAACAGATCCTCGTCGCAAACGATGTCCCCCTCGATGCGAGGGCGCACGGGCCGCGCTTTTGTGGCGATCGGCCGGGTGAGGTTCAGCGGGGTTCTGGATTTGAGCCATGCGGTGCCGTCGGCGGAAAGTTCGACGGTGCTCAGGCGTTCGGCCGACTGCGTGCAAAGTCCGAGGCGAATCAATTCGCGGCCGATCGACTGCCATTCGGTGCGCGAGTGTTCTTTGCCAATGCCGTAGGTGGACAGTTTGTCATGCCCCCAGCGGCGTATTTTTTCGGAAGCGCTGCCGGTGAGCACCTCGATGACATGGTTGAGTCCGACCGAAAACCGCGAGGCCTGTCGCAGACGGTAAATGCAGGACAGAAATTTTTGCGCGGCCAGGGTGCCGTCAAATTGTTCGCGGGGTTCGAGGCAGTTGTCGCAGCCGCCGCACGGCACTTCGGAAAATGTTTCGCCGAAGTACGCGAGCAGCGTCGAGCGCCTGCACGCTCCCGATTCGGCGTAGTGGATCATCTGCTGCAGTTGGTCCCGGGCGATCCGCTGCTCGTCGCGGTCGGTTTTTTCCTCGATGAAAGTGCGCTGCTTGATGGCGTCGGCGGAGCTGTAGAAAAGCACGCATTCGCCCGGGAGCCCGTCGCGCCCGGCGCGCCCCGTTTCCTGGTAGTAGCCCTCGATGTTTTTCGGCAGGTCAAAGTGGATCACGAAGCGAACGTTCGGCTTGTGGACGCCCATGCCGAAGGCGACGGTCGCGCAGATCACGCGGGTTTTGTCGCGCAGGAATTTCTCCTGCGTTTTATCGCGGACATCCGCGTCGAGTCCTGCGTGGTAGGGCAGCGCGGGGATGCCGGACGCTTTGAGTTTTTCGGCGACGGCCTCGGTGCTCTTTCTGCTCGCGCAGTAAACGATCCCCGAATCGTCGGGGTGCTGCTGGATCCAGTCGACGACCTGCTGTGTGGGTTTGTTTTTCGGAATGATCCGGTACGTCAGGTTCGGCCGGTTGAAGCTGGCGGTGTAACAGCGCGGTTCGCGCAACTGGAGGAGCCGCACGATGTCTTCGCGAACGCGGAGCGTGGCGGTGGCCGTGAGTGCGAGGAAGGGGACGCTGGGAAGGTGCTCCCTGAGGCCGGCAAGCTGGCGGTACTCGGGTCGGAAGTCATGCCCCCATTCGCTGATGCAATGGGCTTCGTCGATGGCGATCTGCTGGATGTTGAGCTCGGGCAGGCGCTCAAGAAAGCCCGGCATCATCAGGCGTTCCGGGGCGATGTAGAGAAGCCGGTATTCGCCCCGGTACAAGCCGCGGAAACGCGCCTTGGATTCGGCGGCGGAGAGGGTGGAGTTCAGGAAAGTCGCCTGGACGCCGCTCGCGAGCAGTCCGTCGACCTGGTCCTTCATGAGCGCGATGAGCGGCGAGACCACGAGCGTGAGGCCGCCCCGTGCAATGGCGGGAAGCTGGAAGCAGAGGGATTTGCCGCCGCCGGTCGGGAGCAGGGCGAAGACGTCGAGTCCCGCGAGGCAGTCGGAGATGATTTGCTCCTGAAGCGGGCGGAAGGAGGAGTAGCCGAAGGTGCGTTTCAGCAGCGTCAGCAGATTTTCCCGTTCGGGGGCCTTCTTCATCCTTCAGGCTCGGAGGTGGGCGGGTGGCACGAGGACGCATTGCATCCCCGCCGCGTGAGCCGCGGTTTGACCGGTTTCAGTGTCTTCAAAAACCAGGCATCTTTGCGGGGCGACCCCAAGGCGACGGGCGGCTTCAAGGAACGGGTCCGGAGCGGGCTTCCCGTTGACGTAATCCTCGGACCCCACGACGGTGTCGAACAGGTGCGAGACTTGGATGGTCTCCAGGGTTTTTTGCACGATGTGCCGGTGTCCGCCGCTTGCGACCGCGAGGGGCTTGGTGCCGTGGTGGAGGCGCGCGATTTCCACAACCTCATGGATTGGGGCGATTTGCTCGCTCAGCTCAAGGAAAATGGCCTCTTTGTGCCGCACCAGTGCGTCCACTTCGAGACTCAGGCCGTTTTGCTCGTTCAAGATCTCGACAATCCGGTGGGTGGGGACGCCTCCGAGGGAGTAGAACATCGATTCCGGGAAAAGGACCGCGTGCTCCCTCAGGGCCCTGCACCAGGCGATGTAGTGGTTGGGCATGGTGTCGGCGAGGGTGCCGTCGCAGTCGAAGATGAAGGCGGCGAAGTCGCCTTCCGGGATGGATGGGGTCCAAGGCATGGTTTTGCAAAGACCCTAGTCCGTGGCGGCCGACCGGGCAAGGATTCGGGAGCGGGGGGTGGCAGTCGTCCGGAGGGGGCAAGAGGCCGCAGGGAGGAAGTTTTTTCTGAATTTGGCAAGCCCTCTGCTAAGATTTGGGGCAAGCAATGCGCCAATTCAGAACAATTTCTTCAGTCGCCGCAGTCGTTTGCTTCGCTCATTCGGTGTTTGCCGGCGGAGCGGACGGGGCCGCCTCGCAGGGTGGGAAGTCGGGCGGATCGGGCGGATCGCAGAAGTCCGCCGGGGCCCAATCGGGGTCGGGGGGCGGCGCGGCTTCCGGACGCGCAGGTAATTCCCAATCAGGTGTTTCCGATGCAGTCAAGGGTGCTCCGGTGGAGTATCCGCTGGTCTACCGCCCGCTGGGGTATCTGGGCACCATCGGCCCGGCGCCGATGCGGTTCGGGCCGCCTTCACCGGCAGGAACCGAGCGGACCCCTCCGAGGGTCTCCGATTCCTCTCCCAAGCCGGATTTGAGCAAGACCGCCGAGGCGATGGCGGGTACTGAAGCAATCGAGGCGTACCGTAGTGTTTTTGGCAAGAGACTCCCTGTGCCGGAGGGTTCCGCGCCCGCTGGTGCAGACGATCCGAACTACCAACCCGAGTCCAGCCGCGGTTCCATCTCTGCGGGGCCCGGCCCCAACGAGGTCCTTCAGTTCTTCGCGGCGCCCGTGATTGTCGATCCGCTGCAACAGGACAGAAGGCGCAGGTTTTTGTTCGATCCGGTTCCCACGGCTCCGCAGGGGCGTTTTTTCCAGCAGCCTCCTGTGATTGTCAATCCAGCCCAAAGCCGTGCGACACTCATCACCGAATAGCTTTCCCGATAGCGTTCCCATCACGCTCCTCGGGACGCTGCTCCTCCAGAAGTGCATGCTTGGACGGATGACTTCCGGGCGGCTTTTGGTTCGGGAGAATGGTCAGGGAAGCGAGGGTCGCTCAGTCGGTCACTCAGTCGGCCTGGCTCGGAACTCTGCGCGGGCTTTAACGTTTGCGTCCATTTCCGTTGCAGGGGCCATGCTCAGTTTCGGATTCGCCGCGACGGCGAGCGCGGAAACGGCTGCTTTAGGCGTGGTTGCGGGTAAGCAGTCGTCGGGCATCGCGGCCTCAGGACTGCTGGCGCAGGCGAAGCCCAAGGGGAAGTCCGCGAAAACGGAAGACGATGAATTTTCCTCCGCTCCGAAGTCCAAGAAAGACGCGCCCAAGGGTCCGGCGCTGGTTCCGGGCACGCCCGAGTTCAAGGCTCAGGAAATCAAGATTTTCACAGATCGCGCCCGCGCGGCGTTGAAGGCGGGGGATATTCAGGTGGCGGAAAAACTATTGGAGTCCCTGCTGGAAGTGGACTTGCCGGGGACGGACCGCAAGGCGGCGCTCGTGGAAATCGCCGAGGTCTATGCATCGATCGGCGACGCGGTCAAGACGGCGGCGATTTACGAGAAGTTGTGCAAGGAACTGCCCACGGATCCTGATTTGACGCTGTGGCTGCTGCGTTTGGGGGTGGTGTACCGTGAGACCGGCGCCTACAAGATGGCGATTGCGAGGTATTACGCCGTGATCCAGCTCGCGATGAAGGGCGGAAGCGCCAACATGGAGAAGTACAAGGCGGTGACGCGCGAGGCGCAGAAAGAGATCGCAAACACCTATTTCGTCCAGGGCGACTTCGAGCAGGCGCAGAAGTTTTACAACATGTCTTTGCGCTCGGATTTGACAAAGGAGGAACGGGCCCTGGCGACCTACCGGTCCGCGCACTGCACCTTCATGCTGAATGACATGTCTGGGGCGATCAACGCGCTGGAGCGATTCTTGAAGGACTACAGCCGGCACGCGCTGGGGGCCGAGGCCCGTTACATGCTCGCTTCCGCCTACAGGGCGGAGAACCGTCCCATGGACGCCTACGAGATGGTTTTGGAGCTTCTCAAGGACGCAAAGGCGAAAGCGGACGCCGATCCGAAGAAATGGGCGTTCTGGCAGAAAAAAGCGGGCAATGAGTTTGCCAATGGTTTTTACCAGACCGGCAAATGGAAAGAGGCTGCGACGATCTATCAGGCGCTGGCCGCAATTGAAGACAGCCCCGAGTGGCTTTGGCCGGTGATCTATCAACTCGCCCTCTGTTACGAGCGCTTGAATATCAGGGACGACGGGAAGGACAGGGCTTTGGAAGTTTACAGGTACATCATCAGCGAATCCGAAAAACCGGAGGTGAAGCAGCGGAAACTTCCGATGAACGTTGAAAACGTGGTCGATATGGCCCGGTACCGGGCGGAACACCGTCAATGGAGGGAAAACGTCCAGCGGGGGGTCGCAGACTTGGCGGTCTTTTCCATCAAGCGGTAAATTCTGCACAGTTCCCCAGAGGCAACGCCCCGTTCTCCATCAGAATCTTCCTCGCCATCCATCATCCATTATGAATGCAACGCTTGCACAGTCCAGGGAGAGTGAGCAGAAGCGGGACATGCCGATCGTGGACTGCATCCACGCCCATTCTTCCCTGTGCGAGGAGGTTTACGATTTTTTCCTCGAGGAGAACCGGTTGCTCCGGAGTTCGGCCAATCCGGTCGAACCCGCGCTGCTGGATAGGAAAAGATTTCTCCTTAAGGCGCTGGGCGCGTCCCTGGAGCGGATCCGGGAGACGACGAGGGCGGTCGGGGTGAAGAAAAGCGGCGCGCTGAGGGTGGTTTCGGAAAAGGCCCAGCGCATCCTATTGAAGGCGATGCTTTTAGACAAGGAAAACGAGCAGCTTTTGCTGAAACATGCGCTCTCCGCGTCGCGCGGGGAGGTGCAAATAATTCCCAAACCGACGGCCAAACAAGTCCGTCGGCGCTACGAATCCAATATTTAGCATGACTTTTTTGCCGAGTGGGTGCATGGAAGGAAGGTCACTCTTCCGTCCACCCTATGGCTGTTGAAAAAGTATTGGTAATCGACGACGAACCTTTTATCCGGCGCACCTTCGAGGAGGTGCTTCGGGGAAAACGGTACGGGGTGAGCAGCGCGGGGACGCTGGCGGATGCGGAGCGTCTGATGAAGCGGGACCAGTTTGACCTGGTGTTCTTGGATGTCCGTTTGCCCGATGGCGAGGGGACGGCTTTTTTGGAAAAGATGTTCAAGGGCCTCAATCCGCCCTTGGCAATCATGATGAGCGGGTTCGGAACGGTGGAATCCGCGGTAGAGTGCATGCGTTTGGGGGCGTTCGACTATCTGTTGAAGCCGTTTTCGATCGGCCAGATCGACGTGCTGGTGAAGAAAGCGGAAACCTACCGCCAGATGGTGCGGGTCAACCAGTACCTTGCCTCCGAACTGACTTCATCCAAAGAGCTTGTGGGGGAAAGCGACCCGATTTTAATGCTCAGGGAGGTGCTGCGCAAGGTGGCGCCCACCGAGGCCACGGTGCTCATCCAGGGTGAAAACGGGACCGGCAAGGAGCTGGTTGCGCAGGCGATTTACCATGCGAGCGGGAGGGCCAATCAGCCGTACATCAGGGTCAACTGTGCCGCACTTTCCGAGAGCCTCATGGAAAGCGAGTTTTTCGGCCACGAAAAGGGTTCGTTCACAGGCGCCACCGAGCGGCGGGAAGGGCGTTTTGAGCTGGCCAACGGCGGGACACTGCTGCTGGACGAGATCAGCGAGATTTCCCCGAGGTTGCAGGCGAAACTCCTGAGGGTGCTGCAGGAGCGTGAGTTTGAGCGGGTGGGCGGCACCAAGACGATCCAGGTGGACGTGCGCGTGCTGGCCACCACCAACCGCGACCTCGGCAAGTCGGTGGAGAAGGGCGATTTCCGGGAGGATTTGTATTATCGGTTGAACGTGTTTCCGGTCGCCGTGCCGCCCCTGCGCGAGAGGGACGGGGATGTGGAGCTTCTGGCCCGCCATTTCCTGAATCATTTCTGCCGGCAGCACGGCAAGGCGGATGTCGCTTTGACGCCGGAGTGCATCTCCATTCTTGAGGCGCACCGCTGGCCCGGAAACGTGCGGGAACTTCAGAACACCGTCGAACGCGCCGTGATTTTAAGCGAACCGGGCATGCCCCTTTCCCCGGTTGTTCTGGGGCTCGGAGAGGGAACTGGGTTTCCGGTTTCCGTGAGGCTTCCTGTGAGGCAGGGCAAAGCAACGGGACGCGCGTCGGTTGCGGATGCTTCCGGTGGGGCCAAGCAAAATGGCGGCGAGGGCGCGGGTGCCCGGAGCGACGTGGAACTCCCGCTTGCGGAGATCGAGAAGCGGCACATTCTGCGCGTGCTCGAGTCCTGCGGGGACAACCGGACGCGGGCCGCGGAGGCCCTTGGCATCAGCATCCGGACGCTTCGCAACAAGCTGCAGGAATACCGGGGCGAGTGAAGTCTCCCGGCCCGTTGATGCGCATGCCGGTCATGTCATGCGTTGAGCCCGGTCGGCACGGAGCGCGATTTTAAGCACCTTCAAGCGCTACGCGCCCGCCGATGATTTCCCTGCGAACGGCACTCCGTACGGCAGATCCTCGGGAAGCGGCGCGAACTCGCTGATCCATGACCAGAGCTGCGAGTAGTCGCGGTTGAGGTCGCCCGAGAGGCAGTCGGTGATTTGGTCGCCCGCCTCCGGATATTTCATGATCACGTCTTTGAACGAGAACGAAGGGTTGTAGAATGCGTACACCAGTTTGCGCATGTTCTCGACGCCTTCGCGGATCTTCTTTCCGTAGTTCGCGAAGCGTTCAGGATTCAAGTCGCCGGCAGCGAGAGCCTCGTGCACCGCCTCGCCCCCGAGAACCCCGCTTTTGAGCGCGAGCATCACGCCGCTGCTGAAAACCGGATCCAGAAAAGCAAACGCGTCTCCAACGAGAAGCAGGCCGGGAGACGCGCAGTACTGCGAGTGCCGGCTGTACTCGCTTGTAACCCAGAATTGGCCGGTGCATTCGCCCGTGGACAGGTGCTCCTTGATCCAAAGGTTCTGTTCGATCTCCCGCTCGAACATGGCCCGCGGATCTTTGACGCCGCCGCGCGTGAGATACTTGCCTTCCGCCACGATCCCGACGCTCACCATGTCGTCGTGCAGCGGGATGTGCCAGAACCAGCCTTTCTCGGGGACGAACGCCACGGTGGTTGCACCTTCGTCGATGTCCACCCCGCGCTTCGAACCTTTGTAGTAGGTCCAGATGGCGATTTTGTTGAGATAAGGATCGTTAAGGCGCCATCCCTTTTGGCGGGATGTGAATGCCTCTTTCCCCGAGGCGTCGATGACGATGGTTGCTTTGATTTCAAAGCTCTCACCGTCCTTGCCGCGCGCCTCGACTCCGACGACGCGCTCCCCGTCCATGAGCAGTTTCGAAACGGACGTTTCCTCGATGACTTCCGCCCCCTTTTCCCGCGCGTGATCAAGCAGCAGTTGGTCGAATTCCGAGCGGTCCACCTGCCACGTCTGCGCGATGGTTTCTCTGTCGTACCTGTTGAAAAAATAAAAGGGCTGCGAGCGTTTGCCGTCCGGTTGAACGAAGGAGACACTGTACTTTTTTGTAAAGTGGGAGGTCCTCATCTTTGGAATCATCCCGAGTCTTTCGAGCGGCCCGAAGGTGAACGGGATGAGCGATTCGCCCACGTGATAACGGGGAAATTTTTCGCGCTCGATCACAAGCACGCGGTGTCCGTATTCGGCGAGGATGCATGCGGTGCTCGAGCCGGAGGGGCCGGCGCCGATGATGACCGCATCGTAGGAGTGGGCGAGGTTTGGGTGTGTCGCTTTCATGTGTGGCTGGATTTTTGCGGCTGTTAAAAACTGGCGGGAATGGGGTTTTGCGCGGGATTCGCGGGCTCGGAGGGCGCGACATTTGCGTCACCCACGAGGATCTCGAAAATCGGCGAGGCCATGAGCGTGGTGAGAACCGCCATCAGCACGAGCGCCGAAAAAAGCCCCTCGCCGATGACTCCGCGTTGAAGGCCGATGTTGATGATGATGAGTTCCATCAGCCCCCGCGCGTTCATGAGGACACCGATCCCGAGCGCCTCTCGGTTCGGCAGTCCGGTGGCGCGCGCTGCGATCCAGCAGGCGACACCCTTCCCGAGGATCGCGACGACAAGGATCGCGCCGCAAACCATCCAGAGTGTGCCGGTATTGAGCAAACCGATGCGGGTGTTGAGTCCCGAGTACGTGAAGAACAACGGCAGCAGAAGCGCCACCGTGAGGGGTTGGATGCGGGCCGTGAGGTCCCGCGTCACGTTTCCGCGCGGCATCGCGGCGCCCATCACGAACGCGCCGAACACGGCGTGAAGTCCGATGAGGTCGGTGAACCAGGCGCCGAGCGCCATCGCGGCAAGCGCGATGACGAGGCCCGCTTCGGAGAGCGCGCCGTCCTTGCCGCAGCGCGCGAGTGCGCGCGCGAAGAGCGGACGGAGAATCCCGAGCGTCACCGCCACGAACCCGAGTCCGCCGCCGATGTTCACCAGCGCGTTGCTCCACTGCCGGTCCATGCTGGCAAGCACCACGGCAAGCAGGCACCACGCGGCCGCATCGTCGATGGCCCCCGCGCCGATCGCAACGGTGCCCATCGTGGTTCCGTTGAGTTTTTTGAAATGGATGATCCGCGCGAGCATCGGAAACGCCGTGATGCACATGGATGCTCCGAGGAAAATGCAGGCCTCGAACAAGCCGGTGTTTTTTGGAAAGAGCTCCGTTTGCTCGTAAAGCACCCAGCCCAGTCCGGATCCGAGCACAAACGGCGCGATCATCCCCGCGGCGGAGACGCTCAGGGAGCTCCTGAGCTTGGTCCGGATAATGTCCATCCGAAACTCCATCCCCACCACGAACATGTACAGCGCCAGTCCGAGTTGCGATGCGGGAAAAAGGTAGCTCTGGGTGTCCCTGACGGACTGTGATTTTTCCCATGGAAAAATAGCGAGCTGCACCTCGGGCCAGAACAGTCCGAGGAAGGACGGGCCCAGAAGCACCCCGGCGATCATTTCCGCCACAACCTGGGGCTGGCCGAGCCGGCCTGCGACGGCTCCGACGAGCCTGCAAAAAAGCAGGATCACCGCGAGCTGTAGGAAGAACTGCACTGCCAGTTGGAGGTTGTTCACGGGAGTTGGAAACAGGGGCACGATACGGGAAGAGCTCTTGTAACTGAAATAGAGTTTTGGTATGGATGTGATGCCGGATGGGTATAGCACGCGGGTGCGCGGCCGGTGTTCTGATGGGCGGTTTCTTTTTGAACATTCGTTGAGCACTTATGGAGTTGCGACACCTGCGGTATTTTCAGGCGGTGGCCGAGGAGTTGAGCTATTCGCGCGCTGCGGGGCGGTTGCGGATCGCCCAGCCAGCCCTGAGCCGTGCAGTCAAGGAGGTCGAACTCGAGTTGGGGGTTGAGGTGTTCGATCGGAGCCGGAACCGGGTGCGGCTGACGCCTGCGGGGGCTGTTCTGGTGCGTGAGTCCGCCGTGCTGCTTGAGCGGTGGGAGGAGTCAATGCGGCGGGTCAAGCGGACGGGAGCCGGCGAGGAGGGCGAGCTGGCGCTGGGTTACATCGGTCCGCCGACGCAGCCGTTTCTCGGGAGGTTGCTGGGGGAATACCGGCGGCGGTACCCGCGCGTGGCGATCCATTTGGAGGAGCGCACGCCGGAGCGTGTGTGGGAGATGGTGGCGAAGGGCCGGCTTTCGGTGGGGATCACAAGGCCGGTTCCGCTGGCGGAGGATCTCGGGTTGCAGACGATCCCGCTGCGGCAGGAGCGTCTGGGTGTGGTGGTGCCGGCGGGGCATCCGTTTGCTTCGGCGCGTTCGGTGGCGTGGAGGCAGTTGGAGCGCGAGCCACTGGTGGTGCTTGCGCGGCGGGAGGGGGTGGGGCTGCACGACGCGGTGCTTGCGGGGTGCCGTCAGGCGGGCCTGACGCCGCGGTTGGTGCAGACGCCGAGTTTGATTGGCACGGTGTTGAGTTACGTCGAGGCCGGGGTCGGAGTCGGGGTTGTCACCGAGGGGATCGTGCCTGCGGAGCATCCCTTGAAGTTCGTGCCGCTGCGTCCCGATGTGAGTGTGCCGCTGGTTTTGGTCTGGCAGGAGGATGCTGATTCACCGCACTTGAAGCGGTTTCGCGAACTGGTGGTCGAGTGGAAGAAGGCGCGGCTGCTCTGGCAGATTTCCAGCGTTTGATTCGACCGCACCTTTGGCTCGCGGTTGGCGGCGGGTTGAAAACGGAGGCGGGCCTGCGCCTGCGGTGGACTCGCGCCGGGCCGACGGGTATTCTCAAAACACCTTCCGACTGGCTTCCCATGATATGACCGCACCCGTGACTCCATCTCTGTACGACTTCTCGTATCCCGAGTTGGAGGCGCGCTTGGTCGGGGATGGAGTGCGCCCCATCCATACGAGAGCCTTGTGGCAGGCGTTGTATCGTGATTTGGACTCGGCGCCCGGCGCGCGCGCGGATTTTCTTCCACCGCTGCAACGTTGGCTTCGCGAGGGGGAGGGAAAGAGTCTGCCTGTGGCGCGGGTGGTTGAAGAGATCGAGAGTGGCGATGGATGGACGCGAAAGCTGTTGCTTTCGCTTGCCGACGAGCAGCAGGTGGAGGCGGTGCTGATGGGTTTTCCGGGCAGGTTTACCGCATGTCTGAGCACCCAGGCGGGGTGTGCAATGGGTTGTGTTTTTTGCGCGACTGGTCAGATGGGTTTTGTGCGTCACCTGCGGCCCGGCGAGATCGTGGCGCAGGCCGTCGAGGCTCAGCGCAGGCTCGCGGCGGGAGGGGACTCTCTGCGCAACCTTGTGATGATGGGCATGGGCGAGCCTTTTCACAACTACGACGCCGTGATGGAGGCGCTTCGCATCATTTCCGATTCGCGCGGGCTCAACCTCGCGCCTTCCCGGATCACGGTGAGCACCGTGGGGGTTGTCCCCGGGATTGTGCGTTTCGCGGACGAGAAGCCGCGCTTCAACCTTGCCGTCAGCCTGCATGCCACGACCGATGACGAGCGGTCTGCGCTCGTGCCCGTCAATCAACGGTGGCCGCTCTCCGAGCTGCTGCAAGCGTGCCGCTACTACGTGAATCGCTCGGGACAGCGATTGTTTTTTGGATGGACTCTGATCGAGGGGCGCAATGATTCTCCGGAGCACGCGCGCCGGATCGTGGAACTGATCCGCGGAATGGATGCGCATGTGAATCTGATCCGCCTGAACCCCACTCCGGGCTTTGATGGCGTCACGCCGGGGCAGTCTGCCGCCGAGGCGTTCCGGCAGATCATCCAGGACGCGGGCTTTCCCTGCACGATCCGCCAGCACCGGGGGATTGATGTGGCGGCGGGTTGCGGCCAACTGAAAGCGGCGCGTGTCCGGGAAGGACAGCGCGCCGCTGAAATTGCTTAAAATGCTGTTTGGGAGCTGATTAGCTCGCCGCTGAGTCCGCTTTTTTGGTCCGGCGGGCCTTTGGTTTCACCACGGGAGCCTTGGCTTTGAGCTTCTTGCGGTTCAGGTACGCGGCGCGGCGGCGGCGCTTTTCAACTTTGTTGTATTGTTTGCCCATGGGATAAAAGAATGAGTCGGAAAGGGTAGCCTGCTTCCGCAGGCTGCGGCAAGGGTAAACGGAGGCGATGGGAAAGCACGGTGCCGTGCTGCTTCCGAGGAGGTGCGGCGGCGGTTCGGCGGAGAGTGTGCCGCGGGCGGTGTGCGTGGCTTTTTGCCGAGGGATTTGAGCTTGCCGCAAGGGATCTGTGTATCACTCTGTCCGGATTATGCAGAACACCTCCCCCGTCGTCTGGTGGCGGCAGCTCACCGGCTACCACTGGTTTGTCATCGTTGTGGCGTCCGCCGCGTGGTTTTTTGACTGTCTGGATCAGCGGTTGTTTTCGCTGGCGCGTATTCCCGCGCTCACCAGTCTGATGGGGCAGGGCACCAGCACCACCGAAATCCAGAGTTTCGGGAAGATCGTGACCGCTTGTTTCCTGATTGGTTGGGGGATCGGAGGGCTTATTTTCGGGGCGCTTGGCGACAAATACGGGCGCGCGAAAATGCTGACGCTCACCATCCTCATCTACTCCGGGTTCACGGGATTCAGTTACTTCAGCAAAACGGCGATGGATTTCACGATTTGCCGTTTCCTGACCGGGCTTGGCGTCGGCGGGGTGTTTGGTTTGGCGGTGGCCTTGATCGCGGAGACGGTGCCCGACGGGGCGCGCGCCCAGGCACTGGGGTTGCTGCAGGTGCTTTCCACGGTCGGCAACGTGACCGCGGGATTTGCCAAGATGGGGATTGATTCGCTGGAAAAATCGGGCGCGATCGCCGCCGGTTCCGGATGGCGCTGGATGTTTTTGATCGGGGCCTTGCCCGCGCTGCTCGTGATTCTCACCAAGGGTCATCTGCGCGAGCCCGCACCGTGGCTGCGTCTCAAGGAGCAGGGACTGCTTCCGAAAGGGAACATGTTTGGGCCTTACATCGGGCTTTTTGCGGAAAAACGCTGGCGCAAAAACCTGCTTGTGGGAGCGCTCATCAGCGGCACGGGCGTGGTCGGGTTGTGGGCGATCGGCGAGTACGCGGTCGACCTGCAGAAGGTGGTTTTCAAGACGCATTTCGAGAAGCTTGTCGCTGAAAACGCCTTGGCCGCAGATCAGGTTAAACCATCGGTGGACTGGGCGATCACGATCTCGTACCTGCTTAATATGACCGGGGCCGCCCTCGGCATGACCCTTTTCACGCGGATCGCTGCGCTCGGGCGCAAGCTCGCATTCGGGCTGGGGTTCTCGAGCGCGTTGATCATCACTTTTTTGGTGTACTGGAAGATGAGTTCGCCTACGGACGCGTACTGGATGATGCCGCTCATGGGCATGGCGCAGTTGAGCGTTTTCGCCGGGTTCGCGATCTATCTTCCCGAACTTTTCCCAAGCAAGCTGCGGAGCACCGGCACTTCTTTCTGCTACAACCTCGGGCGATTTGCGGCTGCGGCAGGCAGCTTCTTTTCAGCGAAACTCACGGTCGATGTGTATGGCGGGTATCAAAAGGTGGATCCGTCGCTCCCGCTTCGTTACGCGGCGATGACAATGTGCGTCATTTTCCTGGTGGCATTGGTCACCTTGCCTTTCGCCCCTGAGACCAAAGGCAAACCCCTCCCGGAGGACGTTTAAAACTGCGCATGCTACTCTCGGGCGCGGCGATCTGACGTAGTGAAATCCGGCCATGGTTGATCAAGATCTTTCCCTGCTTCTCGATTTTCTGAGATTCCCGAGTGTTTCCACGGACCCCTCGCGGAAGGGCGCCGTGTCTGAATGCGCGCAGTGGCTGGCGGCTCAAATCCGGGACGCCGGCCTCAGCTCGGAAGTGATCCCCACACCGGGTCATCCGGTGGTCCTCGCCAGGAACGTACACGTTGCCGGCCGGCCTACGGTGCTCATTTACGGTCATTACGACGTGCAGCCCGAGGACCCCGTCAACCAGTGGGATTCGCCTCCGTTCGAACCGGTGGTTCGCGACGGGGTGATCTACGCGCGGGGGGCCACCGACAACAAAGGGCAGATATTCGCCCATGTGCGCGGGCTGGCAGCGACCATCCGCGAGCACGGCGAGTTGCCCGTGAATGTGATTGTTCTCGTCGAGGGCGAGGAGGAAATTGGCAGCTGCAACCTTGAGGCGTTTCTTTCCGCCCATCGCGAGGCTTTGAAGTGCGACGTGATCGCCGTTTCCGACACGGGCATGATCGCCCCCGGGGTGCCGACTTTAACCTACGGATTGCGCGGCATCGCCGCTCTGGAGTTTCGCGTGAAAGGACCGGCTGTTGACTTGCACTCCGGGATCTACGGCGGAGCGGTGCGCAATCCTGCGGTGGTGGTCGCGCAGTTGATCGCCACCCTGCATCGGCCTGATGGCGGTGTGGCGGTGGAGGGTTTTTATGATGAAGTCCAGCCGTTGCAGGAGTGGGAGAGGACGGCTTGGGCGCAGTTGCCTTTTGGCGACGCGGAGTTGAAGTCCGTCACCGGCGTGCCGGAACTCGCCGGTGAGCTGGGATACACGGGGCTCGAGCGCTTGTGGGGCCGCCCCACTGCGGAGGTGAACGGGTTCGGCGGCGGGTTTCAGGGCGAGGGAAGCAAGACGGTCATCCCCAAGGAGGCGTTCGCGAAACTCACATTCAGACTCGTCCCGAACCAGAGTCCGTCCCGGGTGCTCGAGCTCGTGGAATCGCATCTTCGCAAACACTGTCCGGACGGCGTGAACTTGGAGGTGTTGCCGGGGCACACGGGTGAGTCCTATGTGTCGGATCCGCATGCGAAATACGGTCTGGCCG
>JBILLT010000007.1:0-91990 GCA_044375925.1 Chthoniobacteraceae bacterium | reverse complement strand
TCTCGTAAACGATACCGCAGTGGTGTGTTTCGGGCGCGCCGACAAGGGCGCGCCGCGTCTGTTTGGGATTAGGGTGGGCGGGTCGGGGGATGTGACTTCCACCGCGCATTTGTGGAAGCGTGAAGAAGTGAGCTCTTTTGTTCCTTCTCCGGCCGCGTACAAGGGGCTGGTATACGTTTTGAGTGACCGTGGACAGGTCGCGTGCATCGACCCTGGGACAGGCAAGGCGGTGTGGACCGCAGAAATTCCCCGCGCGAGTGCCAATTTTTACGCTTCGCCGGTCATCGTTGACGGAGTGATGTACGCGGCGCGCGAGGACGGCGCGGTGTTCGTGGCGAAGGTGGAGGGCGGGTTCGAGCTCTTGTCGGAAAATAAGGTGGACGACCGAATCATTGCCGCGCTCGTTCCGGCGTGTGGCCGGATTTTCGCGAGAGGAAACGGCAATCTTTACTGCTTTAAACGTTAGGAGCGAGGCCTCGGATCGGAGCCGGGCAGGAGCCTCTCTCCGGCCGGCAAAGCGTCTCTTCAGGTTTTTGGCGGCAGTCGCCTGCGGCGAAGCCGCTCGGGGGTGCGGTTCCTTCCGGGTAACGGCCTAGCCAAAAATCTGCGGATCGCCTAGGGTGTCGGCTCACCCTTTGATTCCCGCTCCATGTTGATTCTCCGCGGCTCCAACGCACTCTCTGAATTCCGCTTAAAAAACCTGCTCAATACGCTTGTAAACAAAGGCTTGCCTGTGAAGCGGGTGGATGCGAGGTTCGTTCATCTGGTGGATTTGGAATGCGGGTTGAAACCCGGGGAAACCGAGGTCCTGAACCGCCTTCTTCATTACGGCCCGAGGGGTGAATCGGTCGAGGGCACGGGTGCGTTGCGCGTGGTGTCGCCGAGGGCGGGGACCATTTCCCCGTGGTCGTCGAAGGCGACGGACATTGCCCATATTTGCGGGTTGAAAGCGCTTCGGCGGATCGAACGGGTGGTTGCCTACACTCTGGACCTTGGTGGCGTCGCGTTGAACAGGGAGCAGGAAGCCGTCCTCCGGGCTGCTTTGCATGACCGGATGACGCAGCAGGTGTTTTCCGATTGGGACAGTGTCTCTGCCTTGTTCGAGCGTCACGAGCCGCGTCCGATGACGACCGTGCCGGTTCTCGCGGGTGGGCGGCCCGCGCTGGAGTCCGCGAACCGCTCTCTGGGACTCGCGCTTGCGGAGGATGAAATCACCTATCTTGTGGAGAGTTTTCAAGCGATGGGACGTGATCCAAGCGACGTGGAGCTCATGATGTTTGCGCAGGCCAATTCGGAGCATTGCAGACACAAGATCTTCAACGCGTCTTGGGAGATTGACGGTCAGCTCATGGACCGTTCGTTGTTCCAGATGATCAAGAACACCTACAACCTCCACAGCGAGGGAATTCTTTCCGCCTACCGCGACAACGCCGCCGTGTTGAATGGAACCCGCGGGGGCAGGTTTTATGCGGATCCAGAGACCGGCGAGTACGCGGCGCACGCGGAGGACATTCACATCTTGTGCAAGGTCGAAACGCACAATCATCCGACGGCGATTTCGCCGTTTGCCGGTGCGTCGACCGGGTCCGGTGGTGAAATCCGCGACGAAGGCGCGACGGGCTGCGGCTCGAAACCGAAAGCAGGATTGACTGGATTCACTGTTTCAAATCTCAGGATACCGGGAGCAAATGAGATTTGGGAAAAAGATTTTGGAAAGCCGGGGCGCATTGTTTCAGCGCTTGAGATCATGCTCGAGGGTCCTTTGGGTGCGGCGGCGTTCAACAACGAATTCGGACGTCCTGCGCTCGCCGGATATTTTCGCACCTACGAAGCGGAAGTGCCCGTCGATAACGGCGCAGGCGCGGGTGTGGAGATTCGCGGATATCATAAGCCGATCATGCTCGCGGGAGGTCTTGGAAACATTCGTGCTGAGCACGTGCAGAAGGGAAAAATCGAGCATGGTGCGAAGCTGATCGTGCTGGGCGGGCCCGCGATGCTCATCGGTCTTGGTGGTGGCGCGGCGAGTTCAATGGCGAGCGGAGCGGGCAGCGAGGATTTGGATTTTGCGAGCGTGCAGCGGGACAACCCTGAGATGGAGCGGCGTTGTCAGGAAGTGATTGACCGGTGCTGGGCGATGGGCGCTCAGAATCCGATCGCTTTTATTCACGATGTGGGAGCGGGCGGCATCTCGAATGCGCTGCCGGAGTTGGTGAACGACGGAGGCATGGGCGGGCGGTTCCAGCTCCGAGCGGTTCCAAACGACGAGCCAGGGATGAGTCCGCTTGAGATTTGGTGCAATGAGTCCCAGGAGCGTTACGTTCTTGCCGTTTCAAGCGAGCGTTTGGAGGTGTTTAGAAAAATGTGCGAGCGCGAGCGCTGTCCCTTCGCGGTGGTGGGTGAGGCGACGCAGGAGCGGCGCTTGGTGCTGGAGGATTCGCATTTTCAAAATAAGCCCATCGATATGCCGCTGGATGTGCTGCTTGGAAAACCGCCTCGGATGCATCGGAAGACCCGCTCCCAGAAGCGTGACCTTGCGCCGCTTAAAATTGAGGGCGCACTGCTCAAGGACTCGCTGCATCGAGTGCTTTCGCATCCGGCCGTCGCGGACAAGACATTCTTGATTTCGATCGGGGATCGGACGGTGACCGGGCTCGTTTCCCGTGATCAAATGGTCGGCCCTTGGCAGGTTCCTGTTGCGGATTGCGCGGTGACGGCTGCCGCATTCGATGTGTTTACCGGAGAGGCGATGTCGATTGGCGAACGCACGCCGGTCGCCGTAAACAACGCTGCAGCTTCCGCGCGCCTTGCCGTCGGTGAGGCGCTCACGAATCTCGCTGCGGCGCAGATCGGCGGGATTGGGAAGGTGAGCTTGTCTGCGAATTGGATGGCGGCTCCCGCGCATGCCGGAGACGGCGGTGACCTGTACTCCGCAGTCCGTGCGGTTGGCATGGAGTTGTGTCCTGCGCTTGGAATCACGATTCCCGTCGGAAAAGATTCGATGAGCATGAGCACGGTGTGGCGTGCGGAGGATGGGGAGCGCCGCGTGACGGCGCCGGTGTCGCTGATTGTTTCCGCGTTCGCGGCGTGCTCGGACATCCGTCTGTCCCTCACTCCTGAACTGCGGAAGGGCACCGAGAGCGTTCTGTTGTTGGTTGATCTTGGCCGAGGCAAAAACAGGATGGGCGGGTCGATTTTCGCGCAAACCCTTTCCCAGACTGGACGCGAGGCGCCCGACGTTGACAGTGCCGCGGATCTCAGGTCGTTCTGGGATGTGATCCAAAGCCTCGGCTCGCGCGGGCTGTTGCTGGCGTATCACGACAGATCCGATGGCGGTTTGGCGGCCTGTGTGGTGGAGATGGCTTTCGCCGGACACACGGGCGTGGACATTGATTTGCCCGAGGGTGCGGATGCTTTATCCAGCCTGTTTTCGGAGGAACTCGGAGCCGTGTTGCAGGTTTCGCGTGAGTCTTTCGCGGAGGTTGCCGCTGCGCTGGATTCGTTCGGACTGCGGGGTGCGTGGCGCGAGTTGGGGGCGCTGTCGGTGGATCCTGTTTTCCGGGTGCGTTCGGGAGGTTCTGTGCTGCTGGAAGAATCTCTGGTGGAGCTTCGACGCAGTTGGTCGCGCGTGACCCATCGAATGGCGCGCATGCGGGACAATCCGGATTGCGCGGACCAGGAGGCTGCCGCGCGCTTGGATTGGAGCGATCCGGGGATGAATCCGAGCGTGCCGTTTTCGATCGAGGTTGGCGCCGACTACAATGTGCGGCCGCCGATGGCGATCTTGCGCGAGCAGGGCGTGAACGGGGAGGTGGAGATGGCCGCCGCGTTCACTCGCGCGGGTTTCCGTGCGGTGGACGTGCACATGAGCGACATTCTCGCGGGCCGCGTTTCACTCGCGGATTTTCGTGGTCTGGTGGCGTGCGGAGGGTTCAGCTACGGGGATGTTCTCGGCGCGGGTGAAGGCTGGGCCAAGAGCATTTTGTTCAACGACCGCGCTCGGGCCGAGTTTGCATCCTTCTTCAAGCGCCCGGACACGTTTGCTCTCGGAATCTGCAATGGTTGTCAGATGATGAGCAATCTCCACTCGATCATCCCGGGGGCAGATTCCTGGCCTCGGTTCGTTCAGAACAAGAGCGAGCGCTTCGAAGCGCGTTTTGCGTCGGTGAAGATCGAGGACAGTCCGAGCGTGCTTCTCGCGGGAATGAGGGGCGGGGTGCTCCCGATTGCGGTTGCACACGGGGAGGGGTTTGCCGAGTTTGCCGATGACGCGGCTTTGAATTCTTGCGAAGCCGGCGGACTGGTGGCTGCCCGTTTTGTGGACCATCAGCACCGCGTCACCGAGCAGTATCCCCTCAACCCGAACGGCTCGCCGAACGGGATCACGGCGCTCACCTCCCGGGATGGACGCGTGACAATCATGATGCCGCATCCCGAGCGGGTCTTTCGAACGGTTCAGCATAGTTGGGCCCCCCGCGAGTGGGGTGAGGACGCCCCCTGGCTGCGCATGTTCCGGAACGCGCGGGCGTGGATTGGATAGGATTGCGGGGTTCGCCTCGGTTTGAGGCCGGATATTCGCCGGACGGCTGTCAGTGGCGCAGTTGGATCCAAACCGTCTGCGCTCCGGCGTCGGGGGGAAAGTCGGGAAGCGGGGTTGCGCGCAGGAACTGCCCGTTGAGCCGGCGGGACTTCAGTGCGAATCGGCTCATCGACTCCAGACCGGAGGACCGCACCTTGGTGCAGTTCGTGGAAAGGAGGATGCGCGCGTTCGGAGTGGCGAGGTCCAACGCCAAGAACAGCAGTTTCTCAAGGTCGCTTTCCGCATGGAATCGGCGGCCTTTGTTGCCGCGGGAAAAAGTCGGGGGATCGAGAATGATCGCATCGAAGCGTTCCTTCCTCTGGACCAGCCTCGGCATGACATCGAGGACGTCGTCGGCGATGAAACGGTGGCCGCTCGTCGGGATGCCGTTCAGCCGGAAATTATCGGCACCGCGTTCCAGAGACTTTTTCGAGAGGTCGACTGAAAGAGTCTCCGCGCCCGCGAGGGCCGCGCAGACGGAGAAGGAGCAGGTGTAGGCGAAGGTGTTGAGCAAGCGCAAGGGCTTGGAGGCGCGAAGCAATGCGCGGTTTGCGCGCTGGTCGAGGAAGAGGCCGACGGCGTAGCCCGCCGAGAAGTCGATTCCGTAGCGGACGCCGTTCTCGGTGATCTCGGTTTCGGGCGGGAGGTTGGGATCGCCCCGGAGCAGCGACGGGGTTGCGCGGTCGGTATTTTGCTTTGGAAGATGACGGCTGAAAATCCTGTATTCTGCAGCCTCCGGGAGGCTGCGGCCGGCCCATTCCTGCCAGTGCGAATCCAAAAAGTCCAGGGCGTGCGGGTTCTGGTGGTTCAGCAGAATGTTGTCGCCGAGTCGCTCGCTCCAGCCGTGGAGGGTGGTGCAAATGCGGTGCGCGTTTGTATTTTCGAGCGTAAACTGCTGCCAATGAGCGTTTGAAATTGCGTGGAAGGGTTCCGCCGGCGCGTGTTCTCTGGAAACCATGGGATTGTTTGGTATGAGCCGTTGCAGGAGTTGGCAAATTGAATTAAAGAGAGGGGTTGTTATCTAACTTTATGCGGCTCATTTATCCTGCACTTGTCAGCAGCTGTCTTGTGGCGGCAGCGGTTCCCGCCCTTGCTCAGGGAGACGATGATGGTTCCAGAATGTTTCTGAACCTGTACAGCACCTATCAAAAAGCAGAGCTGCTCGAAAAGAAGGGAGACAATGCGAAGGCGCTGGCGCTGTATCAGGAGGTGGCAAAGGCCTGCAGCCAGATGAGCAGCCAGTACCCGTCTTGGAGCCCGCAGGTTGTCAAATTCCGCTCCCAGCAGACCGCTCGCGCCATCGACAGGATTCAGGCTCAGGCGAGCCCGAACTCCAGCGGCGCCCCGTCATCAGGCACCGCAGGGGCCTCGGGCCGCGCCCCTCTGCCGCCGCCCCCGATCCTTCCCGATTTTTCCCCTACGGCCCCCTCCAAGCCGGCTTCCGAGCCTGTTGCGAGCAGGCCCGCTCCAGCTGCGCCGTCCTCCTCCGAACGCGCGGCTTCGACGATTCCGCAGTTGCCGCAGAAATCCGGCGTGCCTGTCGCTCCGAGCGATCCTTTTGCGGAGATTCAGGGAAAACTCGGGCAACTGCAGACGGATCTTCAGTTCGCCTTGGATGAAGCCCAGCGACTGCGCCGGGAGAAGAGCGAACTGACCAAGGAACTCGCCGAGACCGAAAAGGCGCGCGACAAAGCGGAGGGAGCAATCCGGCTGCTTGAGCAGCGCTCTGACGTGGCAGAGAGGGCGCTTCTTCAGGCGCGCGAAGACAAAGTGCGTGCTGAGGAGAACATGGTGGCGATGACCAAAGAGCAGGAGGTGATCCGCTCGAAAATGAAGGAGCTTCAGGCGGAGCGCGATGCGGCGCAGGAACTCAAGCAGCGCGCGGAGGGACGTTTGGCGCAGACGCAGGGGCGGGAGGCGAACGTGGAGACGGAACGCGATAATGCGACCAAGCAGGTGGGCGAGTTGAACAAGAAACTGTCCGCGCTGCAGGGTGATTTGGATAAGGCCGCCAAGGCGCAGTCGACCGTTCAAGAACAGCTTGCGAAGGTTGTCGCGGAGCGCGATTCGGCTAAAGCCGCCACGGTCGCCGCCGCGCGCGAGCGCGATGCAGCGAAAGAAGCCGCGAAAGAGGCGGAACGCGCGTCGGCTAAAGCCAAGGCGGATGCCGAAACGGCCAAGGGCGTCGTCGCGAAAGCGAACACTGAACGTGATGACGCTCTTGCGCTTGCAGCGAAGTTGAAGACCGCCCGGGGGGTTGTTGAAAAACTTGAGGCGGAAAACAAGGAGGCGGCTGCGAAACTTGCTCGCGCCCAGGAGCAGATCAACCAAGCCCGCCAGAGTTCGACGAGTTCGGAGGAGTCGGTCAAAGCGCTGAAGACGGAGGTTTCCGAGGTGCGAAAACAGATGGAGGATGCGCAGAAGAAGGTTGAAAACGCGGAAAAGAGCGTGTCTGACCTGCAGTCCAAGCTCGACACGGCGGTGAAGGAAACCGTGGGTTTGCGTGGGGAATTGACCCAGAGCAAAGCGGAGGTTACTCAGGCAACGGCCGACCGTGAACGCGAGCATGAGGAAAAGGAACTCCTCCAAGGAATTCTGTCCCGTTCCCTTCAAGCCCAGGCGAAACGCGACAAGAGTTCCAAGGATCTAGTCGCGGAGGTGTCCCGTCTAAAAGTCAGCTCAGACGCGCTCATCAAGCAGATCGGGATGCTCGGGGAACCCGTGCTGCAGCTCTCCGAGAAGGAACAGGCGCTCTTTAAGCAGCCGATGGTTGAAATCAGCGAGGACGGAATCTCGATCTCGGCACTGAAGTCCACCGCGGCCGAATCCAAGAAGCCCTCTGCCAAAACCGAGGAATCAGCGCCGAAGCCCGGTGAATCTGGAAAGACTACGGGCTCCGCTGTGAACCAGAAGGGCGCGAAGATTGAAGACTTGGATCTGTCGGCGGCGTCGGGAGGAGAGTCTTCTCCCGTTGGCAAAACCATGAAGGAATCCGGCAAGGAGGCTCCCAAGGCTGCGATGGATTCAGGGAAAGGCGCGGGTGAACCGGCGAAGCCGGCCAAAGCGCCGGAGGCGGGGTTGGCGATGAACACAAAGGCGTCCTCGGGGGCCGGCGCGGAAGCGTTCAAGCCTGCTTCAGGCGGAATTTCAGACGAAGTCCGGGTCAAGATGGCTGAAGCCAAGGATCGATTTGAAAAAGGCGACTTCGTGCAGGCGGAGAAACTTTACAAGGAGGTTCTTACTGCTTCACCTGGAAACGCTTTCGTTTTTTCAAACCTCGGTGTCACGCAGTTCCGCGCCAAGCGTCTTCCTGAGGCGGAGGAGAGTCTGCGTAAGGCGATTGAGCTTTCCCCGGAGGACTCTTTTTCCCGGTCGACTCTGGGAATTGTCTACTACACCCAAGGGAAATTCGACAAAGCGGTCGACGAGCTCACCCAGTCGGTGGCGATCAATCCGAGTAACGCCATTGCCCACAACTACTTAGGGATCGCAGCCAGCAGGAAAGGCTGGCAGGAAAACGCCCGCAAAGAACTGGAAACAGCGTGCGCGCTGGATCCGAATTACGCCGACGCGTTTTTCAACCTGGCGGTGGTGTGCGCTTCACAGCGTCCCGCGGACCGTGACGCGGCCAAGGCTGCTTACGAAACCGCGACGAAGTTGGGTGCAGCACCGGATCCGAGACTCGAGGAGCTCCTCAAGTAGGTGAGGGCAGGCGGGCTCTCCGACGAGTCACCTTTAGTTCGCTTCAAAGGGGCGAATCCCGTTTGGTGTGCAGCTTCGGGGCTGCTGTGTGAAAATGCCGCAAATCTTTATCTGTCGGGAAGTTGCGAGACGGTCGTAGTCCTATTTGGTAGTCCTATTTCACTTGGGCAGAAACGTGGGAGAGAAGTGCAACTGCCTCGTCGTTCCGGCCCAGTCGAATCAACGTACTTGCCGCGTCGCTGAGCAAATTCTGGTCTTTGGGCGACACCTCCGAGGCAAAGATCAGAAAGTCGGCGGCTTCATGGTCTCGCTTTAATTCCTTGAGGATTTCTGCGATTCGGCATAGAGTTGCGGCGTCCATGCCCCCCGCTGACACGGAATCAGAGAGGAGGGCGAGGGCTTGCTCAGGTTCCCCCAGCTTTAGCATGGCTTCTGCCAACATTCGAAGGGCGATTGGATTGTTGGGGTCCTTCCGGAAAATGGAGCCTAAAGCATTTGACGCGGCGGCGTAATCTGCGCGCGCGATCAGGTCGCTGGCCTTTTGGAGTATCAAGTTCAGAGAATTGGACATATGGAGGATGTATCGAAGCAGGACAGCAGATTACGTGCCTGCTTGCAGCTGAATAGAGGAAAGGGAGCGGACTTTTTTTGGGGCCACCTTTAAGGTCGAACCCCAACGGCAATCATCTCCCAGTTAAGAATCAGATTTTCCTAATTTAATCTTAAAGTGCTGAACTTAAGATGTTAGGAGAGGTTTAAGTCCCGCATTTAAGCCGTTTCTCAATCGGTTGGCCGCTATTTTTAAAATTTTATTTAAGTGATTCACGTGTCCCGCCGACTGTGAAAGTATCCAGAAATGGGTCAGACACCGCATCTGCAAACGCGGTCGTTCCAGCACGGATGCTGGTTATCACTTAGAAACAAGAACGTAAGCTTATGGCAGTCACAATTAACACCAATACGTCAGCCTCCTTCGCCGCATCAAACTTGACCCGTTCGAGCGATCTTCTTCAGAAGAGTCTCGCCCGTCTCTCGAGCGGTTCCCGTATTTCCACCCCTTCGGATGACGCGGGTGGCTTGGCCGTCTCGATGAAGTTGAGTGCGGCTCTCAAGCGGACAGACGCCCAGTCGGCCAATGTTTCGAATGCGCTTTCTTTCCTGCAAACCGCAGCTGGTTCCCTCAAAACAGCCTCCACAGTGTTGGAGCGGCTTTCGGAATTGGGCACGCTCGCAAGCGACGTCACCAAGAGCTCCGCAGACATCAGCAACTACTCGACCGAGTACGATCAGCTGATATTGGAACTCGCAAAGCTTTCCTCCGACACATTCAACGGGATCAGTTTATTCAGTTCCACCACCGGGAGCCAGAGTTTGACGGTCTTCTTGTCCGAGGATGGAGATCAGAGCATGACGATCAGCACTGGCGATTTGGGCGCGATTTTTGGCAGCCTGTCGGGAAGCGTGACTCAGATCACTGGTAACAGCATCTCCGTTGCAGCAACAGCGATTCAGCAATTGTCTGAGAAAATGGCGACGAACGGAGCGGAGTCCAGTCGCCTCCAGTTTGCTTTGGATGCGCTCTCCGTGAACAAAGTCAACGTTGAGGCGGCGAACAGCCGTATTTACGATGTGGACGTTGCGGCGGAAACCACTCGCTTGGCCCGCGCCAACATCCTTGTTCAGTCCGGCGCCGCGATGCTCGCCCAAGCGAATGCGGCCAGCCAGATTGCGCTGAAGCTGCTCCAATAGTTTGGTTTGACAGTTTGGAAAAAGCCCGCTCGAGAGAGCGGGCTTTTTTTTGCACTAGCCTATTGGTAGGCTTTGGCAGCGGGCCGTAATCGGCCAGGAAATATTGCCCGTTTACCTATCGTCGCATCATGATGCGACGATGCGTTCTTTGTAGCGCTTGCATGCGAGGTGCGTTATCATCCCGGCTTTCGTATGGCTTCGTTCCACCCGCTTCACACTCTTTTACAGCAGCGCATCGCCCTCATCGACGGGGCGATGGGCACCATGGTTCAGCGCTATAAACTGGATGAAGCCGCCTACCGCGGGGATCGGTTTGCCCGGTGGGATGGAAAGGATTTAAAGGGGAACAACGAAATCCTACTCCTCACGCGCCCGGCCGTGATCGAGGAAATTCATACCCAATATCTGGAGGCCGGGTCCGACATCATCGAGACCAATACCTTCTCGGCGACCACCATCGGACAGCATGACTTCATGTTTCGGGAGGAACCCGAACGGCGTAAGGATCCCGAGTTCATGGAGCGGGTGATTACGGATCCTTTTCTGCGCGAGGTGGCCCGTGAGATGAACCTTGAGGCCGCCCGGATTGCGCGTCGGGCGGCTGACTTTGTCGCGAACAAGACCGGAGTGCAGCGTTTTGTGGCCGGCGCGATTGGTCCGATGCCGGTAACGACCTCCATTTCGCCCGATGTGAATGACCCTGGTTTTCGCACGGTGACTTTCGACCAACTCCGGCGCTCTTATCGCGAGCAGGTGGAGGCGTTGCTGGATGGTGGGGTGGATACCCTTCTCGTTGAGACTATTTTCGACACGCTGAATGCCAAGGCGGCGTTTGCGGCGATTCTGGATGTCTACGAGGCGCGCAACCTGGATCCGGTTTATTCGGGTGATGGAGTCTACACCGAGGGCCGCAGGAGGATCCCCTTGATGGCCTCGGTCACATTCACCCAAGCCAACAGCGACCGCAGTCTGACCGGCCAGACTCCGGAGGCGTTCTGGAATTCGATCTCGCACGTGCCGCTCTTGAGCGTCGGGATCAACTGTGCGTTGGGTCCGAAGGAGATGCGGCCGCGTGTCGAAGAGCTGTCCCGTTGTTCTCCCGTATTTTTGAGCGTTTATCCGAACGCAGGCCTTCCGGACCCGCTTTCGCCCACAGGGTTTCCGGAGACACCCGAATCGCTCGCGCCGCAGCTCGGTGGATGGGCGCAGGAGGGATTGCTCAACATTATCGGCGGCTGCTGCGGCACGACGCCCGAGCATATAGCGCGCATGGCCGCGGCCGTGAGGGACCACGCTCCGCGCGCGATTCCGAAAATAGGCCATCCGGGGGCGCTGCGTCTCTCGGGATTGGAGCCGTTTAACGTAACCAGCGAAACAAATTTTGTGAACGTGGGCGAACGCACCAACGTCACCGGCTCGCCGAAGTTTCAAAAGCTCATCCTCGCGGGCGACTACGAGCAGGCGCTCGCCGTGGCGCGACATCAGGTCGAGAACGGAGCGCAGGTGATCGACATCAACATGGACGAGGGCATGCTTGACGGCGTCGCTGCGATGCGGCGTTTTGTCAATCTCATCGGTTCCGAGCCCGACATTTCCCGCGTGCCGCTGATGGTGGATTCCTCGAAGTGGAGTGTGATCAAGTCGGGTTTGGAATGCATTCAGGGAAAGGCGATCGTCAACTCAATCTCGCTGAAAGAGGGAGAGGAGAAATTCCTGGAATCCGCGAAAGAGGTGCGGCGCCTCGGGGCGGCGGTGATCGTGATGGCTTTTGACGAGAAAGGGCAGGCTGATTCCTTTGAGCGCCGCGTGGAGATCTGCGGGCGCTCCTACAAACTGCTGGTGGAGAAGGCGCATTTTCCGCCGCAGGACATCATTTTCGATCCGAACATCCTGACGGTCGCTACGGGCATCGAAGAACATTGCAACTACGCGGTGGATTTCCTGAGAGCCACACGCTGGATCAAGGAAAACCTGCCCCATGCCCGCGTGAGCGGCGGGGTATCGAACATTTCCTTCAGCTTCCGCGGCAACAACCCCGTGCGCGAGGCGATGCATTCCGCGTTCCTTTTTCACGCCATTCAGGCGGGCTTGGACATGGGGATTGTGAACGCGGGGATGCTCGAGGTTTACGAGGAAGTCCCGCGCGACATGCTTGAACTGGTGGAGGACGTCCTGCTCAACAGGCGCCCCGATGCTACGGAGCGCCTCGTGGCTTTCGCCGATACGGTGCAGAAAAAAGGGAAGTCGGAGTCCGCCGCGGAAGAGCTTGAATGGCGAAAGCACCCGGTCGAGGAGCGCCTCAAGCACGCGCTCATCAAAGGCATCGTCGATTTCATCGACGCGGATGCCGAGGAGGCGAGGCAGAAGTACGGGCGCCCGCTTCTGGTGATTGAAGGACCGTTGATGGACGGAATGAATGTGGTGGGTGATTTGTTCGGTGCGGGTAAGATGTTTTTGCCGCAGGTGGTGAAGTCCGCGCGCGTCATGAAGAAGGCGGTGGCGTACCTGACGCCGTTCATGGAGGAGGAAAAAAAGGCCTCAGGCAGCGTGCGCCAGCAGGGCAAAGTGCTTCTCGCGACGGTCAAGGGCGACGTCCATGACATCGGAAAAAACATCGTCGGGGTGGTGCTGGCTTGCAACAATTACGAGGTCATCGATCTCGGGGTGATGGTGCCGTGTGACCGGATTCTGGAGGCTGCGCGTGAGCATGGCGCGGACGTGATCGGACTCAGCGGTTTGATCACGCCCTCGCTGGATGAAATGATCCATGTCGCACGCGAGATGCAGCGGCAGGGATTCAAGGTGCCGCTGCTCATCGGCGGCGCGACCACAAGCAAGGCGCACACGGCGGTGAAAATCGCGCCGCACTACGAGCACTCGGTCGTGCATGTCCTGGACGCGAGCCGCGCGGTGCCCACGGTGGGCGCGCTGATCAGTCCGGAACAGCGCAGAAAGTATGTGGCGGAGAATCAAAAACTGCAGGAGTCGCTCCGCAACCAGCACCAGCAGTCGGTGGATCCGCTTGTCTCAATCGATGCTGCCCGCGCAAACCGGATTCAAATCGAATGGAGGGAACAGGATATTCCGAAGCCCGCCTTTGAAGGGGCGCGGGTGCTTTGCTCGACACTCAAAACAGGCGTGCGTGCGCCTGAACTTGATCCCGCCGGTGCGCCAGTCGGAGAGGTGGGTCTCGCGGAAGTGGCGGCCTACATCGACTGGGGGCCGTTCTTCCACACTTGGGATTTGCGCGGCGTGTTTCCCGCGATTTTCAAGAGCGAGAAGTACGGCGAGACGGCCAGAAAACTCTACGATGATGCCCAGCTTTTGCTGAAGCGGATCATCGACGGAAATCTTCTTTCGCTCCGCGGTGTGTACGGTTTCTTCCCGGCTGCATCGGTTGGCGAGGATGTGGTGCTCTTCACCGATGAATCCCGCAAGGGCGAGTTGATGCGGTTTAATTTTCTGCGGCAGCAGCGTGAAAAAGCCGAGGGCAAAACCCACAAATGCCTTGCGGATTTTGTCGCGCCCATCGGAAGCGGATTGCCCGACCATATCGGCGCGTTCGCCGTCACCTCCGGATACGGACTGCCGGAGTTGATGGAAGAATTTCACGCGGTCCATGATGATTATTCGGTGATCATGGCCGAGGCACTTGCCGACCGCCTCGTTGAGGCGTTCGCCGAATGGTTGCACGCACGGGTGCGCAAGGAGTGGGGCTACGGTGCCGCGGAGGAATTAAGCGTGCAGGAGTTGATCGATGAAAAATACCGCGGCATCCGCCCTGCAGCGGGCTATCCGGCATGCCCTGACCATACCGAGAAGGCGAAACTCTGGAGTCTGCTCAACGTTGAGCAGCGCCTTGGGATGCGATTGACGGAGAGTTTTGCGATGTGGCCCGGATCAAGCGTCAGCGGCTTGTATTTTGGGCACCCCCAGTCCGCCTATTTCGGGGTCGGCAACCTCGGGAAGGACCAAATTGAAGACTACGCCGTGCGGAAATCGATGCCCGTTGCTGACATCGAACGCTGGCTCGGGCCTTGGCTTGGCTACAATCCGGGCAACTAACGGTGCGCTGGGATCGCCAGCCGCCTGGGGAAGGGGCTAGCTTCGGATTTCTGACGGCATTGTGACGGCTTTGCCATCCGATTGACACGGTCTCTCGCGAACTTCTGTGCCGGGTCGGCGGTTCCGCGAGGAAGCTCCAGCCGGTTCGAACAAAACAACCAAACATCATGAAATCCAGCATTTACATCCTTTCCTCTGTTCTATCGTTGAGCGTGGCATGCGTTCAGGCCGACACCATCGTTCTCAAGGGCTCTGACACGCTTGGCGCCAAGATGGTGCCGCAGCTTGCGGAGGCCTACAAGGCGGCCAATCCCGGCACGCAGTTCTCGATCGCTGCAGAGGGATCCACCACGGGTATTGCAGCCGTAATTGACTCAACCTGTGATATCGGGATGTCGAGCCGCAAGGCCAAGTCTACGGAGGAGTCCGCCGCCTCTGCCAAGAACGCGAAGCTCACACCCACTGTGGTCTGTTACGATGCAATGGCCGTCATTGTGAACGAGGCCAACCCGCTCAAAGGACTCTCCAAGGAGCAGGTGGAGAAGATTTTCACCGGGGAAATCACCGATTGGTCGGGTGTCGTTGATCTCGCGAATGCCAAGCGTCGCGGGCCGGGGAAAATCTCCATCTACACCCGAAACACTTCGTCAGGCACCTACTCTGATTTCAAGGATCTGGCGATGAGCAAGCGGGACTACGCTCCTGGTTCCCAGAAGATGGCGGGCAACGAGCAAATTGCTTCCGAGGTCGCCAAGAATCCGGACGGGATCGGCTACGTCGGGATCGCATACATGAAAACTTCCGGAGTGAAGGCTTTGACAATTGACGGACGGTCGGCCAGTCCAGCCGCCGTGAAGGGCTTAAATTACGCTTACGGCCGCCAGTGCTTCTACTATACCAACGGTGTTCCTTCCGGGAAGGGCAAGCCTTTCGTGGACTTCACTCTAAGTCCGGCAGGGCAGAAGATTGTGGAGCAGGTCGGGTTTATTCCGGTCAAGTAACGCGGCGCTTTACGGATCCATGTAACGCGGGGGGACCGAGTTTTTTCTCTCTGTTCCCCGCGTTTCTCTTTGCGCTAGAGTCCACGCTTCATGCGAGCAACCGCCCCAGTTTCCGAAGAGTCATCCAGCAGCCTACTCAAGGCGCTCCAGGGCACTTCGCGCGCGCGCGTGCTCGGCCTCACCTTTGATGATATCGTGAGGTGCTTTTTTGCAGGGAACGCATCTGTTGCGATCGTTGTCCTCGTCCTGATCATGATCTTTTTGCTCAAGGAAGGCGCGGGCTTCTTCGGGCAGAATCGCGAGAACATCTCGATCTATCGGAAGGCTGGGCTGGAGTACGTCGACTTGATGCGTCGCCCCACCCAGGATTTTCAGGCAATCAAACGGTCCGTCGGTAAGTTGCGGGTGGCCCGCTTGAACGCGATGTTGGCTTCGGGCAGGTCACTCGAGGACGCGAGCCGCGAACTGGAGCCGTTCGATGCGTGGGAATCTGAGTTGGGCCGCTCGGTGCGCGAGGCGCAGGGAATCGTTTCAGATCTGACTGAGGCGGCATCGGCGATCAAGACCAAGGCCCAGATCGCCGCGGATCAGGTGGAGCGCAAGGAGATGCTTCTGCGCGCTGGAAAGAAGGAAGAGGCGGACACCGTGCTGATTCAGGAGATCGATTTCCAACAGGAACTGAAAGTGCTCACCGGCACGCGACCGCAGTGGACGGAGGCTGCGGCGGATTTTGAGCGGAAGCTTCAGGCTGCAATCCGCTCCGGGCGCGGCTCTGACTGGGCCAAAGGCGACTCTGCGATGGAGAAGCTCTTTGTGCGGATGGAGACTTTCATCAAAGAGTTGAAGGCGGTGGAAGGCAAGTTGTCCGATTGGCGCTGGGACGAGCCGGTAAAGTTCCGCGAGGCGGTGGTGGGTTTCCTTTTCGGGACCGAGTGGCTGACTGCGAGTTTCTGGCAGGATTGGTACGGGATGCTGCCGCTCTTGTCGGGTTCGGTTCTTGTGTCGCTGATCGCGATGACGCTGGCGGTTCCCTTCGCTTTGGCTGCTGCGATCTACATCTCGGAGGTTGCGAGTCCGGCGGAGCGGGCTTGGATCAAGCCGTACATTGAATTCATCTCTGCGATTCCCTCTGTGGTTCTGGGCTTGTTTGGAATCGCCGTTCTGGGCAGCACGATCCGCTCGGTTTCGCATTGGGACGTCCTGGGATGGGTCCCGGGGTTTCCGATGTCTGAGCGGTTGAATTCACTCACGGCGGGCGCGTTGCTGGCCCTGATGTCGATTCCGACGATTTTCTCGCTCGCAGAGGATGCCTTGGTGAACGTGCCCCGGCATCTGAAGGAGGCGAGCTTTGCGCTTGGAGCGACTAGGCTTCAGACTCTGGTGCGCGTCCTGATCCCGGCGGCGCTTTCGGGGATTATCTCGGCGATCCTGCTTGGGTTTGGGCGGGTGATTGGGGAGACAATGGTGGTGTTGCTCTGCGCGGGGAACCGGATCCAGATCCCGGACTTCCGCGAGGGGTTGGGGGCGATTTTCCAGCCGGTGCACACCATGACGGGCATTATCGCGCAGGAAATGGGGGAGGTGGCGTCGGGCAGCATCCACTACCGGGCTTTGTTTATGGTTGGGATCCTGCTGTTTGTGATTTCGCTCGTCATCAATTTTCTAGCGCAAAAGGTGGTCAAGAACTTCAAGATTTCGATTGGATAGCGCCGGCGTGTTCCTCGGGATGTCGTGGTGTTAAATGGTCTAAGTGTTGTTTTTTTAGCACCGTACAGGATGGGTTTTATCATCAATCTGGACGCACCTAAGTCGCCCCAAAGTTTCTTTTTTTGTTGGCGTTTATAAAAATAGGATGCTGTTTATCAGTGCTTTGCGTTGTTAATGTGAGCCCTGTTGCGTTTTTGTGTTTTCCTTTGGCACGCACGGTGCTTTAAGCTCGTCAACCGGTCATTCGGTTTTCACCCAAATAATAACATGAAGCATACCACTAAGTCAGTCAGCTCGTTGGGCCTTTTGGCTCTTGCCACCGCAGCAACCTTCACTTCGGACGCCTTCGCTGGAACGCCGGCCAAACCGGCGGCACCGAAAGAGTCAGGCGCCCTGCTGGAGAAGCTCAACGCAACCGTCGAAGTCGGCTACGACAGCGCCTATTACTTCCGCGGCCTCTGGTTCTCCAACAACAACGTCTGGGAAGGACTCACCCTCAGCCTGCCGGTGAACGACCAACTGAGCTTCACCCTCGGCACCGTCTACACCTCAAGCGCGAAAACCAATGTGAGCGTGAACAGCGCTTCGCGGCAGCTGAAATACTCGGAATTGGATTTGATCGCTGGTGTATCTTACGACGCTGGCTTTGCCAAATTCGGCTTGATTTACACTTACTACAACTTCTTCGACACGTTTTCGGGGTCGGTCGATGGCGCGACCTACGGTAACGCTGACCAAGACTCCACCGTCAAATCAGCACACGATCTAGGTCTCACAATATCCAAGTCATTTGGGCCAGTGAACACTACCGTTGGTTACTGGTACGATTTCAAGATTGGAGGTCACTATATGGAAGCGTCCATGGATTGTCCAATTGAGGTGACATCGTGGCTCTCAGTCGTGCCGTCCGTGTCCACGGGTTATGGCTCTGACTACTATTCTTATGCTGCCGCTACTCCAAATGCGCTCTCGGCGGCTAATAATGGCGCAGCGTACGCGGCGGGCGGTAATGCCTCGGGGTTCACTACAGTGCGTCCAGCAATTTCCTTTCCAGTGAAGTTGACTGACTCTGCTGTGTTCACCCCGTACGCGGCAATGAATCTTTCTCAGGATGCTCGGTACAATAAGGAATCTGCATCCAACACAGTCGAAGGGCGCAACGACTTCTACTTCGGTGGAAAGATGAGCGTTTCTTTCTAAAAGGCGTCGTCGTCAGTAAGTTTCATAGCCCTCCCGTCGTTGTGGCGGGGGGGCTTTTTTATTTATGCCACCGGTTTTCGTATTTGCCGTATGTTGACAGAGTGTAAGCTGTGCCGTCGCAAATGATCTCAGAATCTCGAAAAATCGCCGTGGTGGGAGCCAGCGGATATTCCGGAGAGGAATTGGTCCGCCTGTTGGTCCGGCACCCGCATGCGGAACTTGTCGCACTCACTTCCCGCCAGCTCGCAGGGCAGCCGATGGCACAGGTGTTTCCACGGTTCGCCGGGATGCGCTACGCCGATCTCCCGTTCATTGCCTCGCATCTCGAGGACATCGTTTGCAGCGGTGCGGAGTTTGTCTTTCTCGCGCTTCCCCACGGGGTGGCCCACGAATTTGCCGGCCCGCTTTTGGATGCCGGGTTGCGGGTGATTGATCTTAGCGCTGATTTCCGCATCAAGGATGTTGGGGTTTACGCCGACTTCTACGGCGAAACGCACCACGCTCCATCGCTTGCCGCGGAGAGTGTGTATGGCCTGGCCGAGGTATACCGGAATGAGATCCGCAACGCGCGATTGGTGGCGAGTCCCGGCTGTTATCCGACCAGCATCCTGCTGCCGCTGATTCCTTTATTGAAAGAGAAGTTGATCGCGCCCGGCAGTATCCACGTCAGCAGTATGAGCGGGGTGAGCGGTGCGGGTCGGAACGCCAAGGTTGAATACCTTTATGCGGAATGCAACGAGAGCGTCCGGGCCTACGGGGTTCCCAAGCACCGGCATTTGGCTGAAATCGAACAGGAGCTCAGCCGCGCTGCCGGGGAGCGGGTGATGATCAGCTTCACGCCTCACCTCATCCCTGTGACGCGCGGGATCCATTCGACCATTTACGCTGCCCTCGCACCCGGCGTGTCCTCGGACCGGATTGGGCCGGCGCTTGAAGCCGCTTACAGGGGGGGGCGATTCGTGAGGCTGCTGGCAGGAGCCGCGCTGCCTGACACTAAAAACGTTGTGAATACCAATTTCATCGACATCGCTTGGAGGCATGACCCCCGCACGGGGCGGGTGGTGCTCATGAGCGCGGAGGACAACCTCGTGAAAGGCGCGGCGGGACAGGCGGTGCAGAGCCTGAATTTGATGTGCGGTTGGCCGGAAGAGGCGGGGCTGATGTGAGGTTTGCGGATTTTGTCGGGTGAGTTTGGCCCGAAATTCGCTTCACCGGACGCTTCTTCAGCAGTCCATTCATCCCGATTTTCGTTCCGTCCCAATGTCTTCAGTGTTTTCCGAAATCTCAGGCGGCGTTAACGCGCCCGCGGGCTTCTTATCAGGCAGCGCTTACTGTGGTATCAAGGCCACTAATTTGGACCGCCCCGATCTGGCCATGATCGTCTCAGAAGGGCCGTCCGTGGCCGCTGGCACTTTCACCACCAACCGCGTCAAGGCTGCGCCAGTCCGCGTTTCCGCCGCGCATATGCGCGGTTCGGATGTGAGGGCGATTGTTGCAAACGCCGGGAATGCGAATGCGTGCACGGGCGTTCCAGGGATTGAAAACGCAAAGCGGATGGCGGCGGCGGCCGCTCAGGCGCTGGGCTTGAAAATGAGACAGGTGCTGGTTTGCTCCACCGGCCGGATCGGAGTCCCTTTGCCGATTGAGAAAATGGAGTCCAGCATCTCCAAGTTGAGCACGGAATTGCATTTCTCCGGTTCAAGCGCTGTGGCTGAGGCCATCATGACGAGCGATACGGTGAAAAAAGAGCTCGCCGTGCAGGTTGAAATCTCCGGGGTGAATGTCCGCATCGGCGGCGTCGCAAAGGGTGCAGGCATGATCGATCCGAACATGGCGACGATGCTTTGTTTCATCACAACCGATGCTGTGATCGAAAAAGCCGAACTGCAGCAGGCGTTGTCTTTATCGGTGGAGCATTCGTTCAACCGGATCACGGTTGACGGCGACATGAGCACGAATGACACGGTGCTGATGCTTGCGAACGGGCGCGCTGGAAACACTGTGATCCGATCCGGAACGGAGGACTTCGAACGGTTCCAGCGGGCGTTGGATCATGTGACGCTTTCGCTTGCAAAAATGATCGTTGACGACGGCGAGGGTGTCACGAAGTTCGTTGAAGTGCAGGTTCTTGGAGCTGCAAGCTTCTCGGATGCGCGCCGCGCTGCGGAGGCGGTCGCAAAGTCTTGCCTCGTCAAATGCGCGTGGTTTGGAGGTGATCCAAACTGGGGCCGCATCATGGATGCGATCGGTTATTCCGGGGTGAAGATGAGAGAGGAGCTCGTCGACATTTTTTACGACGGACTCATCGCGGTGAAGGGTGGACTCGCAAGCAATACGCCGTTTGATAAACTCAAGCAGGTGGTTGCCGCTGAGAAGTTCACCGTGACCGTAAACCTGCATCTCGGCGCGGCTGAGTACAATGTTTTCACGACCGATTTGAGCACGGAGTACGTGGTGCTCAATATGGGCGAGTAGCGGGCGAGGGGGCGCCGGCGCCACCTTGGAATTCACCCTCAGGCCTCCACCAGAGTCGAACTGATATGGCTGCGGATATCTTCCGCGAGCGGGCTCTTCCAGCGAAAGCCCGACTCGGTGAGTGCCAGGGTTGAGGCATGGAGCGCGTGGCGCGGAAGCAGAAGTTTCCTCTGCAGCGCCTCCGTCCATCCCGTCTCGATGAATTCCAAATACGACTGCTCGTCTTCACCGTAAATCTTGTCGCCTACGATCGGATGACCGCTGTGCGCGAGGTGAACGCGGATCTGGTGCATTCTCCCGGTGATGGGGTTGGCTTGGATGAGTGCAAAGCGTTTCTTTTGGTGCGACTTTGATTCAAAGCGCTGCAGGAGCTCAAAACGCGTTTTTGCATGGCTGCCTTCCGGGTGGATGGTTTGTTTCAGCCAGATCGGTGATGGTTGGTAGGCGCCCTTGCGCGCAATCGGCGCGTTGATCTCCCAATCGCTCGCCTCCGGCCAACCGTGCACCAGAGCTTGGTAGGACTTGAGGATGTGGTGCGCCTCCATTTGACGGCAAAGGGACCGCGCTGAGGCTCGGGTTTTTGCCACAAGGGTGAGCCCGCTGGTTTCGCGGTCGAGGCGGTTGATCAACGAGACCTGCCCGCCGTTGATGCGCTCGTATGCGAGAAGATCACAAAGATGGTGCCAGAGGGTGGCGCGGTCCGTGGGCTTGCTCGGATGGGCGGCCATGAGTGCCGGTTTGTCGATGATTAACCACTGGTCGGATTCGTCGATGATCACCGGGGCTGCCCAAGGGCGCATGTGGGTTGCGGACGTCATCGTTGCGATCTTGTGCTTTTAGCCAACTGGGCACGACAGCAAAAAAAGAGGCCCCGTGAGGGGCCTCTCTTGTGAGCAGAGCCAGCAGGCGGTGTTATTTGGCGGTCTCGGAGGCTGGTTTTGCCTGTTCTGGAGGACTGTTGGTCGCCCATAAAATCCCGCGGGCGACCAGATCAAGGTAGCGGTCGTCCTGCACAGTGGCGTTGTTGTGCCCGATCGTGGTGCTGAAGACGCGTGTCTTGTTCTGGTACAGATTTGTCCAGGCAACGACATAGTCCGCGTCTTTCTGAGTGCCGTCTTTGGCGACATAGGATTGTTTGCCGCGCGCGATGGGGGTGGCGGAATCAAAAACCTGAATGTTGTTGTACAACTCCTCGTTGATTGTCGTCCAGTCGGGCTGATTTTTTGAAATGAAATGGGCTTTGTCGAGGTGGGAAATGGCAATGGGTTGCTGAGGGCCATGACCGCTGGATTGAAGCCCGAGGTACTCAAACCACCATCCGTGCGGGGTGCCGATGGTCGCAGGCTCGCTTGCGTTGCCGATCCTGTAGCAATGCATCGCGCAGTGCAGATTCACGCCGGGCACTCCATGCTTGTGCGGGCTGAGCACTCCTTCGATGACTGCTTCATCGCTGATTCCTGCGGAGCACTCGTCGTGAATGACAAGATCGTATCCTTTCGCATAGTCCGGGTTTCCATAAATTGCGATCGGCGGCTTGGTGGATTTGTCATCCGTGTGGACTTGGTCCACGGTGGCCTTGATGCGTTTTTCGATGCCGGCCTTTAGGATGTCCTTTTGGGTGGCGTAGTCATGGCAGCAGCCGCCCGTGATCAGCAAGATCTTGAGCGTTTTGGGTTCCTGGGCCTGGACACCGAGTAGACTTCCAATGAACAGGGATAATACGAGGGCGAGGGGAGTGAATCGTTTCATTAGATTTTCAGCAGAACCTGATGGCAGCGCTGAATCAAGTGCGGAGTTTCGACCTGGGCGGCTTAAGGTGCTCGGTCTTTGCGCGGTGCTGGGTGGACCGGCAGTTTCTGATGTCCCGACTCGACACGGTGTGCGTCCCCAGCTTCGATCGGAACGCTATGAACTCTCTTTGGAACCGCTTTCAGCAGTATCATGTCCGCCACTCGGATCTGGGAATTTCACTGGATGTTTCTCGGATCAGCTTCACAGAGGAGTATCTCAAACGAATGGAACCCTTGGCTTCGAAGGCGCTTCAATCGATGGAGGCGTTGGAAGCGGGTGCTGAAGCGAACCCGGACGAGCACCGGATGGTCGGCCATTACTGGTTGCGCAGCCCCGAGCTCGCCCCCAATCCTGAACTCTCCCGGGAAATCGTTGAAACAAACGACGCCATATTCAAATTTGTCGCCCAAGTGCATGCCTCCGGGGATTTCACGGATGTCCTCGTGGTCGGGATTGGCGGATCCGCGCTTGGTCCTCAATTCATCGCGGACGCGCTAGGATCCGTCGATGATCCGATGCGGCTCCACTTTCTCGACAACACGGATCCCGACGGCATCGATCGCGTGTTTGAAACGCTTTCCGGCAGGCTGGAGCATACGTTGGTGGTTGTCATCTCAAAGTCTGGCGGCACCAAGGAAACCCGCAACGGCATGCTTGAGGCAAAGCGCCGGTACGATCTCGCAGGAGTTCCTTTCGAGGCTCGGGCCATCGCCGTGACGGGCATCGGGAGCGAACTCGACAAGTATGCGAGTGCCAACCGCTGGCTGACTCGCTTCCCGATGTGGGACTGGGTAGGCGGGCGAACTTCGGTGATGAGCGCCGTGGGCACCGTTCCGCTTGCCCTGCAGGGTTTGAACATCCCAGCTTTTCTTGAAGGTGCCGCTCAGATGGACGTCTGGACCAGGGAGCCGTCCGCAGAGAAGAATCCTGCGATGCTGCTCGCATTGATGTGGCATTACGCAGGCGCTGGTCGTGGGCAGAAGGATATGGTGATTCTTCCGTACAAGGACAGGCTGGTGTTGTTTTCAAAATACCTGCAGCAGCTCGTGATGGAGTCGCTGGGCAAAGAAGTCGATCTTGATGGCAAAAAAGTGAACCAAGGAATCGCGGTGTACGGGAATAAGGGATCCACGGACCAGCATGCATACGTCCAGCAACTTCGTGACGGCGTGCACAATTTCTTTGTCACCTTCATCGAGGTTCGAAAAGATCGTGAAGGCGGGGTATTCGAGGTGGAGCCTAGGACAACGACCGGTGATTATTTGCAGGGTTTTTTGCGCGGCACGCGGAGCGCATTGTATGAAAGCGGCCGGGAGTCGGTGACTGTGAGTTTGCCGGCCGTCACGCCGCAGTCTGTTGGTGCATTGATTGCCTTGTACGAACGAGCCGTTGGTTTTTACGCCTCGCTTGTGAACATCAACGCCTATCACCAGCCCGGTGTGGAAGCCGGAAAAAAGGCGGCATCCGCTGTTCTGGAGTTGCAGCATAAAGTTTTGGCGGTGTTGGGAATTGAGGAGAAGACGGCTGATGCCGTTGCCTCCTCAGTCAGCGCGGACCCCGAGGCGGTGTACCACGTGCTCGAGCATCTGGCTGCGAACCACCCCGGATTGCGCGTTGTGCGCGGTGCCGGTCCCGCCGCCGACCGGTTCGCACTCGGAGCATGAGCCCCGCTTTGGATCACGAGATCTCTGCGGCGGCACCCAAGGTTGCCGTTTCTTTTGAAACAATCGCGGGTTTTTTGCGCCTGCTTTCGCATGACGTGCGCAACGACTTGAATGCGGTCGACCTTCTGACCGCATATATTCAGGACATTTCCGGCGCCGAACCGATCCGCGGCGAGCTGGATCAATTGCGGACGGCGATCCGGTACGGTTCCGAGAGGATGCATCGGTTGTCGCGCGCGTTTGAGTTGCCTAGGATCGAATCCCTCGAGCTCCCCGTGCACGTTTTGATCGAGGATCTGCGCAGTCGCGTGCTGGCGTGCAAACCGGAAGCTGAGGCTCGCCTCGTTTGGAGTGTGGAGGACGAGAACGCGAGCATTGATCTCGACCCAACCCTCGCGCTTGAAGTGTTCTTTGAACTCGTGGACAACGCGCTGGCGTTTTCGGCGCATGAGTCCGCGGTGAGCGTGAGCGTGTCTCGGAGTGAAGATGACGTTTTGTGTTGGCGTTTTGAGCAGGCCATGAAGGATCCTCCCTCGCATCCAGAGCAATGGGGGCGGGTTCCGTTTTTGAGCGCAAGACGTGGTCATTATGGTCTCGGGCTTTTCCGGGCGCGGAGGATCGTTGATGCGCACAAGGGAGCCATTGAGTTCTCGCACGACCGGAGGACGGAGAGGTTCTCGACGGTGGTGTGTTTCGCCGGGGGTACTGGCGTGTGAAGGCCCGCGCGGATGAGGCTTCGGGTGAACGGGTGCTTGTCATCGACGATGAGCGCTCGGTGCTGATGGTCCTTGAGGGAATGCTGAGCCGCAGGGGATTCTGCGTGCAGGTCGCGTCTGGCGGCGCTTCCGGGCTTGCGGCGATTAAAAAGTTTGATCCAGCGATCGTCCTGCTCGACTTGGGTTTGCCAGACATGGATGGCATGGAGGTGTTGCGTGAGATCAGGGCTTCAAATCCTGAGATTCAGGTGCTGATTCTCACAGCAAACGACTCCCTTGCGAATGCGATCGAGTCGATCAAACTCGGCGCGTTTCATTTTGTGAGCAAGCCGTACGCTGCCGAGGAGCTGCTGAGTCTCATCCATCGCGCCCTCCAGCAGCGCCAGCTCAAGGCCGAGGCCTCGGAACTGCGGCAGCAGAGTGCGCGCCTTGAGGAAAGAATACGCGTCATCGAATCCAGCACGGCGCCGGTGATGAGCAGCCGTTCGATGCAGCAAATCGAGGAGCTTTTGAAGCGGGTAGGGCCCAGTGACGCGAACATCCTGCTGCTTGGGGAGAGCGGCGTCGGGAAAGAGGTGCTCGCAAACCGCATTCATGAAATGAGCAGGCGCGCTAAAATGCCTATGGTGAAGCTCAACTGTGCCGCGTTTCCGGTGAACATGATCGAAGCCGAGCTGTTCGGCTACGCGCGCGGAGCTTTTACCGGTGCGGTTTCAGATTTTCCGGGGATGCTCGCGCAGGCGAATCGCGGCACTCTTTTTTTGGACGAGGTTGCGGAAATGCCAGCGGAGTTGCAGACCCGTTTTCTTCGTGTTCTTCAAGAGCGCGAGTACCGGCCGCTGGGCAGCACGAAAACTCTCAAAACCGACTTTCGGCTCGTTGCGGCGACAAACCGGCCGATTGCGGACGCCGTTCGCGACGGGTTGCTCAGGCAGGATTTCTACTATCGGCTGAACACTTTTCAAATCGAGATCCCGCCGCTGCGGAAGCGTGTCGAAGACGTCGCGCCCTTGGCTCACCAGTTCGTTGCACGGTTTGCCGCGAAGCAGGGCACGGCGGTCCCACAGATTACTCCGGAGGCGATGCAAAGGCTCGGAGCCTACCACTGGCCGGGCAACATCCGGGAACTCCAAAACACGATGGAATACGCGGTGATTCTTGCTGAGAGCGCTTTGATTGAGCCGAGGCATCTGCCAGCGGAACTCAAAATCACTGCCGGTGTGCATCAGGCACTGATTGAGTCTCCCGCCAGTCTGAGCCTCGCTGAAAACGAAAAACAAACCATTCTTCGGGCGTTGATTGAAACCCATGGGAACAAGAAGCGTGCCGCGGAGATTCTCGGGATTCAGCGGCCCACCTTGTACGGGAAGCTGCGTGAGTACGGCATTCACGGGAATCCGGGAGCATCAGGGGCATAGTCGACAGTCGCCTTTAGGCGCCCTTGGTTCGGCGGTCTGTAAGAGTCGATGGTGAGCGGTGAGATCTGCGCGGGTGATTCAGTTGGCCGGCATGCGGGGCAGGCCTTTGATCGAGGGATGCTCGTCTTTGCGGTTGTGCACATAGCATGCAGTCCATTCCGCGAGGCGCCGACCGAGGATTCTGCAAGATTCCTGAATGTCCGGTTCACGGGGGGCTTTGGCTGCCACCGCTCCGTAATGCAGCGTGAGTCCTTTTGCCGCGTATTCGGTTACGCCGAATACGAGAAAGCCAAAGTTCATGAGAAGCGTCAGGAGGGATTGGCATGCAAGCTCCATCCCGCCGCCCCAGCCGCCCGCGCTGCTGAATGCGCAAGCGATTTTTCCATCCACCTTCATCCATTGTTCCAGCATGGTCTCATCCCAAAACCTTTTCATTTTCCATGAAAGCAAACCCATGTTTGTTGGGCTGCCCACTGCGATTCCATCGCACCATCGCACGTCCTCGGCAGAAGCATCATCGACGTGGAGGAGCCGGACTTCGGTGGCGCTTACTTGTCGTGCACCCTCCGCCACCAAAGCAGCCATTTGTGCGACGTTTCCAGAGCGGGAATCGAAAAGGACAAGGATTTTGTTCGAGTCAGTCATTGAAGGTTGATGTCAAGAGCGCGGGATGTTGGCGGGGAAACGCCATGCTCAGCAGAAGCTGAATCCAGATCCGATATTAGCGGGCGAGACGACGGGAGAGGATCTGGTCGTCTCAAAAGTTCAGGTGAGCATCTGGTCAGTGCCGCGCTGAATGCAGCAGGCATGGCGTTGAGCCGTCGCGTTTAGTAAGAAGAAGAGGTGGGACTGTGTGTTTTTTAAGGATGTGGCCGGCTTGAGGGGGGGTGTTCAGGAGCATCAAAATGATGGCGGCGGGTGCTTTGCTCAATCTTGAAATCAGCGCGGCTGTTTTGCTCCCGGTTTGGGAAAGCAGGTGTGGCAAAAATGAGTTTCCAGTTTATATCCCATGATAGCAGAAGGTGCTGGAGGTCTTACTTTCGGGTTCAGGCAGCACCACGCGTTGTCTTGCGGTACTGGCGGGGAGTTGTCCGCGTGTGCCGAAGAAACTGACGGTTGAAGTTCGAGAGGTTTTCGAATCCACACTCGAGTGCGATACTCATGACGCTCTCCTCAGTTTCCGTGAGCAGCCTGCAAGCCCGGCTCACCCTAAGCTCGTTCACAAAGAGCGACAGCGGCTTCCCCATCCTGCTCCTAAAAAATCTCCCGAAAGCGTCTGGGCTTAAGTTCACCAATTCCGCCAGTTCATCGCGGAAAATCGGTGCCTCGAGCCGTGTGTTGATGTACTCGCAGATCTTGCCGACGCGCTGTTCATCCAAGGGGTTGAGTGTCGGTGCGAATCCGATGCTGGATAGAGGCTGCACCTCGTGAGAGGCAGCAAAAAGCTCGAGGATTTCAAGCAGCAGCGTCAGCCTTCGGACCCCTTTGGCTCTGGGGATCATTCTGATGCGTTCAGCTGCGAGGGAGCGAGAACTTCCCCCCAGTTGCAACGCCGTGGGACCCCTGCTCAAAAAGCGCCGGACCCGAGACATTTCGGGGAGCGCTACAAAGTCATGTCCGAATGCTGATGGTGAAAACTGCACCACAATTGCGTGGACGGCTTCGGCATGGGGATCGGCGGTTCTTTCATAGGTCAGTGAGTGCGGGAGGTTGGGTCCGATGAAAAATAGGTCGTCCGGTTTGAAGTTCCCTAGACTGTCTCCCATGACGCGGTGGCCCGCGGCGTTCACGATCAGGCTGAGTTGGTGTTCCGGATGAAAGTGCCATGGAGTGGGCGGCGTGCTCGGTAATACAATCTCGCAGTAAAAGGATTCGGTCTGCTTCTTCGGAACTTGCTCGAGAATCGGTTTCATTTGAGGGTTTAAAGACTGACCGGACACTGGCATCCGAAATTGGTCGTGGGCCGCCTTGTAGTCTGAAAAGTATCAGTTTTGTCCCTGCGTGTGTTGGAAATTATTGCATGGAAGCGTCACGGTATTCGCCGCATGGACAGCCCCACCGACCGGTTTCAAAAATCCCGCGCTCTATTTGAGCGCGCCCAGCGCAGCATCGCGGGAGGAGTCAACTCCGGTATCCGCAAGATGGAGGTGCCGGTGCCATTGTATTTCTCTCATGGGAAGGGCAGTCGGCTTTTTGACGTGGACGGCAACGAGTACATCGATTTTCAGATCGGGCAGGGTGCGATTCTTTACGGGCACGCACCGGAGGGAATGGCCGCGGCAATTGCCAAGCAGGCGCAGTTTGGGGTGCACTGGGCGGCGCAGTCCGAGCTTGAAATCGAGGTTGCCGAGCGTTTGCAAAACATGATGCCCGGTGCTGAGCGCGTGCGGTTCAACAGTTCCGCCACCGAGGTTGTCTCGGCTGCGTTTCGGATCGCTCGCGCCCATACCGGGCGTCGTTTGATTTTAAAGTTCGAGGGCCACTATCATGGTTGGGGCGACGAGGGTCTTGTTGGGTTTGCTCCGCCGCCAGAAGGCTGGGGACCTGACGAGGCGCCGGCGCGTCTTCATCCAAGCCAAGGAGTGATCCCCGAGGTTCTCGAGCAGTTCATCGTCGCGCGATGGAACGATCCCGAACATCTCCGAGACCGCGTGCGCGAGTATTCCGGGCAGATCGCCGCGATTGTTTTTGAGCCGTGTTGTTGCAATACGAGTTGCATGGAGCCTGTTCCGGGGCTGCTGCAGATGATTCGGGACTTGTGCGATGCGGAAGGCGCTTTGATGATTGCGGACGAAACGATCACGGGATTTCGTTTTGGGGCGGGTGGTGCGCAGGCGTTCTATGGGTTTGAACCGGATCTCACCGTGCTGGGTAAGGCGGTCGGCGGTGGAGTGCCGTTCGCGGCCCTCGTGGGAAAGGCGCGTTTTTTTGAAACAGTCATCGCCGGTAAAGTGGTGCATGCGGGAACGTTGAATGGCAATCCGCTCTGCCTTGCTGCCAGTCGCTGGTGCTTGGACACGTTGATTGGGTTGGGCGATGAGCATCCGCGGGGTTGCATTGCGCTTGGGCGGGAGTTGATGGCGGGTTTGCGGTCGATCGCAGACCGGTATTCGGTTCCGCTGCGGCCGCAGGGTCCCGGGTTGGTGTTTCATGCGACGATGCTCAAGCCGGGCGCCAGCGAGGGTGAGGTGCGGAGTTATCGTGACTACGTGCGCAGGCATGATGCGCCCCGCTGGGCGCACTTGCGGCGCTGTCTTTTGGAGGGAGGAGTGCGCGCGATCGAGCGCGGTTTGTGGTTCATGAGCATTGCCCACACGGAGGCGGATGTACGCGAGGCGTTGAGACGCGCGGATGCCGCATTCGCACGGCATGCATCCGAGTGGAGGCCTTGTTGAAACCTCATGAAACGCGTGATTTTTGCAGGGCTTTTTCATGAGACTCACACGTTTTTGCATGGCACGACACAGCTCTCGGATTTTACCGTCTTGCACGGACAGGAGGTGCTTCGGTGCGCGGGGGACAGTTCGCCGATGGGGGGCGCCATCGAGGCTGCGGAAGGTTTAGGGTGGGGCATTGTGCCCGCAATCGACATGCGGGCGCAGCCCTCCGGCGTGGTTTCAAAGGAGGCGTTTGAGTCATTCTGGCGGTGTTTTGAACAAGTTGCGACGTCCGTTGAGGAGTCTGTTGACGGGGTGTTCTTGGTGCTGCACGGCGCGATGGTCGCGGATGGCATCGAGGACGTGGAAGGTGAGTTCCTTTCGCGTATCCGTCGGTTGCGCGGGTTTGTGTCGCTGCCAGTGTTCGGGGTCTTTGATTTGCATGCGAACTTCACGCGTCGGATGGCAATCCATTCGAACTGTCTTGTCGCCTATCGTGAAAACCCGCATTCGGATGCGCGCGAATCTGCGGTCCGCGCTGTCCATCTCATGGAGAAAGCGATGCGCGCCGGTCGTGTTCTCCGGACAACTTGGGTGCACCCGCCCATTTTATGGCCGCCCACCGGCACGGGAACGGCGTTGGATCCTATGGGTGGCCTGTTGCGGTTCGCTCGCGAGATGGAGGAGCGGCATCCTGAAATCTGGTGTGTGAACGTGGTTGCGGGTTTTTCTTTTTCAGACGTTACGAACGCGGGAGTGAGCTTCACAGCATGTCATGATGGGACCGATGGGGGCGGCGGGGCTGAAGCGGCGCTGGCCGCGTTGTCGCGGTTGGCGTGGGAGACGCGCGATGCGGGGAACACGGTTGAGCGCGCGGCCGCTGCTGTCGTTTCCGAGGCCTTAAAGTCTCCCGTGGCTGGACTGACAGTGATCGCTGAGCCTTCGGATAATATCGGGGGTGGTGCGCCGGGTGATGGGACTGGTTTGTTACGCGTGTTTCTGGATCAGTGTGTCGAAAACGCCGCTGTTGCCATAAACGATCCAGGCGCGGTTGCGGAATTAAAACGGCGGGCGGAATCCAGCGGTTGGCCACACAAAGAGCCCCGCACGCGCTTTTCCGTTGAAGTTGGCGGCCACCAAAGCACGCCGGACGCGGGTCCTGTAAAGATGGAAGTCGAGGTGCTGTCGTTCTCCGATGGAGTTTTTGAGTTGGTGGACAAGAAAAGCCACCTTGCTTCGCTTGCGGGGGATCGCGTGGAAATGGGCCCGTGCGCGGTGGTTCGTTGCAAGGGGGTGACGATCCTGCTCACGTCTCGCGCGACGCCACCGATGGATATCGGCCAGTGGTTGAGTCAGGGGATTGATCCATCAAAGTTTTCCTTTCTGGGAGTCAAGGCTGCAGTCGCGCACCGCGGAGCGTATGCACCGATCGCTGAAAGGATGCTGTGGGCGGATACGCCGGGGCCATGCTCGAGCAACCTTTCGATGTTTGGATTTCAAAAGCTGCGCCGTCCGATCTTTCCGCTCGACCCGATGGATGTTCCCGCGTGGTGCGAGAGGCATCCGTTTGCCTGACGTTGTCGAAGTGACGGCCGTGATTGCTCCCCGGCAAGCTTGGGGGCTGCGCTGCCTGTGGTTCCGGAGCAGAATTTGCGTAGTGGACCGCAAGGGTCGCGTTTCACTTTGAAATCCGGTGCCCGTGTTGCCCGGGAGTGAACAACTCCTGTCTGAGCCGTGTGCCGATGCCGGGGTTTTCCGGAGGCAACGCAAATCCGTTTTCGATGATGATATTGGTGTCAATGAGCGAGCTGTAAAACGTCCGGATATGCGCGCGCACGGATTCTTGAAACACGACGTTGGGAACGGCTGTCGCCACTTGCATGCCGGCAAACAGCGTGAGCGGACCGGTGCAGTCGTGCATCGTCGCGGGCACGTTGTAGGATTGTGCCAGTTCAGCGAGTCGGCGTGTCTCGCTGATGCCGCCGACCCAGGTGGGATCAATCATGGCGTAGTCGGCCGCCCGCTTTTCCAGGATGAGCCGGTATTCTTCGCGCGTTCCAAGCATCTCGCTGACTGCCACGGGAAGCCGCGCTTTTTCGCGGAAATCGGCAAGCGTATCGGCGTTGTCGACGCGCAGCACATCCTCGAGCCACATCGGTTTGAGATCCCGCATCGCCTCCGCGATTCGGAGCGCGGCGGGGAGTTGAAAAAAGCCGTGCCCATCCAAAAGAATTTCCATGCGGTCGCCGACGCGTGCACGTACCTCCTCCATCGGACGTATGCATTCCTTCACCGAGCTCCATGGAAGGAAGTGCGGTCCGTGTTCATGGTACGCGCGGTCGAAGGTCCAGAACTTCATCGCCGTGTATCCCTCGGCAAGAAGTTCCTCCGCAAGGTCGCCGGCTGCGAAGTTGGAACTCCAGTTGTCTTCGAGGAACCCCGGTTTTCCAATGTCGCCGTGGCCGGGCCAGCCCTGGTCTGGCTGCACTCCTGTGCGGCGGCCGTACCCCGGGCCGCCAGAGCTGTTGTAAACCCTCACGCGTTCCCGCGCCTTGCCTCCAAGCAGTTGCCAAACCGGACGCCCGCACACCTGCCCAAGAATATCCCAGAGCGCGAGATCGATTGCGCTCAGCGCTCTTAGTTCGGTGCCGCGTCCGCCGAATGCCGAGCAGCGTTCATACAGGAAGCGCCAATGGCTTTCGATGGAAAGCGGATCGGAGTGCAGGAGGCGCCTTGCCATCCAGTCATGGATCATCGAAGCGACGGCGTGCGGCGCGTAGTACGTCTCACCGTGACCAACAATGCTGCCCTGGTCGGTGTGGATGCGCAGCAACAGCAGCCCGGGCATGATGGAATCCGGGATCACTGTTTCGACGGCGGTGATTCGAAGGTCAGAGCTGTTCGGCACCGGTTTTGGAGCGGGGGACGCTGTCATTGAGGAGTGTGCGTTTGGCGCCGATGATAAAACGACTGAACGCGGTTTCAGGGAATGCAGAAAGCCATGTATGCGTCGCCGCTTGGGGTGCCGCACTTGCCTCCGCCGCACGCGATGACCAGATACTGGCGGCCGTTGACGGCATAAGTGGCCGGGGTGGCGTACCCGGCGGCAGGCAGTTTGAACTTCCAAAGTTCCTTCCCTGTTCGTCGGTCGAAGGCGCGCAGGTGTTCGTCTTTGCTGGCGGCGATGAAAACAAGACCGCCCGCAGTTACGACTGGTCCCCCGTAGTTTTCAGTTCCCGTCTGCGGGATGCCCTTTGCGGTGAGTTCTGGAATTTCTCCAAGCGGGGTCCTCCACAAGTAGTCTCCTGTGTTAAGGTCGATGGCATTGAGCGTTCCCCAAGGTGGCTTGATGGCGGGATAACCGCTTGCGTCCAGCCAGCGATTGTAGCCCGTGGTGGTGTAGGGAATTTGGTCCAGCTTTGCGTCGGATTTTTGGCTGCCCGCATCAACAGTCGCAGCGGCGCTGGATGCGTGGTTGCCGAGCAGGAAGTCCGCCACCATTTCTTGCTGCCCGGCGCTCAGGAAGCCGAACGAGGGCATGACTCCTTTGCCTGCCTTCAGGATGGCGAGTACGTCCGCTTTTTTGAGCCGCTGCTCCACGCCTGAAAGCGGCGGCACGTTTTGCGCTTTGTTGCCCATCCGATCCAATCCGTGGCAGGCGGCGCAGATCTGCGTGAAGATACGCTCACCGGTCATCGGAGCGGTGTCGCCGCTTTTTTGATGCTCCACCATCGTGAGGATCCATGGCATCTCGTTGGAGTTCACGTACAGCACGCCGTTTGGGTCCGCCGCCGCACCTCCCCATTCGGCGCCGCCGTCGAACCCGGGCAGAATAATGGTGCCCTCACGGCTGGGCGGGGAAAATGGGGCGTGCGGTCGGACTTTCACAAAACGTTCCAGCACCTGCCGGTGGGATTCGGGCGAGATGTTCGTGATTTCGTTGTAGGAAAAGAGCTGGCGTGCGAATGGCGCCGGTTTCTCGGGCAGGGGCTGGGTGGGCCAGGCCGCTTCGCCGATGAGATCCGAACCGGGGACAGGCACTTCACGGACGGGAAACACCGGCTCGCCCGTCTCACGGTTAAAAACAAAAACATGTCCGGACTTGGTCACCTGCGCGACTGCGTCAACCTTGTTCCGGTTGCGCGTCACTGTGATCAACGTCGGGGGCGCGGGGAGATCGCGGTCCCAGAGGTCGTGATGAACGAGCTGCTGATGCCAGAGGCGTTTGCCGGTTTGCGCGTCAAGAGCGATAAGGCAGTTTGCGTACAAGTTTTGGCCGATCCGGTTTCCCCCCCAGAAGTCGAATGCGGCGGATCCGGTGGGACAGAAAACAATGCCGCGTTTTTCATCGAGAGCGAATCCCGTCCAGACGTTCGCGCCACCGATGGTTTCGTGGGCTTTTGGCGGCCAAGTCTCGTGCCCTGGTTCGCCGGGAAGCGGGATGGTGTTGAATCTCCAGACGAGTTTTCCTGTGCGAACGTCGAACGCGCGGATCGGCCCGGGCGCCGCGGGCGCAGGACCCTCGCCGAGGCGCATCCCGAGAATCAGCAGGTCCCCGTAAATCACACCCGGGGAGGTGACGTTCAATGCCAGTCCGCCGATGTCGCGTCCGATGTTTTCCTTCAAGTCGATGGAGCCCTCTTTGCCAAACGACGGGATCCGTTTTCCTGTGGCCGCATCCAGCGCATGCAAGAAATGATCGTTCGCGAAATAAATGCGGCTGTCTTTTGGATTGCTCGCATCGATCCAGTGCATGAGCCCGCGGTTGACTCCGGTTTTGGTGATGCCCGGGTGGTCGCTTGGATTGAACCGCCACAACTCCCTTCCGGTCGCGGCGTCGATGGCGAATGCCTCCACGGATGGGGACGTGCCGTATAGTGTTCCATCAATGACGAGCGGATTGCACTGGATCTGGCTGCGGTTGTTTGGAGCGACGCCGCCTGCGTGAAAAGTCCAGGCAGGCTTGAGTTCATGCACGTTTTCACACGTGATCTGATTCAACTCCGAATAATGGCGCGCGCCCTTGTCTCCGAGGTAGGCGCTCCAATTGTTGTTTGCTTGCGCCGCGCAGATCAGCGGCAGGATGGCGAGGGGAGTAAACCATTTCATGTTGCGATGGGGGTGATCGGGATGCTTTGAGAGCGCTCGGCGTTACTGGTTTGAAAGCTCGATGTTGTCTATCCACGCCTTTGCTGCGAGGGTGCCTGGGCTGATGAATCCGAGCCACTGCAGTTCGGTGATCGCTTTTTTCTGGGGTGGCAACCCCTCGAATCTTTGGGGCTGCTCGCCTTTCGGAGTGATTGCCAAATCCCACTTGCCGTCGGCATTCGGGCCAAGCTTGGATTTGATTTCAACGTGGACCCATGTCGCAGCCGGTATTTGCGCGAGCTTTTTGCCGCCGGCGAGCACGGCGCCTTTGTCGATCATCAAATACACGCTGGTGTTGTAGGGGGATTCACGGTCGCGCCATTCGTGAAGGAAGCGGAAGTTGTCCTCGAGCCGCAAATCAAAACTCACATGGGTTTGGCCCTCTGTGTGTCCGGGCGAATAAAAGAAGTGCGGTTCGAATGCAGGCGTCTGATCGGGCGCATCACGCAGTTCGATGCATTTCCCGTCGCTGTCCGGGATGTTGTTGACGGTGAAGATTGCCGGGTTGTTCGGGTTTTTTCGGCCGATGTGCGCCGGCTTTTGCAACTCGAAGTTTTCAAAGCCCTGTTTGAGCTGCAGCGCGGGGATCTTGGGCTTCTCTCCAAACACGTTTGAGGGCATTCGCTGGCTGGCGGTTTTGCGCCATGCCGCGTTCCCAGTAACCCCCGCGAGAGTCCAGTCGAACGGCTTGAATCCCAGTTTGATCGCCGGCGAATCGGCCGCGAGCGACCAGTCGCCGCCTAGGGGATCGGTGAACTTCGGATCGGCGACCACGCTCCGGACGTCGTTGCCCGCGGCCTGCCATTCGGCCCACGTCTTACCCGCGAAGTTTACGGGCGGGGTTTGGGCATGCCAGTACACGTTGTCCGCCACAAAGACCCGTCCGTCGTGCCAGTTTTTGTCGAGATGATTGAACAGAGTGCTTGCTCCGAGCAGGACAATGTTTCGCTCGAACGCAAAGGCGAACGATTCCTCCGGCCTCGATCGACGGATCTGTTCGTCGCGGCCCCATGCGAGGATGTTGTTGCGAATGATGTTCCCGCGGCCGTAGTGCTGGTGGTAGCCGGCGGTTTGAGTGTCGTGCGTCAGATTGTTTTCCCACAAAACCCCCGTGCTGCCCTCGTCATTGTACATCGCCCATGCGCCGTAACTGGCGCAGCCGATGTGGTGCATGTGGCAATTGCGTATGACGGTTCCAAGCTGCTTTCCCAGCGTGTAAACCGCCCCCAGGTCGCTCAACTCTCCGAGCCCTAGGTGGTGCAGGTGGCAGTATTCAACAAGGTTCCTGCCGGCAACGGTGGGGGCGTAACCCCAAGTCCAGCCAATGCTGATCGCGCTGTAGTAAAAGTCACCAATGTCGCAGTGGCAAATCGCGCAGTCGCTCGCGTGGAAGAGCGTGATCCCGATTCCCGCCGGGAAGTGGCGGCCGCCTCCGTGAATGATGCAGTTCTCAACGCTGATGTGGTGCGTGTGCGACGGGCCTTCCGACTTGGCGCCGGGATCGCCCGCGTAGAGTCCCCCCGCTCCAAGGTCTTGGAAAAGGCATTGCTCGAAGCGCGAATGCGAGCAACCCGACCTCAGCCAAGCCGCATGCGTCATCGTATGCGCAAATTCGCAGTTCACAAAGCTGACGTTTCGAATCCCCTTCGCCTCGATGGCGGGCGAGGGAAGCCCGTTCTCGGCCTGACCGGCGTGCATCCCTTGCGTGGGTGTGAGCCATTGTTGGTATTCGAAACGGAGGCCCTCAAAGCGGATATTCGACACAAGCTCGCCGGCTTCCGGCTTCCCGTTGAAGACCACCCATTGTCGCGCTACGGGAGCGACTACTCGAGCCGTTTCCAGCGTCTCGCCGGGCAGCGGCATGTAGTGGAGTGTGCCGTCCCTTTCCAAAAACCATTCACCCGCTTCATCCATCGCACCGCGGTAGTTTTCAAAACGGATCCGCTGCCACGGTTCGAGGCTGAAGAAATCCCGGACCCCCCCGGTGAACTGGAGTTTGCCGTCCGCGGCTTGAAAGCCGGCCAACCGGAGACGCGAAACATCCCAGGAATGGTAAACTTGTACTTGGACATCTTGGATTTCTTCCGGTGCCAGGGAAGCTAGAGCGATGCAATCCGCAGGGTCCGCTTGGATGAGAGTCTTGGAGGCGGGGCCCGCCAAGGGTACTCCGTTGATGGGAGCGTCGGGTTGGCCGGTCGCTTGGACAAACCCTCTGTTCGGGGTCCGAGCCCGGATGGCGCGGCGGCCGTTCACCCAAAGTGCTTCGAATTTCCAGCCCGGATCAATCTGCGCGGTCCACACTCCGTTGCCGGAGGCTTTCCAGCCAGTGATCGCTTTTCCGCCGTGAATGACAGGTTTGCCGCCCGGCTTCGCTAGGAAAGCGATGTTGGAGTCACGGGGCTCAAGGGTGATCGGGGTTGTGAGGACGTATTCGCCTGTATCCAGGTACAGGTTGATTTGGGAAGTGTCCTGGCTGCCTGCGCGCAGGACGCGGACTTGTTCGAGTTGCTCGATCAGCGCGTCTGGTTTGGCGCTCGGTGGCAAATCGATGTCTTTTGCCGCGGAAAATGGTGCCATCCACGGGAGGCAAACCGCCAGCAAAGTCCCGCTGGTAATGGTGAAACGCGAGCGCATAGGGTGGCCGCACAGCGTATTGGACAGGCGCGGCGGGATGCACGAATTTTCCGCGCCGGCGCCACCGATCAGGGCTCACTGTTTTGCAGTTCCATGCGACTGTATGTGACTCGATGTGATTCCTTTTGGCATTCCGGTGGTTTTTCCCCAGTTTCAGCGCAGTGTTCTGCGAGGCTGTTTCCGGGTCGGGACAGCTGTGACCAGCGGCAGTCATGTTACGCGGGTTGGAAGGAATGCTGAGGGAACTTGACCGCGGCGCGGCCCACGCTTGGGTATTCCGGCAGCAAATTAATGTTCGCGGCGTTGAAGATCACGCCCTCAATTTTCGATTCATGTTCGCCGAGCAGTCGCAGCGCTTTGAGCGCCTGCTTTTGCTCCGTTTTGGCGTAACGCACGACCAGACAAATGCTGTCTGCCGACTCTGCAAGAATCAACGCGTCTCCCGCGCCTTGTATGGGGGGCGAATCGATCACGATGCATTCGTACCGCTGCTTCGCGGAACGCAGCAATTCATCAAAAGCCGAATCTGAAAAAAATTCCGGAGCCCCAGTCGTCTGCCGCCCTGCCGGCAGCAGATCGACGTGTGGGATTGATGTTGGAACGATCACGGACTCGAGGGTGCTGCTTCCCTCAAGGACTTGCGCAAGGCCGCTCAGGTTGGATGATCCAAGCAATGCTTTTTCGAGCGTGGCCGATTGAAGGTCCGCATCGATGAGAAGCGTTTTGGTGCCCTGCTGTGCAACGGTCATCGCGTACCCCATTGCACAAAAGCTTTTTCCGTCCCCTGCGCAGGCGCTCGTGAAAAGGAAGCTCGTCCTGCCGTGGCGTCTTGCACCGAGATGCAGTGCGGCGCGCAAAACCCGGAAGCCTCCGAGCAGTTGCGGAAAGCTGCTGTGGAACGCCGGAAGCCCGGCATGCGATCGCAGCCGCCGGGGCTGGCTTGGGATGATCGCCAGCAGCGGGATGCCGACTGCATTTTCAAGTTGATCGGAGCTCCTCCATGTCTTGTCGACCAAGGCCCCGGCCATCACGATGCCCAGCCCGGCGATCAGTCCGGCCGCGATGCCAAGCGCGAGGATTCTGAGTGTTTGCGGGCCAGCGGTTTCAAATGGCAGGGGAGCGCGCTCAAAAATGGTCAGGTCCCCAAGCTGAAGCCCTTTCGAGATGTCCGTTTCCTTTACGCGCCTGAGCACCGCCTCGTACATGGCTCTGTCGGTTTCCACGTCTCGGGCAAGAACCTTGTATTCAATAGATTGCCTCGCAAGCGCGAGGGCCTGCGTTTCCTGTTCTTTCAGCGCCTGCTCAAAGTTGCGTTCGTTCGCCCGGGCGCGATCAAGGTCGGAACGGAGCACCGATTGGATTTCCAGAACCTCCCGTTCGAGCGCCGCCCTTGCGTCCTCGAGTTGCGAAAGAGCCTGAACGAGCTTCGGATGGCGGTCCGTGTAACGTATCCGCAGGGTCGAAACAGCGGACTCAAGTTCGGTGATTTGCGCGCGCGTGCTCACGATGGTTGGATGCTGGGCGATGCTTTGGAGAGTCAGCAGCGCCTGAGGGTTGTTGGCGAATCGCTCCATGTTCGCCACGTCGCCGTCGAGGCGGATTCTGGTCGCCCGTGCCTCGGCCAGATTGTTGCCCTGGGTTTTGAGCGCTGCGGTGACGGTGTCTTGCCTGTCCTCAAGCGAGGTTGCACGGTTGGTTTCTTTGTAGAGTTGCAGGGCGTCTTCGCTTTTTTGAAGCCGTGACTTAAGCCGCTCCCCCTCGCTTGTAAGGAATTCGAGCAGGTTGCGAGCCCCGAGGGTGCGTTGATCCAGCTCGAGGCGCAGGAACGCTTCGGCTGTACCGTTGGCGAGTTTTTGCGCCATCACCGGATTGGTGTGCTGGGCGCGGATGTCCAGAAAAGCGGTGCCTTTGCGCGGGCTAAGTGTGAGCGCGCTTCTAAAGAGTTGCCTGCTCTGCTCTGGGGAGAGCGGTTGCTGCGCGAACTCCGGATCCCCATGGAGGTTCATGTGAAGCAGCGCGGTGTCAGCCATCAGCCTGCTGTAAAAGGACTCCACAAGCGTGGCGGCGCCCGAGTCGCCGCCGCCACGCGGCCCGGGATCCGCCTCCAAACCCGCAAGGTGCACGCGTGGTTCGAGTTTTACGACGGACGTAGTGCGGTACAGCTTCGGCGCGTTTTGCAGGTAAGCGATCGACGCGATGCAGCCGCTCACGCAGCACAGGCAGATGATCCAGAGCCGCTCCCGCACAAGCAGAAACAACTGTTTGGTATCCGGCGCAGCGGGGAGGTTTTCGGAATCTACGGGTTGATTTGCAGTGTCCATGTTTAGAAAAGGGTTTCTTCTACGACGATCGTGTCACCGGTTCTGAGAAGGAATGGGGCGATGCTGCTTTCACGCGCCATGCGTTTTGCGTCCAGGCGGAAGATCTGTTCGGAGCCGTCCGGGGAAGTCCGCTTCAAAGTCACTTTCGAGGGGTTGGCGATGCGCGAGTATCCCCCGGCCATGCCGATCGCCTCGAGGAGTGAGAGCGGGCCTTCGTCCGGCATTTCGAAGGTGCCTGGGCGGTTGACTTGTCCCAGCACTGTGAACCGGCGCTTGTTGTACTCCACAATCCGGATCACAACCTGCGGGGATTTGCAGAAACTTCGAAGCGCTGTTTCCACCGCAACGCAGGCCTCCGGGAGTGTTTTGCCCCCGATGGAAACGTGGCCTATCAGGGGAAAAGTGATCGAGCCGTCTTTTGCAATCCGCACAGATGATTCAAGTTCGTCCTCCTGAAATACGCGGATATTCACCAGATCGTTTCCGCACAGACGGTACGCGTTGTTTGCAGGCTTGGTGATCGAGGGTGTGCGCTGGCCCGCGCCTGCCTGGTTTTCTCTGGGAACCGGAACGGTGCTGGTGCCGGAGGGTTGAGCGTTGAGCAGCGTTGCCGCAATACTGGAGATGGATGCCCAAAAGGCGATGGCGCGCAATTTGTGCGGACGACTTTTACAAAGCGGAAGCGGGCTGGAACAAAGCGGAAGCGGGCTGGATTTCGACGGATGTCCACCGGCGTACCATTCGGTGCCGGGTTGTTGGTGAACTCGAGTCTGATTTGGCGTGTTCATGGCGTGGACCCTGTGTGTGTGAAAAGGCGTAGGCTAGAAGGAGAGAGTGACGGTGATTCCGACGCGTGTGCGTGAGAAAGGCTGCGCGCCTTCGCCTCGGGATTTGTTCTCGCTCAGCTCTAAAAATGAACCTGCGGAGAGCCACCGTTTGAGCGCCCATGCGAGCTCAAGCCTGCCGCGGTAGAAGTGGTCGACGCGGTCGGCGCTGACGCCGCTCAATACCGAGGAGTAGACCGATTTCTCGTGTTCTCCGGTGATTGTCGCCGAGATGGATGGGGTCAGCTGGTGCATGAGGCTGACTCCGGTGGTGGAGACCGCAAAGTTTTGGAAGGCGAGGCTCGCAGAGGAAAAGGTTCGCCGTCCCGCGTTGAGTGTCAGGGATGTTTTCGGCGTGATGTACCAGCTCGCGGTGCCTTGGTAGACAGGGTTGATGCTGTGCGTCCCGGATGTTTCGAATTGCCTGCGATCCAGTCCGCAAAGAACGTTGAAAAACAGCTTCTCGGTCGGTCGGTATTCCAGGCGTGCCAAGCCCTGCAGATAACGTTGTTCATCGCCGAGGCTCGGAACCAGTTTGCCGGCGGCGCTTCCGATGCCGATGCGGGTTTTCGGGCTGAACTCGTAAACGTGCAGGGATTGAACCCGGTATTCTTTCGAACTTAAAAAACGGTCAAACGTGGAATCGGTGAAGTCCGCGTTGAGTTCGGAAGACAGCTTTTCGCCCCATTTGCAAACCATAGTGCCAGCTCCGTAAAGGGTGGTGCGCGTGACACGTTCCCCAATGTCAGGGAAACTCGATGTCAGTCTTTGCGCGCTTGTCTGCAAACTGAATCGGATCCGGTTGGTGTTTGAGTTGATCGATAACGTCCCAAGATGATCGAAGGTTTGCTGCGCGGAACGGTTCACAAAGTCACTGAACGCACCAAGGTAGGCGCCGCCGATGCGCCAGCGCGTTTCCTCGTTGCCGATCTGGGCGAGAATCGCAGGCCCAACGCTCAGCTGAAGGTCGCTGCGGCGGTTTGTCGCGGAGGCCGCCACGTTGCTGTCGTGGATGGCTGACTGGGTGAGCCTGAGCACGTAGGTGAGCGGTCCTGACCTGCGTGCATCGGAGAAGCGCGCGATCTCCGCGAGCGCAGGGTTGGCCAGGATTGCGGAGGGCGCGGGGCGGATGGTGATTTCACGGAACAGGTTCGGTCCGCGTACGGCGGGCGTATTGGAATCCGACTGCGTCGCCGGGTTGTCGATGCTCAAGCGGTTGCCGGGGCTATCCGGGTCGGGCTGTTCGGAACGTGTTTGAATCGAAAAATCCAGCGGTGCGAACGGGCCGGCTGCGGGCAGTTCGCGCGGGTTTTGATCGTCGCCGGGAGGGGTGTTGTTTTTGAGCGGGCCCGGAATGCTGTCGGATCCGGGGTTGAGAGCGGCCGCGAATGCGATGCGGTAATTCGGCAAGGGAGGTACCGCTGCCGAGAGGAGCGCGTCCGGGCTTCGATGGGGGGCCGGCGGCTTTGCGGGATGCGAGGCTGTCGCAGCGTGATGGAGGTCTCGGGCTCCAAGCGATGGAGGGGCCCGGAATCCAAGCGCCTCCGAGAGGCCCAGCCACGCGCATGCGATTCTTGAAGCGCGCTGAAGCCAATTAAACCTGCGGCTCTGGGTTGCGGGGGCGCATCGTTGACCCGCGCCCAGGGTGCATCGTGGCGCATGCTGAAGGCCTCCCCCCCCATTCAGGGAGACGCCAGCCACTCCACCCGCACCACCCACCTCCTCCATACTTGTAACTTCGCACGGAGGGGAGGGTGTCGGGGATGGGTTAATCCCTAGACGGGTATAAGACGGATCCTTTTTCCGGCTGTCTCGACCCCATCATTTTTGGGGTAACTCCGCGGGGCCCGCTCCAGGCGACCCTGCGTGATGGTCTAGCGGTTGGGTTGCTGGAGGCTGAGCGCAACGAGGTCCGTTCCTGAAGATGAACCCTGGCGCGGGGAGCCGGAGCCCGTGGCGTAAAACCGCTTGATGTCGCGCATCATCTGCGCGATGTGGCGGTACTTGGCGGCGGGCTTCATCTTGTTGTAGCTCACCCAAGGATCGCCCCATTTGAGAATCTCGATTCTTTCGAACCTGCGGCCCCAGGCGTTCATTGCCGATTTGGTCGGCTTGTAAAGGTCGATCGTGTTCCTTCCCGTCAAAGCCCAGCCATAGTCGTCCACGAAATACATCTCTCCGGTCGAACACAGACGAAAGACGGTTCCAGCAGGCCAGCGCGCCCAGTCGGCCGCGGCGCTGTGGATGTCGGGTCCGCACCGCAAGGGGGTTCCCAGAGCGGACTTGTTCCCGTAGGCGATATGATCGGATTCCGTGTGGGTGTATGCCGTTGTTCGGACGGTTTGGAAGCGCGCTCGGGCCAGCGGCTTTTCGTAAGCGGGGAGCGGTTTGCTGGTGGTGCACGCGCTGATGCAGAACATCAGGGCGAGGATGATCAGATTTCTCGGGTGCATGGGGCGTTGATTGGTTTACGGGAGTGCGCTCAGTAACAGGTCGACGTGTTGGTCCGGTTTGACCTTGCGGAAGATCGCTTTGATTCGGCCATCGCCTCCGATCACGAAGGTGGAACGTTCGGTGCCCATGTAGGTTTTCCCATACATGCTTTTTTCAACCCAAACTTGGTAGGCTTGGACGAGGGTTTGGGTGGTGTCGCTCAGGAGGGGAAAGGGCAGGTTGAATTTATCGATGAATTTCCGGTGGCTTTTTGGCGGATCAATGCTCACGCCGAAGACGACTGCTTTTTGTTTGATCACCTCCCATGCGTCTCGCAATCCGCAGGCCTGGGTGGTACAACCCGGCGTGTCGTCTTTCGGGTAGAAGTACAGCACCACGTTTTTTCCGGAGAACTCGACCGGCGAGACGGAAGTCCCTTCGCCGTAGGGGCCTCCAACTGCGGTTGAGGTGAAGTCCGGGGCGGGGTCTCCGATTTGAAGTGGTGGCATGTGCAATGCGGTAGAAAAAAAACGTATTTTTGGCAACTGTAATAAGCCCTGATTCCACGCGAGTTCCGATAGGCGGGAGTGCGGTCGTCCCCTTGAATTCGTCCCATTGAACCCATGACAACAGCGAACAAGATAACGATGGCGAGAATTGGATTGATTCCTGTGTTCGTCACCTTTGCGATCTACTACGGACGAAGCGTGGGCGCCGGGAACGCTCAGGAGTGGCTCCGTTGGATGGCTGTGGCGGTTTTCGGCGTTGCCGCGGCAAGCGACGGGCTGGATGGATTCATCGCGCGCCGGTACAACCAGCGCACGGAGTTAGGGGTGATCTTGGATCCTCTTGCGGATAAGGGACTGCTGCTCGCTGCGATCGTCGCGCTGAGCTTCACGAACTGGGGTTATGAGTTGCCCGTGTGGTTCGCGGTGTTGGTGGTGGCGCGCGATTTGATCGTGCTCGCCGGCGGTCTTGCGTTGATCTTGATGCACGGGCGCACTGCGGTTCGGACCACCTGGACCGGGAAAGCCGCAACGGCCATGCAGATGATCGTACTGGTACTGGTGATGCTTCAGCACGAAGTGCTGAGGCGGCATATTTTGTTCTTTGAGCGGGAGCTTCCGCTCGTGTGGCTGGATATTCCCGTTTTGGTGGCTGCCACGTTCACATTGGTTTCGGGGGTCGGTTACTCGACGCGTGGGATCGCTCAGATGCATGCGGGCGGCCTGGGGGATCCGACCGAGTGGCCGAAGCATTGATCGGCGTTTGAGGCGTGCCGCGTCTCTGTTTCCGGGGCTGCACGAGGCTTGTCCGAGGTGGTGGGAGGGTGGCGGGATACTCCAAGGTTTTCCCGCGTGTGCAAATAAATGGCGCTGCGGACTCCTCGGGGTGCTATGCATGGCTCATGCGAACCGTGGCAATAGTTGGAAGACCGAATGTGGGGAAATCCGCGCTTTTCAACAGGCTAGCCGGACGGAAGATATCCATTGTGCACGACATGCCGGGGGTGACCCGCGACAGGATTGTGGCCAGATGCGCCTTGGGGCGCGCGCCTTTTCAAATTGTGGACACCGGCGGCATCGGGGCGGATGTGGATGTGGAGTTCACAGAGCAGGTCAGGGCGGAGGTTGATATCGCGCTTGAGAGCAGCGACCTTTTGGTTTTTGTGGTCGACGGTCAAAGCGGGCTGACGCCAACCGATATGGACTTGGCTCGCCGGATGCGGAAGGTGTCGAAGCCTCTCATTTTGGTCGTGAACAAGATCGACCACGACAAGCATCAGTCCCTTCCTGCGGAGTTTACCCGGTTGGGGTTCAGTCCGGTGATTCCGGTGAGCGCCGAGCACGGCTTGGGGATCGGGGTGCTGGTGGATCGGATCGACGCGCTGCTCCCCTCTGAGGATGCCTCGGAGGAAGCCCGCGAGGGAAAGCCCCTGCAGATCGCGATTTTGGGAAGGCCAAACGTGGGCAAATCTTCCCTCACCAATGCGATTCTCGAAGATGAGCGCACGCTGGTTTCGCCGATTTCGGGCACTACCCGGGATTCCGTGGATATTCCCTACCGCCGCGGCGACCAGCATTACACCCTTATTGACACCGCGGGGATTCGTCCGAAAGCCAAGCGGGCGGATTCGGTCGAGGTGTTTTCGGTGATGCGCTCGGAAAAGAGTTTGGAGCGTGCGGATTTGTGCATGCTGGTGATCGACGCGTCGCAGGGGGTCAGCAGTCAGGACAAGCGGATCGGCGGAAAGATTCAGGAAGCTGGCAAACCCTGTATCGTCGTCATCAACAAATGGGATCTCATCCAGGAGCGGACCCAGGACAAAGAGGGTTTGCGTGAAGTGTTGAACGAGATCCGTCAGGATTTGTTTTTTCTGTCATACGCGCCGCTCGTGTTGCTTTCCGCAAAGACGGGTTTGTCCATGGAGCGGTTGTTCAAGCGCGTGGAGGGCGTGCGCGAGGCGGCAAGCAGACGGATCGGAACCGGTGTCCTCAACCGCCTGATGGCAACTGCGATGACCAATCATCCGGTTTCCTTGAAGTCCGGTCGACGGTTCAAGGTGTTGTATGCGACCCAGCCCGAACCGCGTGGGAACTCGGCGATTCCGGTTCCGGAGTTGGTGTTGTTCTGCAATGAGAAAGCTCTTCTGGATGACTCTTACCGCCGGTTTCTTGAGGCGAGGATCCGGGAGGTTGAGCCTTGGGAAGGTTTGCCCATTAAGATTTTCTTTCGCGAACGCGGTCCGCGCACGCCGGGCTCCGGCACTCGGCGGAAAAATCCCGGATTTGAAATTCCCAGTCCCGCGGGCGGCGGTCCGAATACCGAATCCGCGCCGAGGGTCAGGAAGCGCGGCGCCCCGCCGGAAGCTCCGGTGCGGGCTGGCGCGGGTGCGCGGAAAAAAAGCAACCGCAAGTGAGTCTTTTTTGGGCCGGAAGGACGTTCGCGTATAACCGCGCGGGGATTGACTGTTGCGCGGGCGAGTGCACGGGGCCGCTTGGGGGTGGATTCAAGAATTGCATTTCGCCAAGTCAAAGGAGTGCATCGCCCCGGGTGAGCGCGGGTTGATTCACGCCGCGCTTCTTTTTGGTTGCTGGATGCGCGCCAGCTTGAAGCGGTCATCGTAGTTTCCTTGGCTGAATTTCCTGCAGCAACTCAGGCAGGCCGCCGCCCTGCGGAAGGGGCGCACCCGCTCTACTTTCGACTGGCAGTTGGGGCATCCGTAGACGTAGGCGCGCGGCAGTTCGCGGCGCGGCAGGGGAAGGTCATGGCATCGCGCCTCGTTGGAGAGGCCGAGTTCGACGCAGGCTTTGCGCCACTCGGGACCGTGCGGTGCGATGCGGCGGCGTCCCGCGCGATGGCTTGCCACGAGATGCGCGAGTTCGTGCAGCAGGGTTCTTTCGACCTCGCGCCAGCCGAATGAGCTCAGTTTTGGATTGAGCACGACCAAATTGCTGGCCGGGTATGCGAGGCCCGCAGTACTGCGCATCCGGCCGTTCCAGAGAACGGAGATCTTTTCGGAGAGCGCGGTGAGGCCGAGTGTGTTGAGACGGTCGGATGCGAACAGGGTGAGTTCGGGGGCAGGTGTTCCCTTGCCGTTTTTTGTGCTTTGAACCAGGATTTGCAAGGCGCTGTGAGAGTGAATGGATTTTAGAGTGTGAAGGGTTAGCCCGCTCTACCGATTGAGCCGCTCCCACACCCGTCGGATTTTGGCGACGGCGGTATCGACTTCCTCCAGGGTGGCGGAACGTCCAAATGAGAATCGCAGCGAACTTGCCGCCCGCGTGCTGGGAACCCCCATCGCCAGCAGCACGTGGGAGGGCTGCAGAGAGCCGACCATGCAGGCCGACCCGCTCGAGGCGCAGACCCCCTCCAAATCAAGCGCCATCAGCAGGCTTTCCGCATCCGATGCCGGGAAGGTGACGTTCGCGGTATTGAACAAACGGTGCTTCCGGTGGCCGTTGAACAGCAGGCCACGGCATTGCTCCGCGAGACTCGACTCAAAGCTGTCCCGCAGGGCCGCGATTTTTTGCGCATCGTCAGCCATCCGTTCGATTGCGAGCCGCGCGGCGTTTGCAAGACCGACGATTCCCGCGGTGTTTTCTGTTCCGGGCCGACGCTGGGCCTCCTGTGCGCCTCCGAGTTGGACGGAGTGAATCGGGACGCCCCCCTTTAAAAACAGGGCGCCAGCGCCTTTTGGACCGTAGAATTTGTGGGCGGCGATTGAAAGCGCGTCGAAAAGTTCGATGTCCAGCGCTTCCTTGCCAAACGACTGAACGGCGTCGCTATGAAACAACACTCCTTTGCCCCTGCAAACCGCGCTGATTTCTGCAACGGGATGTATCACTCCGGTTTCATTGTTAGCCGTCATCACGGACACCAAGGCGGTGTCCGGGCGGATGGCCGCGGCGAGATCGGAGGCGTCCAGGCGTCCGTCTGATCCGACACCGAGGCGGGTGACTGAGAATCCTTCTCGCTGCTCGAGATAGTCGAAGGCGTGAAGCACCGCATGGTGTTCTGTCGCGCAGGTCACGAGATGCCTCCCCTTTGCGGCGTGGGCACGTGCCAGTCCAAGGATCGCAAGATTGTCCGCTTCGGTGCCGCTGCCGGTGAAGATGATTTCATGCGGGCGGCATTTGAGAAGCGCCGCGAGTGTGTCCCGGGATTGGTCGATCGCCGCGCGTGAAAGCCTCCCGGCCTGATGACCGGATGAAGGATTGCCGTACACTTCCGACATGTACGGCAGCATGGATTCGAGCACCTCAGGAGCGAGGGGCGTCGTTGCATTGGCGTCGAGGTAAATCATTCGTCGCGGATGCGCGACGGTACCCGAGAACGGGGGGATTGTCAGTCCGCGTTTTTACGCAGAGACTCCGTTCCAAAAACCCGAATGCCGGGTGTCTGCCTGCCGGAACTCAACGCAGACTGGGGGCTGCCGGTCTTGCAAGCTTGCAAACTTTCGCAAAGACGTTTTGGAGAACACTTCCCGCTCCGGGGGTGGCAGCGCCCGCAATCCGCTCGCGGTGCGCACCCCGTCGATTTCTAATTTGGACGAATCAAGGATTCCCGCAACCGGCAGTCTGCTCGGCGCCACGGGTGAAACAACTCCCCGCAACCGGCCTTGCGCCCAATCCGCCTATTTGGCCGACGTCTTCTTGGCGGGACGTGCTCCCGGATTGGCCGGGGGCGGCGCCATTTGTTCGCCGGGTTTCGGGAGGGTTTCCTTCACCTTGTTCCACTCCGGATTCGGTGTCGCCTCAGTGATTTTGAGGTTGCGGAAATCCACGGACTGGCCGCCGACGGTGAATCCCGGCGACATGTGGTCGTTTTTGAAAAGATCGTTCGATCCCCAAGCCACCATGTTGTCGACTTTGCCGACCATCGCATCGCCCACCATCTCGATCCTCACTTTGTGCCACTGCGAGGGCTGAAGATCCGCCGCGAAGCGGGCGAACACCACAGGCTTGTCCGGACCCTCGTGGTCGCTGTCGTCTTTCTGGATGGTGACGGACTTCGGAGTGATCGAGATCCGTGCCTGATGGTCTTTCGGTCCGTTGATGGACAAACTGGTGGATTTTGCACCCTCGAACTTGAATTCGTATTCGGCGATGAAATCCCCGAGTTTTCCCGGCATGCGATTGACCGCGCCGTGCATGTCCTCTGGTTTTTCGCTGCCGCGCATCGCGCCTTCCACGATCTCCCACTTGCCTTTGGCAGCCTGCCAGCCTTTGGGAAGTTCGCCGTCAAACTTGCTTTCAAAAATCACTTTTCCGGGGATCCCCAGAAGAGCTCCATCCTCCGCATGGCTGAAACTTGAAAGCAAGGCGACGAGGCTGGTGGTCAGGATGAAGGTTTTCATTTCTAGGGGTGGGGTTGAGGTGGTTCTTTTGGTTCTAAAGGGTGTTGGACGTGGTGTGTTGCGCGAGTCGTTGTGAAGCGCTGGGGATGGAACTCCGGGGGTTCGCGAAAGTTGCGTTGCAAATCGGTGCTGGTGTGCGTCCGACGGCTAGAGCGCGACGACTGCGCCATCCCGATGGGATGCCAGTGCGGCTGCAAAAATCTCGTGCGAGCCGACCGCCTCGTCCGGGGTGGCGCATCCGAAACGGCCGTTCAAGTTGCCCGCCCGTTCTTCTAAAAATGCAGCCCACATTTGCTGGATCACATCCGGGAAACCCACTTCGAAGATGCCTCCCGTCACGGTTTTGAACGGCGGCGTGAATCCGAGGTCCGTGCGTTTCCACCATTGCTCTTTGGCTCGCTCGAAAACCTCGAGTGTTTTGGGGTGGGCGGTGCTGAATTTTACGCCGCCTTCGGTGCCCAGGATTTCGATGTACCAGCTGTTGGTCGCTCCCGGAGCCATGCGCTTCATTTCGAGCCGCATCGGGGCCTGATGTCCGTCCACGGTGATCCATGAATGCACCGTCGCGTTATCCCAAGTGTCGCATGCCGCAGAGCCGCCCCTGCCGTCCGGGCGCGCCGCATAACCCTTCTGCAGCTGCGCGAATAAGCGGCTGGGACGCCATCCGAGGCGCAGCGGGATATGGCAGGCGTGCATCCCGAGGTCGTTCAGCACGCCGCCCTCGCCGCATTTGGCGCTGATGCGTTTCCAATTCGCGGGCTTTGACGGGTCGAGGTCGCTGGAATGATGAAAGCCCGAGACTACGTCGAGCACGCGCCCGATGGAGCCGTTCCGCGCCGCTTCAAACGCGCGCTGTGCGCCGGGGAAAAACGGCATCTCCGAGCTGCATCTCACAAAACGACCGCTTGAATTCGCCGCATCCCGAATGCGCCGTGCCGACGCGAGGTCGATGCCAAAGGGTTTCTCCGCCAGCAAATCTTTTCCCGCAGCAAGAACATCGCCGTAAATCGCCTCGTGTTGATCGTGCGGCACGGCCACGTACACGACTTCCACGGCTGGGTTTTTGAGCAGTTCGCGGTAATCCGTGGTGCGCTGCAGGCACGAGGGAATCCGTGCGAACCAGTCAAGTGCAGCCGGATTCAGGTCCGCCACCGCCACGAGGTTTGGAGTGACAGTGACCTCGCTGAGGGCGCACCAGCGCAGGAAAGCACTCGCGATTTCGCGGCCCATCAGGCCGCCTCCAATGATTCCGATGTTTGCCGTTTTCATGTGTGTTTTAAGAAGTTTATCGGGCTTGCCCCGTGGCTGATTCCCGCCGGTAAGCCTGCGCCAAAAGCGAGACTGGTTGGGTGACTGCCACCCGGATCCCGGCCTCGCGCAGGCCCCGCTGGATTTGCAGATGACAACCCGGATTAGACTGGGCAAGGAGCGTCACCCCGCTCTTGGTCGCTGCTTTCTGGATGTTCGAAACCTTTCGTGCGAGGAGGGCTGCGGATTGTTCGGGCTGGGTGATGTTGTAAACCCCCGCGCTGCCGCAGCACCATGACGCCTCCGCAAGCTCCACCAATTCGATGCCAGGAATTCCACGGAGCAGCTCGCGCGGTTGCCGGGCGACTTTCTGTCCGTGCGCCAAGTGGCACGAGTCGTGGTAGGTCACCGTTTCAGGCGTCTCGCACGGGCTTGCGTTTGGCGTCCGGAAGCCCGTCTCCAGAAGCCACTCGTGGATGTCGCGAATCTTCCGATCCCAGGAGCGCGCCCTCTCCGCGTAAACCGGGTCGCCCGCTAGAAGCGCCGTGTACTGTCGCAAATGCGAGCCGCAGCCGCCCGCGTTTGTGATGATCGCATCGAAATCATCCGGGGGCAGCAAATCGATCATGCGCCGCGCCAAGCTCGCTGCGAGTTCGTGTTCGCCATTGTGGGCGTGCAGCGAGCCGCAGCAGGGCTGGATTGGGGGCGTGTGGACGCTGCAGCCGTTTGCGAGCAGCACGTCCGCGGTGTCGCGGTTGATGCCGGAGAACACGAGGTCCTGCACGCATCCCGTCAGCAGTGCGACGCGCCTTGGAGGGCGGTCTTTCCGCGGCGGTTCCTCGTTTTCCTCGATGAGTTGATTGGAAAACGCCTCCGCGATCTCGGGGGTCTGCGGCTCGAGCCGGCGGAGATTCCCGGGCAGCAGACGGGTGAGGCCGAGCTGCCGCACCAAGAATTGCGCGCCGGTTTGTTGGTACAAGCGAAGGAGCCTGCCCGCGAAACGCAGCAACCACGGGCGGGTGAAGAGAACGCGCAGAGTCAGCGTGCGCCAAAAGGTGCGCATCGGCGACTTGTCGACACCCCAGTGCTCCACCTGTGCTCTCGCCGTTTCGAGCAGTTGTCCGTACTGCACCCCCGCAGGGCAGGCGGTCTGGCATGCGAGACAGCCGAGGCAGTAGCTCATCTCGTCCGCAAATTCCCGGGAGGGTTGCAAGTCGCCGTCCGCCACCGCGCGCATCAGCGCAATGCGTCCCCGCGGACTGTTGCGCTCCCGTTTGGTGGCGTCGTATGTGGGGCAGGTCGGCAGGCACATGCCGCAATGCATGCATTGCTGCAGAATCGAGTAATCCAGATCTGAGAGAGAGGCGGCCACGGGTTAGTCGAAAATTTTACCCGGATTCAGCAGTCCCCGCGGGTCGAGCGTCCGTTTGATTTGCTTGAGCAGCCCGTAGCTGGAATCCCCGATCTGTTTGCGCAGCCATGGCTTTTTCGCAAGACCCACGCCATGCTCGCCGGTGATCGTTCCCCCGAGCTCGAGCGCCTTTTCAACGATGGCTTCGAGGCCCTGGTGCACACGCTCCATTTCCTCCGCGTCGGTTTCGTTGGTTAAAAACGTCGGGTGCAGGTTCCCGTCGCCCATGTGGCCGAAGGTTCCGACATTCAATCGCAGGCGCGCCGCGGTTTCGGCGATGAAGGAAACCATCCTGGCAAGTTCGCTGCGCGGGACCGTGATATCCTCGAGAATGGTGGTGGGTTTCACGCGCGCAAGCGCCGAGAACGCATTGCGCCGTGCTGCTGCCAGACTGAGCGCCTCCGCTTCATCTCGCGCGGCGCGCACGGAGCGCGCACCGTGTTTGGCGGCCAGTTGCTGCATTTTTTCCGCCTCCTCCGCCACCGAGGCCGGGTGTCCGTCGGTTTCCATCAGCAAAAGAGCTTCGCAGTCCGTCGGAAGACCGATTTTGGCATACGCCTCGACGCAACCGATGGTCACGCGGTCCAGAAACTCCAAGGTGCATGGAATAATTTTTGAGGCGATGATCGCGGAAACGGTTTCCGCGGCGTCCTCCATCCGGTCGTAGACCGCAAGCAGGGTTTTGCGCGCTTCCGGCCTTGGCAAAAGTTTGAGCAACACCTCGGTGATGATGCCGAGGGTTCCCTCGGAACCGATGAACAGGTCCTTGAGCGAGTAGCCGGCGACGTCCTTCACGCAGGCGTTGCCGAATCGAGCGATGGTTCCATCGGCGAGGACCGCTTCGAGGCCCATCACGTAATCCCGTGTCACACCGTATTTAAGCCCGCGCAGGCCGCCGGAATTCTCCGCGACGTTTCCGCCGATGGTGCTGATCCGCAGGGAGCCCGGGTCCGGTGGGTAAAACAAGCCGTGCGGTGCGGCCGCCTCATCGATGCGCTGCGTGATGACGCCGCTTTGCGCCCTGAGCGTCAGGTTGCGCGTGTCCACCTCAAGGATCGCATTCATGTCCACGAGGCACATCACCAGGCAGTCCGGCAGCGGGACGCTGCCGCCGCTCAACCCCGTGCCCGACCCGCGCGTCACCACGGGCACGCCCCGCTCCGCCGCAAACCGCATGCACGCCGCCACCTCTGCGGTCGTTTTCGGGAAAACCACCGCGCCCGGGGATTGTTTGATCGCGGCAGTTCCGTCGAAGCCGTACGGCAGGATGTCTTCCTGCGCGGTGAGGATCTGCCCGGGGGCGAGGACGCCCGCGATCGCGTCAAGCAGGTGAGGGTCGAGCGGCATGACGCAGGGTGGCCCTCGATCAAGCCTGGATCAACTTCAGAGCTTCGGCTGCTGTCGCGTTGTCATGCACCATCGCCATCAGTGCGCGCGTGATCCCGGCCGGATTCGGGTGCTGGATGATGTTGCGCCCGTAAACGATGCCGTGCACGCCCTGCTTGATCAGTGCTCCAGTCCGCTCCAGCAGTTCTTGATCCGGCACGCGACCTCCGCCCCGCACGAGGAGCGGCACGCCGCCCGCGGTTTCAACCACCCGGTGGTAAACCGCGGGGTCATCCGTGGGGTCCGCCTTCAACACGTCCGCCCCGAGTTCAACGGCCTGGCGCACCAACGGGACGATTTTTTCCGGATCACCGTCCACCTCGTACCCGCCCTTTTCGGAATTGGGCCGGAAGACGAGGGGTTCGACCATCATCGGCATCGAATAGTGGTCGGATTGTGTTTTGAGCCGCATGATATTGTCGATGCACTGCGCGTACACGTCGGGAGCCCCGGGAATGAGGAACAAGTTGACGCAGACGCACGCGGCGTCCAGGCGGACCGCCTGAAGCATTGGCTCGTCGATCATCGTGCTGATGCGCGTGGCAGGAAGTGTTGTCCCGTACACATTGGCCGTGTCCGTGCGAAGCACCAGCGCCGGCTTCGCTTTACCCAGAATGGATTGCAGGTGCCTTGCCTGTCCCACCGTGAGCTGGATGGCGTCGGGGTTCGCGTCCACGAGCGTTCGGATGACTTTCGGCATCGATTCGATGCCTTGCAGGAAGTTGGACTGGTTGAAAAATCCGTGGTCCACTGCGACGTCGAAGCAGCGTCCGGATTTGGAGTTGAAGAGGCGGTTGAGGCGCGCGGATTTCATGGTGGGAAGGAATTAGCGGACGCCCATGAGGTGGCGCAGAATGTAAAGTTCAAGCGCCTCGTAGTCGCGGGCGTCGCGGTACTGGGCGACAAGCTTTTGGTCCATCGTGCGGACTTTTTCCACGAGAGTCAAAAAGAGGCTTCGGCTGTTGGTAAGATGCGCCGTCACCGGGCAGCCCGCCTGCGTGCGCATCGCCTTCACGTCCAGCCCCACGAACTCGCCGTTCGATCCGTAGCCGCTCTCCTCGAGGACGCGTACTTGGTTGAATGCCGCGCGCAGGTTCGCACCGCCGAAATTTTTGTCCTGGTCGTACTTCAGTCCGTTCTGGTCGTTGAGATGCACGCTGCCGAGTTTTCCGTGTGCGAGCGCAAACGCCATTTCATCGCTGGGATCGAGCCCCGCGAGGATCGCGTGCGCGCTTTCGATCAGCCCCTTCACGCGCTTGTGGTCCGAGGAGGCGTATGCGAGGGCGATCGCGTGGCCGATGGTCGGCACATACGCCTGGTCGGTCGGTTCGTTTGGTTTTGGTTCAATCCAAATTTCAATGCTCTTGTCGTAATCCAACATCGCGTTCAGCGTGGCAAGCAGCCGTTCATACGCGAGCCGCGCGTCTTTGGCTTCGCGGATGTAGGTGCCCTCGCGGCTCAGCCAGAGGACAATCGCCTTGCAGTCCAGCGCGCGCGCGATGTCGATGGATTTTTTCGTTCGGTCCCATGCGTAAGCGCGGTCTGCGGCACTGTTGGCGGTGTAACATCCATCGACGGTCTGTTCCGCAAACCAGAGCCGTGGGGCGACGAATTCGGGCGTGAGCCCTTCGTTTTTGAGCACCGTTTTAAGCGCCGTCGCGTTCTGCTGGATTTGAGCCGGGGTCAGCGCATCCAAGTTCGGTACCGCGTCATCGTCGTGAAGTTGGACTCCGTCGAAGCCGAGCTTTTTGTAGAGGGCGTATTTTTGCTCATGGGGGAAAGCGGCGCGCACGTTTGGACCGAAGGGGTCCGCGCCCTCGCTGATGTTCCATGGGCCGAAGGAGAAGCGGTAGTTGGTCGGAGAACTCATGTTGGGAAGATTACGGTTTCGGCGCCCGGGACGCTATGTATCGGGGGCCAAAATATAAGACTATTGTGTCAAAAATCTCGCCTCAGGCCCGAAACCGTGGATGTTCAACCCATGCGTGGCAGCCGCGAACACACCCCAGTGCCCACCGGGCAGTCCTTCCGGGTCCTGCGCTGGCAGCGCAGGGTGAACGAAGTGCACCTGCTGGTGCGGCCGGGTGTGGAGGAGAAAATCAAGGGCGAGGGGGCCCGGTGGCATTTCCATTCCGCGATGGAGCTGACCTGGTTTGAGCGCGGCAAAGGCGTGCGTTTCGTGGGCGATCATATCGGCGCGTTTGTCGCGGAGGACTTGGTGTTGCTCGGTCCCGGGGTTCCGCACTACTGGCATGTGGCGGGCGAGTCGCGCGGGGTCTCGCTGCAGTGGGATTTTCCGCCGGCGCATCCGTTCTGGGCTTTCCCGGAGGCGAGACTGCTTTCCGGATTGTTTCGCGAAGCGGGAAGGGGGGTGCTTTTTGGCGGCGCGGCTGCGCAGGCGGCCAGGGACGGGATTTTGGATCTGGTCGGGGACGACGGGGTCGGGCGGCTGGGGCAGTTGCTGCGGATCCTGGGTCGCCTTGCAGGGGCGGCGAACGGGGAGATGTCGTTACTCTCGGAGAATACTTTCGAGCTGCAAGACGTCGCGGGACGGCAGCGGCTCATGGGCGAGGCCGTGCGCTATCTGCTGGCAAACTTTCGGACGCCCGTGCAACTGGGGCGGCTCTTGCAGATCACCGGAATGAGCAAGTCGACTTTCTCCCGCCAGTTCTTGAAGCATTCCGGCAAGACGTTTCAGGACTTTGTGTTGAGCCTCCGGATGCAGGCCGCCAGCCGCGAGCTCAGGGAGACGCGGCGCCCGGTGCTTGATATCGCGGTCGACTGCGGGTTCAGCGATCTTTCTTTTTTCAACCGCGCTTTCCGGAGGGTGAACGGGTGCACGCCTTCGCAGTATCGTAATCCTCAGTAGGCCGCACGGGTTCGGGGATGCCCGGCAGAGGCCGGTCCGCGGGCGCGTTTTTTCAGTTGGCGATTGTGAAACCTGCCTTACAAGAGGAAGCGTCTATGCGATACAGACTTCTCAATTCCCCCGTGCTGTTTTGTTTAATGTCGGTTTTGTTGCTGCCGGCGTCCTTCCTGGGGGCCGATGAGGCGCGGGAGAAGCAGGGCGATGCCGCCAAGGAGTCAAGGGAGGAGAAAGGGGGAAAATCCGACAAAGCTGACGACGGGAAAAAGGGGGCGAAGGACGGCAAGGAGGAGAAGGAGCAAAAGCCCAAGGAAAAAGCAGGCGCCGTTGTGCTTGGATCAAAGGAAGTTTCCTACGTCGCGCAGACTGGGACGATGCCGATTCTGAAAGACGACGGCGAAAGCCGCGCATCGGTTTTTTACGTGTATTATGCGGCCGTGGATGCAGGCGGGAAGCGACTCTCCGAAACGGACGCGCGGCGCCCCATCATGTTTTGCTTCAACGGCGGGCCCGGTGCGTCCGCGGTCTGGCTGCATCTGGGCGGACTCGGTCCGCGGCGGGTGGACCTGCCGCCGGAGGGACTTTCGCCTTCAACCGTGTCGCGCGTGGTCGATAACCCGAACTCAATTTTGGATGCTGTGGACCTTGTGTTCGTGGATCCGGTGAGCACGGGGCTCAGCCGTCCGGCGAAGGGTGAGAAGCCGGAGCAGTTCTACGGAGTCGACGAAGATGTCCAGGCTTTGGGCGAATTCGTGAGGCTTTTCACCACGCGCGAAAAGCGCTGGTCCTCTCCTAAGTATTTGTGCGGCGAAAGCTACGGGGTGCTGCGGGTCGCGGGACTCGCGGACTATTTGCAGGGGCGCCACGGTTTCTATCCGGAAGGGCTGGTCTTGCTCTCCGGGTTGGTTGATTTTCAAACCATCCATTCGAGCGGCGCAAACGAGCTTCCGTACATCGTGTTCCTTCCGACGATGACGGCGGCTGCGCATTATCACAAGAAGCTCTCGGGATCGCTGTCTGGGGACTTGGAAAAAGCCGTTGCCGAGTCGCGTCAGTTTGCGCAGACCGACTACGCGCTCGCTTTGCTCAAAGGCAACGATCTTGGGCGGGAGGAGCGGGAGCGGGTGGCCCGGCGGCTAGCGCAGCTTACCGCCCTGCCGGAGGCTGAGATTTTGCGCCAGAACCTGCGGATCGAGCCGGGGTACTTTCGCAAGGCTTTGCTGCGGGACAAGGGGAAGATCATTGGACGCTTCGACGCGCGTGTGCTGGGGGAGGACAACGACCCAAGCGAGGAGGGGGCCCACTCGGATCCGTCTTACTCGAACATTGCAGGCGGGTTCGCTTCGGCCATCAACGCGTACGTGCGCGAGGAATTGGGTTTTGAGAGCGATCATCCGTACCACATCCTCAACGGTCTGCCGTGGAGGTACCATAAGTTTGAAGGTCGATACGTATCTACGGCGCAGCATCTTGCGGCCGCGATACAGAACAACCCCAGGTTGCGCACCCTGGTGCTGTGCGCGCGGCGCGACCTTGCCGTTCCGGAGGACTCGATGCGCTTCAGTATCGCGCACATGCCTCTGGCGGAACAGCTTCGATCCAGCGTTTCCTTTTCAATCTACGACAGCGGGCACATGATGTACCTCAATCTCTCCGACGCCGTGAAGCTGCGCTCGGATTTGCTCCGGTTTTTGGGTGGAAAATGATTCTTGAGAAAGCGCTTCAGCGCCCCCTGTGGGAGTTGTCAGCGAGGTGGGCCGCGCTATAGTTCCATCAACAGCCAGTCATCCGAATATGTCGCTACCAATCATCCTGTTCATCAGCACCTTTGGTTTTTCGCTTTGGGCCATGTGGCGGGTGAAATCCGTCTACAATCGCTTCAGCCAGGTCGGAGCGCGCTCGGGCGCGACAGGGGCTGAGGTGGCCGCCGCCATTCTGGACCGCGCCGGGATTCATGACGTGGAGATTCTCGAGCACGATGAGATGCTGGGAGATCACTACGATCCCACCCACAAGCGGCTGGTGCTGTCCTCGCAGAATTATTCCGGGCGCTCGCTAGCGGCCTTGGGAGTCGCGGCCCACGAGTGCGGCCACGCCATTCAGCACAAAATCGCGTATGCGCCTCTCGAGTGGCGGATGGCCTCGGTCACGGTGACCAATTTCGCGAACCAGATCCTGATGTGGCTGCCGCTCATCGGTCTTTTCACGGGATTGATCCGGCCGTACACCGCGGCTTGGATCATGACGTGCGCGTGGGGTGTGATCATGCTCTTCAATTTGATTACCCTTCCCGTGGAATTCGACGCCTCCAGCCGCGCAAAGTTGATCCTAGCGGACATGGGATACATTGGCTCCGAGGATGAGATGGATGGCGTTCGCAGAACGCTTGATGCTGCGGCGTGGACCTACGTCGCGGCGTTTGTGACGTCGCTGCTCTACTTTCTCTATCACCTTCTGCCGCTCATCACGGGCGGCCGCAGTGACGACTAGGATGCAGCGCTGGGTGCCCAGCTCAAAACTGCTTCGAGAGTTGGGAGCCAGGCTCTCACACCGTCTAGTCGGGCGCGAATCGAGCGCAAGTCTGCCGCTACTCGGCGGGCGTGACCAGGATCATGGACTCGAAGACATCCTCCCTGATCCATCTGAGGGTCGGCTCGTGTTGGGTTGGGAAAAAGTTGTCGCGTACGCCCACGTAGCCGATGTCGTCTATTCTCTGCCAGCCGACGGCCAGGATTTCGTGTCCCCACGAGAGGTGCGGTTTGTGCGGGAGCCTCACGACGCACGATACAAGCGCTGGTCTGGATGCCTGGATTTCCTCGCGGAGCCTTGCGGGTTCGAACTTGGCTAATTCAACGCGGACCTGCACGTCGTGTTCCTCCGCGTCGCCGCGGATCGCCTGAGCCAGATCGTCTGGGAAGGCGCCGCTCAACGCGGTGTTGTCGTCCGTGTATCCGGAGCGGTCTGTGATTTCTATCATGCGCATTCTGGCGCGCAGCCGCATGGTCGCGCTTTTGAGGGCGTCCCCGGCTGCTCCGGGAGGGGAATCCGGGGCCGAATGATTCCATTTCGGGAAGCCGCGCCCAGCCCAGTAACCGATGAGGCATGCGGCGGCCGTTGGAACGCAGCCCGAGGCCGCTTTTGAATTTCGCGCGCCCGAGACGGGGAACTGTTGAAGATTCGGCACTTTCCCGAGTTGCGTGCCTTCCCTGGGAGGGATTGGAAAGGGTGCGTCCAGGGCGAACTCATGCAACTGCGCCTTGGAATCGGCTTCGAACATGAAATGCCCGCGGTCGAGCTCGCCGAATCGAATCGGCACGTACCAGATCGGGCCCAAGCCTGTTGGCCAAGGCTGTTCCGGTTGCTGCGTGATGTGCTTCGGGGCCGCGATTTCAAACTTCAGTTTGGGTTGCTGGCTTTGCGCGAGCAGCATCCCGCAAAGCGCGCGCGCCTTTTCCTGAATTTTTTCAGCGTCCGCTGCTTCCTGGCCGCGCAAGCCGACTGCAAGCGTCAGGGTCAGAAAAACGAGCAGTTTCGCCGGCGGATTGGAGACGCGAACAAATGTGTCGTGCGGCTTTTCCATGTGGGGTGATGGACGGGGTGGCGTTGGAATCGGTTAAAAGCATTCAGGTGCTTCGGGGAAGGATTGCCAAGCCTGCACCGCAAAGTATTGCTTAGGAATGATTGTTGGCATCGATTTGGGCACCACGAACTCGCTGGTTGGAGTGTACGACTCGGGTTTCGTGACGTTGATTGCCGACGAGGGCGGCGAGCGCTTGACGCCATCCGTTGTGCATTTCCCCACCGAAGGCGATGTTTTGGTGGGCCGTGCGGCGGTGCGCATGCGGACCCTGGCCCCAAAGCGGACCGTTTATTCCGCAAAGCGGTTCATGGGAGGAAGGGTCGGCGAGGAGCAGGGACGGTTTGATTATTCGATCGTCGGGCAGGCGGGCGCTCCGGTCCGGTTTGGGATCGGAGACACGGCGGTGGCCCCTGAGGAGGTCGCCGCGCAGGTGCTCGGAAAACTCAAAGCCGATGCGGAACGGGCGTTGGGCCGCGCCGTTGAGAAGGCGGTGGTCACTGTTCCCGCTTATTTCAACGATGCTCAGCGAAATGCCACCAAGAGGGCGGGGGAGCTTGCCGGATTGGAGGTCGTGCGCATTCTGAACGAGCCCACCGCCGCAGCGCTCGCCTACGGTCTGGACCGACTGGAAGACCGAGCCCGGGTGGCCGTTTACGATCTCGGGGGCGGCACTTTTGACATTTCCATTCTTGAGTTGAATCAGGGCGTCTTTCAGGTGCTCGCCACCAACGGCGATACGCGCCTCGGCGGCGATGACGTGGATGCCGCCCTTGTGGAATATCTCGCAGAAGAATCAGGCGTGGCGGCCCGCGAAGAGCGGGAGAGGCGCCTCGCGGAGCCGTCCGTTCGCGCCCGTTTGAGGGAGGCGGCTGTGGACGCAAAGCACCGGCTCTCCGTTGTGGAGCAGGTCGATGTGGCGCTTCCTTTTCTGGATGGCGAACATTCGCGGACGATTCGTGTCACGCGTGAAATGCTCGAACGTCTATCGCTGCCTATTCTCGAGCGCACCCGAATCCGTTGTGTCCGCGCTCTCGCGGACGCGGGATTGCGCGCGGAAGAATTGCATGAGGTGGTTCTTGTGGGCGGGTCCACCCGCATGCCTATTGTTCGTGCGTTGGTTGCTGAAATTTTTGGAAGGGCGCCGAACACCTCTCAGAATCCGGATGAGGCGGTGGCTAACGGCGCAGCCTTGCAGGCGGCCATCATGGACGGTGCGTTGCGCGATGTGGTTTTGCTTGATGTCACGCCGCTTTCGCTCGGCATCGAAACGTTTGGAGGGCTCATGAATGTTATCGTGCCGCGCAACACGACGATCCCATTCAAGGCTGGGGAGATGTTTACGAATGCGGTTGCGGGCCAGCGCTCCATGCTGATCCGCGTGCTGCAAGGTGAGCGCGAAAAAGCAGATGACAATTGGGAACTGGGCCGCTTTGAAATCCCGTTTGAACCGCTGCCCAAGGGGCAGGCCCGCGTCGGCGTCCAGTTCGAGATTGATGAGAACGGCATCCTGAAGGTGCTTGCGCGTGACACGAACACCGGTTCCGAGAAAGTCGTGGAAATGGCGAGCGCCGTCGACGTGAGTGACGAGGCGGTGGAGAAAATGCTGGAGGATTCTCTCGAACACGCTTTTGAAGACATGAACGCGCGCATTTACACCGAGGCCAAGCTGAAGGCGCAGGAGATGCTCCCGAGCGTGGACAAGGCGGTTGCCTTGGTTGGGGCAAAGCTATCGGCGGTCGATTTACAAGCCATCCGCGACGCGATTGCGGCGGTGGAGTCCGCGATGCAGTCCGACGCCGCGCAACCGCTCAAGAAAGCCGTGGCCGCTCTGGACGACGCCACGCAGGTGCTCGCCACCCTGCTGGTCGAGTCGGCCATGAATGCCGCTTCCGACCCCCATTCGAAAACCGGAGGCGGGCCGCGGTGATGGGGCGTGCGGATGGTTCTGTCTTCTTCCGGCGCTCACTGCTGACTGCATGCGCTGTCGCCTATTGCATGGGGTTGAGCGGATGCTTGCTGATTCCGAAGATCGCAAGGCCCGCAGCACCGGTGCCTGCAAGGTATCCCGCATCGGGAGCTGATGCGGGAGTTTCCGCGGCTGACCTTGAATGGCGCGAGTTCTTCAAGGAGCCACGGCTTCGTCGCTTATTGGAAGTTGCCTTGGAAAATAATCGCGATTTGCGTCGCGCGGTGCTGCAGGTTGAGAAGAGTCGCGCCCAGTACAGGGTTACCCGCTCTTCTCTCCTGCCGAGCGCTGACGCCCGCGCTGAAATGACCCGGTCGGAGACTCGTGATGTTGTGTCCGAGCGATGGGGCGCGAGCACGGGAATTTCTGCTTACGAAGTGGATTTGTTCGGCCGGATCCGCAGTCTGAGCAAGCAGGCTTTGGAGACGTATTTCGCGACTGCGGAAGGTAGAAGAAGTGCGCAGATCACGCTCGTCGCGGAGGTGGCTTCGCGGTATTTCGGGTTGAGGCAGGCGGAGGAGCAGCTGGCGCTGGCTCGCGAGACGCTTTCCGCGGTGGAGCAGCTTTACTTGCTCAATAAGGCGACGTTTGAGGCGGGCGCAACCAACGAGCTGAACCTGCGCACTTCCGAAGGCCAGGTGCAGAATGTGTTGGTGAGCGTCCTCACGTATGAGCGGGAGGCCGCGCAGGCACGCAACGGTCTTGTGCTTCTCATCGGGTCCGAGCTGCCCGGATTGCTTCCGCCGCCGAAGGATTTTTTGGATGCAGGTGTTCTTGCAAAAGTACCCGCAGGCCTGCCCTCCGAACTGTTGCAGCGCCGGCCGGACATCCTTCAGGCTGAACACGAGTTGTATGCCGCGAACGCAAACGTGGGCGCTGCGCGGGCTGCGTTCTTTCCGCAGATCAGGCTCACCGCCTCGCTTGGGTCCTCAAGCGACGAGCTTGAAAAACTCTTCGGAAACGGAAACGGGCTGTGGAGTTTTTCACCTCAAGTGACGCTTCCGATTTTCACGGGAGGCAGAAACTTCGCGAATCTCGAGGCCGCTAAAACAGAGGTGAAGATTAAGGTGTCTGATTACGAGAAAGCGGTGCAGGCCGCGTTTCGGGAGGTGTCGGACGCGTTGGTTGCCACGAACACGTACCTTGAACAGGCGGCCGTGCAGAGGGCGGCGATCAATGTGCAAAGGCGCAGACTCGAGCTTGCGGATGCTCGTTTCCGGCAGGGCGAGGACGCTTACCTGAACGTGCTGTCGGCGCAGCAGGACCTGTACTCGGTCCGGCAAGGGCATCTGTCAGCGCACTACAATCAAATCGCGAGTCAGATTGCACTGTACAAAGCGCTTGGAGGTGGGTGGAAATGACGCGGATGTTTAGCGCGGCTGCGGTTGTGTCTAGAATTGGTTTTTTGAGGCTCCTGTCTCTCGGTCTTCTGTGCGCTCTGTTCGCTTGCAAACCGAGGTCTCAGCCCGTGCTCAAATACGATACGGCGAAAGTGGAGCGGGGCGAACTTGTCCAGAATGTGACCGCCAGCGGTAGTTTGAGCGCTGTGGGCAGTGTAGACGTTGGCAGTCAGGTGAGCGGCAAAGTCGCTGCGCTCCACGTAGACTTCAATTCACCCGTGAAAAAGGGGCAGCTTGTGGCTGAGATTGATCCCACGGTTTATTCGGCTGTGCTGCGGCAGAGCGAGGGTGAGCTTTCCGCCGCGCAGGCTGACGTGGTGTTGCGCCGCCAAAATCTCGCCCGTAAGGAGGCGCTCGTGCCGCTGAAGGCGGCGTCCCAGTTCGATCTTGACCAGGCCACGGCGGAGCTTGCGAGGGCGGATGCCACGGTCGTAATCCGTCAGGCCGTCCTCGATAATGCTGCGGCGAACGTCGCTTTTTGCAAAATCACCGCGCCCGTTGACGGGATTGTGATCTCGCGGAGGGTGGATGTCGGGCAGACTGTGATCGCCTCGATGACGACGCCCGTGCTGCTTGTGATCGCGCAAGACATCACGAAGATGAACATCAGCGCGGCGGTCTCTGAGGCGGATATCGGACAGCTCAAGGCCGGTCAGCACGTCGAGTTCACCGTGGATGCGTATCCCGACGAGGTCTTCAACGGCGGCGTGATCCAAGTGAGGCGTGCTCCAACCACTACCCAGAACGTGGTCACGTACGACACGATCATCGCAGTCGATAATCCAGAGCAGAAGCTTTTTCCAGGGATGACGGCCGACGTGTCCATACGCGTTGCAGAGCGCAAAAACGCGCTGAAAATCTCGAACAGCGCCCTGAGGTACTCGCCTCCGGAGGGCGCGGTGTTTGAAAGCAAACCTCCGGCGCGTTTGGCAAGGCGGGAACGTTTGGTTTACCAATGGATATCAGATAGCAACCAACTTCGGCCTCTGGTGATCCGAACCGGGATCAGCGATGGATCCGATACGGAGGTCGTTGAAGGTGTCGCGGAGGGCGTGGAGTTGGTCATCGCCAACTCGGTTGACGGTCCAAAAGGTGGAGGCGCTTTTGGGCCTCAGCGCCGCGGCCCATGAACGCGCCGTTGATCGAATTGCAAGGGATTGACAAAACTTACCGGACCGAGGAGGTCGAGGTGCGCGCGGTGCGCGGGGTCGACCTGTCGATTGCCCGCGGGGAATTCGTCGCGGTGATGGGATCGAGTGGTTCCGGCAAGTCGACGCTTATGAACATCCTCGGATGTCTCGACCGGCCCACCGCTGGTGATTATCTTTTGGACGGAGAGCCCGTCTCGAAGATGAACAGGAGCGAGCTCTCTATTTTGCGCAACGCCAAGATCGGTTTTGTTTTTCAGAGCTTTAACCTGCTGGCTCGGACCAGTGCTTTGGAGAATGTGGAACTGCCGATGTTTTACAGCCAGCCGCTTGTGGCGCGGGCGCAGAGGCGCAGCCGTGCGTTGGAGGCGCTCGATAAAGTCGGTTTGCGAGAGCGGGCCGGGCATCATCCAAGCCAGCTTTCTGGAGGCCAGCAGCAGAGGATCGCCATCGCGCGGGCGTTGGTGAATTCCCCGGAGTTGGTTCTGGCCGATGAACCTACGGGGAATCTAGACACCCGCACCAGCGCCGAGATCATGGGGTTGTTTGAGGCGCTGAACGATTCCGGAATCACCATCATGATGGTGACGCACGAACTGGATATCGCCGGATATTGTAAACGGATTATTGTGATGCGTGACGGGCGAATTATTAGCGATCAGCTCAACGCAACCAGGCGGAATGCAGTTGTGGAGATTGCGCGCATCGAGAGTGAGGAGCGGGAGGCGAGGTTGAACTAAGCCATGAAGATCCTCGCGGCGTTTGCGGTTTTCTTTGCACGCTCGCTTGTGACCGCGTGGATTTCGATGCGCGCACTCAGGCGAAATGCGATGCGATCTAGCCTTACGGCACTGGGAATCATCATCGGCGTCGCCTCGGTGGTTACCATGGTGGCTGTGGGAAACGGGGCGCAGGCCAGGATCGAGGGGCAGGTCGCTGCACTTGGTCAAAACATGCTCATGATTTTTGCCGGCAGCCGGCGTTCTGGCGGAGTGCATGGCGGCCTCGGTAGTGCGCGAACCATGACGGTGTCCGACGCGCTGGCGATCGAACGGGAGGTAGACCATGTGGTGGCGGTGAGCCCCGAGGTTTCGACGGCGGCGCAGGTCGTGGGGAACGGTCGCAACTGGTCCACGAGCGTTGCGGGCGAATCCCAGGATTACCTGAAGATCCGCGATTGGAAACTTTCATCGGGTATGATGTTCTCCGAGCGGGAGGTGAGGAGTGCGGCCCGGGTGGCGGTGATCGGCTCGAAGACTGCGCACGAGCTTTTTGGTCCGCTGGACCCCGTGGGTCAAAGCATCCGCATCCGGAACATCCCTTTCGTGATTATCGGAGTGCTTTCAAGCAAGGGTGCCGGCATGGGCGGACAAAATCAGGACGACAGGCTGGTGATTCCATTCACAACGGCAATGAAGCGATTGACGGGTGATAAGTTCATCCGATCGATCAATATTCAGATCGCGAGCTCCGCGCATATGGAATCCGCCCAGCAAGAGATCGGCAATCTGCTCCGGCAACGGCATGGAATTCCGGCGGGACGGGAGGACGATTTCAACGTTTTTAATCAGAAGGAAATCGCGGACACGGTCGGCTCGATCTCTAGGGTCATCACCCTTTTGCTCGGAGCCGTTTCCGGGATTTCTCTCGTAGTCGGGGGAATCGGAATCATGAACATCATGCTGGTCAGCGTGACCGAACGTACGCGCGAGATCGGCATCCGGATCGCCGTCGGTGCGCAGCCCGGCGATATCCGCCTACAGTTTTTGATCGAGGCGGTGACCCTCAGCCTGTTCGGGGGAGCGATCGGCGTACTGTTTGGGATCGGTGCCGCGCATTTGGTCGGGCTGTTCGTGGAATTCGTGCCGGTAGTTTCGCCCGGTTCAATCGTGCTGGCATTCAGCGTCAGTTTCGGAATCGGCGTCTTCTTTGGATTTTACCCTGCGCGAAAAGCGGCTGCATTGGATCCGATCGTGGCGTTGCGCTACGAATAGACGCGTGCGCCTGGTTTGACCTGCCCGGACCGGAGTCGGGATTTTATTTCACACCGCTGGTCAGCCACGCGACGAAGTCCGCAACATCTTCCGGATGGCACGTGTTTAGGAGGCCTGGAGGCATGAGTGACACCGGAGACGCTTCTATCTTGGCGATGTCTTTTCGGAAGAAATCCCGGACATCCGATGGATTGAAAAGGTCTTCCTGGATTTGCACGAGGTCCGGACCTTCGTTCACAAGGCGGCCAAGGTGCATGGCGCCGCTCTTTAAATGGATACTCGCGGTTCCGTATTGGTCGCTGATCACCTTGCTCGGTTCCGTCATGCTCTCGATGATTTCGCGCGTGGAAAATCTGCCGCCGAGCAGCGTCAAGTCAGGCCCGACAGCGCCGCCTTCTCCCTTGAACGCATGGCATGCGATGCAGCCGGTCTCACGGAATAGCGTGAGGCCTTTTTCCGGATGGCGCGCTTGCTTCATGAGCGGTTCTACACGGGACACAAGCTCTTCGGTGGTCCAGTTTTTGACAAAAAGGCGGGAAGCGATGGGCGGGGCCGGGCGGGACTCTGGTTTGGCTTCGAGGATCGGCTGGAGAGCGAGCTTTTCCTGTTCGTTCAGAGAGCCGATCGAGTCTTTGCGGATATCGGCGATAAACTTGCCGAGGTTGCCGGGTTTATTGAACTCCTCCCGCAGGAACCAGCGGAAGAACTGTTCCCTTGCGCCGTTGGGCCATGGGCCCTTCACGAGCCTCAGGCAGGCGGCGAAGCTGACTTTTTCTTCCTGAGAGGCTGCCTTTTGAAAGAGGCCGAAAACCTTCTCGGCGGCCATCGGAGAATTCCATCGGACCAACAGCTGGGCCGCCTCCTGATTGAAGCGAGCGTCCGTTGAGGGAACCGCTGCATGCAATTTGGCGAGGAGTTGCTCGCGCGAGGCGCCTTCGGGGTCGCCCAAGCGGATGGACACGACTTGCATCGCGCGAACCACGTCGAGGCGCGCCGATGAGTCTAGTTTCTCGAACGGAGGGCGGTTGAGATTTTCCAGCAGTTTCTCGCGAAACTCCGTCTTCTCAAGCCGGGCCAGTGCAAGCGCCGTTTGCACGGCGGCCTCCGGGTTGGTGAGGGAAATGGCACGGGCCGACCACTGCGTAGGATCGCGGAACTCCAGAAGTGTGCGAGCGGCGAAGCGGATGAAGCGGTCCGTGTGCGAGAGGTTTTGCAGCGCCAAGTCGAGCGATGCGGCGTCGCTGGAGTGATACGCATCCTCGAGTCGGTGGCGGAGTGCGCGGAGTTTGCGGGCCTCCGGGTCGCCTGTTGGAATCGCTTCTGCGGTGCTTTCAGTCCCCGCGTAGTAGACTCGATAAAGAGCGCTGTTTGCCTTGCGGGATCCCACCCCGAAATACATTGCGCCGTCCTGCGGATTAACCACGACATCGGTCAAAGGAAGAGGTTTGCCTTCTGCGAACACTTCCAAGTCTGCCGAATACGAAGCGCCCTGCTCCCGCATGTGGAGTGCGTACAGTTTGCCATACGTCCAGTCTGCGACGAAAAGGGCGTTCTGATATTTTGAGGGAAATTTCGCGCCGTAGCCGAACGCGACTCCCGTGGGGCTGCCCCGGCCGATGTTGATGACCGGAGGAAGCGAGTCGGGGTAATCCTCAGGCCATTTGCCTGAGACGCTGCGCCACCCGAACTCCGCGCCGTCTGTGAGATGGCAGACACGCGTGGGCCGGTACCACGGAAGGGTCAGATCCCATTCCATGTCTGCATCGTAGGTGAATAGCTCGCCGTCCCGATTGTAGGCGGCGTCATATTCGTTGCGCAGACCCGCGGACACCAGTGTCCAATCTTTGCCGTCTGGTGACATCCGCGCGATGTATCCTGCCGGAGCGCCGCTCCCAAGCATGAAACCGTGGCCGGTGATTTTCGGCAGGGCGAGATCATCCTTCCAGATTGGAGGCACTTGATGGTGCTGGATCTCTGTCAATTTGGTCGAGTTTCCGCACACGACCGTGATGCTTTTGCCCCCCGGGGTCAGAATGAGGGCGTGGGGGCCGTGGTCGCCCTGCCCAGCCACCTTTCTGAGGAGTTCAACCTTGTCGAGAACATCGTCCCCGTTGGTGTCTGTCACGCGATAAACGCCAGATCCTGCCTCGTAAACACCTTCGCGGCATACCATCACATACAACGAGTCAAAAGCCCATAACATCCCGTTTGCATGGCCCACTTCGAGCGCGATCGGTTCGATGACGATTTTGGAAACATCACCTCCAACCGGGGGAGGCGTGATGCGCACGAGCTTTCCGTTCAAGTCCGATGCCAAGATGCGTCCCTTGGGGTCAACGCACATCGCGCACCAGGATCCTTCCGCTTCGCCAAGCTTGTGCAGCAAGTCCACCTTGAAACCCTCGGGCACCTTGATGTCCGCGGCCGCACTCACCGCGGACCCGCCGGCATTGCCGGCTTCGAAAACCTTGCCCCACGGCGCGGATCCGTACGGCTTGAGTACTTGCGCCGTTGTCTTTGGTGACTCTTCAAGTGCGGAAGCCGTCCAAGATCCATCGGACTGCAGCCACCGGCGCGTGCCATCCGGCAGACTGATCTCTAGCGAGAGAACTAGGCCTGCGGCTCCGCCCTCGTTTTTCGCGTGCACGTGGATTTTGTTGATTCCGGACTGAAGCAGCGGCTTTGCGTCTGCAGTTGTTGGTTTGTTCCAATCCTCGTTCTGCGCTGCCGCCTTGCCGTTGATCAATACTTTGCAACCGTTGTCGCAGGAGACTTTCAACGTCGCGTTCACGGGCGGTGCGTTGAGGGTGAATTCCCTTTCGAAGAATGCCGCTGGTGTCGCCTTACCCTCGCACCAGATCCACTGGGGCCCGTTCGGCGCCGGTTCGCTTGGGAGCTCCAAGGGGGTTCCCTCGGCAAGTGTGCACGCGGAGGCCAGCGTGAGAAGAAAGAGGGCGAAGGCGGCGGAAGGATAGGGGGCGGCGTTGCGCATAAGATGGATAACCTGCCAAGAGGGGAATCTTTAGTAAAATGATGCGGCGCTCGCGCATCGATTTATTGCTGCGAAGGCAGAAAGTTGCTCGCTGGGCACCGCGCGCGCGGAATGCCCCGTGTGTTCTGAAAGGCTCGATGTGTTCTTAAAAAGGGGGGTCCGATTAAGCTTGTCGGCGTGATTTGAGGCCGTTTTAGTGATCGGGCAGTTTTTGCAGAAATATAAAAAATAGGTCGGTGGAAGGAATTCCGTGAAAGCCGGAAGCAGTTGCGCTGCTGTAACTGGATACGACTTCCCAAACGCCAATCTGGGGCTTGCTCCGGGTGAAGGCGGGAAGAAGGTCGGCCCTAAAAAGCCATAAGCCAGGAGTCAGAACATTTCCCCGACTTGTTTCTCATTCGCGCTGCCGCGTGTGCGGGCCAGCGTGTGAAAACTTCTTCGCGAAAAAGAAGCAATGGGAGGTCCATTCCGTGTTTGCGGCACCGCACTTCGCTGGATTTTTAGCGGCGTGCGGGCTCATTTTCGTCGTGTGGTCTCTCGTCAACCACCGATACCCCTATTAAGACCAAACCTCTATGCGGTTCGGACAGCCTTGTTTTGTCCGTTCTCGCAGCCTTCGTTGTCATCAAGCAGGCTCACGCGGAGAATTCATCGGAAGAAAGCGCCCGGGCATACCAACGGCTTTCCGAAGTTGTTGTCACAGCGACGCGGAGTGAAACTGAGCGGTGGAAGACCGCTTCGAGTATTACGGTGATTGACCGGAAGCAATTCGAGGATCGCCAGCAACGGATGATGACCGATTTGCTGAGGGACGTTCCTGGATTGACGATTGCGGACCGGGGCACAGCCGGCTCGGCACCCGGCCTCTTTTTACGTGGAATGAAAACCGAGCAGACTTTGGTTGTGCTCAATGGCAGACCGATCCCCTCCGATTTCTCGGGGGCTTTTAACTTGGAGGCATTCTCCCTCGATAGCGTTGAGCGGGTGGAAGTGCTGCGCGGTCCTTCCGCCAGTGTGTATGGAGGCCGGACCTTAGGTGGGGTGATTAATATTCTGACTCGTAGCGGAAGAAATCTGGTAAAGCCAGAGTATCAGGCGTTTTGGGAAACTGGCAGCTTCGGGACTAATCGTGAAGGAGTGAGCGCAAGGGGAGACTCTGGTTTGATGGATTGGAGCTTTGAGTACAACAGGTCCGACACGCAAGGCTACAGAGTCAACAGTCAGATGCAGCTTGATAACGCTAGTGGGCTGCTTGGGTTCGATATCACAGACGCTGTCCGCCTTGACGTTGATTTTCGGTTTTACAACGCAGCGGTTGGTGTGCCCGGAAATACAACCTGGGGTAATGACCCGGATGACAATCTGATTAGAGAATTCTGGAGTATCTCTCCGAGAGTAACATGGAATATATCAGAGATCTGGACCCAAGCATTTACCATGCAATTTGGAAGCCTCCGGCAGGTCACTTCGAATATGTACCCAGGTTATGGACTGAATTCTCGGAGTACTGTCCGGAATCAGTATTGGGAATATCAGAGTGTGTTCAAGCCGTCGGAGAAGTGGACTCTTACGAGTGGTATCTCCCTTCAAGATGGAGGGTATTCTCGCATGTCTGATAATGGAATCCCAAGACCAGTGAATTATTATGATATAGATCAAGCTGAGACGAATTGGGCTGCATTTCAACAGGTTAGCATCGAAATGTTGAAGGACATCCACTTCACGGGGGCCTTTCGTCATGATCATTACTCAGACTTTTCCGATGCTACAACTTGGCGGTCCGGGTTGAGTTGGAAAATTCCGATCGTGAACACCGTAGTACACGCAAGTTACGGAACCGCTTTTACTCCTGCGACTCCCCAAGATCGAGAGCTTGTATTTCGTGGACAAGATCCGTCCATTCCAAATTCTAACTTGAGCAGCCCGGAAAAAAGCCGTGGGTATGAATTTGGAATCGAACATCCGTTTGCTGACAACAAACTAGTCCTGGGTGTTACTGCTTTTAGAAACGACATTCGTGATTTCATCGAGATAGATCGCAAGCTGTATTTACGAACCATGTCTTTGCCGAGCGGTGGGGTGTCGGTGCCGATACAAATCCCAAAAGCAATGACCCAGGGATTCGAAGCTGCCTTACGCTGGGAGCCGTGCAAGGCGTTTGGCGTGCAAGGTTCATACACTTACCTAGATGCAGAAAACCAGACCGACGCAGTTCGATTGGTGCGACGGCCAAGGCACATGATTTCCAGCAATTTATGGATCCGTCCTCTTGAGCGGCTGCGCCTTGGGTTCGGCCTTCTTTACACGATTGATCGTGAGGATGGGTTTATCACGACGCAAGCGGACCTGGAGGACTACATGAGGATCAGGGCGACCGCATCTTTTTCTGTGTCGAAGTGCTGTGAAATATCTGCGCGGGTCGAAAATCTACTCGGGGAGCGGTATCAAGAAGTCGATGGGTTTCCCGCCCCTCGTACGGCTGTCTATGCTGGACTAAAGGTCAAGTTTTAGGGTCTCAACTTTGCGGGAATCGACGGCCAGCGAGATGAAAATAAAAACTTTGAGAATCCCGGCGGTTGATCGTCCTTCTTTAAAGGCGCAGATCCGGCAGATTCTTGATCGAAAGACTAAGCCCCGCGGTTCCTTGGGTAGGCTTGAGGGCGTTGCATTAGCAATTGCAACGATCCTGAACACGGAAGCGCCGTCGTTGATTCTACCGCAAATGCTTGTTTGCGCCGGGGATCATGGGATCGCGAGGCACGGCGTTTCTGCGTTTCCGAGCGATGTCACCTGGCAGATGGTGCAGAACTTTTTGTCTGGTGGCGCTGCCGTTAGCGTGCTGACCCGGCAGCATGGGATTGGGCTCACGGTTGTGGACTGCGGAGTCCGGCATGGTTTTGAACCTCAGCCGGGGTTGCTCATTAGGCGGATCGCCGATGGCACCAACGATATGCTGGTCGGTCCTGCGATGAATTACGCGCAGTGCGAACGGGCGATTTTCAACGGAATGGAAATTCTGAGTTCACTCCCGGGCAACGCGCTCCTTTTAGGAGAGATGGGCATCGGGAACACGTCCTCTGCGTCGCTTTTGATGTCGCGTTTCACGGGGTTGGATATCGGCCTTTGCACGGGTGCCGGAACAGGGTTGAGCGCTGACGGAGTTGGAGCAAAAATCGAGATCCTAAAACAAGTGCTTCTCCGGCACCCCAGGGCGGAGGATCCTTTGCTTGAACTCGCAAATCTTGGTGGTTTTGAAATCGCGACCCTGGTGGGCGCGATTCTTCAAGCAGCCCGAGAGAACCGAGTGATTGTGGTAGACGGGTTCATCACGAGTGCGGCAGTGCTGGTAGCGAACCGTATCGCCAAAGGTGTTTTGGATCGCTGCGTGTTCTCGCATTGTTCCGACGAACGTGGGCACGCTGCGATGCTTTCAGAAATGGGAGTACAACCAATTTTAACGCTGGGGTTGCGTCTGGGCGAGGGATCTGGGGCTGCACTTGCTTGGCCGCTTCTCGTATCTGCGTGTAAAATCCTATGTGAAATGGCGAGCTTCTCCTCGGCGGGAGTTTCCAATGAAATCCGATGAACGGCGTAAGACACTTCCTGCTCGCAGTTCAGTTCTTCACACGGCTCCCGATCACAGGGAAACTCGCGGCTTTCGCAGGGTTCAGTCCCGACGCGCTCAGGCGAAGCGCTGCGCATTTCCCGGGTGTAGGAGGGATCGTTGGAGTGTTGTGTGGAGGCGCCTTCTGGTTGTTGCGCGGAGTGTTTCCAGATACTCCGGCAACAGCTTTGGTGTGTGCATTTATTTCAACGGCTATCGGCGTGCTGTTCACCGGAGGATTCCACGAGGATGGACTTGCGGATCTTGCTGACGGTCTTGGCGGCGTGGTTAGCCGTGAGCGCGCGCTTGAGATTATGAAGGATTCGCGAATCGGGACTTTTGGTTCGCTTGCGTTGATGCTGGCACTAATTGGGAAGGTTTCGATGCTCAGCCTGCTTGCAGGCCTCGACTGGCGACTTGCATCTCTTGCGATCTTCGCCGCCCACGTGGTTTCGAGGACAACTCCTTTGTGTGTGATTGCCAGTCTGAAGCATGTAGGGGACGCTGCCGGTTCAAAATCAAAGCCGCTTGCGGACCAGATCACAAAAGGCGCGCTGCTCGTTGGCGTGATTTGGTGTGCTGGCGCATTGACGCTCGTGTGGTGGGCCATGCCCGAAGCGGGATGGGGGACCGGGTTGGTTTGTTCGGGATTTGGAGCCTGGTGGGTTCGTCGGTTGTTATGTCGGCGTCTTGGCGGTTTCACGGGCGATGGACTTGGCACGGTTCAGCAAGTGAGCGAGTTGGCGTTTTATCTCGGTGTTGCGCTCGCGTAGTCCGTAACGGGGAGTCTGGGTAAGAGCTCCAAATACCTTGTCACGAGAAGATAAAGGATAGGCTGTTACGGACGCCTCCGATGGTCGAGTTGACCGGGATTTGCGAATCCGGCGGCGCTCCGGGTAAAATGTTCGTTGCGGTCTGCGGATAAAACGGCATCGTGGCACCGTGAAAATTCAAGCCCCCATCTCCGCCCTTTTGTTGTCCGCTTTCGCAACGTTCAGTGGCGTTTCCGCTGAGCCGTCTTTCGTGCCGTTGTTCAACGGCGTTGACCTGACTAATTTCAAACAAGACGACGCTAAGGAGTTTTGGCGGATTGAGAACGGTGTGCTCGTCGGCGAAAATAATGCTGCGCTCAAAGGGCACAATCTATGGACCGAGAAGGAGTACGGCGACTTTATCATTGAGTTTGATGTGCGGTGGAAAGGCACAACCGAGCGCGGGGTTGATACCGGGATCGAGATGCGCAAGCCGAAGATTCAGTTGCAGCTGGGGGTTTCCGGCAGTTTGCGTGTGGATATGTCGGGCTCTTTTTATACGGCCGGAAAACCAGCATACCCTGAGGCGGGCCAAGCGAAAGAGGCCAAGACATTGATGCATCCGGAGGGCGAGTGGAACACTTTCAGAATCCAAGCGAAGGGTTCAAAATTTACCTGCTGGATTAACGGCAAGCAGGCATCTGATTACACGGACGAAAAGTTCTCCGGTGCCGCGCCGATCGGGATCCAGATCCATGGCGGCGTGGTAATGAAGTGTGAATACCGGAACATGCGGATAGCTCCACTATAAGAAGCGATCCAACGGTTGTCGCGGTTTTGAGGTGGTTCTGGTTATCGAACAGACACGTGATTCATGGCAGCGCAAAAAATTCTTTCCGTGCAGGAAATGGCTTCGAGGTGCGAGCTTCTGCGCTCGGAGGGACGCCGGTTGGTATTCACGAACGGTTGTTTTGATTTGTTGCATGTCGGTCATGTGCGTTACTTGCAGTCGGCTCGGGATTGCGGCGATGCCCTTGCGGTGGCGCTCAATGGCGACGCATCGGTCCGCGCTTTAAAGGGGCCGACGCGTCCGATCAATTGCGAGGCGGACCGTGCAGAGGTGTTGGCGGCGCTCGAGTGCGTTGATTTCGTCACTTTCTTTCACACGCCTCGGGTCGATGAAGTGATTCGGGCCGTGCGTCCGCATGTCTACGTCAAGGGTGGCGACTATACGATTGAAACGCTTGATCCGTCGGAGCGTGCGGCTTTGCAGGAGGTGGGCGCGGTTGTGGAAATTGTCGCTCTGGTACCCGGCAAGAGTACGACGGCTGTGGTTCGAAAAATGTCGGTTGAAGGGGCCGCGAAGGGAGCGCAATGAGTGGTGGTTTGCGGCTCGGTGTTCTCGGATCGGGCAAAGGCTCTAATCTCGATTCGATCGCTGCGGCGATCGCAAACGGGGAGTTGCGAGCGGAGGTCCGCATGGTGATGAGCGATTTCTCTGAAGCTGGAATTCTCGAGGTTGCTAGAAAATGGAACCTGCCGTTCGGTGTGATTCCGGAGTCGCGCTTCAAGACGCGCCTGGAGGAGGAAATAGAGGAAGCTTTGGCGCGCACGCTCAGGGCGGCCGGGGTCGAATTCGTCGTGCTCGCGGGCTACATGCGGATGCTCAAGGCGCCGATGTTGAACGCATTTCCGCGTGCCATCGTGAACATCCATCCCTCGCTGCTCCCGGCCTTTCCGGGAATGGAGGCTTGGCGGCAGGCTTTGGAGGCTGGGGTCCGCGTGACTGGGTGCTCCGTGCACTGGGTGGACGGTGGCATGGACACGGGCGCTGTCATTGCCCGGCGCGAGGTGCCTGTGGTCGATGGCGACACGCCGGAGACGTTGCATGCGCGGATTCAGGAGGCGGAACGCGAGCTGTATCCCGAGGTGTTGGAATCTATCAGACGTGCTCGATTCCAGTAGGGATTGCCAGAAGCGCTTTGATCTTTTCGAGGACGGCGGGTGGGAGTGCCGTGGAGCCGTGCTGAATTTCGCCAAGGATCGGTACGGTGAGGATTTGCTCGAGCACCGCCGCGTTGGTGTGCACAGCAGGGCATTCCTTGGGTGGTTCGGGGTTGTTGATCACGACTCCCGCGCAGTGCAGTCCTTTTGCGATGATGGCGTCGACGGTCAGCTGGGTGTGGTTAAGCATCCCAAGGCGGTTGGAGCAAACCACGAGCACGGGAAGTTCAAGCTCTCTGGCAAAATCGCTGGCGCAGAAATCAGCGGTGAGCGGGACGCGCCATCCGCCTACGCCCTCCACAAGAACCGTTGAATGGGATTCGGCGAGTTGTTTGTAGGCGCTTCGTGCGGTCTCCAGATCGAGTGCGCGGTTTTCAATCAGGGATGCAGCGTAAGGCGCTGCGGGTGCACGCAGCCAAACCGGGTTGATGAGTTCCATCGCCGCGGCACCCTCGCAAGCGGCGAACAGGATATCCGCATCGGCCCTTTCTCCGCAGCAAAAAGGCTTCATCGCCACGGCGTCAATTCGGGCGGAGCGGAGTGCCGACGTGATGAGGGCTGTCGTGTGGGTTTTGCCGACGCCGGTGTCGGTTCCGGTCACAAAAAATCCGCGTTTCAACGTCGGCATGGAAGCGGGCTTCGCGTCGTTACGAGATCAAACTCCGATGGCGGTTTTGAGGGCGGCGGCAATTTCATCGGCGAACGCGTTGATCTGGTCGGAATCGCGTCCCTCGATGAGCAGGCGTACCTTTGGTTCCGTGCCCGAGTAGCGAAGCAGCACCCGGCCGCTGCCCGCGAGCACCTTTTCGGCGTTGGCAACGAGCTTTTGTATGTCCGGCAATTCGCTCATCGGCGGCTTTCGTTGGACTTTAAGGTTTCGTTGCGCCTGGGGATATTTCGATAGGCAGGCCTTGAGTTCGCTCAGGGGCTTCCCGGTTTCCACGAGAATGCGGAGGATCTGCAGGGCGCTCACGAGGCCGTCGCCGGTTGTGCCGAAGTCGCGGAAAATCATGTGGCCGCTTTGCTCTCCTCCGATGTTGAGGTTCTGCTTGACCATTGCCTCGATGACATAGCGGTCTCCCACTGCGGTGCGCAGCACATTGCCGCCCTGCGAACGGAGCGTTTCATCGAGGCCGAAGTTGCTCATCACGGTTGCAACCAAAGTATTCTGGGCGAGGGTTTCACGACGCAGGGCGTCGAGAGCCGCAATTGCCAGGATTTCGTCGCCATCGACGACTTCGCCTTTTTCGTCGCAGAGCAGCACGCGGTCGGCGTCGCCGTCGTGGGAGATCCCGACGTACGCGCCGCTTTGGCGGACCACGCGGCTGATCTCCTCCGGGAAGGTGCTTCCGCAATTCGTGTTGATGTTGCGGCCGTCGGGGTTTGTGTGTGCCGTGGTGAGCTGTGCACCGAGTTCCCGCAGCACGCACGGGGTTGATTTGTAGGCCGCGCCATTCGCGCAGTCCACGGCGACGTGCAGCCCCTCGAGCGTCATGCCTTTGGGGAAGGATGCCTTGGCGAACTCCACGTAGCGCCCGAGGGCGTCGTCGATCCGCTTTGCCTGGCCGATTTTTCCGGCAGTGGGCCGGATGGATTCGATTTCCCCGCTGAAGACGAGGTGCTCGATGCGCCGTTCGATCGAGTCGTCCAGTTTGTATCCGTCATGGCGGAAAAACTTGATGCCGTTGTCCTCGTAAGGGTTGTGCGAGGCGCTTAGGACGATGCCCGCGTCGGCACGCAGCGATCTGGTGATGTAGGCGACCCCCGGTGTCGGCAGCGGGCCGATGAAGAGCACATTGGCTCCGAGTGACATGACGCCCGCGGCCAGGGCGTTTTCCAGCATGTACCCAGAGAGGCGGGTGTCTTTGCCGATCACGATGGTCGGTCGCTGGTTGGCGGATTTCCTCTGGGCGGCCATTTCGGAGAAAATGTGGGCCGCGGCCCTTCCGAGCTTCAGGGCGGTCTCGGCCGTGACGGGTTCGAGATTCGCCACGCCGCGAACTCCATCTGTTCCAAATAGTTTGCGCGATGGGTCGGCGGCGTTGGTCATGGTTTTTGAGTGAATATGCGGGTTATCTACGGAGGATCCCTAGCGTCTGCGGTGGTTTGAGCAAAGGGATTTGGTATGGGACCGGATATTTTATACAGGAGTGGCCTGTGAAAGAAGCTGGATTGAGGTTGAAGGCTTTGGCAGGATTCGGGTTCGCGCCCCGTCTTATATTGCGAGGGTGCCTAACCCCGAACCTAAATTACCTATGAAAGTATTGAAAAACTTCATCCCATTCGCCGCCGTCCTTTGCTTCGGAGGCGTAGCCCTCGGCGAGGACACCCCGATGGAGAAGGAAATGGGAGTGATGAACACCGCTTACAAGGCGCTCAAGAAGTCCATCAACGATCCCGCTCAGAAGGCCGAGAACCTGAAGTTGATTGCGGATATCAAGAAGACAACGGAGTCCACCGCCAAGATGGAGCCCAAGATGGCCGCCGACCAGGGTGCGAAGAAGGCTGAATTTCTGGCCAAGTACAAGGCTGAGATGGCTGAATTCGGCAAGGCGGTTGACGCTCTTGAAGCAGCGGTGAAGGGTGGCGACACCGCGGCAGCGGCTGCAGCTTACGCGAAGCTCGGCGAGTTGAAGAAAAAAGGACACGAAGAGTTCAAGAAGGACTAGTCTTCTTCTTTTATTAAGCAGGATCCCAAGTCATTTATCCCCCGCCGTATGACCCGCGCACAGGTCCTTGACCTGTATTTCATGGATGCCAGGTGCAAACTCATCGAGTTGGCCGCATTCTTGGACCGCGTGGATCGTGCGGAGGGGGAGGGTGATTTTCGAATTGAAGCGCTGCGCGAGGCGATGAAATCGCTGGCTGCAAGTCAGCCAACCCGCGCCACCGCAGTGCTCATGGCTCTGAGTGATCCGACAACCAAACCGCTGGATGCAGCGCCCGGCAAAGGGGCTTGCGGTGCTTGGCCCGGGCCGCAGCGCTGATTTCTAGAGTGGACCGCGCCGGGGGCCGCTCGATGATGTTTTTTCGCATTAGGGACCGCGCTGCCCCGTTGATTTTCCCAGCGGGATCGGCTCACACACGGTGCGGCAGAAGTGGCAGGCGTTTAGAGACACGAAGAAAGTCAGTTTTATGCGTTACATAGAGCCGCACGCCCACATGGTGAGCCGCACCACGGATGACTACGAGGCAATGCGCCTTGCTGGTTGCGAGGCGGTCTGTGAGCCTGCGTTCTGGGCTGGGTACGACCGCGGGAGTGTTGACGGGTTCCGTGATTATTTCTGCCAACTCACCGATTATGAGCCGAAGCGGGCCGCAAAGCATGGGCTCCCGCATTTCACGTGGCTCTGCATCAACCCGAAGGAGTCCGAGGATATGGGGTTGGCGCGCGAGGTGTTGTCGATCATTCCCGAGTTTTTGAAATGCAAAACGGTTTTGGGAATCGGTGAGATCGGGCTGAACAAAAATACTCGGAACGAGTTGGTGATTTTACAGGAGCACATCGATCTCGCTGCAAAACATGAACAGCTTATCCTGGTGCACACCCCTCATTTGGAAGACAAGTTCAAGGGGACCAGACTGATTCTCGATGTGCTCAAAAATGATTCACGCATCCAGCCCGGACGCGTGATCATCGATCACGTCGAGGAGCACACCGTGGACATGGTTCTGGACGCCGGATTCTGGGCCGGGATCACCCTGTACCCCGAATCAAAAGCGACCCCTGCCCGCGCCATCGACATGGTGGAAAGAGCTGGAATGCGCAACATTTGGTTGAATTGCGCGTGCGACTGGGGCCGCTCTGAACCGCTGGCGGTTCCGCGGACCGCATTGGAAATGCGGCGTCGCGGGCATTCGGCCAAGGCGATCGATGATTTGGTGTATGGCAACCCGATGCGGTTTCTTTCGCAAAACAGCAGGTTCCAGATTGTTTGATTGCGGTTTGATTTCTGGAGTTCTCGCGGGGAGGATGGGTCGATGCGCTTGAAGAAATGCCCGTGCAGATGGGTTGATTCAGTACGCGATGCTTTTTCACCGGGGCTTGCGGCCGTTGCGGCTGTGGTTGCGGCAAGTTGGCTGGGTTCCGTTGATGCTCAAACTCCGCCCGCCGCGCAGGGTGCGCCTTCCTCCGCTGCTTATGCCCCGACCTTGGAGACCCAAAAGCAGGCGCGCACCTGGTACTTCACCATCCCCGCGCCGCGTGGTCAGATCAGCGACCGCGAAGGGCGTCCCATGGCGCTTCAAAAGGTTGCGTACAACCTTGCGGTGTCTTTTCCGCGCCCCTTGAATCTGAGCGATCCGGATGTCGTCGAGTTCGTCGACGCCGAAGCGAACAAGGCTGCAAAGCTCTTGAATCGTCAGGCGTCGCTTTCACAAGAGAGCGTGATTCGCCATTACCGGAGTCGTGGGTTGATGCCTTTGGTGATCATGCAGAATCTCACCGAGCAAGAGCAGGAGAAGATCCGGGCCGCCCAGAATCCAGCATGGGAGTTGTTTCCGTTATACCTCCGCGTGTATCCCAATGGCACGCTGGCCGGGCACATTTTGGGTTACGTAGGCCGGATGGGTCGATTTCTTGAGGGTGCGATCGAGAACGGAGAGCCGCTTTGGCCGGACACGGAGGGCAGGGACGGACTGGAGAAGACCTTTGATTCCATTCTCCGCGGCGAATCGGGGCAGCTCAATGTGATCTATAACAGCGCGGGATTGAAGTCCTCGGAGCAGGTGACGATCACCCCGCTGGCGGGCAAGAACGTCGTCACGACGATCGACCTTGAGTTGCAGAAGATGTGCGAGCGCGCGCTGCAGGCCGGCACCAAGCGCGGGGCGATGGTGATCATGGATCCATCCAATGGCGACATTCTGGCCATGGCATCGTGGCCTCCGATTGATCCCAACAAGTTCGTGCCGACGATCAGCGAATCGGATTACAACGCCCTCAAAAAAGATAAGAACGAGCCGCTTTTTCCACGATTTTCCCTCGCGTCGTATCCGCCCGGCTCGACGTTCAAGTGCTTTGTCGGGCTCGCGGCGCTCTCCGCGGGCGTGATTCGTCCGGAGGATCATTTCAACTGTCCGCCTGCGCTGCAAATCGGGGATCATCTTTTTCACAACTGGAAAAAAGAGGAACGCGGACAGCTGAATTTTGCGGAGGCTTTGGAGCAGTCGTGCAACACCTGGTTCTATCAGGTTGGGATGAAAATGGGAGGCAAGCTGATCACGGATTGCGCGGAGAATGTGGGGTTTGGAGATAAAACCGGAGTGCCGTTGCCCGAGGAGAATCCGGGGCTGATTCCGACGGATGAATATTTGAGGGCCAAGCACGGTGTTCGTCTAAACGGGGGGCAGCTTGCGATGCTGGCGATTGGGCAGGGAGCGACGGAGATCACGCCGCTGCAAATGGCGCAGGGCATGAGTGTCATCGCCAACGGTGGGGTGCTGTACCAAGCACGGTTGGTGAAGCAGGTTCAGGATGTCACCGGCGAGGTTGTAAACGCCTACGATGTGCGCGCGCGGCGGCGGATTGAAATCTCACCCGAGGCCATGTCGGCTCTGCGTCTTGGAATGACCCAGGTTGTGACGGGAGGGAGAGGCACTGCGCATCAGGCTTCGGTCGACAAGGTGACTGTCGCCGGAAAAACCGGGACCGCGCAGTGGCGAAGCTCCAGCACGGTCGCATGGTTTGCGGGATTCGCGCCCGCTGAAGGTCCCCGGCTTGCTTTCGCTGTGGTCTATGAGGGCGACCCCAACCGCAATGACGTCCATGGGGGATCGCACGCGGCGCCGATGATTGGAAAGGTGTTGAAGGAGTACTTCAAAGATGTTGAAAAAGCCAAACCCGCAAAGTTTCAGGATGCCAGCGGAAACGAGATTGATTTCAAACCCCGCGTCACGACCCCGCCTCCCAAAGCGGTGCCGATCGAGCCTGTCGATCAGGAGACCGCACCGCAGGAGCCGACTCCTGCGCCCGCGAAGACTCCGTTCTGGAAGCGGCTTTTCGGTTAAGAAACTTTTCATCTAATCGCGTGCACCCGGGGGTGGCTTCGCCGCGGAGCTTGCCCGTGCGGAATTCGCCGCACACCATGAATGCGTGAAAGTTTTGATTGCTCCAGACAAGTTCAAGGGTTCGCTTGGCGCTGTCCGTGTTGCTGAAGCTATTGCGCGCGGCTGGAGCATTGGGATGCCGGGCGCGGTCATTCGGCTGGCGCCGATCGCCGACGGTGGCGAAGGATTTTCCGAAGTCCTCGGATTTTCTCTGGGTGGCGGGTGGGTGGAGGCAGACTCTCGGGATCCGATCGGCCGCGGGATTGTTGGCAGGTATGTGTGGGTTGAATCCAGCGCCACCGCCGTGATCGAAATGAGCGAGTCTTCGGGCTTGTGGCGTTTGAAGCATTCGGAGTTCTCTCCAATGCGTGCGAATACGTTCGGCACGGGAATGCTCATTAGGGATGCGATCAATCGCGGTGCGCGCCGAATTTACGTAGGGTTGGGCGGAAGCGCTACAACGGATGGCGGCGTTGGTATGGCGGCCGCACTTGGTGCTAGTTTTACGGACGCTGCCGGAAAAGTTCTCGAGCCGGCTCCTGAGCATCTCTCGCGCGTGGCTGGGGTGGACATGACGGAAATGGTTCCGCTGCCAGAGCTGATCGCCGCCTGCGATGTGCAAAACCCGCTGCTTGGGCCGCGGGGCACGGCTCGGGTGTACGCGCCGCAGAAGGGCGCTGACGCATTCGAGGTTGAGCGGCTCGAGAGTGGTCTTGCGAATTTGGCGGATGTCGTGGCCCGTGACGCACGTGTTGATTTCCGGGACCAGCCGGGAGCGGGCGCTGCCGGCGGTATTGGTTTCGGATTGCTGGCCTTTTGCGGGGCACGGATGCAGGGTGGATTCGATCTGATCGCATCTGCGGCGGGATTGCGGGGGTTGGTTGCCGACGCGGACTTGGTCATCACCGGAGAGGGACGCCTTGATTCACAGACATTGGATGGCAAGGGGCCGGCCGGTGTGGCTGCGCTTGCGCGTGAACTTCGGAGGCCCGTGCTGGCATTCGCGGGTTCGGTCGAGTCGAGCGGCGGAGTTCATGAGTGTTTTGACGGCGTGATTCCGATCATCGACGAGCCTGTAGGTCTCGAGGAAGCGATGCGAAGGGGTGCGGAATTTATCGAAAGAGCTGCCGTTCGCGCCGCGAGACTGCTACAGGTGAAGGTCGATCTATGAGCCAGAAGCGAGTTGCATTGTTGTTTTCGGGTCAGGGCGCCCAGACCGTTGGAATGGGGCGGGAATTGGCGGCGGCATTTCCTGTCGCGGCCGAGCTTTTCAAGCAGGCGGACGAAGTTCTCGGGTACGGGCTGAGTCGGATTGCTTGGGAGGGGCCTGAGACGGAGTTGACCCAAACACGGCACTGTCAACCGGCGCTCTACGTGCACGGACTCGCTTGCCTCGCGGCGTTGCGTTGCGTTGCCGGAGATTTCAAAGTGCACGCCTGTGCCGGACTCTCGCTGGGTGAGTTTACCGCGCATGCGGCTGCCGGGACTTTTGCATTCGAGGCAGGACTTCGATTGGTTGCGGAGCGGGGCCGGCTCATGCAGGAAGCCTGCGAGGCGAGCGCCGGTGGAATGGCTGCGATGATTGGGGGCGAGGAGGCCGCAGTCGTGCAGCTGGCTGCGGATTGCGGTGTGGACGTGGCGAATTACAACAGCACCGGACAAATCGTGCTGTCCGGTGAGGTTGCAAAGATTGAGCAGGCCGTGGGTTTGGCGAAAGATCGGGGTATTCGGATGGCGAAGGCTTTGAACGTGGCGGGCGCTTATCACTCGCGATTGATGCAGCCCGCGGGCGATAAATTGGGCGACGCGCTAGCCACGGTTGCGATGCAGCAGCCGTCCTGCATGGTTGTGTGCAATGTGGAAGCGGACGTGGTGTCTTCACCGGATCGCATTCGTGAGACGCTTCAACGGCAGGTTACGGGTTCGGTCCGTTGGACGCAGTCGATGGAGAGGCTCGTGGATGCAGAGAAATGCACGCTGTTCTTGGAGCTTGGCCCCGGCGGGGTCCTTGCCGGGCTGCTGTCGCGCACCCGCAAGGGCGTTCCTTGTGTTTCCGTCGCTGACGCGGCCTCGATTCAGGCGGCGGCTGCTGCTATCTTGGCGGAGTAAGGATCCGCGGTTTTTGTCTGAAAGGCCGGCCCGATGCGGCAGGTTGGGCGGCAGGTTGGGTCAGAGCACCCCGGCTTGTTTGAATGAAAACCACGGGGTTCTTCCATTGTCAGGCGAGCCCACGATGACATGATCGAGAAGCTGTACTTGCAGAAGCTTTGACGCTTCGGCGAGTCGTGCCGTGAGGCGGCGGTCGGCCTCGCTGGGGGCGGGGTCGCCGGACGGGTGGTTGTGCACCAGCACGAATGCGAAAGCGGCTGCGGTAAAAACCGGCTGAAAAATATCCCGTGGATGGGCGATGCTCTCGTTGACGGTTCCCTTGGAGACTTCCTCAACGCGCATCAGATGGTAACGTGTGTCCAACAGCACGACGCGAAGCGACTCTTTGCAAAGCGCACGCATTTCCATCCCCAGTAATTGAAACACCCGTTCGGGGGAATCGATCTTTTCCCTGCGAACGCTTTCCTTGCAAAGGCGGCTGGCGAGCCCGAATGCAGCGACGAGCTGGATGGCCTTGATCGAGCCGACACCTTTCACCCTCGCAAGCTCGCCTGCGGTGCATCGGCTGATGCTGCCAAGCGATCCGTAACGTTCCAGCAACTGCTCGGCGATTGCGGTCGCGCGCGGTTCTGAGATACCGCTTCGAAGCAGGATTGCTATCAGCTGTGTGTCAGAGAGCACCGTGCTGCCGTGAGTTTCCATTTGTTTTCGCGGGTGTTCCTCCTCGCGATTGAGCCTGTGATTGGCTTCCTCCACACCTATGGAATCGTGTCGCAGGTTGAAATTCAGCGCGAAAATGGCGAGGCCTCGCGGCGTCGAACCAGCAAGATAGACCGGTCTTCAGGCAGACGGAGATCCGGTATGGCGTTGAAGGCAGGCGTTGAATTCAACTTTGAGCCGGATCCGAAGGGTGCGAACCGGGGCGTCCTTCAATGTATGTTTGTGCAATTTGATCAGGTACTTGCAATGCCGTGCCGTTTGTTTTTGAGTAGAGTTCCGGGGTGCGCTCGGGTGTGTCAACATCAAGGCTCGACCAATCTTAAACCAGCGATGATAAACCGATGATGGCTCTACAACTTTCACAAACCGTTCAAAGCTGCCGTTTGTGCGCCCATCCGGTCTTGGAAGATATTCTCGACGCAACGACCCAACCTCCGGCGAACAGCCTGCGTCTTCCCAACGAAAGCGAGCCGGTTTCGATCCCTTTGGTTCTTTGCAGATGCGCGGCTTGCGGGACCATTCAGCTGACCGAGACGGTTGATCCAGCCTATTTGTTTTCGCATTACGTTTGGGTGACCGGCACTTCAGCTGCGGCCAAGCTTTACGCGCAGACTTTTGCGCAGCTTGTGTTGGCACGGGTGCATCCGGGTTCGCTGAAAGTTCTGGAGGTTGCGAGCAATGACGGCACTTTTCTTCGTCCTTTTCTTTCGCATGGACACAACGTGGTTGGAGTCGATCCCGCCGCAAACATTGCGGAAGTCGCCAACCGGGCCGGTATTCGCACGTATCCCGAGTTTTTCGGAAGGAACGCCGCAGCGAAGCTGCTGGCTGAATACGGCGGGTTCGACGTGGTCTTTGCCAGAAACGTGATCCCGCATGTGAAGGATCCAAATGATGTCGTTGCGGGCATGGTTCAGGCGCTCGCCCCCGGAGGATTGCTTGCGATTGAGTTTCACAGAGCCGACGTGATTCTTGAGGAGCTGCATTACGATTCGATTTATCACGAGCATCTTTTCTACCATTCGCTTGCTTCGATGGAGTTGCTTGCGAGGTTGCACGGTTTGCACGTATTCGACGTCACCGTGAGCCCCATTAGCGGAGGTTCCTACGTGGCCTACTTCAGCCGGGAATCCAAAGCTCCTACGGATGCGTTGTTGCAAGCTCGCGCCCGCGAGGAGCGGTTGGGGATCGCCGGAGCGGAATCCTGGCGGAGGTTTGCCGTGCAGTGCAAAGCACATCGCGATGCTTTGCGCACGGAGTTCGAGAGTCTTCGTTCGGCTGGCGGAAGGATCATCGGATTCGGAGCTTCTGCAAGGAGTTCAACCCTGTTGAATTTCGCGGGAATTGATTCAAGCATGCTCGCGTGCATCGCGGACAATAATCCGTTGAAATCGGGAAGGCTGACACCCGGAACAAACGTCCCGATTGTTTCGAGCGAGGAGGCCTTCCGGGTCAGACCCGACGCCGTCCTGTTGCTGGCGTGGAACTTCGAGGAGGAGATCATTAGTGAAATTCAAAAGAAGCATGGCTGGACTGGTCCCGTTTTAGTCCCGCTGCCGGGTCAACCGAGGCTACGACGCATTTGATCCGCCATGGAATTTCAAGAACTGTCGATTCCCGGCCTCTGGCTACTGACTCCGAGGTTGGTTAGTGATGAGCGGGGCTTTTTCAGGAGGTCTTTTTGCACGGATGAATTTGCGGCCCACGGCCTCGCTCCGCAGACGGTCCAGGGGAATATTTCCGTGAATCCCGTCAAGGGTACGATGCGGGGGTTTCATTACCAACTTGCCCCCCACGGGGAGGCGAAAACTTTGACTTGCGTGACGGGCAGGATATTCAACGTGGTAGTCGACTTGCGGCGGGAGTCCCCGACATTCCTGCGGTCCGAGATCATGGTTTTGGACGCTGTGGAGTGCAAAAGTGTCCATGTCCCGAAAGGCTGCGCGAACGCATACCTAACCTTGGAGCAGGGGACGATTATTCACTATTATATGAGTGAACGGTATGTGCCTGGCGCTGCAAGGGGTTTCCGGTATGACGATCCCGCGTTTGGGATTTCCTGGCCCACGCCTCCAGGGCTTGTTTCGGCAAAAGACCTTGCCTACGAGCCTTTTGATGTAAGTCGGCTGTGACGGGTTTCCGTATGTGGGGCGCGGGCGACTGCCCGCGGTGGGCCTCCCGCATTATTGATGCGGATCTTCGTTTTTTATCTATCTGGATTATCTATCCGAATGTTGTATATTCCACCCCCGCCTCTGAAATAGCCCATGCTTCCGTACCATTCGGCCCTCCGGGCCTTCGTGATCGTTTCGATGCACCATCGGCGTCCGGTCCCACCGGATGCCACCCAGTTGTGCACGGAAACGGATCCCGAGGAGACCCTTCTGAAGCTTTTCAGCGCCGTCGACCTCGAGGCCAAGGTGATTCCAAAATGCACCATAGGCAAGCTGGGGAAAATGGGGGTTGCATTCCCTCTTTTGGCGAGGAAAAAGTCCGGAACTTGGTTCATCATCGTCGGGTTGTCTGGCGCCCAGATTGACGGTCAGAAGGCGTTCATTCTCGATATCGAAAACGAGGCCGCTGGGGTTGTCGAAATATCTCTCTCGCAGCTCGCTGAGATCTGGGATGCGTATGTGATGCTTGTCGGGCCTAAGAAGCCCCCGGAGCCCGAGCAGCCTTTCGGTTTCCCGTGGTTTATTTCGGAAATTCTCAAGTATAAGTCTTACTTCAGGGATGTGGCAATCGCCTCGCTTGTCGGAAGCATGCTCACTTTTGTGACCCCGCTTTTGTTCAACGTCATGATTGACAGGGTGATTCCCCATCGGACTTACAACAGTCTCTACGTCATCGTGACTGTTTTTGTTCTCACTGCTTTTTTCGAGGGATTGTTTGGGTACCTCCGCTCAAACCTGATGCTGATGACTACCAATCGCATCGATGCAGCGCTCTCTTCACGGGTCTTCGAGAAGCTTCTTGCGCTGCCGATGTCTTTCTTCGAGAAAATGCCGGCAGGCGTTGTTTTCCGGAATCTCCAGCAGACCGCGCAGGTCCGTCAGTTTTTGACGGGAAGGTTGTTTCAGCTCGCGATGGATTCCATCTCCCTTCCGTTTCTGATTGGGTTGCTTTGCACCTACAGTATGGAGCTTGCGCTGATGGTGCTTGGTTTCACCCTCATCATCACACTTGTGATCGCTGGGATGTTGCCGGTCTATCAGCGGCGCTTGAGCGATTTGTTCGGCGCAGAAGGTTCTCGACAGGCGCACTCCATCGAAACCATCCACGGGATCCGCACGGTCAAATCACTGTGTTTGGAGCAGTCGAAGAAAGAGATGTGGGATGGAAAGGTAGTGACCTCAGTTCGCAAGGCGGGGCACGTCATGCAGTTCAGCATCCTTGGCGGCAGCATCACGCAGTTTCTTGAAAAAGGGATGCAGGTCGCGATTCTCGGCGTGGGTGCCGTCCTTGTATTTGATGACAAAATCACCCTTGGATCTTTGATCGCCTTCAACATGCTGTCGGGTCGCGTGAGCGGTCCGCTTCTGCAGATAGTTGGATTGATCAACGAGTATCAGGAAACGGTGATTTCGGTCAACATGCTGGCGGGAATGATGAATCATCCTCCGGAACGCGATCCGACCTTTCGAGGAAGCAAGCCGCCTGTGCACGGGCGGCTTGATTTCGAGGGAACCACCTTTCGTTATCCCGGCGCCGCGGTGAATGCGCTGGACCACGTGAATTTGACGGTGATGCCCGGCGAGGTGATTGGCGTGGTGGGCAGGTCCGGTTCTGGGAAAACCACCCTGACTCGTCTTATTCAAGGCATCCAGGTTCCCACCGAGGGGATCATTAAATTGGACGGGGTGGATCTGCGCCAGATTGATCTGCAATACGTCCGCAAAAATATCGGGGTTGTGCTGCAGGAAAGCTTTTTGTTCAGGGGCAGTATCCGTGAGAACATCGCCATCTCGAATCCCCGCGCATCGGCCGAAGAGGTGGTGGCCGCGGCGAGGCTTGCAGGAGCCGAGGAATTCATTGACCAGTTGCCGATGGCTTACGATTCCCTTTTGGAAGAGGGTGCCACGAACCTATCCGGCGGGCAGCGGCAGAGGATTGCCATTGCACGCGCACTTCTACCACAGCCGCGACTGCTCATTTTCGACGAGGCAACCAGCGCCCTTGATCCCGAGAGTGAAGCGATCATCCAGCAGAATCTCTCTGAGATCGCTAAGGGACGGAGCATGATCATCGTTTCGCACAGGTTGTCCTCATTGGTAAATGCCGACCGGATTCTGGTTTTGGACAAGGGGCGGATGGTGGCCCTTGCGCCGCACACCGAGCTGCTTGAGACTTGCGAGATCTATGCCCATTTGTGGCGACAGCAAACCCGGGACATTGTCAAGTGATCCACAAGCTACTTCATCGAAGCCGTGTCTGATTCCAATCCAAAGTCAAAGATCATCGAGGACGCACTTGTCTTTCAGGGAGATTTGGTGCACCTGCTCGAGGAGCCGCTTCCTAAGGGGTTGCGCGGCACAATCTACTATTTCGGACTGCTGATTGCGATTGCCCTCTTTGTTTCGATTGTTTTCAAAGTGGACGTGGTCGTACAGGGAACAGGAAAGCTGACCTATGACGGTCAACCAATCGTGCTGCAGCCCTTTCAAGGTGAAATTTTGCGCACCTTGAACGTGCGCCCGGGAGATTCCGTCAAAAAGGGGCAGATACTTGCCACCCTCGACGCAACATCCACGAAAGCGGATCTTGATGCGTTGCAGACCCGGCAGAGACAACTTCGCGCCCACGTTAATCGTCTGACAGCCGAATCGTCTGATCTTCCCTACCTCGCTGATGCGATCGACGGGGAGGCGGGGAAAGTCCAGCAGGAGATTTTCAACAGACGGATGAGCGAATTTCGCTCGAGAATGAAAGGCTACGAGGAAACGCTCGGAGAGACGCAGTCCAGCCTCAAACGCACGGAGGGCGACATCAAGAACTTGGAGGAACAGCTGGCGATCTCGCGGTCGATCGAGGGGATGCAGGAGAACCTTTTCAACTTCAACACGAACTCAAAACTCGAGTTTTTAACCGCACAGAATAACCGGCTTCGTGCGCAGCGCGAATTTCAAGAAGCAACCGAGCGCCTCATCGAACTCAAGCACCGTGCTCAAACTGTGATTGCGCAGAAGGAGAGTTTCTCTTTGGAGTGGCGCAGGAATATCTACGAAGAATTGTCGAGGCAACGCGCCGAGCAGTCCCAGGTTGAATCAAGCATGACAAAGTCGGTGCGCGTGAATTCTATGGTTGAAATCACCGCGCCCGAGGACGGAGTCGTGCTGGACATCGCGAACAGGTCCGTTGGCTCTGTACTCCGAGACGCGGAGCCCTTGGTGATCATTATTCCTTCGTCCGCTCCCTTGATTACCGAAATTCAGCTCAGTTCCTCGTCGGTTGGTGAAGCAGCCGTCGGCGACAAGGTGTTGGTCAAAGTGGATGCATTTCCGTACCAGCGGTACGGCGGGATCAAGGGGTGGATTCGCTCGATCAGCTTTGAGTCGCACGCGGGAGGAGCCCCGACGGACTTGGAGTCCGTTGCGAACAAACGCGCAGTGTCGTCGGGGGGGTTGCACAGGGTGTCGATTGATCTGGAGGGGTCGCGTCTCGAAAAGCAGCCAGACAACCGCGTCTTGTTTCCCGGCATGACAGTCACCGCGGAAATTTATTTGGGAAAAAGACGGGTCATTCATTACATTCTATCTCCGATCTTGCGCGGTTTGCGTGAAAGTTTCCGAGAGCCATAGACGGAGATAAGGCACTCCCACCTAGACAAACCTCAGACCCCACCCCTTCTTTCAATGAAATCGAAATCTGCTAACCGCCCCGCAACGCTTGCCCAGCAAAGATCGACGGCTTCCGCGACCGGGGCCGGAAACTTGACGCAAATCCTAGCAAGAATCGCGAAGGGCGGGGTAGAGCTTGCAGAGTTGCTCGCGCTCGCTGAAGGATTCAAGCACGCCGGGCAGCTGGACTCGACGAACAAGATTTACCGCGCGTGGATCGAGTCAACCCATTCCCCGTTCAAGTACGTGGCGCTTTTTAATTTGGGTGTGGGGCTTTCTGAGGCTGGACAAAACTCTGAGGCGGAGGCTGTTTACCGTCAGGCGGTTGATTTGAAGCCCGATTTTGGCGAGGGGCGGGTCAATCTTGGGCTCACGCTCGAGAAGCTGGGACGTCCGATGGAATCGATCGCACAATGGCGACTGCTCACGGATGTTCCGGAGACCGCCTCTAAAATAGCGGCCGTCATGGTGACGACGGCGTTGAACCATACGGGCCGACTGCTGGAGGAGTTACGGGAGTACGATGCAGCGGAAATCGCCCTCGAGCGAAGTCTAAGGGTGAACCCAAAGCAACTCGACGCGCTTCAGCATTGGGTTCATTTGCGACAGAAGCAGTGCAAGTGGCCCGCATACGTCGATATTCCCGGTGTGTCGCGGTGTGACATGACGCTTGCCACATCACCCCTGGCAATGCTCGCCGAGTCAGACGATCCGGGAATGCAATTGTTGTCCGCTTACTCTTTCAACAGTCGGAAGTTCAACGGCCCCGAGACCAACATCAGCGAGGGCAGGAAATACAACCATAAGCGCCTCAGGATTGGTTACCTTTCGTCAGATTTTTGTACCCATGCGGTCGGCTTGCTGCTGGCTGAGGTGTTTGAGAATCACGACAGGACCAAAGTGGAGACGTTCGGCTTTTGCGTCTCCAAGGAGGACGGTTCGGATACGCGGCGCCGGATTGTGGGTGCACTCGAACATTTTGAGAAAGTCGGGCATCTGAGCGACGAGCAAATCGCGCACCGCATTCTCGCGTGTGAAATCGACATCTTGGTGGATCTGAACGGACTCAGTTCTGGGACTCGTGTCGGAGTGCTCTCTTTCCGGCCCGCGCCGGTGCAGGCCACGTGGCTCGGTTTCATCGGAACCACCGCGATGTCTTACGTGGACTACGTGATCGCCGATGAGTTTTCACTGCCGCCTTCGTTGTCGGAGTTGTTCCGCGAACGGCCACTGTATTTGCCGCACAGTTTCCTTCCGAGGGATTCGAAGCGGGAGATCGGAAATCCGACTACTCGTGCTGAGCACAAGCTTCCCGATGGAAAATTCGTCTTTGCATCCTTCAACAATATCTACAAGTTGAATTCAACGATGTTCGAATGCTGGATGCGGATCCTGCACAGGACTCCCAACAGCGTGCTTTGGCTTCTGGATGACAATCGATGGGCGACGGAAAATCTCCTCGCTTGCGCCCAGCGTCACGGTGTTTCCGCTGATCGGATCATTTTCGCTGGCCGTCTGACTCCGAAGGATCATCTGGCCCGCCTGCGCTTGGCAGATGTGTTTTTGGATAATCACCCGTACAACGCCGGATCAACAGCCAACGACGTGCTCTCGGTCGGATTGCCTCTCCTGACTTTGAGCGGGCGCACTTTTGTGTCACGCATGGGCGGGAGTCTCTTGTCGGCGCTCGGGTTTGAGGAACTCATCACGTACACGCATTCTGAATACGAGGAGAAAGCGGTGGGCTTCGCGCTGAATCCGGCCTCTGCCGTCGACGTTCGGAATCGTTTGAATACCGCATTGAACGGTCCGCGCGTGACCACAGCCGCCGTTTTTGCGGCGAATCTTGAGGGGATCTTGATGAAGGCGTCGGGGCATCAACCCCAATCTGCAGCTTCCGCGACACCCGTTCCCGCGATCGTTGAGCCGGTCGCTCGGGTGGCGGACCAGCCTGCGCAGCCCGCGCCCGTTCGCCAGCCGGCGTCGGTTGTCGTCCAGCCGGTCCTGCATCCGGATGTTCTGTCCTACAATCCCGCCGCGCTTTTTACCGAGAGTGGTGGAAGGGCGCAGGGATCATCGGGCAGGCAGCCCGGTAAAAAGACGCTGCTGGTGCGCGGCTGGCGCGACATCAATCACTCTTACTCACTGGTGAACCAGTTCCAGCTGATTGAGATGCTGAAGGATGAGACGCTCCAGATCTTTCACGAGGATCTCCCCTACGTGATGCCCAGTTGGTCCGCTGCGAGCAATGGCTCGGGTTTCGA
>JBILLT010000096.1:0-8728 GCA_044375925.1 Chthoniobacteraceae bacterium | reverse complement strand
GGTTGGCCCCACAAACTTCCAATTTCGTGTCCACAAGGGTGAGTTGAAGCTGCTGGAGATTAACCCCAGGATTTCGTCCTCCACCTCCATCCGAGCGGCATTTGGATACAACGAGCCAGCAATGGCCGTAGACTTTTTTCTGAATGGAAACGTTCCGCCCCAGCCGGAAATCAAACGGGGACGCGCGGTGCGTTATTGGGAAGATTACGTGTTCAAAACAGATCCGATCAACCCAGCGTCTGCATGCTGAATGAAATCAGTCCCCTTCCGGAACTTCAGAAGTGTCCAATCATGGATTCAGTGGTGAGGCTGGCTTCGGTCGCGTGATGTGAGCGTCCCTCAGGTACAAGGGCTCCAACGACCCAACTTGGACGATGCCCGCGCCGGCGGCTACCGCCTGAGCGAGAATCGACGCCCTCGGCAACGCAACCAACGCGCTCCCACACCAACCGGCGTTCTCTGCAACGACAAGAGGAACGCCCGATTCTGCGACTTTCGCCAGCAGTCTCTCCATGGAATCCAGCAATTCTGGGCCGACTACACATCGCCCCTCCCTCACCTCGGAAAAGTACCACGTACCGCGGCGCGCATCGCCAGCTACAGTAAAATGGGCGCCGAATGGTTGCATCGCCACCGCACTTGGCACGCCGAGCAATTCACATCCAAGTGCGGCCTGCAAGCCCATGGCCGTGGCAATCGCAATACGGACCCCGGCGTAAGACCCAGGCCCCAAGCCCACCACAATCCTGTCGACACCCCCCATGGCACCCAAACCGACGGCGAGTCGGGGGGCGAGATCCGCGCAGAGGGAGCGTTTGGCCGGAAAATCCTCGCCCCACACCAACGCGCCTTCAGACCAACACGCCAGAGACGCCGTATCGGTCGAAGTTTCTATCGCAACAATCCTCACCTGCGCACCTCCACTCGCCTGGTTTGATCGGAATCGATCGAGAAATCCAACCAGATCGCCCCGGATGGCAAGGCTTCCGGAAACTTATCCGCCCACTCCACAAGACAAACCGCATCGCCCTGCAAATAATCATCCCAACCGATGTGCTGCAGCTCGCGATCTGACTCCAGTCTGTACAAATCAAAATGAAACACCGGAATGCGCCCCTCACGGTATTCATGCATGATCGTGAAAGTGGGGCTTGTGACTTCCTCCGCGTCGCCACCCAAACCCGCCACAACACCCTTGGCAAAATGGGTCTTCCCAGCCCCGAGTTCCCCGGTAAGACAAACCACATCACCCCGAGCCAGCGACTGCGCGAATCGCCTGCCCGCTTCCATGGTGTGCTCGGCGCTATTTGAAATGATGGTATCCACCCGTTCTGAAAAGTTCTTTGGGTTGGTAGGAATGCTCCTGCGGGGTGAGCACGCCGATCCGGGTCAAGGGAACACCCGGAAACTTGAGCATCCATTCATCCAGCAGCCTGGGAACCTTCCGCGGGCGGCAAGCAAACAGCAGCTCAAAATCTTCACCATCGTTGAGAGCCGAGTCGATCGAACAACCTGAATTGCGCGGGACTGCATCAGGATCAATACGAACTCCGCATGCACTGGCATCGGCGAGCCGGGGGGCGTCGGCAGCCAAGCCATCGGAGATGTCCATCATCGCAGAGATCTTAAAGTTCTTGGTCAACCAGCGCGCTTCCTTTAGGCGCGGGATAAAATCCAAATGATGACCGTTTCGAAGTGAGCCGCCAAGCCGCCCCGTCACAAGAACCGAGTCCCCCACACGCCCCCCGGAGCGAAGAACCAAGCGCTCCTCCTCCACCCATCCAGTAAGAGTCACGCTGCAAACCAGGGGCCCCTCGATACGACCCGTTTCACCGCCCACGACCGAAATCCCAAAGGTTTCCGCCGCCGCCGAAATGCCGCGATACAGCCCCTCCAACTGAGCCCACGAAGTCCGCTGGGAGGCGTGCACCGCAACGAGCGCATGCTTTGGGGAGCCGCCCATCGCGGCGATGTCACTCACCGAACGGCAAATCGCCTTCCAACCAACCCGGTTCATCTTCTCGCCTGAGACAAAATGGACGCCCTCTACCACGGAGTCGACTTTCAGTAATTGCAGCTTTCTGGCGCGGTGGACCTTCACCACGGCGCAGTCGTCCCCGGGCCCCGCGAGCACGGAGGATGCAAGTTTCGGCAGGGTTTTGAGAAGTCCGCCGACAACGGCGTCCTCCCCCATCACCCCAAGTGTCACTGCGGCAGCCATCCCTTGGATTGTAAATAAATAAGGATTAAACTTATCGCATTGAAACAGGAGTGCATGAGCACGGAGACCCAGAGGCTTCCAAACTTCTCGAACGCCACCGTCAGACACATTGAGAGCACGAATAAGCCCGGAAACGCAGCGACGTTCCCATGCGAAACAGCGAAAAAACTGCTGGTAACCACCGACGCCCAACCCGCTCCGATCTGGGGTTTCCCGAGGGAATAAAAGTACCCCCTAAAAACGGTCTCCTCCATCAAAGGGGCGATGAAAACAGCCGACAGACACATCAACCGAACCGCGCTAAAGTTTCCCTCCTCAGCCGCACGACGGAACACGGTGACGAGCTCCTGTTCCTGTGTATTTTGCGGGAAAAGATAGTGTGCGCCAAGGTTTGCCGCCCAAACCGCGGGTAACGCCAGTCCCAAGAACATGGCCGAACGAAAAAAAGCGGAAGACCAGCCGGCTGCACCCATACCAAACGCCTCGTACGGAATCCCACGCCCCCTCGCAAACCCCACCGTCGCTCCGAAAATGGAAAGCATCAACACAAGGTTTTCCGTGAGTTGCTCGATCCGGATCCCCGAGGCTGGAGCGCTTTGCTTCAGAAAAGAGTTCAATCCTCCCCAGACAAAATAAGCAACCAGGACGCTTGCGAAAAGCAGGTCCGCCAACCCAAAGAACTTCACTTGAACACGCCCTCCACGCGTCCGGAGATCAATCGCCACAGCCACGTAGTACACCGCCCCGGCCAGCACCGGAACCGACACTAGAGGCAGCAGCGGAATGGAGTCGAGAGGTGGAAAATTCATCGACAGACCGGATCAGGGCATCAACACCGGACTCATATAATAAAGCCGCCCCACGCGCGGGGACGCCTTCGAGCCTCCACCCATTTCCAACTGCACGCGCCCCCCTCTGAGCGGCGACTCCATCAAGAACCGCGCCAGTTTACCAAATCGGAAGGGCGCCTCGTAGCGGATCAACCCAGCACCCGGCGCATTCGCAAGCTCCCTGACCTTCTGAAACGCTTGCTCGTACCCGCCCAAAGCATCCACCAGCCTCTCCTTCTGCGCATCGGTTCCCGAAACAATCCGCCCGTCCGCGACCCCGTTGCGCAACGCCGCCTCATCCAGATTGCGCTCTCGAGCCACAATCCCGACAAACCGGTCGTAGCTCTGGGCGATAAGCCCCTGCACGTAAGCGCGCTCCTCGTCGGTCAAATCCCGGGCGCCGTTGAGCATGTCCTTCATTTTGCCGCTTTTGAAGGTCTCCATCGACAGTCCCAGTTTTTCGAAAAGCTCTTTGTAATGCAGGCTTTGGAGAATCACTCCAATAGACGCCGTGATCGTCGTGTCGTGGGCGAACAGGTAACTGCCGCCGCACGCCACGTAGTATCCACCGGAAGCCGCGACGCTCATCATCACCACCACCACAGGCTTCACCTCCCTGGTCTTGCGCACCGCATCGTAAAGGATGTCGGATGCCGTTACTTCGCCACCCGGCGAGTCGATCTTCAGAAGGACCCCCGCCACCGTCGAGTCCTCACGGGCCACCCTCAACTGCTGCACCAAACTCTCGTATCCCCCCCCCGCCAGCTCCTCCCCTTCCCCAGTCCCGATCACGCCGCTCACCTCAATCAATGCAATCCGCCGGTCACTGCCCGCCGCCTCAGCGGCAGGAGATTCCACAACGCGCTCCTCAAAATCAGGAGTCCGCTGCCCGATTTTCACCGCACCCTGAATTTTCCCGGCCTTCGACGCAAAAAACGACACGTTCAGGATAACGCTCAGAATGAGCAGCACACCGAGGAGCCCGGCGAAACACCCAGATTTTTGGTTACTCATAGGAAGCCGAAGGCTGACTCAGGGAAATCCCACCCGCAAGCCCCCAGATACCCCGATGCCTTCCCGCGCATCGGCCCGCAATGCCAAGCCGCCATCAAGCCTCCCTCAAAGCACCCCGGCAGCACTCAAGTCATTCTCCAAAAGCTCATGCCGTCCAGCGTGATACTGATGAGATCGAATCCCCAGCCCCCTCGCCGCCTCCACATTTTCAGCCAAATCATCAACGAAAAACGCCTCTCCCGCTTCCAATCCAAACTTTTCGAGCGCATGCCGGTAGATCTCCGGGTCGGGCTTCATCAAACCCGCCTCGTGGGAAAACACACGATCCTTGAAATGGCGGAATACCGAGTACTCCCCCATGAAATACTCCGCGTGCAGGTTGTTTGTGTTGGAAAGCAAATACAGCGGCAAACGGCATGCCAACCCCTCCACCAACCGGTGCGTGTGCTCGATCGGCTCGAAAATCTCCTGCCACGCACGAACCAGTTCAGCCCTTTCGCCCCGATAATCCAGCGCGACGCTCGCTCGATCCAAGAACTCCTCAGCGGAGATCCGGCCGCTTTCAAGATCCATCTTCACGGGCTCCAAGCGCGTCGAAAAGTCCGCGGGACCCACGCCGCAATGCGGCAGGATTCTCCGAAGCACGCGTCCGAAATCAAAACTCAACAGCACGTTCCCGATGTCAAAAATAACGGCATTGATCATCCAACAATCAATTCCGCAACCGTCGCCGCTTTCAATCCTAATCAAGCGCCCGCACCCCGAACACGGCCTGATGTCCCGCCGACTGTGAGACTGGCACCGCCCCTAACCGACTCTCGATCCAACGGGCGCATTCACGAGCGGCAGCCGGGCGACTCAAAGCCAGAACATGCCGGTGCATCTGAAACCAGACGGCGCCACCCTCCGCAAAGACACGCTCAACCGTGGCCGCAACCACCTCGTTCGTAGGGCAAAACGCCCCGCACCCGTTCTGCAGGATCAACCTTGCGTTCCCCTCCTCCTGCCCGGGCAGGATCTGGGTAATGAGCATCGGCACCTCAGCAGCCAGCGCCTCCTGCACCATCGCGCCACCAGCTTTCCCAATCAGCAGATGATTCGCACGGATCAAGTCAGGCACATTTTCAACCCACCCGAGCACGCACACTTCCACACCAGCCCGCTCCGCGAGCTCCATGATCCACCTGCCCAGCTCCCGGTCCTTTCCCACCGTAACCGTCAGTTCGACACCTCCCTGCCGGAGCAACCTTTCAACCAACAACAGTGCTCGCTCCCGCTGCCCGTTGACCATGAACAAAACCCGGGGCAACCGGCCGCCGGAAAAAAGCTCCTCCCGCTCCACGATTGACGTCGCAAACCGCATCGAGACAGGAAAACCACTTACTCTCACCTTTTCTCTCGGGATCCGGGCCGCGAACAAAACCTCAGCCGTGTCTTCATTTGCGACACAAAACACGTCGGCCCCGCATCGAAGCCAAACTGAATTTACAGTGATCGAATCTGTGATCATCACAAATGACTTCACCGCTGGCAGACCAGACTCTCGCTTGGCCTCATCGAGCACGTACCCATAAACGGGGTAAACGCTCACAACCGCATCGGGTCTGCTCTCAATGAGGGCGCGCACCAAAGCGTTCTTCAACGGCCTGAAAAACCAGGACAGAAGTGCGAGCAAGGGCACGCGATCCAGCACCGCGTAGATTGCAGCCCAGAGTCGCGGTGCATGATTGACCATCCAGAGGTAATGACGCCGGCTCCTCTGGTAAAAAGCGCCGAATGCCGGCTCAAAAAGATCCAGCACTTCCGCTTGAACCTCTCCTCCAAGGGAATCAAACCCCTCCTTCAATCCTCTCGCCGCAGCATTGTGCCCCTCGCCGAATCCCGCGGTCAAAATTAGCACACGTCGCATGCGCAATAAGCTGCGCTGCAATCGGAGCCAGCCTCAAGCCCCAACTCCGTAACAATTCAATGACAGAAACGCTTCAATTCCAAAACACGCAATCCCTGTCCGCATGTTCATCCAAAAGGCGCAGATAAAGTGCGCGGGAAATTTCGCGCGCTCCAAAGGTGCGCAGATGCGGCGTCACCCACTGCAGGTCGAGCAATCCAAATCCTCTTTCGCGCATGTGTTCAACGAGCCACACCAACGCAACCTTCGAAGCGTCCGTCGCCCGATGGAACATCGACTCGCCAAAAAAAACACCGCCCAACGAGACGCCGTACAACCCGCCCATCAGCTGATCCTCCAGCCAAGCCTCAACCGAGTGCGCATGCCCAAGGCGGTGCAGCGCCAGGTAACTGCGCTTGATGCGCCCGTCAATCCATGTCTCGGGGCGCGCAGCGCACCCGTTCATCACTTCGTTGAACGCAGTATTCACGCGCACCTCAAACCGCCGCTTCTTCAACGCCCGCCGGGTACCGTGCGGAACGTGGAACTCAAGCAGAGGCAATACCCCCCGGGGATCCGGGGAATACCAAGCCAACTCCCCATTCGGATGCGCCATCGGAAACACACCCTGCCGGTAGGCGTTCAGGAGAATCTGCGGAGGAATCATCACCCCCTCATCCTAGCGGGCGACCTTGCCCCGAGCCAATGGGTGAATGCATGCACCCTCACTCAGTGAAACGACGCCATCCCCCTTGCGATCCCTCCCGCTGCTCTCTCAAAATCCCTGCCTGGCAGCCGCATCCATCCTCCCCGGGCACCACAACCCCCCGCCGCTACTCCTGGAGCGCAAGCGCCACGGCCTCCGCCGCGCGCGCCGCCGCCCCGCAGCTGCCAAGCCCCGCGATCACAGACGCAAACGCCTCCTGCTGTGCACGCCGAACCTCAGGATTCTCCAGCAGCGCACCAGCGCCCGCAGCCAGCAATTCCGGCGTGGCTCGCCCCTGCAGGAGCTCTGGAACGATCTCCCTGCCCGCCAGCACGTTCGGCATACCTATGTGACGCAGCTTCACCAACGCACGCCCCACAACCCAAGTCAACCAAGACACCTTGTAGACAACCAACATCGGCAGCCCGAAGAAGGCCGACTCAAGCGTCGCGGTGCCGGAACAAACCATTCCCACCGCAGCCTCCTGCGCCAACCCGTAAAAACGCCCCAAGCTGACCTTGCAAAAATCCGGAGCGCAGCCCTCCGCAGCCATGTGATCCTTCATCCATGCTTCAAGCTTCGCATTCGCCGCAGGTACTTCGAACCGCAGCCCAGGCCTTCCCGCGCGCAGAATACGAGCCGCACCGAGCATGACCGGAAACAATCGCTTTACCTCCCTTTCCCTGCTTCCCGGAAACAATCCCACCAAATCCTCGCGCCTCGCAACCCCGGCACGCAACTTCGCCAGCGAATCCAACATCGGGTGCCCGACAAACTCGGTCCTCAGCCCCGAAGCCTCATACAGCTCCTTTTCAAAAGGAAAAATACACAGCATCCGATCCAGAAATCTCGCCATCTTCGGAATCCGCCCGCGATTCCAAGCCCAAACCTGAGGGCTGATGTAATACAGCGTCTTGATTTCCGGATGTCTCGCCTTCACCTGCTTGGCCAAACGCAGATTGAATCCAGGGTAATCAATAAACAGCACCGCCTCGGGTCGAATTTCACTGATCTCCCCAAGCATGCGATCCATCTGCGCTTTGAAGTAACCGTACTTCTTGATGACATCCCAGAACCCCACGACAGCTTCGCCCGACCAGTCCAAAAAACTCCCGGTGGCCAGAGCGGCGATTCTCGGACCGCCCGCGCCCACAATCTGCAAACCCTGCACCTTCTCCTTGAGCGCAGACAAGAGCTCCGCTCCCCGCGCGTCTCCGCTGGCCTCGCCCGCAACCACGTAAAGCATGCGTGTGCACGAACTCATGACGGATTCACCGTGAAGAAAACCGTGACGCGGGCAACTCACCGCCTCCCGCGGGATGCGCCGCGTTGTGCTCCGCAATACGCCGCGAAACATCCAGAGCAAGCTCCAGCGCCGCCGTCCCCTCGCGCCCACTCACCTTCGGTTGCGCCCCCGCGCGCGCACACGCGACGAAATCCGCGAGTTCACGCTTGAGTGATTCACCCTTTTCGATCGGCACAGGCTCGCGCACTATTTTCCTGCCAGCGAACTCGCTCACGATCGTTGAATCACTCGAGGCAAAAAGTTTGCTCAGCAGCGAGCTTTCCTTCTGATGCGCTTCCGCCATCCGATACACAAACCCCTCTTGGCGCATGTAATCAAGCGACAGATAGCAGTCTTCCTGAAACACACGGATTTTGCGAAGCCGCTCAGGACTCACCCGTGAGACCGTAAGATTGGCAACGCATCCGTTTTCAAATCGCAAACGCGCATTGGCAATGTCTTCGCTCGCACTCAGCACGGGTACTCCGACCGCATCAACCGAAACCACAGGAGAACGAACCAAGTGAAGAATAATCTCAATATCATGAATCATCAGATCCAGCACCACTCCGATCTCGGTGCTTCGGTTCGGATACGGCGAGAGCCGGTGACTCTCGATGAACCGAGGCCGATGAAGCCGCGCCTCCAGAGCAGACAAAACCGGATTGAAGCGCTCGACGTGTCCGACCTGCAAGGCAAGACCTCTCTTCTGGGCAAGAGCAACCAGAGCGTGGGCGTCCGCAGTGGTTTCCGTGATCGGCTTTTCAATCAAAACATGCTTCCC
>JBILLT010000032.1:0-32847 GCA_044375925.1 Chthoniobacteraceae bacterium | reverse complement strand
AAATAACCCGCTCGCGGATTGAAATCCCAGCCACGGCTCTGAAATGTCGTTCCCTAGCCGGTCGATCGCCTCCACAAGCGCTTCCAAATTGATGGGAGCGATCTGCGCGCCGGCAGGGTCGGCCTCCTCAGGCCATGGGATACGGTTTGGTAAGCCATAAAAGGCTAGTTCCCAGCAGGTGGATTCAATCCATCGAACGGAAGAGCTCATAGTTGTGAAACAGAAAATCGAATATCGTCGGGCTGAAATGGTTTACGGACGGTTCGCCGGAGGGCGCCCCGCTATTTCAGGCCGGCCACGATACCGTGAAGTACAGAAGCCGCACCTCAAAAACTGCGACCGAGGCCACGTAAAGCATACGCTGCAATGTTCTACAGAAGCGGAGCGTGCTTTGTCCCGCAAAATGCGGGCGGTTTGGTTTGGATGTGCGACGCGGCTTCCAAGCGCAACCAGTCCACGGTCGACGTTGATGCTCCGTGCAATAGCGGTGGCGGTAAGTTTTGAGGCTTGGCGGCCCTGCGTTTTCGGGTCAAGGAACCGTGACACCCCGTCGCCGCGAATCAGAGGGTGGAAATGGTTCTAGCGGTCATCGTCGTTAATTATCGCACACCCGAGTACACGCTGGCTTGCATAAGCTCATTGGCTAAGCAGCGTGAGGAGTTCAGCGACTTCAAGGTGTTCCTTGTTGAAAATGGATCGCTGGACGATTCGCTTCAGCGCCTGAGCTTCGAAATCCGTGCGGCCGGCTGGAGCAGGTGGACGGAAATTTTGGCGCAAACTGAGAACCTGGGTTTCGCGCGCGCCAACAATCTTGCAGTCCGCCGCGCGCTGTTGACGATCCCGACGCTCGAGTGCGTCTTACTGCTCAACAACGACACTGTTGTTCACGACGGGTGCCTGGCAGCAATGGTGCGCCGCATGCAGGCAAACCCGCGCATCGGTGCGCTCAGTTCCATGGTCCGAAACGTGGACGGCTCCGTGCAGAACGTTTGTCGGCGCTTTCCGCGCCCGGATCTTGCCACCATCCGCGCGATGGGCCTTCCTTACGCACTGCCGCGGCTCTTTTCATGGGCTGATCCGGAGGACTGCAGTTGGAACCGCGAGGGCGCGGTGCGCGAGGTTGATTGGATCGGCGGTGCATTCATGATGCTGCGTGCGTCGGCTTTGCGATGTGCGGGTGGATTCGACGAGCGGTTTTTCTTCTACGGCGAGGACGCTGAGTTGTGCTTTCGACTCAAAAAGCAGGGGTGGGCCGTTTTTTTCGACGCGGCGGGTGCGATCACGCATCACGGCGGGGCCTCTTCCGATCCGACGCGGTGCCCGGATGCGCGTCGCATCCGGTGGCGATGGGCTGCGCGGTTCCGATTCCAGAGAATCTGCTACGGAGTCCTCGCTGAAGCGTGGCTGCGGTTCGTTTACACCGTGTCTGTTTCGCTCAATCTTCTGGCGATGGCGATCAAGGGAAGGCAGGGCACAAGCCATTGGGAGCGCACCCTGTTCGATCTGCGCATTCTCTTAAAAGAAAGGCTGCCGATTTGAGCGGAACGCACCTCTCAATGGACCCGATCAGGGTTTGCTTTATCCTGCCTGGGTTGCACTGCGTCAATCGGGGCGCTGAAGCGACATTTGAAAGCGTTGGAGAGCGGTTGGCCGCAGACCCTGATTTTGAGGTCACGCTGATTGGCGCAGGTCCGCACATTCCGAGCCGACACTACTGCTATCTTCAGGTGGTCTGCCGGATGAGGCACAGATTTGAGTCGTGGCCCCGATTTCCGCCTCTGCGCAATTCGTATAGATGGGAAGAACTGTCCTTCACCGCGGGGCTTCAGGGTGTTTATTCACATGCCGACTACGACTGCACGATCACCTGCAGTTACCCTTTTTTGAACTGGCGCTTGCGGACAAATCGAAAACGGGGCGAGCCGGCTCACATCTTCGTCACACAAAATGGAGACTGGCCCGCGCGGCGGACGGGCGGGGAGTACCGTTTCTTTGGATGCGACGGATTGATCTGCACCAATCCCGAGTTTTACGAGCGGCACCGCAAAAAATGGAATGCCGCGCTGATCCCGAACGGCGCTGCCGTCGATGAATTCGCGGCTGCAAAGCGAGATCGAGCGGCGCTTGGATTGTCAGGTGATGCGACGGTCGTGCTGATGGCGGGCGCGCTTGTGCCTCAGAAACGCATCATCGACGGAATCGCCCTTCTTCGGGGCGTGAAAGAATTGTTTTTGCTGATCGTCGGAGACGGCCCCATGCGTGCCGAAGTCATCCGTTCAGCGGAAGCCACGATTCCCGGACGATGGAAGCTGATGACCGTGCCGTTTGAAAAGATGCCGGCGGTCTATGCATCGTCGGATCTCTTGCTTCACCTCGCGGCAGACGAGTCCTTCGGGAATATCTACGTGGAGGCGCTCGCTGCGGGGTTGCCAGTCGTTGCACAGGATTCCCCGCTGACCCGCTGGATATTCGGTGAAGGGAACGGTGAGCGGATTTGGGGACCGAAAGCATGGTTGGTTGATACAAAAAAGCGCTCTGATGTTCTAACCGCATTGCAAAGCGCGCTCTTGCGAAAGCGTGAGTGCATGCAGGATGCCGCATTTGTTGCTCGCAGATATTCTTGGGAGGCCGTTTCCAAAAAGTACGCAGCCTTCGTAAGGGAGGTGGTGCTGGGTGGATAAACGTGGGCAGGCAGTGGGGGTGGTTGTCATCGCCCGGAACGAGGGCGAACGTCTGAAGCGCTGCCTGCTCTCCATCGGCGCAGCTGCGGATGCGATCGTCTACGTCGACTCGGGATCCACGGATGGCAGTGTCGCGTTTGCCACGATTCTTGGCGTGGATGTTGTGCGGTTGAGCGCGTCGGCTCCTTTTACGATGGGACGGGCGAGAAATGAGGGATTTACCCACTTGCGACAGAGGTATTCTTCGATCGGGTTGGTGCAGTTTGTCGACGGAGACTGCGAACTGGAGGCGGGGTGGCTACAGACGGCGCGTGACTGGATGGAGACTCACCCCGAAGTGGCGGTGGTCTGCGGAAGGCGGACGGAAAAGTTCCCCCACGCATCGATCTACAATATGCTATGCGAAATCGAGTGGAATACGCCGGTTGGTGCCGCAAAAGCATGCGGTGGTGATGCCATGGTTCAGGTGGATTTTTTCGAGCGTGTCGGGATGTTTGATCCCACGCTTATCGCCGGTGAGGAGCCCGATTTTTGCGCCAGGATTCGATCCGCTGGTGGGTTTGTGCACAGGCTTGAGAAAAATATGACGAGGCACGATGCGGCCCTATTCACGTTCAGTGGCTGGTGGCGCCGCATGTTCCGGTGCGGGTACGGTGCGAAGGAAGTGGTTGAGAAAGTCACAAAACAAATGCCAATCGCCGAGGTTCCTTTCCGTGGATTAACGAGGAGTGCTGTGATTTGGTGCGATGGTTGGACCGGGATGCTGGTTTGCATTGCATTTTTAGCTCATGCGTGGTGCTGGCCTCACGCCGCTGGCGGATGGCTGAAAAGCGCAGTTTTGGCGCTCGTAGCTGGGGTTCTTGTCCAGGTTTTTCAGTGTATTCGGACTGCATGGCGCACCCGGGCAAGGGGCTCGCCGTTGAACGTACTGATTTACGCCGCATTCGTGCAGATCGGCAAATGGCCGCAGCGTTTCGGACAGTTGCTTTGGCACCGAGACAACTTTCTGCGCAGACCCGCGCGATTGATTGAGTACAAGACATGAATTGGATTGAACTTCTCAGGGCGGATTTGTCGCGATACCCGAGAAACGCTTTCCTGCGCGAGCAATCGGCGTGGGCAGTCGCCGTGTACCGCTGGGGGCAGAACCTGCATCAAAGGCCTAACGGTTGTGCCAAACGTGCGCTGGAGTTAGCGTATTGGCTCGCTTTTCGAACCGTCGAGACCCTCACCGGCTGCAGTTTTTCCAAAGCGGTTCAAATCGGTCCGGGATTGCGGATCCATCATTTCGGCGGGATTTTCATTCACGATGCCGCGCAGATTGGCAGGAATTGCACGCTGCGGCAGGGCGTGACCATCGGCAACCGGTTCCCGGGCGGCGGCGTTCCGCAGGTTGGTGATGACGTGGAGTTTGGAGCGTACGCTCAAGTGCTGGGTGCGATCAAAGTGGGTAGCGGTGCGAAAATAGGCGCAATGGCTGTTGTGATCCGTGACGTGCCTGCAGGTGCAACAGTTGTTGGAATTCCTGCCCGTGTCGTGAAAACACGCGCCTCCCGTTGAATCTCCGATATGCTCCGACGAGGTTCCATTTTGTACATAGCTTCCCGGCTGCCATCACGCTCGGAGACGTTTGTTTACAGGGAAGTCATCGCTCTACGCAATTTCGGCCTAGAAGTCGTAACCGCCTCGGTTCGTGAGCCTGAAACCGGTCTTGGCGATGAAGAACTGGAGCTGATGGCGCGGTCTTCCTTCGTTGTTTACAAGGGGGTGTTCGCGGTTATTCGGGATCTGTATGCGGAGTTATTCAGGGATCCCTCCCGAACGTTCCGCACCGTTGTAACTGCGCTGCACGACTCGCTGGATTGCCACGGATATTCACCGAGTCGCCTGTCGAAAACACTGGTTCACGCGGTATCTGGAATATCGCTTGCCCGCAGGATTCGATGCAGTGCGGTGCGGCGTATTCACGCGCACATGGCGCATGTGCCGACGTCGATCGCGATGTACGCCTCCATGCATGGCGGCATTGCCTTCAGTTTCACCGGCCACGGCGCCGATCTGTTCCGCGACGCATCGGTGCTAAAGTCGAAGTTGGTTCGCGCAAGTCATGTCGTTTGTATCAGCCTGTGGCACCGGGCCGTTTACTATCGCCTTCATCGAAGGCCGGTGCATGAGTACCCTCTGGTTCGTTGCGGGGTCGATCCGGGAAACTGGGGGGGAGCGGAAGACGAATCGGATCACGCTGCGGCGGGACTGGAATTCGTTCCCATGATCCTCAGCGTAGCGCGCTTGGTGCCCAAAAAGGGCATTGATGTTCTGGTGAGGGCTCTCGGGCGGATGCTGCGCCGTGGCGTCGCGTTTCGGGCGGTAGTCGCGGGAGATGGACCTGAGCTTGAATCTCTTAAGTCACTTGCAGGCGAATGCGGTATCGCGCGACACATGGAATGGGCAGGGGCGATCGACCATTCAAAAGTTGCAGCCTTGATCCGCCGATCGGCGGTCTTCGCGCTGCCCTGTGTGATTGCAAACGATGGGGATCGCGACGGAATTCCCGTTGTGCTGATGGAGGCGATGGCGTCTGGAGTTCCCTGTGTGAGTACGGATTTCCCGGCAATCCGGGAACTGATTGAGGATGGGGTGTCAGGCCGCTTGGTTCCCGCGGAAGATCCTGGCGCGCTCGAACAGGCGATCTGCGAGTTGATCAGCGATCCTGCGGCGCGGGTCGCGATGGGTGCGGCGGGCAAAGAGCAGGTGGAATCGGAGTTCTCCACGACCGTGAACACGCGGCGGCTATTACGGGTATTCGACCTGCAGGCGGAGGTGGCTTTGTGATGATGGGCGCCGTAGAGAACAGGTCGCGGTATGTGTTGATTTCGCCTTGCCGCGACGAAGCGCAGTTCATCGCGCATTGTGTTGATTCGGTATTGGCGCAGACCGTGTTGCCAGCCGCGTGGATCGTGGTGGATGACGGCTCTTCGGATGACAGCCGAGCCGTCCTGCAGGAATATGCCGACGCTGTGCCTTGGCTAAGTGTCGTGCGCCGAGAGAATCGCGGCCGCAGGTCTGTAGGTCCCGGAGTTGTTGAGGCGTTTGAAGACGGCCTGAAATCAGTCGATATCGCCAGCTTTGACTACGTATGCAAGTTCGACTTAGACGTGAAATTGCCGGAACGTTATTTCGAGATCTTGCTGGATCGGATGACGCAAGACCCGCGTTTGGGTTCCTGCAGTGGTAAGCCATACACCAATGTGTCCGGCAACCTGGTTGCTGAAAGGTGCGGCGATGAGATGTCTGTTGGAATGACGAAGTTCTATCGGGTGGAGTGTTTTCGGCAGATCAGCGGATTTGTGCGCGGAGTGATGTGGGATGGGATCGACTGTCACAAGGCGCGGATGCTCGGTTGGATTGTAGCAAGCTGGGACGATGAGGATCTCCGCTTCATCCACATGCGGCCGATGGGGAGCAGTGACAGGGGAATCTTGCGGGGCAGAGTGCGCCATGGGCGCGGGCAGTATTTCATGGGAACCGGTTGGCTCTACATGCTGGCAAGCGCTGTACACAGGATGGCGGAGCGCCCATTCGTAATCGGTGGCATTGCGATGTTTGCAGGTTACTTTCTATCTTGGTGGCATGGTCTAGCTCGTTACGAAGACCAGCCATTTCGCGACTTTTTGCGTGCGTACCAAAGGGACTGTTTGTTGCGCGGAAAAAGGGCGGCAACGCTGCGTTTGGACGCCCGGGCTCGCCTGATGCATTTCAAAAGTGCGGTCTGGGGCGTACTGACATGAAGCAGCGGATGCAGGGTGCACTCGTGTTCGCTGGGATGCTGTGCGCTGCCTGCACAGGGCCGAAGGCCGGTGTTTACTCCAGCGCAGAGTCTCGTGGAGCCTTCAGACGACAGTCAGACGCTGTTCCAGCCAATGAATTTTCACAGGCCAATGCGGCGCCTTCTCGGGCTTGCGCGAATGCAGCGCAGGTTGAGGCTTTCGGCGCCTCAGCAGACCAAGAATACAGGCTTGGACCCGGTGACAAGTTTGCGTTTCTCGTGCGGGGTCGCGCGGACATCTCGAGAGAGGAAATCGTGGTGTCTCCAGACGGAGAGGTCGCGCTGCCGCGCGTTGGCGTAGTGTGCGTTTCCGGGCGCTCCCTGAAGGACGTTACAGCAGAACTGACCAAGACCCTTACACAGCATTACGACGACCCCGAGGTGACCTTGGTGATGAAGTTTTTCGCGAACAACCGCGTGTTTGTGTTGGGTCGCGTTGCGAACCCCGGGGCCGTCACCTTCAATGGGCGCGGTTCCCTGCTGGAAGCGCTTTCGCTCGCGGGGGGATTGCCGGTCGACTCGGCAAAGTCATTTTTAAGCCGCTGTATGATTGTCCGTGGGAGTCAGATGGTCGTCTGGGTGGATTTACGCGACCTTCTCGAGGGCGGAAACATGGCGTTGAACGCGAAGCTGCAGAATGGCGATGTGATCTTTATTCCGCAAAGCGAGGATCAGTTGGCATACGTGATGGGGCAAGTCGTGCAACCGGGGGTGCACGTTCTCCGCGCTTCCCAGACGCTCCTGGATGCCGTCATGAGTCACGGTGGGCCGAGCCGCGAGGCAGACATTTCAAAGGTGATCCTTGCGAGACAAGTAGGTGGGCGCGGCATGGTTGAAAGCATCGATCTGCGACAGATCATGGGGAAAGGCGACATGCGTAAAAACTATGTCCTCAAGGACGGGGACATTGTGTATGTCAGCGAGTCCGGCGCGTCTAAGGTGAACTATTATATCACCCGATTGCTGCCTTCCATGCAGGTGGTCGACTTTGCCTTGAGGACAGCCGAAAGCTCTGGGGTCCTTGCAGAGTTGCGCCGCAAACTGTGGGGCCAAGAAGGGTTTGTCGGAACTGGCGCAACGACAAACCCCGCGGCGGCGTCCAGCAAGTGAATGAGACGGCCGATACGTCTGTATTGCGAACAATTGCCCGGCGGAAACCTTTGGATTTGCCAGGCGCTCTACTGCGTCGGGCGCCGCTGATTGTCGGATCTGGCACCTTGCTAGCCTGCGTGCTTGTTCCGTTATTTCTGGCTGTCGTGAAGGCCAATTACAGCGCGTCCGCCGTGTTGTTGGTCGACGCAACGAAAGAGATCGCAGTCAACGGCAAGGAACGTGATTTGATACCCGGGGACATTGGCGACTACACAAGAACACAAATCGGCCGAATGAAGAGCGTGGCCGGAATCATGGAGGCGCTACGTTCTCTCCCACAAATCTCCCGTCCTGCGTTCTGTAATCCTGATGCATCGGAGGTGAGCCAGGCGGTACAGTTGCTCAAACGAATCGTGGTTCAAGAAGTGCCGCGATCCCATCTGATCAACGTGAAGATCGAGTCTGAGGACCCGCGCTTTCTCGGCGACGCGCTCAACGCCGTGGTCGACGGTTTCATCAACCGACTCCATCAGGAGAGGGAGAGGCAAAATGAAAAAAGAATCGATTACTTACGCTCAGAGCGGAATCGGCTGATCGAAAGACTTGAGCAGGAGCATCAAAAGCTGCTCGCGGATGCGCAGGGCCTGCCGAGCAAAGCATTCCTGCACGAGAACTACTCGGTGCATCTCAACAAAGTTGAACAGATACAAAAACTCTTTCTGGAGGCTGATGCTCAGAGGATCGAACGGGAAACTGCACTTGGCAAGGCGCAGGCCGACTTCAGGGAAATCCAGAAGCTAAGCTTACAACCTTATGCAGACGAACGCGTGGCTGATAATTTCGGGATCAATCGAATCGAGCAGTACACGTACGAGCAGCTTCAGCAGATGCGGGTCACCGTTGACGGTCTGACATCAGGAAACCAAGACCGGAAATATGTAGAGGAGCGGATGGGGGCGATGAACCGGTATTTGGAGGAGTACAAGGTGCGCGTCAACGAGGCCACCATGCGGAACCTCGAGCAGAAGCGCGTGTATGACCTTCAAATCGAGGTTTTACGCGCTGAAAACGGGCTGGCGGCGGCTCGGGCGCGAGTGGCTGAACTTGGCGCGATTTTGTCGACAGCGGAAGCCCAAGCATCCGCGACATCCGAGGCTATTTTTAATGCATCGAGTGCGGCTTATTCGATCCGAGAATTAAGAGAACGCCTCGCCGCAATCAATAACCGCATTGACGACTGTCAACTCGAGGCCAAAGCGTCTGTAAAGCTGGTGGTAGATACGCGTGCGGTGAATCCGACAGTGCCTGTTTCGAGTCCGAGGACGAAGGCATTTGCCGGAGGCTTTGGAATCGCTTACGGATGCGCACTTTTGTGCTGCTTTGGTGTCGAATTGCTTGACGGTCGTCTGCGCTCTCGGCGGGACGTCTCGGCGGCGCTGGGCGGAGAAGCGCCCGATCCGGTTTTGGCATTCAATTGTCTGGATGATCCAGGTGGAGCCGTGGATTGTGACGGCAACAGCGCTCTCGGTAAAATAATGCCTGCAATTCGTTCCCTCGCCGCGAGGCTCGAGCGTGACCGGATGGCGCACGGGAGCAAAGTGATTCTTTTGACTGGCGCACATCGTGGGACTGGAACCAGCTTGATTGCCAAGTACCTTGCGTTTGCGCTTCTCGAATACACCGATCAGGTTCTCTTGATTGAGACTTCGCTGAATCCAGCGCCTGCTGCGCGAGAATACGACAAGCGCTATCAAGAAGCCGTTGTGGCGGTTTGTACTGAAAGAATAAACCCTGCATCTAAAGGTGCGGCATTGGATTTCGCCGTGCGCATCAAGGCGGCTCGTGAGAATCACAATTTCGTCGTGCTGGACGCAGATCCGGTCGTCATGGAACCTTTCACGCGTTTCGCACTTTTGCATTCGGATGCCGCGATCGTCGTTGCAAGGGCGGATGTCACGATTTTTGACCAGCTCACGGCTTCATTGGAGGAAGTTCGTCGGCAATCGGTTGGCGCGTTGACGGCGTTACTGAATTTTTCCCGGGAGGGACGTAGTCTGGGTGCCTTCCAGCGCATCCAAATCGGCATGGGTGCCTTATCGGTTTTTACAAAACGCATCCGGCTGTTGCGAATACGGAGGTGATCGGAACTCAAAGTCGAACCGGTACGGTTTGATTCAAAGCAGGATCTACCATTTGTAAATTCGCTTCCGGATCAGAGTCCCAGCAAAAACGAGGGCACAACAAGTGAGCACGCTTCTGAGCAACGCGGTTGCAAGCCCTTTCAAGCGGTTGGCACGCGGTAACGTTAGTGCCTGCCGCACCGGTAGGATGATCACGCTGCCACTGAAACCAAGGAATGTCCCGTAAGTGGGAGCAGCGCGCAGAAGCGATTGAAGCCAGTTTGGTTCGCTATCATTCCATGCGCGGACGAGATCGCCCGCGGGTTGGTTGGTTTCGCAAACTTGTTTTTGCAGGTGCGCAAAGAGCACCCGGTTCATCCAGGTGCCGATCAGCAAACGGACTTCGTGTCTGAGCAGGGCCAGCGGTTCGGTGATTGCATGGAAGGTATGGGCGGCCTTCTCTGCGCGGACCAAGCGCGACGGGTCCTCGGGCATGGTGAAACGATCTGTAGTGATCATTGCTTTGAGAAAGCCGTCCTCGACCAGAAGTCCCCTGGGCATCCAAATCTTACGGACTATGCGGGCGCGCGCGCAGTATAGTGAACCTGCCAGTTTCAGTGGCCCTGCCTGAGTGAGGAATGTCGCACGGAGCGAGACTCGCTCTACGAGTGATGGGGTCTTTTTGAGGGCCAGATCTTTCAGAATCGAATCCACAGAGACGTGTCCCGATTCATTCTTCACAAGTGTTTCCACCAGCAACCACAGTGTTTGTGCCCCGATCAATGTGATGTCGGCATCCATGAAAATTAAAAAGTCCGAGGACGGGTCTGAAAAGCGATGCACGTAGATGTTCCACGCATTGCTTTTACCGGTTTCGGAAATCACCTCCGTGCGGGTGCGCACTGCGGGTTGTCGTCGCTGCAAATCGGCGTTGGCAGCACGGGCTGTTTCTTCGGTTAGGTCCGTGCAACCGTTGGCCAGCGTGATAATCTCCACGCTCATGCCGCGTGCTGCTGCACAGGCGACAAGGTGCTGGTCGGCAAGCGAAGCCAGCAAGCGGCCGATTTGTTTTTCCTCGTTGTGCGCGAAAATTCCGATGCTGACCCGCATGTCTGGAATTGTTGTCAGCATCCGCGTGGCCAGTCCATCGGGAGATCGCTGAACAATGCACACAACCCTAATGGTGCCGTTGATGATGTTTGGCTGGCTGCCATTTGTGGTCTGGATGTTCGGCATTTTTGATGCCCCGCACCGTGCCGCACTGTGCGGGTTTCTATTGGCTTGGATGTTCCTCCCTGTTTACGGATATCACCTTCCAGCGTTGCCCACATACGACAAGATCGGTGCGGCAAGCTACGGAGTGCTGATCGGAGCGGCAATCCATGATCCCAGGGTTTTTCGCAGGTTCTCGCTGCATGCATGTGATCTGCCAGTCGCGCTTTGGTGCGTAGCGTCGATGTGCTCGTCCATCTCAAACAATCTCGGCGTGTATGATGGAGGGTCGGCGATGCTCGCGAAGATCGTGGCGTGGGGCATTCCTTATTTTATCGGACGCATTTACTTTGATAACACAAGCGCACTGCGCGATTTGTGCTTGGGTCTGTTTGCCGGGGCGGTCGCTTATATTCCTTTTTGCTGGGTGGAGTTTGCAATCAGTCCGCGCTTGCACAAAATTGTGTACGGGTGGCATCCGGGAAATTTCGGTCAAACCAAGCGGAGCGGAGGTTGGCGGCCGATGGTTTTCATGAAACACGGTTTGATGTGCGCCATGTGGATGGCCACCGGGGCAGTCGCCGGCATTCGACTCTGGCAGGCGCGGTCGATTCCTAATCAAATTTTCAGGGTTGGAATCCACACAGGGACCGTTGCAGCGGGGCTCGTCCTTACATTGGTTCTTTGCAAGTCTTTCGGAGCCCTGGTCCTCATGATCCTTGGAGGTGCGCTTATTCTGGTAGTTTCGAGGATGCGGATGATGCTGCCGGTGCTTTGTTTGTGCGTTTTGCCCTCGGTGTACATGGTCGCGCGGGGAAGTGGGTGGTGGGACGCCGAGAACCTGATCGCCGCATCTCTGGCGATTTCAAACGAAGAGCGCTCTGAATCGCTGGCATTTCGGATCAAGAACGAGAATGTGTTGATTGGGAAAGCACTGGAGCGGCCAATTTTCGGATGGGCTGGCTGGAAACGGTCTTTCATTTTCAATGCGAACGGCGTCGCAGTCTCGGTTCCGGATGGACTGTGGATTGTCGCTTTCGGTCAGAACGGCTTGTTCGGTTTGTTTGCTCTCACCCTGACCTTGCTCCTGCCACAACTATTGTTTCTCAGGATGTTTCCTCCAAGCATGTGGCGGCAGACAGCGGTTGCTGCAATCGTGCCGCTTTCAATCCTACTCGGCCTGTTCATGATCGATAACCTTTTCAATGACATGTTCAACCCGGCCATGCTCCTGTCTGCAGGAGGACTTACGGGTTTGTATATCCGTCACTCTAAAGGGGAACCCTTGTTGGGGCGTCAACCTCGGATAGGCTTACCGCGCGAGTCACAGCCGCGTTTACTCTGAATGAGCAGCGTGGGTTGAATGAACGTTGCCATCCGCCGTGCACTGCGGTTGAGCAGGGATTCGAGCGGTCGAGTTTTCGCGAACAAAGCGGCGGTGAATTGCGATAAACGAATGTGGGTTTGCGTGTGGGATGGCCGTCCGATGGCGGAGAGTGGTTCCAGTTGCGACAAGGCCAACTCGGTGTGGGTGTTCATTGCGGGGCGGCGTATAAAATGGGGGATGCGTTTCAGAGAATGCGCGGTGCTGCGGTTCGGGGCACTGTTTTGACGATTTCAAGTTTCGGGGTTTCCCAGGTGATTCGCCTGATTTCCAGCCTGCTTTTGGCGCGGATGCTTTTGCCGGATGCCTTTGGTCTAATGGTGCTTGTGAATGCCTTCATGCAAGGCATGGAAATGCTCACCGATTTTGGGGTGAGCGCGAATATTATACAGAGTCGGCGTGGTCAGGATCCTGTGTTCTTGAAGACAGCGTGGACAGTGCAGATTTTGCGCAGCGTTGTGCTGTGGGGTGTGTGCGCATCGCTTGCGGGGCCGGTTGCCGCGTTTTTTGCTGCGCATGACCAACGATGCGGGGAACTGGCTGCGATCCTTCCGGTGGCGGGCGTTTCGATGCTGATTGCGGGGTTTAATTCTACCTCCGTGGCGGTTTTGAACAAGCGTCTGCAGTTTGGCGGGGTGTTTGCGATCCAACTGGTTCCTCAAATCATTAGCCTGCTGGTCACTCTCGGATGGGCAAGCTATCGTTCCGCAAGCGCGTGGGCCGTTGTTGCGGGGGGAATCGCAGCCAGTTTCGTGCGCTGCGGGTTGAGTCACGCGTTGAATCCGCTCGAGGCGGACCGATTCGGTTGGAATACGAAAGCTTTCAGGGAGCTGTTGGGATTCGGTTCATGGACCATGATGAGTTCGGCTGTCGCATTGTTAGCCCAACAGGGCGATAAGATCCTGCTCGCGCAGGTGATGTCGCTTGAGGATCTGGGATTGTACTCGCTTGCCATCGTGTTCGCCCGCGTGGCGATGAATGTGGTGAGTCGTGTGTCGAGCGGCGTGGTATTCCCGATTTTGTCAGCAGCGCAGGGTGATCCGGGTCGGTTGATGGAGCTCGCCTTCAACTACAGAGCGTTACTTCTGCGCGTTGCAGGAGTTGTTTGCATTGGGTTTGCGATTCTAGCACCTGTATTCTTTCAAGGGTTTTATCATCCTCGATTTTCGTCCGCTGGGAGCATGTCACAGTGGCTTGCTTTTTATGTGTGGGTTTGGATTCTGAGCGCGAGTGTCGACCGGATTCCGCTGGCTCTTGGTTACGCCCGGCCGCTTTTGCCATCTGGATTGGTAGCCGGAATGTCGCCGGTGTGCGGTTACGCTGGATTCAAGGTGTTCGGATTCAGCGGTTTTGTCTTCGGGATGTCCCTGTGCGTGTTTGTGTCTCACCTTGTGTTGCTGCGCTCTGTTCCGATGCTGCGAAAAGAACTGTTTTGGCAGGGAATGCGGACGAGCCTGCCTGTTCTTTTGTTTGGGGTTTCGGCTGTATGGCTGTGCGCGCAATTCGAAACGCGGGTGTCGGAAGCCGGCGCTGTGCTGGTGCGCGTGGGTGCGGCTCTCATTCCGGTCCTATGGATTCTACCGCAAATCTTGCGCAGCGCAGGGTGGAGACGAGGCGGAAATCGATTGGGGGAGTGTGTTGAGCGCATCAGCGCTGGAACGCAGCCGGTGGAGATGTTGAAAGAAAGGCGCGGAGACGTTCTTGTTGTGAGGAGTGCCGGCCCCGACGGTCAAAATTTGGTGGTGAAACTCTGGAACAGACCCGGTCTGCGCGGGTGGCTTAGACGCGTTACTCGTACGAACCCAGGGTGGCGGGAATACACCGCGCTTCGGAGTCTGAGAGAAAAGGGGGTTGGGCCGAAAGTTTTCGGCTACTTTCGATTGAGGGTCGGGCGTGCCGCCTACACCGAGGCGGTGGTGCTTCAGGACCTTGGTCGGTGCGGGGATCTCACGGAGCACGTGAAACAGCTCAGAAGAGAGGGAGGGGACGCGGCCCTCATTCCGATTGAGGAGGCGTTGATTCAATCAACGCGCGCGCTGGTCGAATCAAAGATTGTGGATGGAGACCACAGGCTACCGAATTTTTTGGTGCGTCCTAACGGCGTGATTGCACGCGTGGACTTCGAAATGGCGCATCGTGTTCGGAATCCCGGGGCTGCACCAGAACAGCTTGGAGTGATGCTGGGAACCTTGATTGGCAGTTATGCTTTCGCGCTGCAGCCCGATACTGCTCCAGTCGGTCTTTTTGCGGACAGCCTTGCGCGGGCTTCCAATGCCTGTCCTAAAGCACGCAGGTTCGCCCGTTTGCAGATCGACAGAATGATGCGTCGGCAGGATTGTGAGGCGGGTATTAAAACCGCGGTCGCGCTGGAATGGTGATGATGCATGCCCCCAACATTCAGCCTCGTTCGGTCGTTGTGTTCGGACATCGGTTTCACGATGTGACTTTCAAGGAGGCCGTGAGATGGGCGGTATCACGGATCAGATGCGGGCCGCCTTCCTACATCGCGACGGTGAATCTCGATTTTGTGATGCAAGCCCGACGGGACCCTGAGATGCAGAGGATCCTGCTAGAGGCGGACCTTGTGACGGCGGACGGGGATCCTTTGGTTCGAACCTCAGGGTTGTTTGGCCCCCGGTTGAGGCAACGTGTGACGGGCAGCGATCTCGTGCCGATGCTCGCGGGCGAGTGTGCCCGTGAGGGGCTGAAGATTTTTCTTCTGGGCGGCGCAGAGGGTGTTGCTGAAAGGGTTGCGGACGTATTGAGGGGACACAATCCCGGCCTCAAGATATGCGGAACATATGCCCCGCCGGTGACAGGACTCGTGGAGATGAATCACGGCGAGATTCTGCGGCGGTTGCGTCTTGCGAATCCCGATTTGCTGCTTGTCGCGTTCGGTGCGCCTAAGCAGGAAAAGTTCATCAACCTGCATTTCCGCAGCTGGGGGATTCCGCTCGCGATCGGCGTGGGTGGGACGTTCGACTTTATTGCGGGCGTGCAGAAACGCGCACCCGTTGTGATGCAAAGGTGCGGGTTCGAGTGGCTGTGGAGGCTTGCGACTCGCCCGCGGCGTTTGTTTCGCCGGTACGCGCAGAATCTCGTTTTTCTGGTTCGCACCCTCAATCGACTCCGTCGGATGTATTGGCACGCTCCCCGCCTGCATCGAGTCGGAGAATCCGCTTTGGAGCTCGGAATCGCTGAGACCGGTTTGCTGGGAAGGGGTAGATTTATCCAACTTTCGATGGCGGAGCGGGACTGGCTTAGCAGCGAGGATCTGGGGAGAATTGTAGGCTTGGCTGCTTTGCTTCGGCGCAGAGGCGGCCGGTTGGTGTTGTATGGAGCCCAGCCGGTTCTTCGCCAGTTGTTGGTGGAGGCAAGATTGGCGGGCTATCTGGAGCTGCACGCAAATCAGAGTGACGCGCAAGCAAGGGTGGGGGAGCTTCTGAGCGGACGGACCATCGGCGGATTGCGGTTCGACGGGGAACGTCTGGTGTTGCGCATGCCCGCTGAGTGCTGTGTTCCGACGCTTTTGCGTTGGAGGCGCACAGTGCAACGAGGCATGGCGAGGCGCCCGGGATCAGTGTTTTTGGACGCCGGGTCCAGCGAGTATCTCGACACAGCGGGGGTGATGTGGCTGTTGAAGTTTCGGAAAGAGTGCCTTTGCAGGGGTGTTCACTTTGCGAGCGGCAGGTTCCGAGGAAGCGCACGGCGCGCGCTAGTGCTTGCCGGCGTGGAAACCTTGTTTGGGCCGCAGGCCGAGATTCCTGCGAGAGTCCGATAGGTCGTGTTTCGCGCGGATGGCGCGGAGCCTTTGCCTGCTCCCTCAGCAGACCGTGTTGCACTTTATTTTCCGATTGCGCGGCGGAGCACAGGCTCAAAAACATCAGCTTGCCGCATGAATCCGAGATCGTTTGCGTGTGAAGCGTCCGTGGATCCCTCTGAGTCCGTCCCGTAAAGCGCGTCGCCGGAAATGTAATAAAGGTTCGGCACCCCCTCTTTTCGCAGCGTTTCCCACGCTTCTTTTAATGCCGCGTGGTTGTCATCGTGAAATTTCGCCTTGGCTGGTGTGATCCAATCGTTGGTGAAGCGACGGTCCTCCACCAGAATGATCGGCGTCGAAGGCTTCGCGGTCCGCAATTGATGGATCAGCGGGACGCATTTCGCGGTGACGTCCACCGGTCCCATATTGGGCAGGCAGTCAATCACGAAGGCGGATGCGTCGATTCGGCCTAGAAAATCCCCGACGGCCGCGTCCATCCGGCCGTTCCCCGAGAAGCCCAGGTTCACCACAGGCATGTCGAGTCGCCTGCCGAGGATCGCGGTGTGCACCATGCCCGGGCGGCTGGCGCACGCGCCGTGCGTGATCGAAGTGCCGTAGAAAACCACGGGCTTCGTGCGCGGGGGCAGCCCCTCGAATTGAGAGCCCTTCGGGACGCCGATTTCAAGGAGTTCGACGCCGTTGTAGAGAGGCAGGTACGCCGCGTACTCCCTGCTTACCGGTGCGAGTCCTTTGATCACTTCTACCTGAACCTCCTGTGCTGCGGGTTTGGTGACCATCACCCAGCGCCATTTTCCTGAATCGTCGCGTGCGTAAATGTCGACGCCGCTGACTCCGGTTGCAGGCATGTGCGGCATCGCGAGAAGCTCCTTTGAGAGCTTGTAGTGCACGTGCAGCGAGGTTGCGTCGGTTTTGAAGCGAACCATCATGCCCGCGCTGTCCCGGCTGAGCTTCCACACCGACGAAGTCACCGTTTTTTCTGCCTCCGCTGGAAGCCGGTCAAAATAACGCAAGCGTTCCCGCTCAGTCCATTCGCGGCCCTCCACTCCCCACTTGGTCACATCGTGCCATTGTACCGATTCAGAGGTTGCCTTGCTGGCCGCCATGGCGGGATCCAGCTTTGAGACCTCGGAGAGCTTTGCGGCGCCCGATTGGGCAAAGCAGGACGCAACGCCGAGCCAGAGAAGCGCGGGGAGAATGAAAGTGAATTTCATGGTGGGATGGGGATCGTCGGGGTGGGTGAATCGAGATCGGCCCAGCCTAGGCCCACCAAAATTCAACCGCAACCCCTCAGCTTTGTTCGCCTTCCTTTTCAAAGTTGAGGATTCCAGACGGCACCGGTTGGGAGCCTTAAGCGTATTGGACCGCTGGAAGAACTGGCAGACGCCCGCCGGATTCTGGCTAGATCCGTGCAAAGTTTCTGAAATACTCGGGAGCCACGACCCCCTGGAGTCCCTTGTCCGTCCCTGATTCAGATAGCGTCAGGATACGGGCCGCGGATCCTCCTCAGTTCCGAGATTTGTTTCCCCCCTATGCACCCTCTCCGCCTGCTTCGTGTTCTCGCCTGCGCCGCTTTGTTTTCCGCGCCAAGCGTTGCTTCCGCAAACAACGGCAAACGACCGAACATCCTTTTTGCGATCGCAGACGACTGGTCCTTCGGACACGCCAGCATCCATGGCTGCCGGTGGGTGTCGACCCCCAGCTTTGATCGCGTTGCCAGAGAAGGCGTGCTCTTTACCCGGACCTACACTCCGAATGCGAAATGTTCGCCATCACGCTCAAGCGTGCTCACCGGGCGCAACCCATGGCAGTTGGAGGCGGCGGCTAACCACGTCCCTGTTTTTCCCGCTGCGTACAAGACATTCCCCGAAGGTCTCGCGGAGAACGGTTATTTCGTGGGCATGGTTGGCAAGGGCTGGGGACCGGGTGAGGCGAAGGACGTGAATGGCAACCCGCGAGAAATGGCTGGGCGCCCGTTCAACAAAAAACAGACCCCTTCACCCACCTCAGCCATGAGCAACAATGATTATTCCGCGAATTTCGAGGAATTCCTCAATGCGGCTCCCGCCGGGCAGCCTTGGTGCTTTTGGTACGGGGGATTGGAGCCGCACCGAAATTACGAGTACGGATCCGGAGTGGCGAAAGGCGGCAAGCGTCTCGCGGACATCGACCGCGTTCCAGCGTTCTGGCCGGACACCGAGGAGGTCCGCAATGACATGCTCGATTACGCGTTCGAGGTGGAGCATTTCGATCGCATGCTTGGGAAGATGCTCGAAAAGCTGGAGGCGAGGGGGGAGCTGGATAATACGTTTGTTCTTGTGACTTCCGACAACGGAATGCCTTTCCCCCGTGCGAAGGGTCAGGATTATGAAATCGCCAACCACCTGCCGCTCGCGATTCGCTGGCCCGCGGGCATTCGAAAAGCCGGAAGAACCGTCGATGATTTTGTCAGTTTCATCGATTATGCACCAACCATTGCGGACGTGGCCCGGGTTTCCTGGAGCAAATTGGGAATGGCGCCTGCCACTGGGCGCAGCTTGATGAACGTCCTTAAATCCGAGCGGACCGGACAGGTGGACCCAACGCGGGATCACGTCATTCTTGGGCGCGAGCGCAATGACGTTGGGCGTCCCAACGACGAGGGTTATCCCGTCCGCTCGATTGTCAAAGGCGGGCTGATTTACTCCCGCAATTTTGAGGCTGACCGCTGGCCTACCGGAAATCCGGAGACAGGCTACCGCGACTGTGATTCCAGCCCCACAAAAACCACGATCATCCATGCACACCGCCAAAATCCGGCGGACCCGTTTTGGGCGCTGTGTTTCGGGAAGCGGGGTTCGGACGAATTATTTGACCTCAAGAATGATCCGGATTGCGTCCAGAACCTTTCCGGCAAGACGGAATATTCGGCGTTGAAGGCGGCTCTGAGCGAGCAACTCATGACCGAACTGAAGGCTCAGCAGGACCCGCGGGTCTTGGGGAAAGGGCCCGAAATTGAGGCGCACCCTTACGCAAACGCGGACCGCGATTTTTACAGTCGATTCATCAAAAACGGACTCGGGCCTGCGCATAAAAAAGGCCACGGAATCAGCATTGATGACTTCGATCCGCCGCCGCCAGAGATCAAACAAAAATCCGAGTAAACGTCCCCGGTGCGGGCGTATCCGCGCACGTGCCGTTCGCGCGCAGTCCTCCCGTCAGCGCCCGCTAGTTGTCCGTGAAAAATCAAATTCTCTCCATGATGAGGCGTTTCGTTCTGCTCTTCGCTTTTCTTTTTGCGGGTCGTGTCATCGGTGCTGACGCGAGCCGTCCGAATATCATCTACATCCTTGCGGATGACCTTGGATTCGGGGATCTGGGCTGCTACGGGCAGCAAACGCTTGCCACGCCGAATATCGATCGACTTGCGGCGGATGGCATGCGTTTCACGCGCCACTACGCTGGAAACACGGTTTGCGCCCCTTCACGGGGGGTCCTTATGACGGGACTTCACACCGGACACGCTCGGATTCGCGGCAACGGGGACTGGGTTCTTCCTGACGATGATCTGACCGCGCCCAAACTGCTGAAACAGGCGGGCTACGCGACGGCCTGTTTTGGCAAGTATGGGTTGGGCAAACCAAGATCGGAAAACGACCCGAAGTTGAAGGGCTTTGATGAATTCTTCGGATACGTGGACACGAGTCATGCGCATAACTTTTACCCCGCTTTTTTAGTCCACAACGGAGCGCGCATTCCGCTGGAGAACGTCCAAATTCCTGACTCTGGCAAGGGAGGACACGAGGGTAAGGGGGTTGCAACCCCGGATGGTCGCAAGCAATGGGCTCCCGCCTTGATCGCCGAGCAGGTGCAGAGGTTCCTGCTTGCCCGCAAGGAAAGCCAAAATCCGTTCTTTCTCTACTACGCACTCAATCTTCCGCATGCCAATAATGAGGCGGGCAAGAATTCGCCGCTGGGCCATGGGTTGGAGTGTCCCGACTACGGGGAGTTTTCCAAAAAAGACTGGCCTGACGTTGAAAAGGGCTTTGCGCAGTTCATGCGCTTCGTCGATGGCGAGGTGGGTGCCGTTGCTGCTGCGGTTAAAAAACTCGGGATGGATGAGAACACCATCATCATGTTTTCGAGCGACAACGGTCCTCATGCCGAAGGCCTTCATGACTCGAATTTTTTCCGCTCGAATGGTGGGTTGAATGGGATCAAACGCGCGCTGACAGACGGTGGCATTCGTGTGCCATTGATCGTGCGATGGCCGCTTAAAGTGAAAGCCGGGAGCGTGAGCGAGCATGTGAGCGGGCTTCAGGATTTTCTTCCCACTGCAGCGGAGCTTGCGGGTGTCTCCGTCGCGGGCGAGTGCGATGGCATTTCTTTGGTTCCGACTCTCGTTGGAGCCGGGAAGCAGCGTCAGCATCCGTTTCTCTACTGGGCGTTTGACGAGCAGGGTGGAAAGACCGCCGTGTTAAAGTGGCCATGGAAACTGATTCATCTCAACACCGGTGGGCATGCGAAGCGAAATGTCGCGGGCAAGAGTTCGCCGTTGGAGGTGCAGCTCTTCAATGTTTCCGAGGATGCAGTCGAATCGAACAACGTTGCCGCCGCGCATCCCGAACTGGTGGCGGAGCTGCAAAAGGACATGGCCGGTGCTTACAGACCGCCTGCGAATTAAGAGGAGCGCGGTTTGAGTGCGAGTTCAGCGCGTCCTTTTTCGGTCTCCTCAGCCAACCGGAGTATTTTATTTGTAAACAAAAGCAGGGCAGACTGCTGCTGCGTCGCCCGAAGACAACGCCCCATTCATGAACGCTCCAAAGACTCTCACGTTGATCGCCGCATGGACGCTGAGCCTCGGCTCGTACCCGTTCTTCGCGCAGGCTCAAAATCCCAAACAGGCCTCCCCTGCAAACAGCTCCACCGATACGGAAACCGTGGGCCCGAAGGACGGGAATCGGTCTGTGACTCCCGTCAATCAGACCATCACGCCCTACGGCAAACTGATCGAGCTCGCAGGACTGCGGCCCCAGGTGCTGGCGCTCTCTCCGGACGGCAAGCGGGTGCTCGTCTCCGGTAAAACCAGTGAGCTGCTGGCGCTGGATGCTGTCACTGGTGAGATTCTGCAACGCGTGGCTCTGCCTTCGGAAAAACAGAACGAACCCGCTCCCGAACAAGCTTCCAGCAATATTCTTGAGCCGGACAAGAAGGGACTCGCGAGTTACGCGGGTTTGAAATACTCGCCGGACGGGAAGTGGGTTTTTCTCAGCAACGTGAAGGGAAGCATCAAGGTTTTTGCGGTTGCCGCAGACGGCGCTTTGAAGCCGTCCCACTCCATCGGTTTGCCTGAAGCCCGAGCTCCTCGACGCAAAGAGGAGATCCCGGCGGGAATCGCATTCTGGGAGAAGGGGAGCAGGCTGTTGGTCTGCGGCAATCTCAGCAACCAACTGCTTGAGATTGATGCAAACACAGGGGCCGTTCTGCGCGTATTTCCGGTCGGCGTGGCGCCCACGGAAGTGGTTCTCGCCGGGCACAAAGCTTACGTCAGCAACTGGGGCGGCGGCAGGCCCAAGTCCGGAGACTTAACCGGTCCCGCCGGTCGTGGAACCGACGTGCGCGTTGATCCCGTGCGGCATATCGCTCTTGAAGGATCCGTAAGCGTGGTTGATTTGCGTGAAAAGGGTGCCGCGGATGTGCGCGAAATCCCGGCGGGATTGCATCCATCCGCGATGGTTCTTTCGCCGGACGGAAAGTATGTCGTGTGCGCGAATGCGGGATCCGACACCCTTACGGTGATCGACTCGGGTTCCGATACGGTGGTTGAAACGGTCTGGGCTCGCCGCAACGCTGCCGACCTTCTCGGAGCATCGCCCAACGCCCTCGCATTCGCTCCGGACGGGCGAACATTATATTCCGCGAACGGTTCCCAGAACGCGGTCGCTGTGATCGAGTTTCACCCTGCGGACAGGGCGTCGCGTCTAGTCGGCCTGATTCCCGTCGGATGGTTTCCGGGTGCGCTCCTTTTTGACAGAGCGCACAAACAGCTGCTCGTGGCGAACATCAAGGGACTGCCAACCAAGACAAAGGAAGGACCGCAGAAAGTTCAGGGATTCAATTCACACCACTACAACGGCTCCCTCTCGTTGGTTCCTATTCCTTCCAAAAAAGAGCTGGGTGCACTGTCTGAGGTTGTTTCACGAAATCTCCGCTCGGAAGCCATCACGGCTTCAAAGCTTCCAGCGCGCCAAAACGTGACGCCGCGCCCCGTGCCTGAAAGAGTCGGTGAACCCAGCGTTTTTAAACATGTCGTGTACATCATCAAAGAGAACCGGACTTACGATCAGGTGCTCGGCGACGATCCGAGGGGAAATGGAATGCCGGAACTCTGCATTTTCGGTGAGTCGATTACTCCGAACCTGCACAAAATTGCGCGTGATTTCGTGCTGCTCGACAACACCTACTGTTCCGGAATCCTGAGCGCGGACGGCCACCAGTGGTGCACCACGGCTTTCGCAACCGCGTTCATGGAAAAATCATTTGCCGGCTTCCCCAGAAGCTATCCTGACGGGATGGGGGATGATGAAAAAGACGCTCTGATTTATTCGCCTGCAGGTTTTCTTTGGGACAACGCGATCAAGCACCACAAGACTCTGCGCAACTTTGGCGAGTTCGCGGCGCCCAGAGTCCGGTGGAGGGATCCTGCAAAGAAAGGCAACCCGGATTTCATGTCCTGCTTTCGCGCTTGGAAAAAGGAGAACGACGATGTCGTTTTTGCGTGCGAGGCGACAGTGCCGACGCTGGATCCCTACACCCCGCGGGACACGGTTGGCTGGAACATGTCAGTGCCCGATCAGTTCCGGGCGGACTATTTCATCGAGGATTTAAAACGGTGCGAAGAAAAAGGCGAATGGCCCAACCTGACTTTCATTTGCCTGCCGCAGGATCACACGAGCGGCACGGCTCCGGGCACCCCCACGCCGGCGGCGTGCGTCGCAGACAACGACCTCGCATTCGGCCGGATTGTTGAAGCGATTTCCAAAAGCAGGTTCTGGAGGGAAACCTTGATCCTTGCCATTGAGGATGACCCGCAGAACGGATGGGACCACGTGAGCGGTTACCGCACCACGGCATTTTGCATCAGTGCCTACACCAAGCGCGGCGCTGTGGTTTCGACCCAATACAATACGACGAGTGTACTGAGGACCATCGAGCAAGTGCTTGGCCTGCCTCCGATGAATCAATTCGACGCCTCCGCAACGCCGATGTGGGACTGCTTTCAAGATCAGCCGGACTGGTCGCCCTACCAGCTCGTGCCGAATCGAGTTCCGCTGGATCAAATGAACCCACCCAAGCAGGCTATCAAGGAACGTGCGCTGCGCGAGAACGCCGTCCGATCCGCAAAGATAAACTTTAAAGAAATCGACCGTGCTCCGGAAGGCGTGCTTAACCGTATCCTGTGGCAGGCGATGAAAGGCAGTGAAACCCCTTATCCCGTGTGGGCTACCGGATCTGATGACGAAGATGAGCAGGAGGACAGAGGGGGCTCATTTTGGAGTCGTTGGTTCCGTGCGAGACGCTCATGAGTGGCTTGGATTCCGGCCCCAGCAAGCCTGCCGGATGCGGGTTTCCGAAAGCCGGCCTGTGAGGTTGCTCTCTTCTTCCGGTTAAGAAACCGTGCTCGCCTCGCGCAGTTCCACGTTTGCAGAACGGCGGTTTGCCAGAGTCACGCTGGCGGCGAAGATCAGGGTGAAGAGCATGTCGCCGATCAAAGTTTGGCGGTAAAACCAAAGCGTCGAGGGATACCCGGGAAGCCCGCTAGTGAGCGATTGAAGCAATCCTCCGAGCGTCGGCGCGTAGGCCGGATTTGAAGCCCACGCCGCGGTGTTGGTTGTGATGTAGAAAATGAAGGAGCCGGCTGCGCTGGCAAAGAGCAGGCTCGGGATGCGAAGCCTTGTCTCCGCGTGCTTGCGAACCAGGAACCCGAGCCCCGACACGGCGGCGACTGCGCAGTAACGCACCAGCATCTCGCCGCTCAACACAGGAACGTGGTACGCAAACGTGTTCAGTAGAAAATCAGCCGCGAACAGGCTTGCAAGGGGCATCAACCAACGTGTGTGGCCCCTGAAGTAAACCGCTCCGCAGAGGGCAACGGCAGAAACCGGTGAAACATTCAGTGCGGCGTTCCAAGACCCGTCAGGCAAAAAAAGGGGGGCGGTCCGGTAAACCACAATGAATAAAAACAGAGCGATGGAAGGCCACATGGGGCAATCCTGAACATTCCCAGCAGTTTGATCAACCGGGATTTCACTGGCCGGCGCCGAGGCTGTTTCGGCTTGGCGCAGGTGCGTTCCGAGCCCATCCGCAATTGCAGGCGGTCCGGGGCATGGATCGGGCGTGATGCGCGGTTTTTTCGAAGCTGTGTCGGCACGCGTTGATTTTCCGTCTCCGACGGTGTACACGAAAAAGCATGAAAGCTGTGCTCCCTCTCTTTGGATTTGCGGGACTCGTCCTGCTTGTTGGAACGCTCCGCGCTCCCGCCCAGGTTGTCGCAAGTGTGAGGCCAGCCGAACCGCAAGGAGCCGTGTCCGGTCTCTGGATGGAGGATTTCGAGGCGGCCAAGGCATTGGCTGCGGCGAAAAAGCAACACATGCTTCTCGATTTCACGGGATCGGATTGGTGTGGATGGTGCATCAAGCTGGACAGAGAGGTTTTTGAGAAACCTGAGTTCAAGGCGTTCAGCGCCCAGAAATTGATTTTGGTGAAACTCGATTTTCCACAAAGAAAAGCGCAGGACCAAAAAACAAAGGCGCAAAATGCGAGTCTTCAGAAAACGTTTCGAGCAGAAGGTTTTCCCACGATCGTGCTTTTGGATCCCGCCGGAGTCGAACTCAAGCGCTGGTCGGGCTTCAATCCGAACCTTCTGAACGAACTCAAGTCTAAGGTCGGGTCGAAGTAGTTCGTGGGTTTCAGCGCGTCGTTTTTTTGCGGCGAGGCCGTCCGCTTCTTCGCGCTCACCGCGTGGCCCACGTGGTGTCTGGGTCGTTGGATCCCGTCGGACCAAGTGCGAAGGAGGCGACGCCTTTCCGGCCTATGTAAAAGTGAGTGTCGTACTGCCGGTCCACGGGCGCCTTTTCACTGAGCAGCACCGGTCCTATTTCCATCAGGCTCTGCACGGTGCTTGAAGGCACGAGCTGGTAGCGCTGCAGCAGCGCTGCGTCGATGGGAGTCTTGAAATAGGGCAGCAGTTGCGCCGGGTCCGTCGGTGCGCTCCCTCTCGTCGCCGCGTAGTAATCATTAAAAGCGGCAGTGGCCAGCTCGGCGAATTGCGTTTTAGCCTTTTGTCGGACCTTGCTAAGCGCCTGGCGAATCCCCTCCTGAGTGTCAAAATCCGCGCCCTTTGCCGCACTCAGCCAGTCAGATTCCTCGAGCAGTTGCAGTTCGGGAATGTCGAGATTCGGCATGTTTTGGACGTGTCGGTTGAGCTCTGCCGCGCGCGCGGCGAGTTCCTTTACAGCCGCTTCGAACGCGTCCTCCGCGGGCTCCGTTTCGCCTTTCGCCTGAGGAGGCGCGGATTTCGCGGACTGGGCGGCGAGACGTGCGACCTCCTCGCGCAGCTTCGGGATTTCGCGGTTTGCCTCTTTCAACCGTGCAATCTCGGTTTGCTGCGCCGCAAGTTGCATTGAGCCGGCCAATGAAATCTCCTCGGACGCGCGATTGAATTCCAGCGTGCCGCCATCCGAGGTGTTCGCGGCGCGCGGTTTCTGTTTTACCGGAAGAAAGTCGAGGCCTTGGTACCCAAGCGCTGCAAGAAGCAGCGCAACCAGAGGTAGCACGCCGAGGTACAGCAGGACCTTGCGGTTTTTTGCCATGGGGTTTTCTCAATGATTCAAATGCCGGCAGGGAGCAAGACGTTCTCGTCGCCGAAGGATCGGATTGCAAAGTTGTTTGTCGGCCGGGTGCGATTTATGCCGAAAATTGCCGGCAGCTTGCCTGCAGGCGCCTGTGTGGAGGGGGCGCGGCAACCGCAGGAGGGGCGCAAGCGCGCGTGGCGCGCAGGAATGAGTTGCGTTATCCACGCGCCCTGCTTGAGTGGTCTCCAGCAAGTTTGATCTCTTTAGGCTGTAGGTCGATAGCTAATAGTGTTTGCGGATTGGCTCCGGCCATGACTCTTCCTGTGGCAATTCAAATCCGATTCCTGGAATCCACGGCAAGAAGTCTCGAAGTGCGTAAACACAAAATAGTTATGGCTAGTAAATTATACGTTGGAAATCTCTCCTTCAACACCACCGAAGCAGAGCTCAAAAGCCTCTTCTCAGAGGCGGGTACCGTGACCGAGGCATCACTCATGATCGATCGTGAAACCGGCAATTCCCGGGGCTTTGCATTTGTAACCATGGGTTCCGATGCGGAAGCGCAGGCTGCGATTTCACAGTTCAGCGGCAAAAGCGTCGGCGGCCGGAATCTGACCGTGAACGAGGCGCGGCCGCGTGAGGAAGGCGGCGGAGGACGCAAGTTCGGCGGTGGTGGGGGTGGCGGTCGGCGTTACTAACGCTTCCGGAGCGCCCTGTGTCTTGCGCCTACAGCGCCTACAGCGCGTCCCTTTGCGGCTTGCAGCCCGGCCAGTTCAGGCTGCAACGCTTCGCAAGTGTTTCTGATTCCGTTTGAGTCCAGTTCATGAAGCGCCCGTGGCACGAGACCCGTGCCCGGGCGCTTTTTCTTCGGTGCTGACCCGCTGAATCGGGGGGGAGGCGCGATGCAGATTCCTTGCGTTTTTCCTAAGGGCACGGGGCGCGGAGGGTTGTTTTCGCTAACGGAACCCATTTCACCAGTGAAAACGCAGTCAACCTCCCATGCTCCTGCCCTTCAGCGGGGACTCGCTCTGCTTGAAGCGCTTGCCACCCGTCCCCTGGGCGCCCTGCAGACCGAGTTATCGGCCGTCCTCAAACTTCCCCAGACCGCCGTCCATCGGTTGGTGCAGGCCCTGGAGCACCTGGGCTATGTTCGCAGACATCCGACCGCCCGCACCGTTCATGTGACCCAGAAGATCCTTTTACTTGGGCAACCCCACTCGGGCGGTCGCAGTCTCATCGAGGCGTGCCTTCCCTCCATGAGGAGCATTCTGGAGCACACCCGCGAGACAACGCAGCTCTGCGTTCTGGCGGAAGCACGGTGCGTGATCATTGAACAGCTGCCGTCGCTTCATGCCTTCAAGTACGTGGTCGACCTCGGATGTCATGCGCCGACCCATTGCTGCGCTCCGGGAAAAGCGATGCTGGCGTTTTTACCAGACGATAAACTCACGGACGCGCTTGAGCGGATGGAATTCACGGCTTTCACCCGCAACTCAATCGAGACTAAAGGTCAGTTACTCGCGGAGCTTGAAGAGGTCCGGGCACGCGGATTCGCTGTCGACAGAGCGGAACATTTCGAGGGAATCCACTGCATCGCGGCGCCACTGCTGGATTCACACGGCGAGGCGTTCGCCGCGGTGACGATCGCAGGGCCGTCCTCACGGATACCGGAGTCGAACTTTGCAAGCTGGGGCGAGTTGATCCGTGAGCACGCCTCGAATGCCGCGCTTCAATTTTTGCTGTGATGTCAATCGGTGTCTTTTCGCGATGAAAATGCCTCTCAAAAAGTCGTGGCAATCCGTGTCTGCGCGAGTTTTCCTGCGATCCTTGCTCGTGTTCGGAATGTCCCTTTTTTCGTGGCAAACCGCTCTCGCCGCGCAGCCTGACTTTGATTTCTTCGAACAGCATATCCGCCCCGTTCTTGTGGCGGAGTGCGTCGAATGTCATGGAGCTGAGAAGCAGAAGGCGGGCCTTCGTCTGGACTCCCGGGCCGGCTGGCAAAAAGGCGGAGAATCCGGTGCGGCGCTCAAGCCGGGGCGCCCCGAGGAAAGCCTTTTGCTGCAGACCATCAGGCATGAAATCCCCGATTTAAAAATGCCCGACAAGGCGCCCAAACTTGATGATGCGGTCATTGAGCGGTTCCGGCAGTGGATCGCGATGGGGGCGCCGGATCCGCGCGACAATCCGCCGGTTGCAGGGGCTCAGAAGGGCGCTTGGAGCGAGCTTTTTGCCGCACGCAAGTCGTGGTGGTCGCTGCAGCCTATCAAGGACGCGCCGCCGCCGATTTCACCCGATTCACCAACGCTGGTTCATCCAGTCGATCTTTTTCTGAACGCCGCCATGCTGAAGGCGGGGTTGTCTCCAAATCCAATCGCCGCGCCCGAGGTCCTCGTGAGGCGCCTACACTTTGTGCTGACGGGTCTGCCACCGGATCCTGCGGAGGTGGAGTCTTTTGTCAGAGCCTGTGGCTCCGGACCGGAGCAGCGCGCACGGGCGGTGCAGGACAGGGCGCGGCACTTGACGGGATCATTTGCTTTCGGAGAACACTGGGCGCGGCACTGGATGGATTTAGTGCGGTACGCTGACTCGCACGGCAGCGAGGGTGATCCTGAAATTCCGAACGCCCACGAATACAGAGATTATCTCATTCGCGCTCTCAATGCCGACGTGCCGATCGATCGTTTGATTCTCGAACATCTCGCAGGCGACCTGATCTCAGATCCGAGAATTTCAGCCGAGGGAATCAACGAGTCTCGGATTGGACCCGCGCACTTGAGAATGGTCGATCACGGATTCCAACCAGTGGACACGCTTGATGACAAAATCAAGGCGGTCGACAATCAAATCGACGTGGTCACCAAGTCGTTTCTCGCGCTCACCGTGAGCTGCGCGCGCTGTCATGACCACAAGTTTGACGCCGTCAGCCAGCGAGATTACACCGCTATGTACGGTATTTTTGGCGGGGTTCGCCCCGCGCAGGTTTGCGCGGATTCACCCCAAAGACTCGGGCTCCATCGGCGCGGTGAACTATTGGCCATCAAAGAGCGGATCCGCCAAGAATTCGCAGATCTCTGGCTTGCAGAACTCCGCGGCCTGCCCGGGTTGGTCGCACTAAAAGTGCATCCGGCCCGGAATGAAGACGCCGCAAGATTGCGTGAACAATTGGCGCGCGTGGAAGCCGAGATCGCGAGTCTTCAGTGGAAAAGCCTCGGGGCCGGGGAACGCTCCAACATTCCGGCTCCCATCGGTTTGTGGACTTTCTCCGCAGGACCGCAGGATCTGATGGGTGGTTTGAAGTCTGAGTTGCTTGGGGACGCCGTGGTCCGGGGTGGGGCGCTGGTGCTCGACGGACAGAAATCTTTCCTGCGGACTGCACCGCTTCCGCGTAGGCTATCGGAAAAGACCCTGGAGGCTTGGCTGTACACCGACAATCTCAGCCAGCGCGGCGGCGGCGTCTTGGGCGTCGAGGGCATCACGGTGCATGCTTTTGACACCGTTGTTTTCGGCGAAAGCGCGGCGAAAAAGTGGCTCCCGGGAAGCAATAATTTCAAGCGCACCCAGCAGCCCGATGGAATGGAGGAAATCTCCAAACCGGATCAACGCGTACACATCGCGATCACCTACGCAATGGATGGAACGATTGCGGTCTACAGGAATGGAGAGCCTTACGGCATTCCTTACAAGAAAACGGATATCCAGGTTTTTAATGAAGGTGATTCACGCGTGCTCATCGGGCTGCGACACACCGGTGCAGGCAACGGGTTTTTTCAGGGGCGCGTCGATGAAGCGAGGATCTATGACCGTGAGCTCTCAGCGCAGGAAGTGTATGCCTCGTTCAGAGCTGGCTCATTGTCCGACGGCGCTATACAAAATCCGGATCCTTCTGCGGTGGCCAGTAACAGGGTCGCCATGCTTCGATCCGAGGCAAAAGAGCTCTCCGCTCGGATCAGCGTGCTTGAACCGCAGTTGGCGAGGCCGCGTTTTGCGGAGGTTGTGGGCAAGGAAACGCACCCTCTTTTTCTTTTGTGGAAGGCCGCTAGTTTGGAGCCGGGCAAGTTTCCGGATTTCGCCGCCGCTTACCGGCAAAAGATCGCCGCGGTGATCGCTGCGAACAAAGCTTCGAATGCGGCCGGATTCAAGCTGGCGTGGGACTTGGGCACGCGGTCTTCAGGTTGGTTTCTGGACGGACCGGATGTGCAATTCGTCGAGTGCGGTGACTTCCGGGTTGCTCGCGAGGGCGGCCGCGCTTTCACAGCGATCTTGCCGGCGGGTGTGGGTTCAAGCTTTGTGTTTGGAGCGCTGGGCGGGATCGCTGCGTCCCCTGAGTTTAGGCTTCTCACGAAGTCCGTGAGCGTCCGTTTCGCTTCATCAAACGGTGGCATGCTGAGAATCATCCCCGACAATTACCCGCTTGGAAGCAACGGCAGCATCTTCCAGCGCGCGGTCGTAAACCGCCGGACTTCTGAGTGGCAAAGGTTCGACACAAGTTACCGCGTTGGCTGCAGCGCTTACGTCGAGTTGAGCACGCTCGATCATCAGACCCGCCGTGCCGACCCGCCAAAGGGCGGGGGAGCATTCGAAAAGAACGCGTCGGAGTTTTTTGTGGAAAAAGTTGTCTTCCACGATAGCGACAGCGCTCCCAAGGAGGAATTCCATGGAACTGCTCAAATTTTGGAAAAGGCGCGCGCAACTCACGGCGCCGGCTGCATGGCAGACTATGCGAACATTCTGACGGAAGCGGTCACGGCATGGAGGAGCCACACTCTGAGTGAGGCCCAGCGGGAATTGATCGACGCCTGCGTTGAGGCGGATTTGTTTTCAAGCGGGGAGTGGGCTTCTCCTGAAATCGGGAAGCTTGTGGGTGAATATCGAAAGCTTGAAGTCCCTCTAGCGAGGCCCGTTTTTACGCCGGGCGTGCTCGAGCATGCCACGGTGGACGCTCCTCTCCTTGAACGCGGGGACCACACCAAACCCGGGGCGCTCGTACCTCGCGCGTTTCTGAGCGCCCTTGGTGGTGGCCCCGTGGATGGACGGCAGAGCGGTCGGCTTGAATTCGCACGCGCTTTGCTCTCTCAGGAGAATCCCCTCACGCCCCGCGTCATGGCGAATCGGATTTGGCACTGGACTTTTGGCGCGGGAATCGTGCCGACTGTGGATAACTTTGGTCGCATGGGCGAGAAGCCATCGCACCCCGAGCTTCTGGATTTCATGGCGAAACATCTTGCGGGCAAACGATGGTCCTTGAAGGAAACGCTTTTGTTTCTGGTAACGTCAGAGGCCTTTCAGCGCTCTTCGGTTGCCACGCCAGCGGCCTCGCAGAAGGACCCTTCAAACCTGCTGCTCAGCCATGCAAACGTACGGCGGCTTGAGGCAGAGTCGATTCGTGACTCTCTTTTGAAACTCGCAGGCGTTCTGGACCAGACGCGATCGGGACCAGCACAGCCCTCAAACGCCACGTGTAGGAGCGTTTATTTGAAGCTTAAGCGCAACAGCATGCCGGCATTGCTTGCGACATTTGATGCTCCAAAGCCGTTCACGACCATGGGAAGGCGCGACGTGACGACGGTTCCCGCGCAGTCGCTCACCATGCTGAACGATCCGGCGATTTACAAACTCGCGTCTGGTTTCGCCGCTCGGTTGCAGTCCCAAAAACCGGTCCCTGAGGAATGCGCGAGTTTGATGTTTCACTCGGCACTGGGGCGCCCGCCCACTGCTCAGGAACTGCAATTCGCGATGGAGTCCTATGGCAGCAGCAAGGATTTTCCGGGTCTTGCCCACGCAATCATGAATCTCAAGGAGTTCATCTATCTGCCCTGACACGCGGAAGCACTTAAACAAAAGCAATGAAACCAACACCCCTCACACGGCGGCAGATGCTCTCCAAATGCTCCCTTGGATTTGGTGCCGTGGCGTTCAACGGCATGCTCCCGAGTGCCACCGAGGGGGCCGAGACGGCGAGACCTCCGCAGTCGCGGAGGAACCCCAAGGTCGACAGCGTGATCTTCTGCTACATGAGCGGCGGCGTATCGCATTTGGATTCCTTTGATCCGAAGGAGGAACTGGCACGCAGGGCGGGTCAGCCCATGCCGGTGCCCGTGAAACCGACCATGTTCAATAACAACGGCAACATCATGCCCAGTCCGTGGAGTGCAAAGCCTTGGGGCCAGAGCGGGATGGTGATGACCGACCTTTTTCCGCATATTGCGGCGTGCGCGGACGACCTCACGGTCATTCGTTCGATGACAACCAAGGTGAACGAGCATGCGCAGGGGAATTACATGTTTCATACGGGCTTTCCCTTCATGGGGCATCCCAGCGCCGGCGCTTGGGTCAGCTACGGAATGGGCTCCGCGAACAAAAATCTTCCATCGTTCGTTGTGCTGCAAAGCGGCGACGCGACTCCGCCGCACGGAGGAGTGGGCGTGTTCAGTTCGGGATACCTCCCTGCGGAGCATCAAGCTTCCATATTCAAAGCCGACGCCCAGGCTCCGCTCGAGTTCATCGCGCCATTTGAGTCGGACTCAAAGCAGCGCGCCGGACTGCAGTTCATCAAGACAATGGATGATGCGTTTCTACGCTCGGCGCCCGATCCGAATGTCGCCGCCGCCATTGCCAACTACGAGACCGCATATTTGATGCAATCCGCGGTGCCCGAACTTTGCGATATTGCAGGTGAGAGCGACGCCACAAAAAAGCTTTACGGACTTGATGCCGCCGACAAATTCACCGCGGCTTATGCAAGGCAAGCGCTTGTTGCGCGCCGTCTTGTTGAGCGCGGTGTGCGCTTCGTGGAGCTGAGCTGCTTGTCGGTCGGGATTGGTGCCGGAAATTCGCCGAACCCTTGGGACCAGCATGGCAAACTGAAGGAAGGGCATCAGCGCATGGCCATGCAGGTCGATCAACCAATCGCGGCGCTTATCA
>JBILLT010000095.1:0-8999 GCA_044375925.1 Chthoniobacteraceae bacterium | reverse complement strand
AAGGGCGAGCCGGTTTTATACGTGTCGGATCCGAGCGGCATCAACCGGGAGACCCGCCGGCAGACCCTTGATGCGCTCAGGGATTTGAATGAGCTGCAGTTGAAGGAGCTCGGGCATCCTGAAACAGCGACGCGGATCGCGCAGTATGAACTGGCGTATCGGATGCAGACCTCCGTGCCGGAGGTCATGGACATCACGCGCGAGAAGCCCGCGGTTCTTGAGGCGTACGGTGCGCAGCCGGGTGAGTCGAGTTTCGCGAACAACTGTCTTCTAGCGCGGCGCCTTGTGGAGCAGGGCGTCCGTTTCGTGCAGTTGTTCGATTGGGGCTGGGATTTTCATGGCACGGGGCCGAGTGAGGACATTCGCGACGGACTGACATCCAAGATGGCCCGCACCGACAAGCCGGTTGCGGCGCTGATCAGCGATCTCAAAGAACGCGGATTGCTGGATGATACGCTGATTGTCTGGGGCGGCGAGTTCGGCCGTACTCCCTTCCGGGAGGGCCGCACTGCGGGCGGATCGGTGTTGGGGCGCGATCATTATCCGGACTGCTTCTCGCTCATGCTTGCCGGCGGTGGATTCAAAAAAGGGTTCGCTTACGGATCCACGGATGAGCTGGGTTTTGCGACCGCGGAGCATCCCGTGCATGTGCACGATTTGCAGGCGACGCTTCTGCATCAGCTCGGGTTCAACCATGAGCAGTTGACGTACCGTTTCCAGGGGCGTGATTTCCGTCTCACCGATGTCCACGGCAAAGTGGTGAAGGATCTGCTCGCGTAGTTTGAGACTGAGCCTGAAGCAGGCGGGGCGTTTTTCTGTGACTTCGAAGGCACGGATTAGATTGCACGCAAGCATGTCGGCGTGGATGCCACGGCATCAGCCGCTTCTCTGTTGAGCCGACTCTTTGCTGTACTCCGCGTCTAAGCGCAGCCTGGGACACGGGGTCCCAGAAACTTCCGTGAATTTCCGTGAACTTCCGTGGATCTCCATCTCCGTGGACTTGATGCTGGGCTTTTCAGATCCGCATTCTGGGGTACTCTGACTCGTTCCATGAGTGATGCACGGTTGAATTTCCGCATTGAAGCCGTTGCGCAGGGTTCCAGAGCCCGCGCGGCGAACTTCCGCACCTTGCACAACGAGGTGCAGACTCCGGTTTTCATGCCGGTCGGCACTCAGGCAACCGTGAAGGCGCAGCTCACGCAGTCCTTGGAGGACGCAGGCTCGCAGGTGCTGCTCGCCAACACCTACCATTTGCTGCTGCGGCCCGGGCCGGAAGTTTTCCGCGCACTCGGAGGAATCCACAAATTCATGAGTTGGAAGCGGTCGGTTTTGACCGACTCCGGTGGGTTTCAGATCTTCTCGCTTCCGCATGCGCGCTCAATGAGCGAGGAGGGTGCGGTTTTTCAAAGTTATTTGGACGGGCGCACCATCCTGCTGAGCCCCGAGGTCAGCATCGAAACGCAGCGCGCGATTGGAAGCGACATCATGATGGCGCTCGACCAGTGCATTCCCTCTACCGCGGACGAGGCTACTGCCCGCGAGGCGATGGGAATCACGCATCGCTGGGCGCAGAGAAGTCTCGTGGCGCGTGCGGATTCTCCGCAGGCGCTCTTCGGAATCGTGCAGGGGGCGCTCTTCGAAAATCTGCGCCGTGAAAGCGCCGGGTGTTTGAGGGAAATGCCCTTTGACGGATTCGCGATCGGCGGTTTAGCGGTGGGCGAGGGAAAATCAGCGCGGGAGGATACGTGTGAATTTACCGCCGGCCTATTGCCCGATGATCTGCCGCGCTACTTGATGGGCGTGGGCACGCCGCTGGACATTCTGGAGGCAGTGCATCGCGGGGTGGACATGTTCGATTGCATTATTCCGACGCAGGTCGCGCAGAGAGGAGGCGCGTTTACATCGCGCGGATTCTTGCAGATGCGCCGTGGTGTTTACAAAACTGCGGATGAACCGTTGGACCCCGAATGCGGTTGTCCGACTTGCAGGCGGTATTCGAGGGCGTACCTGCATCATCTCACCAAGACAAAGGAGACGCTGGGCTGGCAGCTCCTTGGGCAGCACAATATTTACTTCTATCACGCGTTGATGCGCGAGATTCGCGAAAGCATCTTGAACGGGCGATTTCTCGAGCTCTACCGGGTGAAGCGCGAGTTTCTGCATGAGGATGACATGGACAATCCTGTGCTGCTTCAAAAGACGAAGCGCAAAAAGCATCCGCCGACCAAGCTCGGCGACTACGAGGTGCACATCGCGATGGAGGGTTTTGCGAGCATCCGGCACTGCAGCTCGGGCGAGATCATGCATTCGAGGAACGAGCCGATGGAGGAGGCGGAACTCCTTTACACAGGGCAGGCTCTTCTTTCGGAGCGCGTGCGCGAAACGGACAGCGCCGCAGTCGGAGGCGCGATTGAGCCTCTGGTGATTTGGGACGTGGGGCTTGGAGCTGCGGCGAACGCGATGGCGGCGATTCGCTGCTTCGAGGAGGCCGCGGCGCACGGACCCGTGCGTCCGATGCGGATTTTCAGTTTTGAAAACGATATGGATTCGCTGGATCTGGCTTTCCGCAATTCCGACAAGTTCCAGTATCTGCGCCACAGCGCGCCCGCTTGGATTTTGCGGGAGGGACGATGGCAATCCCGCGAGCATGCGGGATTATACTGGGAGTTGGTGAAGGGCGATTTTGTCCAGACCGTGCTTAAAGCACAGGAGCCGCCGGAAGTGATTTTTTACGACATGTTTTCCAGAAAAACCTGCGCCGACCAGTGGACGCTGGCGAACTTTGAGAATTTGTACCGCGCTTGCCGTGGGCGCGCCGCGTCGTTGTTCACGTACAGTTGCTCAACGGCCACTCGCGGTTCCTTGTTGGCTGCCGGGTTTCACGTGGCGCGGGGCAAGGGGACCGGGCAGAAACTTGAAACCACGGTGGCGTTCACCCCGCAGGCGGCGGGCTCGCGTTTTTCCGCCGGATACGAGGTGCTGGGGGGCGAGTGGCTTCAGAAGTGGCGGCGTTCCGGCGCGAGGATTCCGAACGACCTGCCCGAGGCCGCGCATGCCGAGTTTGAGCGCAAGATTCTGGAGCACCCGCAGTTTGCGTGAGAGGGGTGGACAGTCCGGATTCAAGAAGGCACGATGAACGTTCTGCGCTTGAATCTATGTTTTCCGTCGAAAAAAATCCCGCGGCGTATTCACCGTTGATTAAACGGTTCGCGTCGCTGCTGGAGCCTGTGGCGGACGGCTCTTTGGAAGCGATGGCTGCGGAGTCGGCGCATTTGACGCGGTGTCACTTTGGAAATGCAATACGCCTTTTCGCGCCGCTCTACGTTTCAAACGAGTGCATCAATTCCTGCGCTTACTGCGGGTTCTCCCGTGAGAACGCAATTGTGCGGGTGACGCTGGAAGTGGATCAGCTGCGCAGGGAAGCCGAGCATCTGCGCGGGCAGGGATTCCGCAACGTCCTGTTAGTTGCGGGCGAGCATCCGAAGTTCGTCTCGAACGGGTATCTTGAGCGGTGCGTGCGTGCGCTTGCTCCTGAAATTCCGGGGCTTGCCTTGGAGGTTGCGCCGATGGAGCGGGACGATTACGAGCCGTTGGTGCGTGCGGGTGCCGAGGCGTTGATCGTCTATCAGGAGACGTACGACACAGAGGTCTACTCGGAGCTGCATACTGCGGGGCCAAAGCGCGATTATGTCTGGCGTCTGGCCTGTCCGGAGCGGGCGTACGATGCCGGGTTTCGTCGGATTGGGATCGGCGCGTTATTCGGGCTCTGCGACTGGCGTCATGAAGCGATCGCTTTGATGCAGCATCTCGAACATCTGCTGAAGCGTTGTTGGAAGGCGCAGTTCACCGTGAGTTTTCCCCGGTTGCGGCCCTGTGCGGGCGAGTACCAGCCGCGGTTTACCCTGAGTGACCGCGACTTTAGCCAGCTCATTTTTGCAACGCGGATTTGTTTTCCGCAGGTGGGCGTGATTCTGAGCACGCGGGAGCCCCGGACTCTCCGCGACGGGTTGATGCCGCTTGGGGTGACGATGATGAGCGCTGGCAGCCACACGGAGCCCGGCGGATACACCGGGCAGGGGAGGGAGTCCCTGCATTTGACTGTGCGGGGCAGGCAGGTCGCTCTTGGTGCGGAGCACGACGGCGCCACCGCCAGCGGGCAGTTTGAAATCGCCGATGAGCGTTCCCCGTCGGAGGTCGCAGCCGCTTTGCGGAGCCGGGGATTGGAGGCGGTTTGGAAGGACTGGGACTCGGCGATTCTCGCCGCCAGCTAGGCGCCGATAATTTTGCATTGCCCGACATTCACCCGGTCAGCTTGGTTGATCTCGGTCGAAATCAACTCGGGGATTGCAGGTGAAAACTTTGAGCCATGAAAATTCAAATCAACGGTGATCCGCGTGAGGTGAGCGAGGGGGGGACGGTTGAGGAAGTTTTGAGCCGTCTTGGGATTCCGCTGCAGGCGGTGCTCGTGGAGCACAACGGGACCGCCCTTCACCGCAAGGAATGGAGTGAACGCTTGATAAACGAAGGCGATGTCCTCGAAGTGATCAGGATTGTGGCCGGGGGATAGGCGCCGAGCCACTGCGGTATTTTCCGGTGATCAACGCCGGTCAACGCTGCTTGGATTCAACCACGATCGCGATCTCTCCTTTCGCGGGATGCGCGGTGTAGTGCGTCAAAAGTGCCGCTGCGTCCGCGGTTCTGTACTCTTCGAATTGTTTGGTGAGCTCGCGCGCAACGCAGATCTTGCGGTCCGGCAGGATGCGTGTTGCCGCATCGAGCGTCTTGAGAATGCGGTGGGGTGATTCAAAAAACACGGTCGTTTCGGATCGTTCTGCCGCGCGGGTTAGTTCGCGTTCGCGCTGGCCGCTTTTGACCGGCAAAAAACCACCGAAAAAGAACTGCGACGCGTCGAACCCTGAACCGATGAGCGCTGTCAGGACGGCGCTTGGGCCTGGGATCACCGAGTATTTGAGCTCGCGCTCAATGCATGCGCGCAGCAATCGGTGGCCGGGATCAGACACGCCCGGCATTCCCGCGTCGGTGATCAGGGCAATGGAGCGGCCCGCTTGAAGTTCTTCAACCAACTCAGCCGTCCGGCGCGCTTCATTGTGTTGATGGTACGAAGTCAGGCGCGCTCTGATGTTGAAATGTTTGAGAAGATTGCCGGAGTGACGCGTGTCTTCGGCGGCGACGATGTCGACGGATCCCAGAATTTCAAGCGCGCGCTGGGAAATATCGCCGAGATTACCGATGGGCGTCGCGACGAGGTAGAGCAAAGCGAAGAAGGACGTGAGTGGTTTACCAACCGTCTGCGAGGAAGTTGACGATCTTCACCGCGGCATCCTCGGCTGCGAGCGGAATGGCTTGCCGTTCGTCCTTGTTCACATCGCTAGTGCGCGGATTGGCGCTGCTTACAAAGAAGGTCGTATTTCCCGTGATGCCGCGCGTGGCCAGAATCTTGCCGTTGCGTCGGTCCGTGAGTTTGATTTCCAGAGTGAGCATCAGGTTGAACTCGGTGGTCTGGAAAAAGTTGGTCCGCAGACCGCGGGCAGGGGTCCGGTCGATCCTGACGACGGTTCCCTGCAGGATGGCGTCGGACTCTTCTTCATTGGTGACTTTATAAGTTCCGTCCTGCTGGATTTGCTTTGCCAATGTGTTTGCGAAGAGCACTTCCATGCGGGGTTCGAGCGTCAGATTCTTGAAGGACGGAATCGCGATGTTGCGCACATCGCTCATGTACGCAGGCTTTGAGGGTCCAACGTGGTATCCGGCGCATCCGGCGAGGACGCTGGTGATCAACGAAAGGACGAGCGCTGCGATGACTCTCGAAAGCGGTTGCATGGGTGGATCAGGGGTTCTTGCCATCCTTCGAGGACTTCAGGGAAGTCGGGTTGCCGGTCGGCGGCGGCGACGGAAAGGACGGTTGATCGGGGTTGATGTCTGCGGGTGAAATCCGCAACGCAGGACCGCTCGGCGCTTTTTCAATCTGGGGTTGAGCCCTGAGCTGCGGGCCCACGTAGTCGGGTCTTGACGCTGTGCTGATCGTGGCGGCCATGGTTCGCTTCGCCTCGGCTTTTGCGGCATCTTCCGCGGGCTCTTTCGAGCTCGAGGCTGCATCCTCACCTTTGCGTGCTTTCAGTGCAGCCAGCTTCGTCTTCGCCGCTTTGCCTTCGTCGGATTCTGGGGAGGTTCGGATCAGGTCCTCGTAGTACACGACCGCCGCTTTTGTTTTACCCGTCTTCTCGTAGAATTTCGCCACTTCGAGCGTGGATTTGCGTTGTTCCGCGTCCAGTTTTTGAAGGTTCTCGCGGGCCTGAACGGATTTTCCGCCGTTCGGAGAGCGGTTGAGAAAGTCCTCGAAAGATTCCTGCGCCCGGATGCGGTCAACCGTGTCATAGGAACCGTGTTTGACTCCCTTCAGGCGGATGTACCCAATCTGATACTGTGCGTCTTCGGCGGCGGGGTCGGAGGGGAAGCGCTCGAGAATTTCTTGGTATGCCAGAATGGCCTCCTGATCCTTCGACTGGCGTTCGAGCATCGCGGCGCGGTACAGCATAATTTGTGCTGCTCCGCTCGAGAACGGGGCGCGTTTCAGGATGGCCTCGAACATTTCTTGCGACCGCACATTTGAGGCAAACATCTTGATCCCGAACAGGCGCCTGCGTTCCCCGTCCATGAAACGCTTCGCGATCTTCACCATGGAATCCAGAGCCGTCTTGAAGTCGTCGCCCTCCGGGTATTTCTCGAGATACGTGTCGTAGAAGCGGAAGGCCTTTTCGTAGTCGCCGTTTTTGTCCTCGATTTGAGCGACTCGCAGCACGGCAAGCGGCGCTTCGGGCGCTAGGGGAAAGTGCTTTAAGACTGCGCGGTAGGCTTCCACGGCCTTCTTCAGGTCCCCGTCTTTCTCGAACTGCTGCCCCACTTTGAGCTGCTCAGTAGAGTTGGCGGCGACTGAGGACGTGCTGAGGTTGAGGTTGTCAAAGAGCCACCCTTGAAAGCTCCATCCCTCACCCTCTTTGTAGGTGATCTCCGCGCGCGCCGCTGGGGCGCAGAACATCGTCACGATGCAGAGTGCGACGGAAATGTTGAAAATTGCAGTGAAGCGCAAGGGGCGTTGCATTGGTTAAATCTAGCGGGCGTGCGGGGCGGGGTCAAGAAAGCGCCTCGATTTGAGGCTGTAGCGGGGGCTTGCCGCGTGGAGTGTCGCGGCGTTCAACCGGTTCAGTGCGCAGCGCCGAGCCTGCAGACTTCGGCATGCAAGCGGGCCGCGAGTGTTTTCCGGTCTTCTTCGACGGTTGTTGAATTCCCGAAATGCACTTTTGCGACGGTTTTTTTTCGGCGGATCAGCGCCCGCATGCAGTCCATCAGATTTCTGTCACCGAAATACGCAATGTCGTCTGCACGCTCTCCTTCGGCTGTCTCGTAGGATAGGTGGGCGGCGCACACCGGGAGTTTTGCGGCCACCGCCGGTTGCAGCAGCGAGGGCTGGAAGGGAAGTACCGCGGTGCCGTCGGAGCTTGTGCCCTCCGGGAAAAGGCACACCAGGACGTCTGCGTCGAATGCTCGTGTTAAAGCCTCGTTGATGCGTGAAACATCACTGCGTTTGTCTCGGCGGATGAAAAGCGTTCCCGATTTGCTCGCAATCGGCCCGATGATCGGCCACGCGGCGACTTCTGATTTTGAAACGAAGACGAGCGGGCTGAGAGCGCTCAGCAGCATGATGTCCACAAAGCTGATATGGTTGCTCACCAGCAGCCCGCGGGTTGGGATCGCTCCCCGCGTTTCAATCGATACTTGCAGGTGGCTTAACAGGGCACGGCTGATTTTTTGCAGGATCGCCGCGCGGCGGTGGAGCGTCTCCGGTTTTTCGTCGATGGCGGGTCCGCTCAATTCGCCGACACGCTTGAGACTGTGCAGAAGCTGAATGATCAAGCGCGCACACTTGAGTCCGAACTCTGCAGGGCTGACGGCGTCGTGCGCGGGTTGGTTGGCGTTAGGCAAGGAAACTGGCTGCGCTGGCGGGGAGATTTTCAAGATCGAGAAGCGTCAGAAAATCAATCGTCTTGAACTCCCGGTCAAGCGCAGGCGGCGCGCAGATTTTGGCTCCGAGTGAAAGATAGGCGGTCAGAAGTTTCGGGGCCTTTGGGACCGGCGCCGGGTCGCTGAGTTGCGCCGGCTGCGGGCATTCCCATGCCGGAAGCGGCTTCGTCCGCAAGTGTTCCGGAGCAAGGTGACGGTCGGAAAGCATCCGGTAAAGCGCCAGACCCACCTCGGGGTCCTGGGACGTGAGGGAACTGCAGCCCAGCAGATAGCGGCAGCGATGTTCCCGCGCGTAGGACGCGATTCCCCGCCACAGCATCGAGAGCACGGAAAGGTTTCTGTGGTCCTGATGCACGCACGCGCGCCCCAATTCGAGAACCTCGGACCGGATCGGATCAAACGGCGAAAGATCGAATTCTTGGGCGCTGTAAAAGCCCCGGTGGGCTGCGGCGCGGTCTCCTGTTTGCATGCGGTAGGTGCCGACCACTTCGCTGCCGTCCTCGACAAGCAGGTGGTCGCATGCGGAGTCGTAGGCGTCCTCGTCCCTGAGCGTGAGAAACGAGGATTCCAGTCCCTCTTGAAGTTCCAAGTTGAACACAAGGAAACGGAGGGTTTGAGCGGCGCGTACGTCTTCCGGTGTGGTTGCGAGGCGCAGCCGGTACTGGCGGGCAGCCGCGCCGCGCGCCAAAATGCGGCGGCCTACGATTTTGTTTTTTGGCACTTCCTCGGGCTTGGGTGTTTGAGTTGGGGCGGTTGGATGAATCACACTGTGACCCTCTCAACGGGACATTACGCTTCCGTGATTAACGTGTGAAGCCTTGGTGAAAGAACGAGGGATTCAAATGGGTTAAATGCAGATTTTTGCTGATGCAGACAGGTGTCCGTACCGAATAGCTAACATTCAGCAGGATATTAGGGTTAAACTCCCCGAAAAAGCGAATCGGCGTTCACTCTGTTCC
>JBILLT010000093.1:0-9083 GCA_044375925.1 Chthoniobacteraceae bacterium | reverse complement strand
TCTGCGGGCCGGCCAAGCCCCCGTTCAAACCACCCCATCGCACGGCTGCATGCTCGTCCCCGAAACAGAAGTGATCGTTACCTGCGCAGGACAGGAATTGCTCAAGCGCGTTCTGCGTCCGGGAGATTACGTGCTGGGTCGGAGCGCCAGCTGCGACCTGTGCGTGCAGTCGGGGATGGTGTCGCGGCGGCACGCTCGGCTGACGATCAACTTCAGCAGCCTTTTCCTTGAGGACCTCGGGAGCTTCAACGGCACGACTGTCAACGGAGGCCGCATTTCCGGAAAGACGCAAATCTGGCACGGGCAGCGCATCCTGCTTGGGGACGTTTCCATCGAGCTGCGGAAGATCATCACGGACATCGACACGGAGGGCTCCCTCGCCCCCGCGCAGTCCATCGTGCTGGAGGAACTTCCCGAAAATCTCACCTTCCAGGCCAGCGGGTACAAGATCGGGCACCTCATCGGGCGGGGCGGAATGGGAGCGGTGCTGCAAGCCGAGGACGCCTCCATCCAACGGCAGGTGGCGATGAAGGTGGTGCTGCACGGTGATTCGACGGGCGATGTGATGCGCTTTATCCACGAGGCGCGAATCACGGGGCAACTGGAGCATCCCAACATTATCCCGGTGCACACATTCGGGGCGGACGAACACGGGCAGCCGTTTTATACGATGAAACTTGTGCAGGGCGTCACCCTCAAGGACGTGGTCAAGGGACTCGCCGCGGGAGACGAGGAGACCATCCGCACATACCCGCTCTCCGCGCTGCTCTCCATTCTCGACAAGGTGTGCGACGGCATGCGGTTTGCACACAGTCAAAACGTAATCCACCGCGACCTGAAGCCCGACAACATCATGCTCGGCAGCTACGGCGAAGTGCTGATTTTGGACTGGGGCCTCGCGAAAAAACTCGGGGTCGAAGAGGAAGCGGCAGAAAGTTCTTCAGAGTCCGACTTGCTGTCACGATCCAATCTTCCCTCAGGCGTGAGCTTGCAGCTCGAAAGCAACACGCTCACAGGTGCAGTCCTCGGCACGCCGCAGTACATGCCGCCCGAGCAGGCCGAGGGCAATATCGACGGCGTTGACCAGCGGGCGGACATCTACTCGCTCGGAGCGATTCTTTACAACGTGCTCACCCTCCTGCCTCCGTTCAGCGGAACGCCCGAAGAGGTGTTGGACAGGGTCATCCGCGGCGACATCGCAACGCCCAGTGACGCCGTGCAAATGGGGTCGGTCACCGACAGTTTTTCGGATCGTTCCACGGAGCGCGTCCCGCTTCCATCAGGACAGCGGGAGAAGGGCGCTGAAGCCATCCACCTGCCGCACCTGCCCGCGGGCCATATTCCAAAGTCGCTCGAAGCCGTCGTGTTAAAAGCGATGGCGCGCGACCAGGCAGACCGCTATCAAACCGTCGCCGAATTCCAGCAGGATTTGCAAAAGTACCAGCAGGGCTTCGCAACCGCAGCCGAGCATGCGAGTTTGCTCAAACTCGCGTTGCTCTGGGTGAAGCGCAACCGCGGGATATCGATTGTGGCGGGCGTTGCGCTTAGCTTGGTGCTCCTTTTTGCAATCGGACTCGAAAACGAAAACCGCGCGTCCGCAGCCGTCCTCAAAAGCCTGCGAGGTATTGTCCCGATGCTCGCGGAGCGCGCCTGGCTTCACCTCGAAGAAGGCCGTCTCCAAGAGGCGCTCGAAATGACGACGCTCATCTCGGAGGTTGAATCCAAAAACCCCGACTACCTCATCCTCCGCGGACGACTTCTGCAGGGGCTGGGCCGTATTCCCGAGGCAAAGCGCCTCTTCGAATCGGTGTTGCAGCTCAGAAAAGACCATGTGGCGCAGGAAAACCGCGAGCTCTGCGAACGTTTGACCGATCTTTTTGGAGAGAAAGAACCCCTGCCGCTTCCGGCCCAAGCGATGCTGGTCCAGTCCTTCAACCGGCAGAACAGGCTTAAGGATGCGAAGCTGATGGCCTCGAACATTCTCACCAAAGCCGACGAGCTGGCACCCATTCTGGAGCAACGTCTGCGGTCCATCCAGGGATGGGATTCCAACCGCCTGCGCAGGCTCAAAGACGGTACTTTTGCCGTCGACCTGTCTTCCCTGCGCTGGACCACACTCGACCCGCTCGAGGCCATGCCAGTATCCGAGCTGACGCTCGATGCATCCGGAGGAGGCCTGCCCGCAGAGGCTTTCGAAGCGCTGCAACGCATTCCTCTGCGTTCCCTCACCGCTCGGGGCGGCGATCTCAAGAGCATCGAGTTTTTAAAGGGGATCCCTGTCGAACACCTCGTGCTTGCAAACAATCCCATCACCGACATCTCCATGCTCGCCGGCCTGCCGATTCAACACATCAATCTCGCCGACACCAACGTTCGCGACTTGTCCGCGCTCGAGGCATGCCCGCTCCTTGAAAACGTGATTCTGCCGAAGGACGCCGCTCCCGCCGAGGGCCTCCGCTCCCACGGTAGCATCCGCAAAATCTCGTTCCGCGAAGCCGCCGACGGATCGCCCGCCGAATCCGCGAAACAGTTCTGGAAAGACATTCCGGAAATACCGAAGAAACCGTAGCGCCGCCGCCCGCGCCACCGCCGCACCGGACGCACTACACACGCTCGAGCTTGATCGGGTACGTTTGTTGGGAGGCGAATTGAGCCACGTAGAGGCTTCCCTGCGCGTCGACGACCAAGTCGTGCGGATGCATGAATGTTTCGCCGACATGGGTCATCGCCCGAAGCTTCCCGTCCGGCGCGTACTCTGGCGGCGAGCCGCCCACATTCGAAACGACGCGCAGGCTCGCATCGAGCACCGAAACGAATCCACGGCAATTGCGATCCTTCGGCCAGTTGTCTCCGAGATGCGCCACAAAATAGTGGCCGCCATGCCGGCGGATCTGCCGCGGATTCCCGCCGGGCAACTCAACCGTACCGAGCTTTTCACCGCTCTGCGAGAGCCTGAGCAGGTGCTGCTGGTCGCTCATCGCGATGAGAAGCGTCGCATCCTGCGTTGAGCTGCCGTCCATCATCCCGCCATGCGGCCCCCAATGAACGATGCCGCCCTCCGCACCCCCGAACATGCGTACAAACTTCCCGGCCGCATCGTAGTGGGTAATGAAATCCCTGCCGTACCCGTCCAAGACAAAGAATCCTCCGTCTGGAAGGTGCAAAGTCCACGAAGGCTTGTACTCGGCTTCGGAGTTGTACCTGCCGCTCTGTTCGGGCCAGCGCCATTCATTCAGGATCTGGCCGTCCAACGTCGCTTTCACGACACGGTGCGTTTGCAGATCCGTGATGAACAGCACTTCGCGCGTTCCCTCGCGCACGATGGATAGTCCGTGCGCGCCGGGGAACACCGACCCCCACTTGTGCACCAGTTTTCCCGCCTGATCGTAAACAATCACATTGTTCGCCGTGTGATCGGTGAGCAGCACGAGGTGACCCGAAGCGTCGCAGACGATCCCGTGGCAATTCTTCACCGGCGTGCCGTCCTTCAAGTCGCCCCAATTCGGAACCACACGGTACCGGAAATCGCCTTGTCCCAGCACCTCGGCTGCGCTTGACCTGAACACCGGCAGCATCGCGAAGGCCGACGCACTCTGAAGCAGAAATCGGCGACGGGTGAATCGCCCAATGTTACACGGCGAGGGGTGTTGCATCACGCGAGTTTAATGCGGCCCCGGGGCGGGTCAACGTCCCGAAAATCCGAGGCGAGGCTGGGCAGCGGCCCGGCGGCCTCCTAAACTCCCGAGATGAAAGTCGAACGGGTTAAGTACATCATCTGGGCAAAAGACATGGACAGAGCCGTCCGTTTTTACACGACCGTTTTTGATGGCGAAGTGGTCCGCAAAAACGAGGTGATCGGCGAGGTCCGCGTGGCTGACGCGCTCATCGGCATCCATAGCGGCGGCGAATCGGAACGGACCTGGACCGGCATGGCGTTTCAAGTGTGCGATCTCTTCGAGGGCTGCAGGCTGGTAAAAGCGCAAGGCGGCGAAGTGCTCCGCGAACCCGAAGACACGCCGGAGGAACCGGCGCATCTGGCGATGTGCGCCGACTCGGAAGGAAATGAAATCATGCTCACGAAAGCGCGGCACCGCCCCGCGTGATCAGCGCGGCCACCCGTCCCTTGCGTGATGCTGAACACCGTGCCCAACACCGCCATTCCTTCGCTTTTTTAAAATGAACACTCGCCCGCTTCTGCTCTTGCTTTTGCTGTGGTGCGCGTTGCCTCCCGCCTCCGCCGCAGCGCCGGCGGGGAACAGGCCCAACATCGTATTCATCCTGGCCGACGACCTCGGCCACGGCGACGTGGGATGCTATGGCGCAAAACGCATCCGCACGCCAAACATCGACCGGATCGCCGCGGAAGGCATGCGCTTGACGAACTTCTACGTTGCGCAGCCAGTATGCACGGCATCGCGCGCGGCGTTGTTGAGCGGTTGTTATTCGAACCGCGTGGGCATGGTCGGCGCACTCAACCACACCAGCCAGACCGGCATTCATCCGCGCGAAAAACTCATCAGCACGCTTCTCAAAGAGCAGGGCTACGCCACGGCCGGGTACGGGAAATGGCATCTCGGCCATCATCCCGCTTTCTGGCCGACCCACCGCGGCTTCGACGAGTTTTTCGGGCTTCCTTACTCAAACGACAACGGGCCTCTGCATCCGGTCACCCCCGGTATTCCACCGCTGCCGCTCTACGCGGGAGACAAGGTGGTTGAGCTTGATCCGGACCAAAGCCTTTTCACGCGGCGCATCACGGACCGTGCGGTCGGTTTCATCGAGTCGCATGCGAAGGACCCCTTCTTTTTGTATGTGCCGCACATCATGCCGCACGTGCCGATTTTCGCGTCGGAACCATGGCGCGGAAAAAGCGGTGCCGGCGTCTACGGCGACGTGGTCGAAGAATTGGATTCGTCGGTGGGCGAAATTCTCGCCGCGTTGAAGCGCACGGGCCTCGAGGGAAACACGATCGTGGTCTTCACTTCCGACAACGGCCCGTTCCTTTCTTACGGGGAACACGCCGGATCGGCAGCGCCGTTCCGGGAGGGAAAGCTCACGACTTTTGAGGGCGGCGTGCGCATGCCCTGCGTGGTGCGCTGGCCGGGCCGGGTGCCCGCGGGCGTTGTTTCGGACGCGCTGATCGCCGCGATGGATTTCTATCCGACATTCGCGACGCTGTGCGGGGCGCCCCTTCCCGAAACCAAGATCGACGGCATGGATATTTCCAAAGTTCTCCTCGGCGCGGCCAACGCGCGCGGAAGGGACGTATTTTGGTACTACTCCGGCGATGAGCTGCAAGCCGTCCGCCAGGGCCGATGGAAACTCCACGTGCCGCACGAGTATCTCACCGTCGCGGCAGAGCCGGGGCGCGGAGGGAAGCCCTCCAACTGGGGCAAGCTGAAACCGCAATCCATCCAAGAGAGCGGTATCCGCGGCATCGCGAGCCGGCACGGCTACCGTGTCGAATCCGTGCCGCTTTCGCTCTTTGATTTGCAGTCCGATCCGGGCGAAACGCGCAACTGCGCGGCAGAGTTTCCCGATATCGTCGCACGGCTCCAAGGCGAGGTTGCCAAAGCGCGGGCGGAACTCGGGGACGGCCCTTCCGCCGCCAAAGCGCCGGGTATTCGACCCGCAGGTGATGTGCGGTTCAATTGAAACAAGTCAAATCAACCGGACCAAACGCCGCGTTCGAAATCCAGCCTGCAGCCTTATTCCCGCAGAGCTGATTTCAGCGGCTTCCTACCCCGCGCTGTATTTTGAGGCCGGAAAGAGGCGCCAAAATCTCAAAAAAGCAGTATTTGAAACAAAAAATACAGCGTGGGTAAAACACAGCTATTTGCGGACAAACTCTAGATGCGGGTCATCGGTGACACCGCCTACATTGCCGCACACATCCAAGCTGGCCGCGGGGTGCGCATGTCCCTCGGAAAAACGCCAAGCAACTGCGTAGCGAAACAATTCAAACGCCCCTCTCAGTGCGAGCTTTTGCTTCAAATGCGCCCGATGCGTTTCAACGGTCTTTGTGGAGATGCCGAGCGAGTTTGCGATCTGCTGGGTTGAACTTCCACGTCCGATGAGGCTGAGCACTTCGAGTTCCCGATCCGAAAGATGATCGGTGGTTTGAGAGCATGCAGGCGAGCTGTGTCCCACCGCCCGTTGCACGAGCCGCTGGGAGATTCCCGGGCTCACGGCAACGCCCCCGTCGCGGATGGTTTGCAGCGCTTTTAAAACCGCCTTCGGATCGGCGCCTTTCATGAGATACCCCTTCGCCCCAGCGGCGATGGAGCGAAGCGCATACAGCGCCTCGTCGTGCACGCTGAACACCAGGATCCCGACGCCCGAGTGCTCGGAAACCATGCACTTGATAAGCTCGATGCCGTCCAAGCCGCCCGGCAGCGTGATATCCAAGATCACCATGTCCGGTTGATCCCCGCGCAGCTGGGCCAAAGCCGTGCGCGAATTCGGACATTCAGCGCAAACGGTGAAATGATCCGAACGGTCCAGCAGGCTGCGGATCCCGATCCGCATCATCGGATGGTCCTCGACGATGAGCACACTGCTTCGCCGCCGCGTTGACTTGAACTCACTCTTCCCTGTTCGAAAAACGCGCCCCATGTGAGAAATGTCCCACCTCTAAATCGCAGGCGGCAGCCGTGCGGTCTTGATTCCCAAAAACCGCTGCCGCGATGCGCCTCTCGTGTTTCTCCGGTGCAGGACACGTGCGGCGCCCGTGAGCGCCTGGCGCGTTTACGGTTGCGTCTCTCTCGCGACCCGGATGCGCACCTGTCGCGTCAGCAGCCAGCGCACGGCGAACATGTCGCATGTCGCTTTAAAAGCTCTGTTGCCAAAACCGTATTTGCTCACGCCCGCAACGCGCGGACGATGGTTCACCGCCATTTCCGTGATCCGATACCCCATGCCCTTGATCAGCGCGGGGATAAAACGGTGCATGCCGTAGAAGGGCAGCAGCGCCTCGCGGCATTCGGCGCGCATCACCTTTAAGGTGCACCCCGTGTCGCGCACCCCGTCTTTGGTGAACCGCGAGCGAACGGCGTTCGCAATGCGGGAGGTGATTTTTTTCGAAAGCGAATCCTGACGGTTCGCCCGGTAGCCGCAAACAAGATCAAACCCGCGTTCCAGTTCCTGCAGCATTTTTCGAATGTCCGCCGGATCGTTCTGCCGGTCGCCGTCCATGAGCGCGATGGTCCCGCCCTTTGCGGCTTGGATGCCCGCGTACATGGCCGCGCTTTGCCCCGTGTTTTTTGCAAACTCGATGACCCTGATCTCAGGCAGCTTCGGGATTCTGGCGAGCGTTCCGTCCGTCGATTTGTCGTCTACGAGCACGATTTCAAAAGGAAGGCCCGCCAAGGCGGCACGCACCTCTTCGCAGAGTGGCGCGATATTATCTTCTTCATTGAACAGCGGGATGACGACGGAAAGCATGCGAAGGCCGAGTATGCAACGCCACCTTTCGGGAGGCGAGAAAGGATCTTCGACGACGAACCTTGCCGCGGCCGCCCGCACTTTGCAGGCCTCGCCCCGAAGGCGGAAATGGTTGCTTGTGAGTCGCCAGAGTGCACGCTCATAATCGCACGCATGACCCCCCCTGCATCGCTCCATGCCGCGTTTGTCTTCTGCCTCGCAATGTTTTTAACCGTCTCGGTTCCCCGTGCGGAGGCGCAACCCGAGGCCGCGCCCCCGCAAATCAAGGTCGGCATCATCGGCCTCGACACTTCCCATGTGATCGCGTTCACCCAGACGCTTAACAAAGGCCCGAAAAAGGCCGAGGACGCTCCGAAAGTGGCCGGCGCGCGGGTGGTGGCGGCCTATCCACAAGGCAGCCGTGATATCGAAAGCAGCGTCAAGCGCGTGCCCGAGTACACCGAAAAGGTCCGCGACATGGGCGTGGAGATTGTGGATTCCATTGAAGCGCTGCTTCAAAAAGTGGACGCAGTGCTGCTCGAATCCAACGACGGACGCGTGCACTGGGAACACGTTCAGCCCGTCTTGAAGGCGCGCAAGCCCGTGTTTATCGACAAACCCATCGCGGCTTCTTTGGCGGATTCCATCCGCATTTTAGAAGCTGCGCAGAAAGCGAATGTCCCGTTGTTTTGCTCTTCGTCTTTGCGATACGGCGCGACCACACAGGGCGTGCGCAACGGGTCCGTCGGCAAGGTCCGTGCGGCCGAGACTTTCAGCCCGGTAAACCTCGAGCCGACGCACCCGGATTTGTTTTGGTACGGAGTGCACGGCTGCGAGAGCCTTTTCACGGTGCTGGGGACGGGCTGCGAATCCGTGAAGCGCTCCGAGGATGCGGACGGCAAAGTGGTCGTTGAAGGGCGGTGGTCCGGCGGTCGGACCGGCATTTTCAGGCAGGAGAACGGCAGGGACCGGAAGGGCTACGGCGGAATCGCCCACGGGGAGTCGGGCGACGCCGCGGTCGGTGCGTACGACGGGTACGACGTTTTGCTTTACGCGATCATTGACATGTTCCGCTCCGGAAAGGCGCCCGTCAGCATGGAGGAGACGATCGAGCTTTACGCATTCATGGAAGCGGCCGACGAGAGCAAGAGACTTGGCGGCGCAGCCGTTTCCGTGCAGGAGACCATCAAGAAAGCGCGTCTTGCCGCCGCATCAAAACCGTAGTGGCGTGCAAGAGGCGGCGCGCTCGGGTGATTGGATTTCTGAACATTGAATTGGAGAATGAAAACACCACCACGTGCCGTCCGTTTGATTTGTGTGCTGTGCACGGTCGGTTTTACTTTTGATTCGGTTGCACAGCAGCAGCAGCAGCGCCAGGTCTGGACAACCTCCCGCATCCATGGTTCTCCCGAGCCGCCTCTGCCCTATGTTGTCGAGCGCGTCTATCCGGAACTGACGCTGGTCCGGCCCCTGGATTTGCTGCCCATTCCCGGAAGCAGCCGCTTGATGGTGGTCGAGGAGGCAGGGCGGATCTCCTCCTTTGAACCGAGTCCCGATGTGAACCGCGTCGATCTGATGGCCGACATGCGGGACTTCGACCGCAACATCAGCCGCGTTTATGCGGTGGCGTTGCACCCGAAGTTTTCCCAAAACCGCCTGCT
>JBILLT010000031.1:0-33092 GCA_044375925.1 Chthoniobacteraceae bacterium | reverse complement strand
CCCAGAATCGCTGAAATCTTAATGAACGCCGCCATGTTGCTCGAACGCGAAATCCACATCGGAGCTGCTCCTTACCAACGCGGTATCGAGCGCAATGGCTATGCCAACGGGTTCAGGCCGTTGGCCGCAAACTGTCAAATAAGATACTCCGGCTCCGCTCGGGACTCTTTCGCCTTCCTGTGTGTCCTCCCCGGAAGAAGCCGCAGCAGAATCTCAGGAGACAATCCGTCTGACTCAAAGCTGCGGAGCGTGCTCTCCGCAAGGGATTCGAGCGTGGCCCCGTCCAGAACCTCCGAGAGCGCGTCTCTGGCTTTCAACATGAGCATTCTGACTCCGCAGCGCGCTTCATCAGGACACGAGCAGCGCTTGTAGCCGGTCTGACTCGCGCACGCTATCGGGGCGAACGAACCGTCCAAAAAACGGATGATGTCACCGACCCGAACTTCACCCGCCTGCCGCGCGAGAGAATAGCCCCCGTTTTTGCCCCGGGTGCTCGCCAGAAAGCCACCCTGCCTCAAACGCAACAGGATCTGCTCCAGAAAGCCCGCCGGAATATTTTGCGCACCCGCAAGCGCCGCGAGCGGGACCAGATTCGCCCCCCGTCTTCGAGCGATGGTGAGATCCAGCATCACTCGCAAAGCGTATTCGCATCGTTTTGAAAGATTCAATCGTACTCCTTGTTGGTGGCTTCGGGCTGAAAGCTGGAATGTCTGCGCATTTTTTTAACGGTTCAGTTATCGATGGGTTCAGTTATCGATGAATTCGAGCGATTCATCGAGCACCTCCCCAGTCAGGCGGTCAATTGCAAGATGCCACCATAGATGCTTTTCGGCCTCAACATGAAAGGCTGAAAGAGGGCTTACGCCGACGGCTGCCGCTCCGCTCGCCTTTTGAAATGCAGCCTCAAACGCATTTTTGGGAGCGGGAACAGATGCCCCCCTTGGCGGATAGCGTCCGATCTGCACCACCATGTCGATGAGTAAATTCCACACCCGCACAGAGCCAGAGTCCGCCAATGCCCGCATCACCGCGTGCTTAGCCCGCTCACTGCCCCGATACGTCGGAGCGCCTCCGAAAAGAGCGTCAAGATCAGACGCGAACCCGCCGTACGCAACCGACCCCGACAAAATGCCGCTGGATTGCGCTCCCGCCAACCTCCCGACGAGCTCGGACAAATTGGTTATCGGTCCCTTCCCCGCCTCAACGGAGGATGTCCTGTCAACGAGTGCGCGGGCGATTGATTTCGCAGAGACGCCCGTCCTTGCATCACCCGGCTCCAAAGTGCTTCCCAAGGGATTCAGCTCGTCCAAATAAGCTCGCGACAGCAGTGCCTCAATCACCGGCGCCTGCCGCGTATTTAAGTTCACTCGGCCCCGCTCCAATGCGCGAGGATCCTGATTTTCATTGATGCAGAAAACATCAAGCAAACCTGAAAACCCGCTTTCCGGCGTGACAAAATCCAACTGCCGCCAAGGCACGCCCGAAAACGCGTACCCAAGTTCAGCCACGGAGCGAAAAGGGCGGTTCAGCACCACAGGACGGGCGAGCGGTTCAGCCTGCAAAGGCGGATTCAACGCCAGATAACCACTCGCACGGCGAATTACTCCGTCGGGGTCCGCGTAAGCATTCGCGGCGCTTGGGAGATTCTTGTGGAATCGCAGTGGGTCCGCGGCAAACCTCTTGTCAACCTGCTCGCCGAATATCTGGTCATTCAGAAAATATCCGAATCGGTTTGTCCGTGGATCAGGCGCCAAAAAACGACCGATGCCGACAGGACACGCCGCAGCCCAAGAATCCTCAAAAAACTGGCCAGCATCCTGCAACCAGAACGCCGGACCAATTAAAACGCAGGATTTCCGATCATACGCTACCCACTCCTCGGCACCGCCTTTCGCGGTTCGAAGATACTCCAGCCTGTAATTCACAGTCACCTCCGCCGCCGGTTTTCCATCCGGATGGGCTTCATAGAGCTCTGGATACGCGGATAATTTTTCAACAACCCCATCGTGCTGGACCGGCAGAGCGCTGATTCGAGGCACCTGCGCCACAGCCACCCCGAGGTACCCCGCACCCGTGTCGTTTATGATGCCGGTGGATGCCGCGATGTTGTCGGCGCCCATCTCAACCGACACTCCCGGGACATAATCCTCTCTGAACAAAAAGGCCGGCTGATGAAATGCGTTCAGCGGCTTTTCCTCCAGTTTGAAACGCAATTGCTCACCCGCGATTTTAACCCCGCTCACCTGAGGTTCTGTTCCTCCGGTCGGCATGGTCATCTCGGCGTATTTCATGGTATTCAAGCGCACAGCCCACAGTGAGACGGGCTCCGCGGACTCGGCTACAATTCTGAATTGGACGGGACTAGAGCTACCGGCAGTGACCGCAGGCACGCCCAAACCGGCGGCCCCGGGGACAGCCTGTGCGTGGGGATTCCAAAGTGAAACCTGCTGCCACACCCATGCAGCCCCGGGATCAACGATCGGCTTTTGACTGAAAAAAGATTCAGGCTGCGAGGGATCCGGTGCAACAAACGGGGACGCCGGACTGGATTGCCTGAGCGGCGTCAGCAAGGTGCGCACCTCGTAAAGGTAAGGCAGGTTTTCGATCCCGCTGAGCTCCAGTCCCTGCGGAGATCCTCCGTCAGCGTGTGAAGGCAGGAGCAACCTCGTTGGAAAACCATCCGCATCAAACTGGTCGATGATGTTGGCGGCGATCTGAAGAATTGCTTCGTCCACGGAGGTCCCTGAGGCCGGCGCACCCGGAGCGGAACCCAGACTGGGCGCAACGGCACCGACAGAAATCCCCGCTTTTAAAAGCTCAACAAAATTTGGTTCCCGGGACTGGGCACCGCGAAGCCCTGCAACCTCATGCAGAGTCAGGATCCCATTCGGACCACACGCAGAATAGACCCAAGGCTCTTGAGCGGAGGATCTCGTTAAACCGAAAAGACGTTGGATGGGACTACCCTCCGCGGCAACAGACCCGGCGGAGATCATGCTTAACCTCGATAGCGGAAAACGCTTCACCACGAGTGGTTGCCCGGGCCGCATCGGACTGCCGTCTGATCGTGTTCCGTAAATAGTCGCGGCCGATAAAGTGCCGGGAATCGCCGCCGTGCTCGGAGAAAGAACCACTTGCAGGAACGGGGGGTTCACATGCTGCAGAGGGCTTGCACAGGCAGAATCCCAACCGGCCAGATCATTGCCTCCGTCCGAGAGCGGCCGGACCGGAGGCCGGCGCAGCTCCGGGCGCAAGCTGGGTTGATTCACATCTCGGCTGAATGTACCGACGAACTGCAAAAGCGAATCGACCTGCGACTTTTCTGATGCAAGAAGGCGATCGAAGACTTCAATGGCGAAACGGCGGCTCACGAAACCCCGCCCGCCCGCAGGCACGCCCGCGAGAAACCCCAGCCTTTCGCCCAAAAGATAGTCCCGGTACTTCACTCCATAACCGCCCGAATTGAAGCCCCCCCTAAAACCGTCATGCCGCCACTGCAGGAACGCGTTGCTTAAGAGCGCCGCTCGCTCCTCAGTGAACCCAGCTTGCCGAAAAAGCACCGATAGGTCGGAGAAGCCCACTCCCCCCTTCAACCCCTGCTCATACCGCCACCACGGATCCACTGAATCTGCGATACTTGGAAAACCCGCAACATTCAGATCCAACAGCCCGCCTTCATCGTACATCACAAAAGCGTAGCGGCCTATGATCGGGTCAGAGCTGTCCGATGGCACGGCCCTCAATCGTTTCCCCTTCCAACTCACGAGAACCCAGTCCGGAGTAATGCTCATCCCGCTGCTTCCGGTCAAAAGCCTCGGCATCCGCCACAATTCTGGCGGCACGGACTTTGAGTTAAGGGAGCGTTCCGCTGTGGAAACAGGCGCCGCAGGAGGAGCCGGCGGGAAATGGGTGGAGAGAGCGTGGGAGCCAGAAACCGGCTCTGAAAAAAAAGACGCATCACGGCTGCTCCATTTCAAAAGATTTGGTTCGGCGATCGCCAAACCGTCGCCGCCGCGCGCCGTCATCCGAGTCGGCACGGCAGAAAATGGAGTCTTCGGATACAAGATCAATTTCGATCCGCTCTCCGATGCCACTTTAGGAAGAGAAGCCGCATCCGGATTGAGCGGATCAAAAGACCCTGCCTTCATTTCGTTTCGAAGATCTGAAATGAGCAGGCTTTTACAGACATTTGTAAAAACGTCCGCTCGCTGGGCCACAACCGGTTCATTTGACTCCGAAACCACATCGATGCTCCGAAGCACCAGTGCGATGAACAAGGCTGAAATAACGCCGCTGACGATGAGCACAAAAACCATGGCAAAGCCACTTTCCATGCCGCCGCATGGTCCGTAACGCAGCGCCACGCGGCACTCGGGCTTTGACTGTAAAGGATTGGCACGCACCGGAAATTGGAAGGATAAGGGTGAAAGCCGAACCGCGACAGCTTAACAAAACAAAGCCCCTTGCGCATCCCGGCGCAAGGGGCTTTCAAATCACTCGTCGAGCGCTCCTTAGATCGCGTGCTTCACATCCTGCCAGCGTCCGTTTTTGGCGGAATCCAGCACCGCATCGCAAACATACTGAGTTTCCAGCGCATCCCGGAATGTCGGCGCCACGGACTTTCCATTAACCGCGCCCTCAAGGAAGTCAGCCACCTGATGCACGAAAGTGTGCTCATAGCCGATCTGAAGACCCGGCACCCACCACTTGCTCATGTAGGGGTGATCCCCGTCGGTGATGTGAATCGAGCGCCATCCACGCAGACTTCCCTGATCCTTATAATCGAAGAACTGCAGACGATGGAGGTCATGCAAGTCCCAAGCAATCGAAGCATTCTCCCCGTTGATCTCCAGCGTGTAGAGCGCCTTGTGGCCGCGCGCGTACCGGGTCGACTCGAACGTCGCCAATGAACCGTTGTCGAACCGTGCCAGAAAAGCGCATGCATCGTCGATCTTCACTTCTTGCACCGTGCCCGTCGCTGTGTGCGTGCGCTGCTTGATGAACGTCTCGGTCATCGCGCTCACGGAACCGATCGTACCATTGAGCCACAGTGCGGTGTCGATGCAGTGCGCGAGAAGATCGCCTGTTACGCCCGATCCCGCAGCCCCAGCATCCAACCGCCAGAGGCCCGCGCCACCCTGAGGCAGATCAGCGCTGATGGTCCAATCCTGCAGAAACTTTGCGCGGTAGTGGAAAATGCGCCCCAGACGGCCCTCGTCAATCAGCTGTTTTGCGAAGGTGACGGCGGGCACCCGGCGGTAATTGTACCACACCATGTTTGGCACTTTGGTCTCCTCGATCACCCGGACCATTTCCTCCCCCTGAGGACCATTCATCGCCAGCGGCTTCTCGCACATCACCATTTTACCGGCACGGGCGGCGGCGATCGCGATCTCGGCGTGAGAGTCGTTCGGCGTGCAGATATCGATGATATCAATATCCTTGCGGTCAATCAGCTTGCGCCAGTCTGTTTCCGCGGACTCCCAGCCCCAGCGGTCGCAGTACGCCTTGAGCTTGGCCTCGTCACGGCCGCACGCAGCCTTCAGGACGGGGGTCGCTGGCAGATCGAAGAAATTGGTGACTTTTCGGAACGCGTTCGCATGGGTGCGCCCCATGAATCCGTATCCGACGATTCCGACGTTTAGAGTTTTTTTAGCCATAGGATTTGGTGGAATTACAGAGGTGTTTGTTGATGTTTTTGAAAATCGCGCGCCGGATTGAAGACACCGCCCGCGGCCGATGGATTGCACGGGCAATCCGTCCGAAAGCAGCGGGCTGAGTCGATTCCAGCGCCGGGGGCGCTAGGCATTCCATCCGTGGACTGCGCGCACCTTGAGCATCGCTCCCAGGATCGTGTTCCAAGTGTGCATGGATTCCAAAGTTCGGTTCGGGAACATGCATCCGTCCCAACAAATGTGCCGGATTCCGCGGGAAGCGGCGCCCTGCATCCAGTAACCGGAGCATTCCGTGATGTCCAACTTACCGTTCGGATCGTCGGCCGGGCAATGCCGTCCCGTCTTATCGTGGGAACCGGTCCCGTGGACCGTGCCGTCGTTTTGGGCCACATGGAAATCAAGCGTCCACGGGCGCAGCGCGTCAGTCATCAGTTTGTAAGCCGCCTGGAATTCCGCGTGGGAATGTCCGGGCTTGAGCAGGCCGTGTTCAGGAGCGTTGTACCCCAGAAGGTACAGGTAAGTGTGTGCGAGGTCCGCCTGAAATCCAACCGTACCCTGCATTCCCACTTCTTCCAAGAGCGCCACCATGTATTTCCAAGAGTGCATGCCCGCCCAGCAGATTTCACCTTCGGCGGCGAGCCGCTCGCCGTGGTCGGCGGCAACTTTTCCAGCTTCGCGGAAAGTCTGCGCAATTTTGCGATTGTTGCCCGCGGGGTCATCCGCCCAATGCGCCGGTGAATCAGCCGCGTCGATCCGGATCACCCCGTACTGACGGACTCCGTGCTTGTTCAAAATCGCCGCGATCCGGCAGGCCTTCTTCACGGCGAGCACAAACTTGCCGCGCTGTTCTTCTGTGCCCATCGATGAATCGCCCACGGTTCCGGGCCAGACTGGCGCCACCAAAGATCCGACCGCGAGTCCCTTCGACGCGATCAAGTCCGCCATCTTCTTAAGATCGTCATCGCTGGCGTCGGGATCAGTGTGCGGGTGGAAGAGAAACAGGTCTACGCCGTCGAACTTCTGTCCATCCACCTCAGCTTGAGCTGTCATTTCGAGCATGCGCTCAAGACTGATGGGAGGGTGGTCGGTGCCTGGCTCCTTGCCGACAAGGCCGGGCCACATGGCGTTGTGTAGTTTTGGATATTGGTTCTGGGTACTCATAAAGAAACGGTCCCTCTAGCTGGATGATTCGGGGCGTTTCGACAAGCCGGAAGAATGATTTTCGGGACAATTCCGGGCGTTTTTTCATCAGCAGGATTCCTGAGCGCCGATCTCTGAAGGACTTATCGCAGTACGGACCCAAAAATAACCCCTTTACGCCCCCGCAGGCAGAGTCTACCCTCTCGAGCTTAATCGAATGCGCCCAGACCCCGAGACTCCCTCAGTCGATTCGGCCATCGACCGGTATATGCCACCCGCCCTCTCTGGATTCCCAGCGGCAGGTGCGGCTCAGAGTGACTCTGTCCCGTCCGCGGCGTGCCCCCGGCGGGACGACCGCAAGGCATCGAACCCACGTCCCTGGGGCGAGTCCATTCGAATGCTCTCAACGAGCGTCCTCTCGCTGGCCGCAATCTTGGTGCCGGCAGGCAATGCTGCGGACTCAGGGTCCCGTCCCTCACCGTTTTCTGAAAAAGCCGAATTCCAACGGTACGCGGAAAGATTGAGGGAGAGCGCCATCCAGTCTCTCGAACCAACCGTCCGCATTCCGTCGACCGGCGGCCATGGAGACTCCAAGCCGGGGGCCGCATCCTCCTCCACATCCGCCCGGAGTCCAATCAGTTCGCTGATTGCCACCGCCCCCTTTCAATCCACGAAATACTATCCGCCGCCCGGTTCCCTGACCCCCTACGTCCCCTCGCCCTACTCGCTCGGCAGTGGCAAGTACCCGTGGAAAACCAAGATCGTCACGACGGTGTTCTGGGTGGGAGAGTCCGCCACCGTCAACAACCCCGTTCACAACCGCTCCTCCTCATGGGACCAGAATTGGAAGGAGTCTTTCGGCGGCTACGACAACCCCGACACAGCCAAACGAAACGGATTTATCCCCGCGGCATTCGTCCCGAAGCTCAACCCGTTTTACTTCGCGCTGCCCTACAACGACGTGGCCAAAGGCGGGCACAAGCCGGAAGCCCGATCGGTCATCCCGTGGTTCAGACAGGCTTTCGTTCGGGACGGACAAAGCGTGTGCCGCGACCGCTGGATTGCGATCCGCAACAGTTCCGGGCGGGTTTGCTACGCGCAATGGAGCGACTGCGGCCCTTATCGGACCGACCACTGGGAGTACGTGTTCGGGCGGGCACGCCCCATTCCGAACATGAACGGCGGAGCAGGGCTCGATGTCTCGCCAGCGGTGCGCGATTATTTGAAGTTGAACTCCATCGACGTCACCGATTGGAAGTTTGTCGAATTCTCAGAAGTACCCCGGGGACCCTGGTCGGACTTTGGAGAAAACAACGAATTCGTGCAACTCGCCCGCCGTTCTCGGGACCGGATGGCCACAAACCCGAGCGGAGGAATGGACGGCCCGAAAGTTTTCGCCCGTTGATCCCGAGCATCGCGCAAAAGCCGATCGCCGGGGTTGAAGAACTTGCTTTCTGAGCGCGGCAAAGGTTGGCACACACCCCACCATGCCACTCGCCGCATCTGAAGCTCTCGAACTCCTCGTCAAAGCGCATGCACAGAACCGCTTCGCGCACGCCTATCTCGTGACAGGCGCCCGGGGGAGCGGGAAAAGGGAGTTGACCCAGACGCTTTGCGCGCGGCTTCTCGACTGCGATGATGAAAGAGTCCCGTCCCATCCCGACGTCCACTGGATTGCCCCGGAATCCAAATCCCGGCAACTCAGCGTGGAACAGATCCGGGGCTTGGAGCAGAAGCTGCGGATGCGCTCGTTGAGCGGAGGCAAAAAGTTCGCAGTGCTGCAGGACGCCGACCGCCTCGGAACGCAGGCCGCAAACGCCTTCTTGAAGACGCTGGAGGAACCGCCATCGGATACGCACATCATCCTGATCACCGAACAACCGGAGCAGCTGCTGGAGACGATCCTCTCGCGCTGCGTTCAAGTCTCGCTCAGGCCTACCAAGAAAGCGGAGAGGCGGCCGGCAGAGCTTGCGTTGATCCAGATCATCGACACCTTTTTTCAATCCAAAAAAGCAGACCTGCGCGGAGGCCTCTGGCTTGCCCAGCAAGTCCAGATGCTGCTTGCGGAGACAAAGGAGGCCATCCAATCACAAATGGAGGCCGAAGCGCGCGCAGAGGAGAAACAGTACAAGCAGGTTGTTGACGCGAAATGGTTTGAAAAGCGGGAGGATCTTTTCGCGGCTAAAACACAATCCCTTTACCTCGGAGAGCGTAGCCGGGTGCTCGAGATGCTCGAGGCATTCTGGACGGACGTCCTGCTACTCCAGCAGAACCAAGAAGCAAGGCATCTTCCAGAATGCGCGAAGCACGCGCTAGCCACCGCTTCAACCCTCCCGGCGGACTCCGTTCTCAGGCGCATTCAATCGGTGACCGACCTTCGCGAGCACGTGCAAATGAGCGGGGTCAATGAAGCCCTCGCTTTGGAGCACGGCATTCTGGGAGGCTTCGCGCCAGAATCCTGATCCGGGTACCGAACCGCTGATGGGCAGCCCGCACAGGGGCCGACGGCAGGCGCGCGTCGCACACCCGCAAGCGCGCACACGGAACGGACCGCCGCAGAGCGGGCGCTGGGCAATCAAATCAAACCGAGCTTCATCTTCCCCACCTCGCTGATCATTGCCTGGTTCCATGGCGGGTCCCAGACGACCTCAACCGAGGCCTCACGCACTCCGGGAATGGACAGGATCTTCTGCTCCGCCTCGCGGGCGATGACCGGCCCCATGCCGCACCCCGGCGCCGTGAGGGTCATTTTCACCTGAACTTTTGCAGACTCGCCCTGCGGTTGATCCACCGCGCAATCGTATACCAGCCCCAAGTCGACGATATTCACGGGGATTTCCGGATCGTAACACGTCTTAAGCTGCTCCCACACCGATGCCTCATCGACCGGCGTTCCATCCGGCAACGACGCGCCTTCAGCCGCCGCGATCGACGACTCCAGCCCCAATGCATCCGCGTTTTCGTGGGTGATCCGCGCCAAACCCTCGGAGGTTGCCACCGTGTAGCTGCCGCCCAGCGCCTGCGTGATCATGACGGCAACCCCTTTCGCAAGTTTGATGACATCCCCGCTTGGGATCCGGATCGCCTCACAATCCCTCAATAAAACCTTCTCTGTATTTTCGTGCATGATTTTTGCCCTAGTTCTTTCGGCGGAGCCGTTCCAGCGGATTCTATTCGCCACCCGCCTCCGGCGTCGGCTTCAAAACAATTTTCACCTTCCCGGTCGCGCTGACCCCGGAGCGTAAATTCTCGAGCAGGGTCGGCGAAGAGGCCGCTTGGACCGTGGGTGAACCCAGCGCGCCCGACACCACGGGCTTTGCCACTTTCCCCGACTGGATCTCGGGACCGGCAGCCTCGAGCGCGTTGCGAAGGGCGCCTTCGACCAGCTGCGCGCAATGAATCTTCATCGGCGGCAGCGCTCCGAGTGGCGAGGCAAGCTCTTCGCCGGATAAATCCATCGCTTCCTGCGCGGTTTTACCAGCAAGCAACTCCGTGGCGACGCTCGCCACAGCAATCGCAGTCTCGCAACCAAACGTCTGAAATGTCGCGCGATCAATCACGCGGCGCCCGCGCTCGTCCTCGCGAAACTTCAACCACATCCGCAACATGTCCCCGCAGTCGGCAGAGCCCGCGGTTCCCACCGAATCCGCATCGGTCATCTCGCCAAGGTTCCGCTTTGCCGCGAGGGCCTCTTGAATCCTCGCCTGAAGATCAATTTTTTCGTCCATTTTCAAATTCTAAACCGCCTCCGGGGACAACGCTCCCCTACTCCAAGTCGTAACGCGGCAGGGACGCATCCACCTCGCAGCTCCATGCGTCGATGCCGCCTTTCATGCTCCGGACGTTCTCCATTCCGTGCCCCGCAAAATACGCGGCGGCATCCAGGCTTCTGACCCCGTGATGGCATACAAAAACCACCTGCTTCGAGCGATCCCAGCCCGAGATCTCATGCATGAGTTCCTCGGTGAACAGGAGCGCCCCCCCGATATGGACGGCATCAAACTCCTCGCGGGTCCGGATATCCACCAACACCGCCTTGCCCGCGCCAAGGAGATCGTGGGTTTCCCTCGGCGAGATTTCCATGGCCGCATCCGCCTCCTGCGCCTTGCCGAGGTACGCAACCACCTCCTCCACAGAAAGCCCACCGTTCCGCTCGCAAACCGAGGCCAAAGTCTCGTCCGGGCGGAATCCGCAACTGGAGCAACCGCCGATATGAAACCCTTTAAACAACGCCCTCTGGGCCCCGGGGTAGCCGGAGATCAACTCCATCATGGTCATTTCAGGGCGGATCACACTCGTTAACGCGGTCATTCCGAAATGCTAGACCTCAGCCTCCCGAATGACAACCTTCGGAAACTTCATGGCCGTCTGCGCTGCTCGTCAATGACCTGCTGGCGAAGACGAAAACCGGCGCAGGCAATGCGGAACCTGGGCGGGTTTTTGTCGGAAACCCTCGGATCACCCAAACGCGGATCCCTCGCAGATGCGCTATCCATCTGGCCGATGGACTGTTGGAATCGCCCCGAAAACGAGTCGTGCACTCCCGAGGGCGTTGTTCAAAACCGCCCGGTTCGGGGAACCCGCTTGACCGCGGAGATTGGGAACCGAGTATACCCCACTATGCGTTTTCAAACTCTCTGGGAGGGCCGCTGGATATTCGCGGTCGTGTTCCTCATCGGCGGCGCCGGCTTTGTGTCCCGCCAATGGTGGCTGTGCGGAATCTCAGTGCTCGGCACCGTGTTCTGCCTGAATTTCTTCCGCGACCCGGAGAGGCTTGGCTCGCAGGATCCCCTGGACATCCTTTCCGCCGCGGACGGCGTGGTGACGGAAATCGTGGAAATGGAGGAAACAGAGTTTTTAAAGACGCCCATGCGCCGGATCGGCGTGTTCCTCTCCGTTTTCGACGTGCACACGAACCGAGCTCCAATCGACGGAAAGGTCACGTACCTGAATCATTTTCCCGGCACCTATCCCGGGCCCTATTTGGACGCTCGGAACAAGGAGTGCTCGACCAAAAACGAGGCTCAAACCTGGGCGTTCGAGGGCGCTCAGGGAAGTCTCGTCGTCAGGCAGATCACCGGCGCCATCGCCCGCCGAATCGTTCCTTGGCGGAAAGTCGGCGACTCCGTTGCCAAAGGGGATCGTTTCGGCATGATCCGCTTCGGCTCGCGCACCGAGGTTTTCGTGCCGCTAAACTGCGAGATCAAAGTAAAACCCGGAGACCGAGTCAAAGGGGGCCTGCACGTGATCGCGCGGTACCCAGCGGCCTCAGCGAATTAAAAACGCCACCACCCTAAAAACCGTGGAACCGGCATCAAACAAAGACTCGGCTTTGAGCGAATCCTCCCCAAGCCGCTCCGCGCCGACCCCGCCGACCCGACCCGGCGCGCTCGCGGAGGATGCAGGCCCCAAGATTTACCTGCTGCCAAACCTGATGACGGCGGGAAATCTCTTCTGCGGATTTGCCGCCTCGCTGAAAATCGTCGAAAGCGCGATGGTGTTCGCCGTGCAGGGAAACTCCCCGATCGATCTCGCGGACGCCAGCAGGCAAATCCACTACGCGATCTGGTTGATCCTCGCTTCCTGCATCTTCGACCTGCTTGACGGACGCCTGGCCCGGCTCGGCGGAAGCGAAAGCCCTTTCGGCCGCGAGTTCGACTCACTCGCGGACATCGTGTCTTTCGGCGTGGCGCCAGCGCTGATGGTGTACAAGATCGTGTTGTACGAGTTTCCGCGCACAGGCTGGATCATCGCGTCCATCTACCTTGTGTGCGGAGCGCTCAGGCTTGCGCGCTTCAACTGCCTTGCCGCGATGGACTCGGCGTCCGCGAACCGCGAATTCACCGGTTTTCCAATTCCCGCCGCCGCCGGAATGATCGCGTCCCTCACTCTGGCCATGCTTTTTTTGGACGAACGCCAGCATTCCCTTGGCCCAAGCAAGTGGGTGCTTCCTCCGCTGATGCTCTTCCTTTCATGGATGATGTTCAGTAAATTCAAGTACCCGAGCTTCAAGGGACTCTCATGGCGCTCCACGCGCTCGCTCCCGAAATTCATGCTCATCCTCATCGTGGCGGTCGTCACCGCCATGAACTTCGAGTGGATGCCCTTTGTTCTCTTTCTGACCTACCTTCTTTACGGGTTCTGCCGCCCTTTCCTGTCTCGCGAGATGAAACGCGACATCGAGGACGAGGATTTTGAGGTGGATTCAGAGGATTTCCATTCCTAGGCGCCAGCGGACGCTGTCCTTTCCGGCCACTCCCAATCCGCCCCATGAGCGACTTTGCGCAGAACGAGACCATCTGCACCCTTCAAGGCCTCAACCACGAGCATCTTCAAGAAATCGATCAGCGGATCCTGCCTGGGATCGCGCACTCCACGCCCGTCACCCTGGTGCTCCCCTGTCACGCCGCAGACCTCCGCAACCCGGCGCTGACAAGCATCTGTACCGAGCTCTCAAAAGCGAAGTGGCTGCACAAGACCCTCGTTCCGTTGAACGGTCTGGATGAGCGGGAGTTTTCGGAGGCGCGCTCGTTCTTTTCAAATATTCTCGCGGTGCCTCACACTCTTTTGCATGTCGACTCGCGGAGCTGCCTTGAAGCGCTCTCGTACGCGGCAGCCGTACCCGCCTCGTCACTCCAAACGGGCAAGGGGCTCAATGTTTGGGCCGCCATCGGCCTGCATTACGCGCGGCGCGGACACGGCATCGTTGCATTTCAAGATGCCGACGTGGTCTCTTTCAACCGCCCGATCCTCGCCCGCATGTGCATGGCATGCGCGAATCCGGATTGGGGCTTTGATTTCGCGAAGATGTACTACAGCCGCGCCACCGACCGCCTGTACGGCCGAGTCAGCAGGCTTTTCCTCAGCCCGTTGCTGCACGCCCTCATCGACGTCTGCGGGCATCTGCCGCTGCTAGATTTTTTGCGAGGCTTCCGCTATCCCCTTTCCGGCGAGTGCGCGATGAGCACGGGTCTTGCGGGGGCGCTCGAGTTCCAGCCCGGCTGGGGGCTTGAAATCGGGATGCTCTCGGAAGTATTCCGCAAAGTGGACCCGGTCCGGATCGCCCAGGTCGACGGAGGCTCCGGTTACGACCACAAACACCAACCCGCAGAAGCATCGTTGAAGCGCATGTGTGCGGAGATTGCCGGAACGCTTCTGGAACAGCTGAGTATAGAAGGCTGCCGTCTGGACGGACGCTTGGCGGATTCACTGGTCCGCGCGATGCACACGGAAACTGCGGAGGCGGTGAGACGTTCCAAAATACTGGCGCAGATCAACGGCTTCCCATTCGAGGTGGACCCTGAAACGGCTCTTTCACAGTCATTCCTCGACTCGCTGCGCGGGCTTCCCGACTCTTCCCGCGCCCACGCCCTGCCTTCTTGGCAGACCGTGGAACGGCTGCGCCCCGACTCTGTCGAGAGGCTCCGCGAGCTCATCGAAAGCACCCCGTAACGAAACCACCCCTTAAAGCCCAGTCGGGTGATCGATGAAACTACAAGGCAAACGGAATTTCACCGAAATGTGCTGCGCAAGTGCTTTTACACCAAAGGTCTCGGTCGCGTAGTGGCCTGCATAAATCACATTGACTCCAAGTTCCTCAGCCAGCGTGTAACTCCAGTGGGGCCCCTCGCCTGTCACAAACGTATCCACTCCACCGGCAACCGCAGCCGCAACCTCCGAACCCGCCCCGCCGGTCACGACGCCGACCCGCCTTGGCTTCGAGGGACCACCCGCGCAGACATGCACGTTCCCGCCGACCGCTTTCCCGGTGCGCGCAACCAAGTCCGCTCTGGAACCGGAAAACTCCCCCTGCAAACCGGCCATCTGTCCCCGAAGGGGCAGGAACGGGCGGAGCTTTTTCAAGCCCAGAGCCTTCGCGAGAATCACGTTGTTCCCGACCACGGGATGCAGATCCAGGGGAAGATGGGAGCTGTAAACGGCCAGATTACTGCCGGTCGCAAGTTTCAGCTTGCGGTAAACCCCATTGGTGATCGTGGACGCGTTCCAGAACAAGCCGTGATGCACAATCAAAAAATCCGCCCCCCGCGCGCAAGCCTCGGCAATTACGGCCTCGCACGCATCGACGGCGGCGGCAATCCGCGTCACTGCACCACCGTTTTCCAAATGCAGTCCATTCATAGCCTGGCTGTAGTCGGAGACCGAGGCGGTCCGCAGGAATTCGTCCAGATACGCCGTCAAATCCTTCAGGGGTTTCATTGCATTGGGTTTACCCGCACCCGGGCGGGCTGCCAATCGCCGTTTCGCGCAAAACACCCCACCACCCACGCAAGCGCATGCGCGAACCCTGCAAAAGCGCTGGAATTTTCGCAATCCCACCGCACATACTTGAAGTCCAACCCATCATCCACCAAACCAAAACCCCTATGAGCCAAACCGTTTTCCATCCTTCCATCGAAGGCGCCCAGCACGGCGCAAAATCGCTCCAAGATTTTCTCGCGTACGCGAAGCGCTCGGGAGCCGCCGGAGCGCAACCCAGCAACTACATGCTGCAAAACGCGTCGGGATTCCAAACCGCCAAGGAAATCCGCGATGCCTTTGAAAAAAACGGCCTGAAAATAGACGGTGTTTCCGGCCACTGCCCGATCTGGGTCCACACCACGGCTTGGACGGGTTCACCAAGCATCCGTCCTTTTATTCCGGAAGATATTGCCAAGAAGTCGCCTGCGGAAATCGAGGCGTGGGCGGAATCCTACGTCCTGCGTCTCCTTGACCTTCTTGCGGAACTCGGCGTGAAGGTGTTTCCGATGTTCTGGGGCGTGGCATTCGGCTGGGAACTGGCGTCAGGCTACCCGTGGGGTTTCTGGGCAGGGCCTGGGTATGATCTTTTGAAGGAGGGTCAGGAACGCTTTGTGAAAAAGACCGCGAAGATCCGCGCCCATGCGCGCCAGCTTGGAGTCAAACTCTGCCACGAAATTCATCCGGGCACCGCGGCGGCGACCGCGGATGAATTCCTGATGCTCGTCTCCATTTGCGACAACGACGAGTCGTTCGGCGTCAACGCCGATCCGTCGCACTGCTGGGAGGGTGAATCCTTCGAAACCCGTTTCCTGAAAGTCGCTCCATGGGTTTACGCGTGCCACATCAAAAACCATACGGTGCGGCCAGGGTTCCCGCTCCGGAGCATGGAGCCGCTTTGGGGCAAACGCGCGATGCAGTTCACGGACCTGGGTACCGGGGACTTGAACATGCAACGCTACGCGGAGCTGATGCTGCACATCGGATACCCGCAGCGTTACTGCAAAATCATGGGCACCAATTCCGCTCCGCTGGTCGTGGAAGCCGAAAGCGCCCACAAAGATCTCGACTACACCAGCGCGAACGGGATCGCCTACGTGCGGGACCATTTTCAATGGCCCGCGGCAGGCGGTTCATTCGAGGATGGGATGGGCGCTTAACCGCTCCCCTCAAGTCATCACCGGTTCCGACGCGATCCCGCCCGGCGGTTCACCGCCGGGCGGCTCTTTGGCCATTGCTGAAAAAGACCGGCGCACTGCATCACCCCGAACCGGAAACCCTAGCAATTCCCCCCATGATCCCCTCCACCCTCGCGCTTTTCATTTCGCTCTTGCTGGGCGCAAAATCCAGCGCCTCTGCGGCGGATTCCGCGCAGGCAACTCCCGGCACAAGCCGCATTACAAACGGCGCACTGCTCGCCGACTCTCGCGAAAAACCGAGACTTCGCGGACCGTCGACTCGAGCGGCTAAGGAACCCTCGAAATTGACGGCGGAGGCAAAGCCCGGCTTCCAACTGAAAGAAAACGATGTCATCGCGCTCGCAGGCGGCTCAAACATCGAGCGCACCCGTTTCAACGGTTGGTTGCAAACCCACCTGATCGCTTCCAAACCGGGCGGAACAATCAAGGTGCGGAACTTTGGCTGGGAAGGCGACACTGTCTTTGAACAGTGGCGCGATGCAGGAGCGGCAGGATCAAGCAACAGTTGGAGGCAGCAACGCGAATGGAGGATCCAACTCCGCGAAGCTGGCGCGACGGTTGTGCTCGCGCAATTCGGCCAGATGGAATCACTCGCAGGAACCGCAAAGCTGCCTCAATTCATCGCGTCGTACGAGAAGCTCGTTGAGGAGTTCCTCGAGGACGGACGGCGCGTATTCCTGATAGCGCCTGTCGCTTTTGAGGGCGTCCTTTCACCACGCAACGAAATCCTCAAGGCATACACCGTCGCGATCCGCGATCTCGCCACAAAACTGAAACTAAACTTTATCGAGATTGAGAAAGATGTTCCCGACTCCGTCGCTCTTACCGACAACGGTTACCAACTCAACGAAGCGGGACACCGGTTAGTCGCGCGCCGGATCGCCGAACAACTCGGCGCCTCACCCTCCGAAAACGAGGCTGCCCGGCGCGAAGTCTTGGAGCTTGAAAGGCTGTGGTTCGACTACTGGCGCCCGATGAACTGGGCTTTTCTCAACGGCGACCGCACCACGCAACCCTACTCGCGTGACTGGCGCGACCGTGAAAAGCGCATTTTCCCTCAAGAAATGGAGGACTTTATCGCGCTGCTGAATCAGGCGGACGAGAACATCCGGAGCGCGCTGGCGCAAAAGCCCACGAAACCCATCGGCGCGCAGTCCTCCATTCCCGAGGAAGCGCCGAGCGCAAAGCCGCTCTCGCCCGAGGAGGAAAAGGCGCAGTTTACGATTCTCGACGGCTTCGAGGTGAATCTCTTTGCTTCCGAAACAGACGGCATCGTCAAGCCGGTCCAGATGCGATGGGATGAACGCGGCCGGCTCTGGGTGGCTTGCGCGGCCAGTTATCCGCAGATCAAACCCGGCGAGAGAGCGAACGACTACGTGCTGGTTTGCGAAGACACCAACCACGACGGCCGCGCGGACAGGTTCACCAAATTCGCAGAGGGACTCTTCATGCCCACCGGCATCGAACTCGGTGACGGCGGTCTTTACGTCGCCCAAGGAACCGAACTGCTCCACTTGACGGATTCCGACGGCGACGGCAAGGCGGACACCCGCCGCATCGTGCTGGGCGGATTCGGAACCGGCGACTCGCATCAGATGATCAACGGGCTGAACTGGGGATTTGGCGGCGAGCTCTGGTTTACGCAGGGGCACCATATTTACTCCCGGGTTGAGACGTCCTCCGGAGTGGAAACCTTGAATCGCTCGGGAGTCTGGCGCTGGCGGCCGCGCACCGCTCATCTCGACCCGTTTTTTCAGTTCTCCTCGGCGGGCGCAAACTGCTGGGGCGTGGTGACGACCGAGTTCGGCCAGCCTTTCCACAAAAGCGGCGCCGACCGCGGCGGATGGCACACAACCCCGGGCCTGGTACGCTCATCACTTGCGGTGAATGCTCAGGCGCTGAATTTGTTTCAAGCCCCCATCAAGCAGGTGGGAATGGAGTTTCTGCACAGCAGCCATTTTCCAAGCGAAATGCAGGGCCGCGTCATCATCGGCGGCTACTACGCGAACCTGCTCGAACAACATGAACTCAAATACGAAAAAGGCGTTTTCACCTCCGCGCCACTCCCAAACATCATCCAGTCCCGCAGCAATGTGTTCCGCCCAATCGAAGTCCGCATGGGGCCGGACGGCGCCATTTATGTGACCGACTGGTACAATCCGATTATCGGCCACTATCAGGCCAGCTACCGGCATCCCGACCGCGATAAAGAGCACGGGCGGATTTGGCGCGTCACTTGGAAAAACGGGCCGACGCTGAATCCCCCGCGCTTGGCGAACGCCAGCTTGCCGGAACTTCTCGAGCAACTCGACTCGAAGGAACGCTGGGCTTGGTACCAGGCCAAAAGGCTCCTCATCGAGCGCGACAGCAAGCAAGTGATTACAGCGCTGGATGAATGGCTTCCAAAACAGCAGGGAAACGACTACCGCCGCCTTCTGGCGCTCTCGTTGTTCGAAGCGCACGAAACGCCGCGCACCGGATTGCTTGGCGAACTTCTGAGGTCGGCGGATGCCCGAATTCGCGCCTACGCGACGCGGGTTGTGGGGACATGGGCTCGGGATGGGCGGCTGCCTGACGCGATTCAGCTTCTCGAAGCCCAGATTGCGGACGAAGACGCGCTGGTGCGCGTCGAGGCGATTGTCGCTGCAAGTTATCTGAACGATCCCAGAGCCGCCGTAATCGCGGCCAGTTCGCTCGAAAAGGACTTCAACGGACTGCACAGGCATGCCCTCACCAAAACACTGCACGTCACCAACCCGCTCTGGTCGCCGCAGCTCATCGAGGGAAAACTCAACTTTGAAAAAGACGAGCACCTCATTTTCGCCCTGCAAAATGGATGGGTGGAGAACAATCCAGAGGACCTCAAAAACCTGAGCGGCGCGGCCGTCGCGTACCAGCCCAATACCAGCGCCAGCGCAACGCAGATCATGCGCCGTCAGATCGCCAAACATGCCGCGGATCCAGCGCGACAAAAGCAATGGCTTACCGCATTCGCGGGGATCGCGACTGCAAGCGATGTGCCTTTTGTGTTCGATCTGGCAGGCACGGACGCTTCGGTACTTTCTGCACTCAAGTCGCCGCGTCCCGAAAACGCCGAAACACTGATTAATCCCTTGTTTGAATCCAGCCGGCCTGAACTCCGCGCGCAGGGCGTCCGTCTGGCCGGCGTGTGGAGGGTCGCATCTTTTGCAGACCGAATCCGGGCACTGGCCTTCGAACGGAACGCGCCGGAGGCGCTGGACGCGATGCTCAGCTTAAGGCCCGACGAGTTTGCGCTGCATGCCGTCTCGGGACTCCGCTCCCTTAAAACGCCTCAAGAGGGAGCTCCGCTCCTCAACACGCTGCTCTCCCGCAACGAAGGTCGCGCCGCGTTTGAGCGCGCCCTTCAGAAGCCCGAAGCCCTAAGCCCGAATAGCGCAAAGCTCGCGCTCCAGACCCTCAACACCCTGGGCAAGAGCGACCCAAAGATCTCCTCGCTTCTCATGAAACTGGCCGGCATCAATACGACGCTGCCAGCATACACGAAGGATACCATCGCGAAGATGGTCGCCAACGCCGCCGCAATCGGAAACGCTGCCGAAGGAAAAAAAGTCTACGAACAAGCAGGCTGCGTTGCCTGTCACATCCCCGGCCCCGCTCAAAGCAAGATCGGCCCCGATCTCAGCAGTGTTTCCCGGGGTCTGCCCGTGGACATGATTGTGACGGAAGTTGTCTGGCCGGGACTCAACGTGAAAGAGGGATATGAGGCTGCCACCGTCACGATGATAGACGGAACGGTGCTCACCGGCTTCAAACAAACCGAGACCTCTGAGGCGATCGGTGTCCGCGACATGAACACCGGCGTGGTTAAAAACATAAAGCGCAGCGACACGCGAGAAATCAGAACGGGCGGCACCGTCATGCCAGACGGCCTTACGGCGGCGCTCAGCCCGCAGCAACTGGCGGACCTGATTCGATACCTCTCGGAACTCGGCAAATAGCCCCAAAGAAGACGTTTGCTCCGGGACCGAAGTGATTGGGTTGAGGCGTCCTCAAGCCGCCAAACTCCTTTAACCGCGCAGTTTTTAGTTTTTTAAGGATAAACCCCTGATCTGTTGCCGATTAAACCTTGGATTTGTGACTTTTGCGAAGAAAAATCGGACCAAGGAAAGCATACAAAAAAATCCTTACCCCACACTTGTCGTCATTGACAGAATCGCCGGACACAAAAAAGCCGCAGAAGTTTCTTGAATAACGGAGAAGAGGCTGCAGCCAATGCTGAGATTCAACTTATCAGGCGACAGAACGAGGAATCCTGTGTGGTTGACGGTGAAATTACTTGGTTCTGCCGACGGTTAGACAAGACATTGACTTTTCTCCTGGCTACCTGTGCGCTCAAAAAAGCCGAAAGCCTGTCAGCGGGGCTATCAAGGAAAGTCGTGACCCTCCCAACGAATTTCAGGAGAATCCGGCAGCGCGCCATGACACGAAACGGGCACGCTTGACGCGACGGTATACGGAATGCCAATGTTGCAGCCATGACTTCTCCGTCGTATCACCTTCAGCGCGCCCTCCGGTGCGCTTTGGCGCCGCTGCTTGCCGCCGCAACCTCCTTCGCCGCAGACTCTATCCAGACCAAAACCACTTATCGGGAACAGTACGGCACCACAAAGAATACAGTCTCCGTGAACCCCGCCAGCGACCTGCCCAGATACGCGGCAATGGAACCCAACAAGGCGCTCGAAAGCTGGAAAGTCAAAGACGGATTCGAACTGCAACTCGCAGCGCATGAACCGCTGGTCCGCGATCCGGTGGCCGTCTGTTTTGACGAGCGCGGACGCATGTTCGCTTGTGAAATGATCGACTATCCGGAGTTTCGCGACGCCCAACCGCACCTTGGAAGAATCTCGATGCTGCAGGATACGGATGGCGACGGAGTCTTCGAGACATCCTCGATCTTCGCCGACAACCTCCCATGGCCCACCGGTTTGATCTGGGCCAACGGAGGGTTGTACGTCGCGGCAACCCCGGACATCTGGCGCTTTGAGGACAAGGATGGCGATGGGAAGGCGGAGGTGAGAAAACAAATTTTCACCGGATTCGGCACGGGTCTCAAAGTGCTGAATGTTCAGGGCATGCTCAACAGCATGCAATGGGGCCAGGACAACCGGGTTCACCTCCTCGGAGGTGGCGGTAACCGCGGAGAGATCCGAAACCTCGCCCGCCCCGAGACGGCATCCGAGGACATCGCTGGGCGCGACTTCTGGTTTGATCCTCTCACCCACCAGCACGGGTTCGAGCAAGGGGGGGCGCAGTACGGGATGAGCTACGACACATTCGGGCGAAAGTTCGGTTGCTCGAATTCAGATCACCTCCAGCACTGGGTATACACTCCGGAAACGCAGCGAAAACCGTTCTTCACGATGCCGGCCTCAAAGCGCAGCATCGCCCTCGATGGAGGCGCCGCGGAAGTCTTCCGCATAAGCCCCGATGAACCTTGGCGCATCATCCGCACGCGCTGGAGGGTTGCCGGAACGGTACCCGGAGCGGTCGAAGGTGGAGGGCGGGTGAGCGGCTATTTCACCGGAGCCACGGGGACCACTATCTACAAAGGCGATGCGTACGGACCAGACTTCGTAAACAACAGCTTTACGGGTGACGCGGGAGGGCAGCTTGTTCACCGCAAAAAAATACGGACGGCATCCGACGGAGTGAATCTGGAGGGAGAACGCCCTGAGGACGAGCGGGGATTCGAATTCGCGGCCAGCAAAGACACGTGGGTGCGCGTTGTAAACTTCGCGAACGCACCGGACGGCTGCCTCTACGTATGCGACATGTACCGGGAGGTCATCGAACATCCATGGTCGATCCCCGACGAGATCAAACGGCACCTGGACCTGCACAGCGGGCAGGATCGTGGACGAATTTACCGGATCGCGCCAAAATCCGGAGCCCCGCGCATCGGAGCAAAGGTTCAACTCGCAGACGCGGACAACCGCACCCTTGCCTCAACCCTGAATCACCCCAACGGCTGGCACCGGGAAACCGCACACCGTCTCCTTGTCGAGCGACATGCTAACGACGCAGTCACCCGCATCCGCGAGATTCTGGACACCGGAAGCACCCCCGCGAAACTGCATGCGCTCGGCGTGCTGAATGGAATCGGAGCGCTCGGAGTCCCTCAAATCAAAGCCGCGCTCGCCGACGCCGATGCAGTTGTCCGCGAGCGTGCCATCCGACTCGCGGGACAGCACGCGAAAGACGAGAAAGTACACCCGCGCGAGGAACGTGATGAGCTTGCGAAAGCAGTTTCTCCACTTGCAAATGATCCATCACCCCGCGTTCGATTTGAACTTGCACTGACCTTGGCCGCGCTCCTTGAAACGAGGAACGACACGCAGCTCATAAACGCGCTGCTGCAAATCGCATCACAGGATCATGCGCATCCGTGGATCGGTCCGGCCTTGTTGAGCGCCCCGGAGCAGACCGTCTTAAGCGCACTCTACGAGCCCTTCAAGGCAAACGCCGAATCTTCACCAGACGCGCTGGCTTTTCAGACACAACTTTTGGAACTAAAGACTGCAACCGCATCGCCGGCGGCACGAATCGACATCATCCGAGAACTCACCGCCGGGCCCACAAACCCCGAGCTGCTGAAAGCCCTTGGACAAGGACTTCTTAAAGCAGGCAGCAGCATCGAGAAGGCGGACGTCGAAAAACGATTTCATCCAATATTCAAGAAGTACGTTGCCGACGCGCACAATCACGAGCTCTCGCCGGATCGGCGAATTATGGCAATCGACCTCATCACGCTTGCATCCCATGAGACCGCCTTGCCCGCTCTCGAGGGCTGCCTTCAGGCAAACACTTCCGAGGCAGTCCAAACGGCGGCAATCCATGGGATCAGCAAGCTCTTGAAATCCGCAGCGGCACCGAGGATTTTGAATTCTTGGAATCAGCTCGGGCGAAACGCAAAGAACGCGGCGATTTCGACGCTCACCGACCGTGACGAAAACACGATCGAATTGCTGAAAGCCATTCAAGAGAACAAGGTCCCCGCGAATGAACTCAGCGCTGGCCAAGTGCAGGCGATCCTAAAAAGCAAAAACAGCGAGATCGTCAAGATCTCCAGAAAGGCCCTTGCGTCGGTTCTTCCGCAATCCCGGGCGGAGGCTCTCGCAAAATATGCGGGATCCATCACGGCTCGCGGCGAAGCCCTGAGCGGCAAGGCGCACTTTCAGCAGCGCTGCCAGACGTGTCACCGCGCCGCGGGCATGGGCATCGAGGTTGGACCGGACCTTTTGACGGTCAAAACCAAGGGCCGCGAAGCGCTGCTTACGGCGATTCTGGAGCCCAACAAAGAAGTGGCCTCCGCGTACATCGTTTACCAGGTCGAGACAAACGACGGGCAATCGCTGCTTGGTTTCATCGCGGAGGATACGGCGGATGCAATGACGCTCAAGATGGCTGGAGGCGCCACGCAAACAATCAAACGAAATCAGATTAAAAAGACATCCTCGGCGGGGCAAAGCCTGATGCCGGAAGGAATCGAGACCGGCATGGGCGTGCAAGATATGGCGGATCTTTTGACTTTCATTGAAAGCTTGCCCTGAACAGGCTCCCTCCCGCTTAAAAATCCTCCCGCCGCGGCGCGACCATCCATCCCGACCATCCATCCCGACAAGACCTGGGCATGCATAGCCAATCGAACCAAGAAAGTTTTCAAACCGACTCTTTGCATGTGAGAAAGTTTCCCTCACGCGAAGCGCTTGATGCGTGCGCGGGCGCCGAGGCGGCCGCGGCAATCACAGGGGCAATCAAAGCCCAAGGCGAGGCGCGGATCATTCTGGCCAGTGCGCCGTCACAAACCGGTTTTCTGGGCGCGCTGCTGCGCCACCCGATCACGTGGGAGCGGGTCCACATTTTCCACATGGACGAATACGTGGGCATCGAGGCAACGCACCCGGCGAGCTTCCGACGCTACCAGCAAGACCAAGTCCTCAGTGAGATCAAGCCTGCGGCTTTTTATGGAATTTGCGGCGAGAGCAACGATCCGCGCGAAGAATGCGAGCGGTATGCCCGGATGCTTGCAGAGGCGCCCATCGATGTGGTTTGCGCTGGGATCGGGGAAAATGGACACCTCGCATTCAACGATCCGCCTGCGGACTTCGATGATCCGAAGTCGGTAAAAGTGGTCGAGCTTGACCAGGCTTGCCGTCAGCAGCAGGTCAACGACGGCTGTTTCCCTGATCTTGATTCGGTACCCAGAATGGCCCTTACCCTGACAGTGCCAGCCCTCATGTCCGGGCGGAAAATTTTTGTGGTGGTACCCGGACCGCGGAAAGCAAGCGCCGTACAACGCACTCTCCGGGGCGCCATCAACGGCGACTGCCCAGCTTCTGCACTCAGAAAGCACCGCCACGCGACACTTTACATTGACTTACACTCAGCCTCCCTACTTTAAAAGGCCCCGTTCCCTCCCATCATAGCCAACCGTTCGCATCCGTTCCGCCTTTCTCTCATGAGCAAAAAACCCTTCAAACTCGCGATTTTAACCGACGAAGTGTCCCAGGAATTGGACGCCGTGATTGCTTTTGCCAAAGACCTCTCCCTCGATGGCATCGAGCTGCGAAGCCTCTTTGGGCGGGCTTTCAAGGACCTCACGGACTCGGACATTGAAGCGGTAGGAAAGGCGGCCCGCGACGCCGGACTCAAGATTGCGGGATGCGCCAGTCCCGTGTTCAAGTGCGACTTGTTCAGCGACACTGAAATCGCCCAACACCGCGATTTGTTCAAGCGTGCAGTCGAAACTGCCGTGAAGCTTGAATCCGAAATGGTTCGGATTTTCACGTTCCTGCGGCGCGGCACGCACAGCGAGGAGGAGCACCTCTTGAGGGCGGCTGACCACATCGCGGAACTCCTGCCAATCGCGGAGGACGCAAACGTTCTGATCGGCGTTGAAAACGAAGCGAGCTGCATCGCCGGATCGGGTCCGGAGACGCGAACCGTCATGGAACGACTCCCTCAAAACCCGCGTTTTGGCGTGGTCTGGGATCCCTGCAACGTGCTTTATCTCGAAGGCACCAACGACCCGGTGCACGAGGACTTCAAGGCCATTCTGCCCTGGCTTTCTCACGTCCACTTCAAAGATGCAAAAAGGGAGGGCAATCAGCCTGCAAAAACCTGCATCGAAATCGGCACGGGCCAGGTGGATTTCCCGGGCCAGCTCGCATTGCTTAAAAATTCGGGCTACAACGGATGGGTGACTCTTGAGACCCACTGGCGGAGTATCGCATTGGACGCAGAGTCCCAACATTTGCCGGCGGGCTACGCTTTCTCTGCGAACGCCGAGCCGGCGAGCAGGATTTGCATGGGACACCTGCAACGCATGGTCTCGGAGGTCGCGTAGCCACCCGCCGAATGATTTCGGCCCAACGTTCGGGGGCGGAAAAATCTTTCGGCTTTTCGGGCGCGCCCGTGCCCAGCCATGCCCGGGATGGGCGCGCATGAACGGCCCCATCGCGGGCGGCACTTCCTTGCGTCCAACAAACAGGATCAATCTGTGTCCATCAGAAGATTCGCAAGCTGCTCGCGCAATCGATTCGTCACAGCATCCACTTGAAGGGCAGAACCGTCCGCATTGAGCAGGTCCATCCGGTACACCTGCTCCATGTCCCAGTTCAATTCCACGATGAATTCGCCGGAATCAGTCGAGTAAAATCCCTCGACAGTATCCGGTGCGCCGTACAGCGATCCTTCGCCTTCCTCCTCCAGGCGACCGGAAATCGCATAATGGATCGCACGATAGGGATTGGCCTCTCCAGTCCGCGATGCCAGCACTGAGAACTCAGCTCGATCGCTCGCGACCGCGTCGATCACAAATTGATCGTCTCCGTTATTTTTTGACCAAACATCGACGGGGTAGGAGCCTGAAGGCGTCGTGTTGGGATTTTCTGGTTCCCAGACCCAAACAGCCTGCTTGGGCGTGACCACCTTCCCGATCAACTCACGCTCCAGGGCGTAGTATCCATTCCGCACAGCACCGCTCTCCTTGTTAGTCGCTTTCACCCAATAGACCCACCAAGACGTGTGAACGGAGACACCCTCGGATCCCGCTGTTGCCGGATCCACCAAGGCAGTTCCCCCATTGAGCACCGTGAGGCGTGCGGAGACGGTGACGCTTCCCGAATCCACGGAGGTCCCGCTGCTAACCGTCACGGAGTAAACACCCCCTGCCTCGGTTCCAACGCCGTGGGTTCCCGCAATCTTGACGGTGCTCGAGTTCAATGAGTCAGTGGCACTCAATGCTTTCCCGTCTGGTCCGCTCCACTTGTAAGTCAGTTTTCTGCCCTCGCGCGATTCAGCCACCACGGTGAACGCTACAGACGCCGTCCCTGCTTGCACCGTTCTGGACACTGGGAGCACCAAGATACGCGGCACATCGCGCACCGCCAAACTCACCGAGTTCGAGAACGTCGAAGCAATAACGACCGCGCCTTCTTTGGCGGTGACCTCCACCTTGTAATCCGAGCGGTCTGCCGACGTCACTGGGCTGAGCCGAAGCGTCTCGGCTGTGGCTCCAGAAATCTTCGAAGCGCCTCTGTACCACTGGTAACTCAGTTGCCCCGGCCCGGAGGCGTTTGCAATCAGGTTAGCGGATCCGCCGATGTCTACCGGTTCTGGATTAAGAATATCGACACCCAGATCCCTGCTGACAACGATGTTGACCACGTTGCTTAACACTTTGCTGAATTCATTCCACACCTTCACCTGATACGCGCCGGCCAAATTTCCTTTCCCAGCGCGAGTCAGCGAAGCGGCCGTCCCTCCCTCGAGATTCGCGCCATCCCTGCTCCACTGATACTTCAAGTTGTCGCCGGAAGCCGCGACACTCAGCGTAAATCCACCGGTCTCTCCCACTCTGCTCGGAGCCTGAGGCTGCGCGGTAATCGCGGCAGCCTTCGCGACGCTCATCGTCACTGGGGCGCTCTCCAGGTATTCAGTCTCTGATGGACCGACGCGAAGTTTGTAAACCCCCGCCAACCGTGTTCCCGTGTTCTCCGCAGCCGGTATGTCGTAATCGATGCTGCAACGAGGCCCTCCGCTTAGCGTGCCTGAATCAACAGGCACGCCGTCACGGTACCAAGCATAACGGTACAACGGCTTGGCGCCAGAAACGACCGCACCTAACTTCACCGGGTCGGACGGATTGATGGTTTTAGGCACGTCCACCGACAGAATCTTGGGATCCAAGACCAAATCAATGGAAGGGCTTACGGCTACATCCACCCCGTTGTCGACGATCAACTGGTATGCTCCATCGGAACTTGAGTTGAGGGGCGATGCAAGGTTGTAAGAGACGGAGAAGTCCGCCGAACCCTGCGGAACCGATAAAGTTCCGCTTTGGACCTGCTCCCCATTACGCTGCCAGCGATAAGCAAGGACCAAAGAGCCAGAGGCGACAGCTTTCCCGATGGTGCCACCACAAACCAAGGTGTTAGCCCCATTAAGCGCGAGCGTTACTGAATCACTGTTGTTAAGCTTCAAAACTCCAAGTTTAAGAGCCGCCTTCGCTGCGACCCGAAGCGTTGCGCTTTGGCTGGAACCACTCAACATCAGGCTACCGGTCGCGGTTGAGATGCTGCGCAATTCTACACGATACTGCGCCCCATCATCGCTCAAGGATGCAGACTCACTGGCCGTCAGTGAGGGTTCCACCCTTGGTTCACCCAAGATTGAAAACGTTGTATCCGATGGTCCCTTGCGGTACCACTGATAACGCAGCTCTCCGCTCCCGAGGCCGTTAACGCGGAAAACAGCCGGTTCGCCGACCAAGGCAACTACATCCTCGACGTTTGGAGTGTCGAGGAACCTTGGCTTGGTGAAAACATCAACCCAAACAAGCGAACTTTCGGCGGAACCGAAGGCGTTGGTCGCGACCATGTCATAGAACCCCTGATCCCCGGGCTCCGTCATCTCCCTCGCGTAATGAACAGAAATGGCGCCCTGATCCGCCAAGTAAACCACGCCGGAAGCATTCGAGCCCGCCAGAGGCTTGCCATCCCTGCGCCACTGGTAACGCACCTCGCCCGGCGTTCCTGAGATCGTCCCGCTCACGATAAGTCTGCTCCCCTCATCCACGGGCATTGCAACAGCGCCCATGAGAACATTCGGTCGGGCGTTGACACTGACATAGGCGACAACCATTTCCCCGGAACTGAACTCCTCGCTCTTGGTCTCGTCTTTGTAGTTGCGCACCTCCACGCTGTAAGTCCCCGCACTCAACACAGAAGCCGTTGTTGTGTACGAGGACAGCGTATCACTGAGCCCACCAATTTTAACCCCGTTGAGTTTCCACTGATAAAATGGCGTGTACCCCACCGCGGGCGCAGTTAGCGTGAACACCTCCCCCTCGGTCGCCACGACGCTTGATGCCTTGTTCGAGGTGAACGCGATCTTATCGTAAACATCCAGCTTCACGATGTTGCTGTAAATGACTCCGTTGACTTTCCCAACCGCCATCACCCGGTAGTACCCCTCTTGCTCCTCAGAAACTCTCGCAAAGGAATATTTCCTACTCAGCGTGCCACCAGATTCGGTGAGGTTGCCCCATTTATTCCCTGGTTGCAATTTCTGGTAAGTCAAGCTGCCGGCAGCCGCCAGTGAGCCTGTCACCAAGACATCGAGGTTTAGGGGCACATCGGGGAATACCCCAACCGTTCCCCCACTCACCGTCCCGGCCGATAGGGTTAGGAAAGCGGGCCGCTCGACTTGCAGGAAGGCAGGTTCGCTCACTGCCACGCCAACGCTGTTGGCAGCCTCCATTTGATACCAACCCTCGTCAGCAATCTGCACGTTACCAAGCACGAGATCCGTTGGAACAGCCCCGGAAGGCAACGGCAGCCAGGAGGTGTCCCCTTCACGCTTCAGGTACCAGGTAAACCTGGTTTCGGGGCTGAAAAACCCGCCCGCACTAAGCGTCGCCCTGTCTCCGGGGAACTTCGCGTTCACCACCGGATGCCGGGTGATCAACGGCAGCGCATTCACGGTCAATGACCAAGGAACACTGCGGAACGAGCCACCGTTATCCGTGCGCGCCACCGCGGTGTAACTGCCCTCGTCAAGCATCCGGACTTCGGGAATACTGATGACTTCAGGATCAAAAACGCGGTACCTTGCAGGATCCACCGTCTGCGCAGTCCCTCCGTACAATGTGCCCTGCTTGATAATTAGCGGAACGGAAGCGACCGCCCGTAAACTGATACTGCTTCCAGTTCCAATCACGGTGGTTCCCGGCCCCATCAGGAACGTGTAAGTGCCGCTATCCAACGTTGAAGATGCAATGGTCCCAGCACCCGAGATCAAGGCTGGCCCCCCTTCTGCAACACCGAGTTTCATTCCCGTCAAGAGATCAGGGGAACTCCCCGCGAGGACAGAACTGAGGTACAACGCATCATCTCCGCGCACCACCACCTCATTCCGATCCTTGTTCAAATCGCCCCAGAATTTGAATGAGCGCACGAACTCCCATTCCATTTCCAACCCCTGCCCCATGGTGAATACACGGAAAGACGCCGTATTCCCCTGCCCCGCGATCATCTGCTGAGCAACCGCCAATCCCTGCTTGAATTCATCTGTAGCACTGAAGCCGTAGAATGGATCCCCCGGATTCACAATCACCAACGTCGGTTTGGAATAATGAAGTACGGTTTCATCCTCATTGCCAGCAACTGCATAATAATACCCAGAATCCGCAACGGTCACGGGCTTGAATTCGTAATCGAAAGAATTCGCGCCGCTCACAACTTCCAGTCCTTTCGAAGACCATTTTTCCCAACGCAAAAACCGATAAGTCAAACCGGGGTCTCTGAGCGAAGCGCTCAGTCTGACGGATCCCCCTCCCACTATCCCGTATTTTTCATAAGCATCGGCAGTTGGGTCATTGAAAACCGAAGACGAGTTCTGCAGAGCGCTCAGCATGCTTCCCGTAACCACGATATCGCGCCAATCCCTGTCACCCGGGTTCGATCCCGAACTCTCGGCGAACATTGGCCCGGTGACCGTCACCCGGTAAGTGCCCACGGAGAGAGACCCAGCGGTTGGATAAATCGGGCCCGTGCCAAGCAAAGTCCCAGATTCAATCGTTCCTGGCTGGATCGCACTGCTGGAAACAACACTCTCCCAACGGTAGTCCAGCGGACCAGTCCCAAGCAGAGACACCTTAAGGAATGCCCCACCCCCCTCTGACGGCACAGCAGCGGCCATCCAGATCCGTGGCGACTCAAAAACCTGTAACTGAGCAGCAGCGCTAAGGGTTCGGCTGACTTCCTTCCCCGCCTTGGTGTTCCAGATTTCCACATCGTACCACGCAGTATCCAAAGAACTCGGATAACGTATCGTGAAATTGGAGGACTTGCTGTCGGCACTGTCCAAAGCGACTCCATTCCGACGCCATTGATAAAAATAGCGCACACCCGCATCCGCATCCGTGCCGGTGGAATCTTCCAACTGCACGCTGAAGACTGCAACCTCACCCGCGATCAGCTTCGCCGCTGGAGCGTTGAGCCTCGCTTCTTTGCTGAGGGTTATGGTCACTGATCCGGAATTCACAGTCCCGACCGACACCACCTCTGTGTCCGCCTGGATCGACGCGCCCCCGGTTGCGTCCTTAAGCAGCATTCCCTTCACTATTCCACGGGCCTCCATAGACCCAACCACGAGCGACGTGCTGTTTGCAGTTAATGAACCACTGAAGTTCACGGCCGCCCGAACCCGCACATCAAACGGATCGGTCGCGATCGTGACTGGCTTTGTCACATTCAACTGAATGATGCTTTCGACTGCAGACGGCACAGAGTTCCTGACGACAACACGGTACGTCCCTGCGTCGGTTTGAGCGACCAATGGGATGTCGATCGAGTTCAATGCAACGCTAAACTGCGCGCCCTCCACCGTCTTGATCGCAGCACCTGAGAGACGCACCTCTCCCTTGACTTCGTCTACTTTGGTCACCACAAAGCCTGCGCCCTCCGGCAGAGCCGCGCTGGTCACCAGCATCCCGTTCCTCAAACTCTTCGCATCTGACACCCCCCTCACCACGACATCGCCTGCGGTGAATGTGCCAGCGAACACTTGCGATGCACCGCCGCTCAAGGGCTGGCCATTACGCGTCCATTGATAAAACAGAGGCCCGCTTCCTTCCGCTCTAATTTGGAGCCTTACCGGCTTTCCGGGCATCGCATTCACCACCTGTGACACAGGCGTGGTAATTTTCACCGGCGCATTCACGCTTAACTCAACCCGCTTCGTGGACAGGTTGCCTCGAGGCGTCTTCACCACCACCATGTACCAACCCTCGTGTTCGGCGATTGAAACCGAGTCAATCACGTAAGTCGGGGATGTGACGTTCGGGATCACCCGAGCCGATCTGGACGTCCCCTGAATCCACTGACAGATTACACCCTCAGATCCGCTCAAGCCGACCTTGAGCTGGACACGCTCTCCCGGGTTCACCGTCACCATCGGAGCGTAGTCGTTTCCGGCCTCATTCGTTACGAATCCGAAATTAGTGACCCTTGTGGGCTGTCCCAACGTTAGCTGGGTGGCCGTGCTCTTCACACGGTCCACGTTGTTGCTGACGATCACATCGTAGCTTCCTGCGTTTTCGGAACTGGCGCCCGAAAGAACAAGCGTGCGCTGAGTCGCACCACGGATGTTCTGCCCATTGAAGCGCCACTGGTAGCGCAACGTGGGGTCGGAGTCACGTTGAGGATCGACCATGCTAACCATCAATACGACCCGCTCGCGAGGCTTCGCCTGAACGCTTGCGGGAAGCGGCTTAAGCTCAATGGCCCTCCCCATGGTCAATGTCGCAGAGCCCGTGCCGACAACAGTTCCGATGGTCGTGCCTGATGAAATAATGCTGCGCACCACCGTGAAACGGTAGTTCCCGGCCTTCTCCGCGGACATGTCAGAGACCGTGTATGCTGCGTCCGTGCCCTTCAACTCGAAGGTTCCCCCCGTCGCCCTGCGGAACTCCCAAACATAGCTGTCAACCTCCCCGTCAGCTTTTTCTGGGGAAAGCACAGGAGAAAATTTCAACGTTCCGCCGGGGACTACAAATTGGTCAAAGACTCCTGAAACCCGAGGAGCCAACTTTACTTCAACAGTCTGGCTTACCATCACTTTGCGGCCTTTCTCCAACCCGTTGGACAGTGCGCGCACGAGCAACTCGTAGTACCCCGCATCAGTTTCATCCACTGGGTTGATAGTCAGGGCACCTCCCGTCACGATGCCGTCGACAATCTCCGTCCGAGCCATCGAGTAGCGCGGATCCGCAGGCAGCGGCACCCCGTTCTTACGCCACTCGAATTCAAAGGTCATTCCCGCGTTTTCATTCATCCGCACACCTGCCAGCTTGAATTCCTGACCTTCAAACGCGAGTCTCTTGTCCGAGACCGCGGAGGGAACCGCCGGCATGAAGGCCTTGGTGGAGTCAAATGAACCCACCTGCACATCGACTGACGTGCTGCCATAGTTATTCTTCGCATAGAATCGATAAGTCCCAGCATCAAGAACTGGTTTGAAGTCAAGCAGCCTGTAACTCGCGTTGTTGCCGGACGCTAATAATGTCTCCGTCCCGGCGACCACCCGCTTCCATTCGTAGTTTATTCTGGGCGTCCCCTCCACTACCGCACTTAAACGCACTTCATCCCCCGCATTCGCAACCTGGGAAAGAGGAGCCTTCACCAAAATTGGCGCGGAAAACACCGTGAAAAGTGCCGGCAGACTGGTCGCCGTGTTTAGATCGTTGCTGACAAGCACGTCGTACCTGCCGGAAGAA
>JBILLT010000092.1:0-9126 GCA_044375925.1 Chthoniobacteraceae bacterium | reverse complement strand
GTTTTGGTTACCTAGGAGGTGGTAGAGGGTATCTCCCTCAAAAGGTAAAGCCAGTGTAGCTCAGTGGTAGAGCAGCTCATTCGTAATGAGCAGGTCGTGGGTTCAATCCTCACCACTGGCTCCCTCGCAGAGTAGGGAGACGAGGATGGTTTGCGGCCACAACCACTCCGTGTCCTCATCTCCCCCTCATCTCCCCCTCATCTCCCCCTCATCGAACCGGACGGGCGGATTTCCCGCATCCGGCTCTCGGAGGCTGTTCGCCGGTTTGCTTCATGAGTGGGCATACGCCGTGTGTTGTGACGATCTCCCATGCTCTTGGCTTGCCGGTATAGGGTCCGCTGCAGCTTCCGAACTCCCGTTGCCGTTTCCGGTACCGTGGGCGTTGCTATCCCTTGCGGGACGGGCCGCTGCTACTTTGCGAGACGATAAACCGTGCTCCGCTTCTCGCCGGTCTTCGAGAACTGGCCCGCATGCTTCTTGAGGTAGCCCTGGACAGACACGTAGGTGTCCCCGAGTTCCTCCGCGATCCGCTTGGCGCTCAGTCCCTGAGGATGCTTTTGAAGCAGCGCGGCGATGCTTTCGCTCTTCTGGGCGTCGGTGAGCGAGCGTCTGCGCTGCGGTTTACCGGCCTTCACTGTTCCGGCACGCTCGCTGGCGAAATCTACGCCCAAAAGCAAAGCCAGTTCCGCCTCCAAACTCTTGAGTTCTTTCAGGAGATCACCGTGCCGCTGAAGCTTCTTATCTAATTCAGCAGCTTCCAGTTTTCGGAGAACTTCTTGCGCTTCTTTTCTTCTTTTCTCTGCAAGTTGTTGGTAATTCATAAAAATAAAGTTAACCTTCGTAATATACTGACAGTTACCCCGCCTAGAAAGAAAATAATGCCGCTCAGTTCAAAATATGAGTAATTTCATAAAACGAATGAAAGCACCAAGGAGCCAAAATCTCAAAACCCCACGGTTTCAGGCAGCGTGAATTCCCGTACGATTGGCAATCGCCGGCGCCGATCGGAACGACATGAACTTGATCAAAGCTATTCTGGAGAGCATCTCGGATAAGACCGAGCAACAGCGCAGGGAAGGGCTTGGTTCACATGAGATTTGTGTGAGCGAAGGATATGATTTTAAGAAGGCAAGAAAACTGTTGGCGGAATTTAGTTCCACGGCTCATATCCCGCCCGAGGACAACCCGCGCAGAACATAAAAAAGACTTCAAGCCGCGCAGATGGGGTGTCAAGCGCACCATCTCTTGGATGAATCGCGAAAGCTGCAAACCATCTTGTCCTACTCCACGTTTCCTGAGCCCTAATCGCTTTCCAACAGGCCCTATTGGAATAGGCTCTTAATCAAACAAAGGAAAGCTTTGACCGTTAAACCGATATTCGGCCTGCATTCCCCTTGCCTGCCTCTTGAACCCCAGCACCGTCCGATTTCGACTCGAAAATATCAGCCACAATAAACAGCGGCCGCTCTTTCGATTGAAAATACGTCCTGCAGACGTATTCTCCAACAATGGAAGTCGCGATTAAATTTGCGCTGCCCATCATGAACGCCAAGGTCATGATCGACCTCCATCCAGGGGTATCTTGAACCCCACCCCCGAGCCACCACGCGATGTAGGAAACGCTCAGGTAGATGAAGCTCACCACAAAGACGAAAATCCCGATGAGCAGGATCACGCGGATGGGAAACTTTGAAAAACCGAACAACCCGTCTAGAGCACCCTCGATACGCTTGTTGAGCCGATAACGAGTCTCGCCGGCGAAACGCTCGGGCCGACTGTAGGGAATGCCCACCTGCCGGTAGCCGACCCAACTCCGGAGCCCGCGGATCATGCGGTCATTTTCCTGCATCGATGAAATGGCCTTCGCGACTCGTCGGCTCACCAAGCCAAAGTCTCCGGCATCCTGCGGCATGGGACGCTCCGCAATTGCATTGAAGATTCTGTAAAACGCCTTAAAACACAAACGCATCCACCAAACTTCCTTCCGATTCTGCCGCACCCCGTAAACCACATCATAACCCTCACGGTATTTTTGGAGAAAAGCAGGGATCATTTCCGGAGGATCCTGCAAATCGGCATCCAAACAAATCAACACCTCGCCGGACGCATACTGGTAACCCGCGGTCAATGCATTCTGATGTCCAAAATTACGCGCCAAAGAAATTATTTTAATGCGCGTGGTCGCCGCCCATGCGACACCTTGAATAACGTGTACTGTGCCATCGGTGCTACCGTCATTAATGAAAACTACCTCGAATGACTCATCGGAAATCTCGCCGATAATTTTCTGAAGCCTTGAACATAGCGATGGAATATTTTCCTCTTCGTTCAACACTGGAATCAGCAGGGAAATCAGCATAAATCAGCAATTCAATAGAAGCGGTGAAATCAGTCGCTATCTGCTCCGAGCTAGATGCCTTCTCTGCGCTTGTAAACCATGATCGGAACTCTCTCTGGAGTGGAATTGATGTGTCCAATCAGCTGATAATCCCTTGCAACAATCTCGGAGATTTCCTTCTGCATGGAGTGCCGCGCGGTGATTCCACGCGGAGTCGATGGATCCGGAAACCAGAACTCATCCGGCGCATCCACAAACAAGGCGGGTTTTGATTTCTCAAAATCCTTGAGGAAAAGTTCGAGCATCCGCGTTTTGTAAGGAAGGAAAGCTTCATCCGAGAAAAGAAGAGGGACGGTGTTTGCGAAACGAGTTGCCTGAGGAATCCCGGAAAACACATGGAACTTTGGTGCGTAGCCCCAAACCTGCATGCTTTGACCTGGGGCAACCAGTTTGCGAAGCGCCTCGCCAATGGGCTGCACCCCCGAGCCCCAGTTTCCGATAAATCGCTTTTGCGATTTAAACTCCCTGATGGCAGACGGGACCTGCACAAGCGTAACCAAGACAACGACCAAGCTGGCCAAAACCCGAGACTGGATGACTGTAAAACCTCGGATGAAGATCGCGGAGACAGCCCCCGCCATAACACAGGGGAATATCAAGAACTGCGTGTAGTGGGGGAACAAAAATCCAGTCCGATAAATGCTGTAAGCGAGAATCCATCCAAATACGAGTACGGAGACTGCAAGAGCTTTAGACCGGAGAGATCCGGCCAAAAGCTTTGGGAAAGAGTAAAAAAGCAGCGCGCAAAAGAAACCGCAAACAACAATGAAATGCGAAACAAACTCGGGAATGCTTTTCAAAAGCATCATAAAATTCCCGACATTCGGCCCCTCTCCCTGGGATGTGCTGCTTTTGTAACTGATCGCAGCACGGAGGTACAAATCCATGAATTCACTCCAGGCGCCCGAGGCTGCCACTGGGACCAATATAAAAGCCGGAAAGGTGATCCCACCGATGACAAGCCAACCCAAGGTGCGCCGCGCTGCAATCACCCCTCCCGCATGGGCCACCGCAACGGCGGCCGCTACCGCCCACAGATAAACTGCAGCGGGCCCCGCCTGAATTTTACAGAAAGGCAGAGACCCTGTCAGCGCCCCGATGAGATACGCATTCAGCGCGGAGCTCTTCCTGACCTCGAGCGCGATCAGAAATACCGCCCACGCCATGATCGCGCTCGGCAGTTGTTCGCTGGAATAGAAAAGATAATCCAAATTCAGGCTCGCCAGAAGCAGGGTCACCGTTGGGAAGGAAAGTAGCAGAGCCAAGCGGCGGGTGACCAGTTCACCCAGCGTTGCGGTGATTCCAACCATCATCGCAAACACGCAGAGAAGGCTGGTGATCCGGGCGGCAAAATAATCAAACTTCAAACCGAGAACCGGAGCCCAGCAAACCGCCCAGGTGTACAAGGGCCCGCCCGAGCCTCCATCGACGGATCGCCACGGAATTGGATCACTCCCGTAGCGCAGCGCTTGAGAGAGCACTTGACTCTCGTCCACGTTGATCTCGCCGTCGTACAGAAGAGGCCGAAATCGCCAAGTCACCAAAGCGACGGCGAAAACAATGAAGAAAACTGCAAGATACCCCCGCCATTTTTCGGAACTGAACTCGGCCTTGGTGACGGCCGGATAAACAGCCCCCACGAAAAGGCCCACCCACAAAATAACCCCTAATGTTAATCTGAGATCCATTGTTCGATAGACAGAACACGTTTAACTCTCTGACAGTTAATCTGCTCGAGCCTGTCTGACACAACGGTTACATAAATTGCCAAGCGTGAATTGCCTATCCAAATCTAGAGACTGGCGGTAACTCCACGCGCTACACAGCTACTAACGACGCCTAATCTAAAGCCCAAGTCCAAGTCCTCCGCATTCCTTGGATCTGGCACGGGGCGGCACGGCGTTTTAATCCTTACTGGGCTAAAAACAGCGATCGAAACTCAGCAGCAGGCCAACAAGTCAAAGCGGCCGGCCCAAAAAGAACGAACGGAGACCCGCGGTGTTACGGGCACGGAGTGCTTATTTCCTCGGCCCTGCACTCGGCAGCCTTTCCCGACATGATTCCCTAAACTTCCCCGTCCCAGCGAGAAACGAGGGCGCGCTCCAGATACGCCCGATAGTCGCTCCGAGGCAAAGCCGCGATGAGCGCCTCAAATTGTTCACGTGTAATAAATCCTTTCGCATAAGCGATTTCCTCCAAACAAGCGATCTTCAGACCCTGGCGATGTTCGATCGCCGCGATGTAGTTGCTCGCCTCCATCAGGCTCACGGGAGTGCCCGTGTCGAGCCACGCCATGCCGCGATTCAACTGGCGCACCTGTAATTTTCCCGCCCGCAGGTAATTTAAATTCACATCAGTAATCTCCAGCTCTCCTCGCGCCGACGGCGTCAATCCACGGCAAATTTCAACCACCTCAGAGTCATAAACATACAATCCAGGAACCGCGAAATTGCTCCGGGGCTTCGCCGGCTTCTCCTCCAGACTTATTGCGCGGCCCTCCTCGTCGAACTCCACCACCCCGTACCTCTCAGGATCACCCACCGGATACGCAAACACGCACGCGCCAGACCCGATCCGCAGGGCGTCACGCAGGAAGTCCAGATTGCCGTAGAAAATATTGTCCCCAAGGATCAAAACGGAGTGAGCCGCGCCCGCGAGGAAATCCGCCCCGATCAGGAACGCTTGGGCGATCCCCTCGGGCTTGGCCTGCTCAGCGTACGAGATCCGCATCCCGATCCGCTGCCCGTCCCCGAGCAGATCACGGAAGCGCGGAACATCATGCGGCGTGGAAATAATCAGGACGTCCTGAATACCCGCAAGCATGAGCGTGGACAAAGGATGGTAGATCATCGGCTTGTCGTAAACAGGCAGCAACTGTTTGCAGACAATCCGAGAGAGCGGGTAAAGGCGGGTGCCGGATCCCCCTGCGAGAATAATAGCCTTGTTCATACCCCACAATCGGCTGGGGAGCCGACGCGAGGCACGCAAATTTTGAATTGCGGCCAAAAATCATCCGCAATCCCGCGCAAAACATCCCCCAGAGCATAAACCTTCCGAACTCATTCCCACCCGCCAATCCCGCATTGTCCGCCTCCAATAACCTTCCGCCTTGTCGGGAAATCTTAACACGCTAAATCTACCTGCGTGAGATCCATCGTTGCGCACCGCCGTTGGCTAATGCTCCCCTTGGGCCTTCTGAGCGGGACCGCCATCGGGATGTTTCTCCCCGCCGCCAACAACGCCACCGCAATCGAAAATAAAGCGGCCGGTGCTGCCCCCGACTCTTGGGCCGCGAATGCTCAATCAAGCTCAATGGCTCAAAATCGTGCCAGTGATGCTGCGCGCGTAGGCGAACTCTTTCCGGGATCGCGGAACTACGACAGCTTGTCAAAACTTCCCCCCGAAAAGCTCGTTGCGATATTCGAGCGCCTTTCAAACCTGAAGAGTGATTCGCGCAAGTACTCGCTTGCCTACAAGCTCGCCAGCCAGATGGAGGCCGCTCAGATCGAGGCCGCCCTCGGGGCGGCACTCAAGGATCTGAGCGACGGCGACTATGTGACCACCCGTGCAATCGCGAGGCGCTGGGCGGAGATCGACCCGAAAGCGGCTGCTGCAAAAGCCGTTGAATCCAAGCAAGTGCACCTGATCTGGCCCGTGTTGGAGTCCTGGTCACGGATTGATCCACAAGCCCCCCTGCAGTGGGCGCTGCAGCAGGACCCCGCAAATCAGGCGGACGCGCTACGTCCACTTCTAAGCGGCCGCCTGCTGGATGAAGGCCAGCTTGAAAAACTGGTGGTTCAAGCGGCGGATTCAAGCAACGAGGAGATGCGCCATCAGATTTTCCCCTACGCCACTGGCCGGCTCGCAGAAGTCAACCCGAGCGGCGCTCTTCACGTCGCGTCGCATATCGATGAAAATGCGACCCGCCAAAAGACTCTATCGATGGTCATGTCGAAAGTCGCGCAACGTTCCCCTGAAGTTGGCCGCGCTTGGCTTGAGAGCCAACAAAACCTCCCGCCGCAAGAAAGAGCGATTTACTTAAAAATGCTGGGCATGCCGATTCCAGCAAATCTTCTGCCGGCACCGCAGCTACCGGCACCTCAAAAGCAGCCCGAGAACGACGGCGCAGATCCCACCGTCAACCCGCAGGCGAATCAGGCGGTGGCGCCCTGATGCGGCGCTGAAACTATTTGCAGCAACCGGAGCGTACCGTCATATTCGAGGTGAAAGGGACGCTGGGGGAACCCGGTGCGCCCAACCACCTTGGCCATCCCGATCGTGAATTCCCCGTATTTCAGCATCATCGTCACAACGCATCTTAGGTCATTTTTCCTCCGGCGCTGCCTGAATTCGCTGAGGGCCAGTACGTTTACAGACTACGAGCTGATCGTAGTGTCCGATGTTTTTGACGCGGCCACCCTGCAGGTGGCAGGGGAGATGCTCAACGATAATGACACCTTCTTCAAGAGAGTTGGCCGGTCCGGCCCGGCGCTGAGCCGAAACCTGGGGATGCAGTCCGCGCGCGGCCAGTATATTCTATTCTTGGATGACGATGATGCATTCCTGCCGAATTACCTCGCCGACGCCTACAACGCCACTCGGCAAGATCCAGGTTGCGTGTTGTACACGAACCCACGGGTTGTCGAAGAGGACCGAACCAAGCCGCAGGATCCGCCGATCAGGATCACCGACCAGTCCATGGCGGAGACCGATTTTCAATCCATTTACGTCAAGAATTTCATTCAGAATCACACCGCGATTTTCCCGCATTTAACTTTGCGTGGGAAACTGCAGGATCCTTGCCTGTCAAGTTTGGAGGACTGGGATTTTCTGTTAAACGTGGCGAACGGAGCCGAGTTCAAATACAAGAACCTGCGGGGTCCAGTGACGTTCAAGGATTTTGTGAATCCAGGCACCCGCCGCGGCAACTCAGCCGACGCCTTGGGCATCCGAGGACTCTCGGACTACATGCACATTTACAAACGCTGGCCCGCGCCTAACGAGGCGCTGCGGGTGCAGCGACAACAGTTCCTGACGAAGATAGGCTTCACTGCGCCTCTGGAGTGGGTGTGAGAATCCAACAAGAAGAATCCAGCAAAAGGCCCGAGGGCAAATGACGAACGCGTCGCTGCTCCGTTGAGCATCCAGACGAGCCTGTAATGAAAATACCAAAAATCATACACCAAATCTGGATTGGACCGAAAAAATGCCCGCTAAAGCTCATTAATACGTGGAGAGAGAGGCACCCGCCGAGCGATGGCTGGACCCATTTTCTTTGGGGTAACGAGGATATCGCGAAATTTAAAATTCAAAACCTCGATCATTTTAATGCAATCGAAGAGTGGGCTGGAAAAGCAGATATCTGGCGGTATGAAATCCTACTCCGCCACGGCGGTTTTTTTGTGGATGCAGACTCGATCTGCATCAGAAAACTAGATGAATTTCTTTTTGAAAACGAATCTTTTGCATGTTTCGAAAATGAAATAATAAGACCAAATCTTGTTGCCAACGGGTATATTGGCGTGTCGGAAAATCATCCGCTAATGCTAGCACTCGTTGATAACCTAAATGCCATGACCTCAGTGACCTATGCAGAGACGCGGAAGAGAGCTTGGCAAAACACAGGCCCCCTCTTTTTTACCCAAACCATTATTCAACAGCAGCCTAGAATTACCATTTATCCTTCCCACCTTTTTATTCCGGAACACTATACTGGACAAAAATATACAGGCGATGGACTAGTATATTGCAAACAGCTTTGGGGGAGCACAATTGAAGGCTCCATCAATCCTAATTTTTACGACACACTATAAAGCATACCGCGGACCGTATCATGGCAAATATTACAGTAACAACAGCACTTTTGAATGGTGATGAAAACATATTCAAAACGGCAGAATCCGTCATCCCTCAACTCGGAGAGCAGGCCCGCTGGCTCATTAAGTATTCAGAGGCAGCTGTACCGGAGGGACTTAAATCCCTTCTCAGCTCGGAGAACATCAGCTTTGTAGCGCAAAAAGATACCCACCTCTATCAGGGCCTGAATCAAGCGTTGCAGTCCGTCGAAACATCACATTTTTTCGTGATCGGGTCGGGCGATACATTGGAGCCAAACGCACTCTCCTTCCTCGTAAAAACACTGGAGGAGAACCCCTCGCTGTCTGCGCTGTTTTTTTCTGCACGAAACGCAAGCAATGGCGCTATCGCCCGACCCCGCCCGGTTGATCTCCCTCAAAGAATGTCTTGCCCGCATCCCGGAACCGTCATGAAAACAGAGCTCGCGCTCTCCCTTGGTGGATTCGATGAAAAATATGAGATTGCCTCAGACTATGATCTGATTTCTCGCTACGTGCAGAAGTTTCCGAACTGCGCTTGGGGCGATCAAGTCATCACTCAGTACGCAGTTGGAGGCATTTCCTACAGGAGAATTTTGGAGGCTTACATGGAGGAGGAGCTCATCCGGACTCGGGTGTGGAAAAGTCCGCAAGAAGACGTTTGCAGAAGAACAGCCGCCTTCTTCGTGCGAATACTTCAGGGGATCAGCCCGCCGGCCAGCAATATGCCATAAAGCGGTAAAGCGGTAACCGGCGCATAAAGAGCCACTAGTGCAGTGTAACAGATAAAACGACTACGCTTTTATTCGCTTTGAAGGGTCGGAGTAAGTCCAGCGAATTGGAGTGGCTGTTTTGTTATAGTGGCGGATGTAGCGCATCAGTTTGATCCGCAGA
>JBILLT010000006.1:0-97568 GCA_044375925.1 Chthoniobacteraceae bacterium | reverse complement strand
GCGGCGTGCCCCTCGATGGAAGCGAGCAGCGCGCGCTCGATTTCACGACCCGTCACGTCCCTCGAATGGAGAATGCGCCGTTTGGAGTGGCCCCCTTCTTTTGTGAGCGCAAGATCCTGGGTGCTCACCGGTCCGGTGGAGGCGGCGGACTCCTTGGCGTCGAAATGCACGCCGCGGGCGATCAATTCCCGGACGCGCGCGGGGCCTTCGGAAATGATGGTGCGGGTCACCTCCTCGTCGCAGAGCCCGGCCCCGGCGACGAGCGTGTCCTGCACGTGGAGCTCGAACGAATCCTCGGAGCTGGTGACGCAGGCGATGCCGCCCTGGGCGTAGGCCGTGTTGCTCTCCGCCTTGTCGGCCTTGGTGATGAGCGCGACCGAACCGTGTTCAGCCGCCTTCAATGCAAAGGAGAGCCCCGCGATCCCGCTTCCAATCACCACATAGTCGTAGCGAATCATTAGCCTTCCATCATTGAATCAGAAGCGCGCGGATGGCAATAGCCGACCTTGGCTTGCGACATATCTGGGACATATCTAAAACCGGCCATGGCCAGGTTCGGATTGCTTCCATTCAATTTATTCTGTCTTTGCTAGGCATCCGGCCGCCGGCATCCCTAACCTGCGGCCATGTCCAAAAAGCGCTCTCTCGCTCTCGAAGCCGCCGCCGCACTCAAGGCCGGCGCGACGCATTTGTCCGAAACCAACGTGCTCGTCGGATTCGACGGGTTCGTCGACACCATCCTGCATGTGGTGAAGACACGCGCATCCGCGACCAAATACGTCCGGATGGAACGCATGGGCGCGTTCGGCGAGGCGATTTCCGACGCCGCAGGGTTGAGCGCCAACATGGAGATGGTTTCGCAGATGCAGAAGCTTGGCGGAAACGGGCCGATCATGGCCAACGCCCTCGGCGCCTACGGCACCGCCGTGACCTACATCGGCAACCTCGGAAAACCCGCCATCCACTCGGTTTTCAGCGACTTTGCCGCGTCCGCCGAAGTGCATTCCATCGCGGAGCCGGGGTACACCGACGCGATCGAGTTCGACGACGGCAAATTGATGTTTGGCAAGCATGAGAGCTTGCGCGAAGTGAACTGGGCCAACCTCACCAAACACATCCCCGAAAAGGCGCTGCTCAAAATCTTTTCCCGCAGCCAGTTCATCGCACTCGTGAACTGGACGATGCTGACGCAGATGAAGGGTATTTTTCAAAAAATCACCTCCCTCATCGCCCCGAAGCTCAAGGGTCCGAAACGGGTGATTTTCTTCGATCTCGCCGACCCCGCCAAACGTTCACCCGAGGACATCGCCGAGGCGCTCGGACAGATCGCGAAATTCCAGAAATTTTTCCGCGTCGTCCTGGGGTTGAACTTCAGGGAAAGCGTGCAGGTGGGCGAAGTGCTGGGCATCCGCAAGCCGGAGGAAACCCACGCAGCCGTGACGGCGCAGGCGGTGAAAATCCGCGAGGCGCTGGATATCGATACCGTGGTGGTGCACCCCACCCATTTCGCGGCGGCGGCGAACGAAGGCGGGTCCGCCTGCGTGGAGGGGCCGTTCACGGCGAAGCCGAAGATCACGACGGGCGCGGGCGACCACTTCAACGCGGGATTCAGCGTGGGATGCGTCCTCGGCCTGGGCCTGGAGCAGAGCCTGCAGATCGGCGTGGCGACCTCGGGGTTTTATGTGCGGAACGCGAAAAGCCCGAAAGTGAACGATCTCGTGAAATTCCTCAAAACGCTCTGATTCCCCCGCCTTTTCCCGCCGCTTGCTCCGTAGAGGGGGCGGGAAGGAGACGCACCAACCAAACGCTCCCCGAAACGCGTGGAAACAAACGGGACACGGGGTAAACGGAAAGGCCTTGGCGGAGGAAGCGCGTTTGTGGGCGGCCCGGAGTCGCTCGAACCGCTGCCGCCCGGGGCGCCGAGGGTCTGTTTTTCAAGCTAGCATCAACCCATAAACATCATGTCTGAACGGAGTTTTCGCCCCATCGAGGTGCCCAGCATCGAAACGCAACTGTTTCATCTTTCCAACGGTCTCGAGCTGCTGGTGCACGAGGATCATTCCGCGCCGGTGGCCAGCGTGCAGGCTTGGGTGCGGACCGGTGCCATCCATGAGGGGCGCTTTCTGGGTGCGGGCATCTCCCATTTCGTGGAGCACATGCTTTTCAAGGGAACCGAGTCCCGCTCTTCCAACCAGCTCGCGCAGCAGGTCCAGGACGTGGGCGGCTACATCAACGCCTACACGTCCTTTGACCGGACCGTTTACTGGATGGACCTGCCGTCCAAGGGCGTGCCGGTGGCTCTCGAGCTTCTTTCGGACGCGCTCTTTTCGTCGGTGATCCCGGAGCAGGAATACGCCAAAGAGCAGGAAGTGATCCGGCGCGAATTCGCGATGGGGTTCGATGATCCCGACCGCGTCCTGCAGCACCGCTCGCTCGCGACCGCGTTTCGGATTCATCCCTACCGGCATCCGGTGATCGGGCACCTGGAGGTGTTCAACGCGCTGAAGCGGGACGATCTTTTCGCGTATTACAAGGAGCGCTATGTGCCGAACAACATGTTCTTCGTGGTGTCCGGGGACGTGCGCGCCGCGCAGGTCCGCGAGATGCTTGCCGGGTGGGTGGAGAAGTTTCCGCGGCGCGCGCTTGCGCCCGTCCATATCCCGCAGGAACCACCCCAGCTCGGCAGACGGGAGGTGCATGAACAATTCGCCACCGAACTGAGCCGCTCGAGCATGATGTGGCACGTGCCGGAGCTGACCCATCCCGATGTCCCGGCGCTGGACATGCTAGCGGCGGTGTTCGGGCAGGGCCGCAGCTCGCGCCTGTACCGGAAACTGCGCGAAACCGATGGGATCGTGCATTCGGTAAGTGCGTGGAACTACACGCCGGCCGAGCGCGGCGTCTTCGGCGTGGACGCGCTGTACGACCCCGAAAAACGCAGCCTCGTCGAGGATGCCGTCTGGGAGGAACTGCGGAAGCTGACCCAGAACGGCGTGCGGCCCGCGGAACTCGAGAAGGTCCGGCGCATGGCGTTGAGTTCGCAGATTTCCGGCTTGATGACCGCCGGGGGCAAAGCTTCCGAGATCGGCTCCAACTGGATCGTGTCAGGCAATCCCAACCTTTCGCTCCATTACATGGCGCTTCTGCAGAAGGTGCAGCCCGAGGACATCGTCCGTGTCGCCTCGGAGTATCTGGTGGCGGAGCGCACAAGCCTCGTGACGCTCAACCCCAAGGGCACGGCGGAAGAAGCCGCCGCAAAGGCGCGCACAGGCAGCCGCGGGGAAATCCGCCGGCGGACGCTCTCCAACGGACTACGGACCTTGGTCTGCGCGGACGACCGCCTGCCGGTGGTGACGGTTGTGGCCGCCTTCAAGGGCGGCTTGGCCGCCGAAACCGCGGCCAACAACGGCATCAGCAAACTGCTGAGCCGGGTGCTGATCAAAGGCACCAGGACCATGTCAGCCGAACAGATTGCCGAGGAAATCGAGTCCATGGGGGGCGCGCTCGGCGCGGATGCGGGCAACAACACCCTCTCCGTCAGCATGCGCCTGCTGCGCTCGGATCTTCCCAGGGGCATGGAAATCCTCGGCGATATCCTGCGCGAGGCGGCTTTTCCGGAATCGGTCGTACAGCGCGAGCGCGAGGTGCAGCTCGCGGCCATCAAGGAGGACGAGGAGGAGCCGGTTTCCGTGGCGCGGCGGCTCATGCGCTCGACCCTGATGCCCGGAAACCCGTACGGCATGCAGTCGATTGGAACCACCCGGAGCGTCTCCGGCCTCGAGAGGGACGCCCTCGTGCAATGGCGCGACCAATTTTTGGTGGCCGCCAACGCGGTGGTTTCCGTGTTCGGCGACGTGGAGGTTGAGAGCGTTCACGCGCTATTGGAGCAGCATCTGGGCGCACTGCCCCACGGCGCCGAAGCGCTGCAGGATCTGCCGGCCCTCAGGCCTTTGGAAGCCCCCGTCGAGGTGGAGGAGCATCTGGACAAACAGCAGGCCGTCCTGATGGTCGCCTACCGCGGCGCGGATTTGTACAGTCCGGACCGCGCCGCGCTGGATTTGCTGGACGAGGCCTGCAGCGATCTGGGCTCGCGGATGTTCATCCGGATCCGTGAACAGCTGGGCCTCGCGTACTTCGTGGGCTCCTCGCAGTTCGTCGGGTTGAACGGCGGAGCGTTCACTTTTTATCTAGGAACGGACCCGATGAAGCGCACCGCGGTGCTCGCCGAGCTCCGGGACGAAATCCGGGAACTCGCAGCAAAGGGTCTGGGCGAGGAGGAGCTCGCGAGAGCGAAGGAGAAGTTTCTGGGGGCCATGGATATCCGGAACCAGAGTCTGGATGCGTTTGCGGGCGAATGCACTGTGAACGAGTTGCTCGGACTCGGCGCGGAACATTACCGGACGGTTCGGGAGAAAATCCGCGGGATCACCCTGTCAGAATGCCTGGAGGTGGCGGGGCGGTATTTTGCGGAGCCGTTCGCCGTAACCGTCACAGTAACCCCCAAGTGATGGCGACGGCGCCCGATTTTGGAACATCCTCGAAATGAAGCGGCAAATCCAAACCAACGACCCGCCCCCCTCTCGGACGGCCTCCCGTGCGCATCCTGCGGCTCCAGCCGGATTTTATGCTGGATATCGCGCTGGATATCACGCTGGAAATGCCTCAGCTTTGCGGCCTTGCTCGCGGACAAATTTGCGGGAATTGCCGGAAAAATTCCCGGAACTATTTTTTAATCCAGAACACCTCAGAACATGGCGGACTCACTAGCAAACCTGTCTCCGATGAAGATTGGTTCAGGCCGCGGCCAGCTCGAGCTCGGTGGGAAAAAACCCGTCTTCATCCTAGGCCCGTGCGTGATGGAGTCGGTGGATTTCACATGGCAAATGGCGGAAGGCATCAAGGCCATCTGCGACCGGCTGGGGGTGGGATTCGTATTCAAGGCGTCCTACGACAAGGCGAACCGGACTTCCGTGAACAGCTTCCGGGGCATGGGCGTCTCGGAAGGGAGCCGGCTCCTCGCACAAATCGCGGAAAAACTGGGCGTGCTCGTCACCACCGACGTGCACTCGGAACAGGAAGCGCAGATCGCAGCCGAGTACGTGGACATTCTGCAGATCCCCGCATTCCTGTGCAGGCAAACCGACCTGATTGCGGCGGCTGCAAAAACGGGCCGTGCGGTGAATGTCAAAAAAGGCCAGTTCCTCGCCCCGCACGACGTGAAAAACATCGCCGTCAAACTAGAGTCGTTCGGGGCCGAAAAGTTCTTCTTCACCGAAAGAGGTTCCAGTTTCGGATACAACAATCTGGTGGTGGACATGCGGTCGCTTTACTGGATCCGCGAAATGGGGTTCCGGATCGTCTTTGATGCGACCCATTCCGTGCAGCGTCCGGGCGGCGGGGGGGACCGCACCTCTGGCGACGGGGTGCTCGCGCCGGTTCTGGCAAGAGCCGCAGTTGCGACCGGCTGCGACGGGGTGTTTATTGAAACGCATGAAGATCCCACGAGGGCGCTCAGCGATGGCCCGAACCAGATTCCCCTCGCGCAACTGCCCGCCGTTTTGACGCAGCTCATGCAACTCCATTCGCTGATCCGTGCATAAACTCCGCGTCATCCGGTTTTTGGTTTGCCTGTCCGCTGCGGCGCTCCCATTCGCTGCGGCGCTCCTATTGCCGCGCGTCGCAAATGCTGCCGAGGCTGCCACCAAAGACGCCGCGAATGCCGCGAAGCCGGCACCGCCTGCCCGGACCAGCCAGCTTCCGAAAATGTCTTTCGACGGACAGCCGCAAAGCGAGCCTCCGTCCAAATCCCCGGGGGAGTCAAAGCCGGACAGTGCACCGAAAGAGCGCCCGAAGAAAACGCCGGCTCCGGATGAAAAACCCGCGCCTGAGCAGGGCGAAAGCAGCAAGACGGGCCAACCTTCGCCGCTGTCCATCCCGTTTGTGGAGGGGTACGACAGCCTTGGATTGAAGATCCCCGACTTCGATCCTGTTTCCGGTGCGCTGAAGTCCTGGTATTCGATCGGAACCCTGAGACGCTTGGACGATAAAATCGTGGAGCTGCGCGACAGCTACCTGGAATTGTACAAAACCGACGGATCCAAGGAGGTGTCCATGGATCTTCCAAAAGCTTCCCTCGACCGATTCACCCGCAAGTTGGAATCGAAGGTGCCGGTGTTCATCTGGAGCGACGATTTCCACATTACGGGTGCGACCATGGAATTGGACACGGTCTCAAAAGAAGCCAGTCTGGGCGGCCCCGTCCACGTGCTCATCTACCAATTCAAGGACGATCCGAGCGCGGAGGAAAACGAAGAGGAAGCGCGCAATGCCCCTAATCGCGCCAATGCCTCGGGCGGCGCGACCCAAGGCGAACCACCAGCCGGCGAAACGAACGGGGCGGCGGCGGTAAAAGGCGAAAAGATCAACTAAGTTTCTCCCGATTCAAATCATGAACCGACTTTCCAAGAAACCGCTTTCATTCAACTCATCGATCTCATCGAACTTTTCTGCACGCGCATTTTCACGCGCGCTCATCTTTGTTCTTTCATGTGGGTTCATCGCCGCTGCGCCTACCATCGGCGCCGAGTCCACGAATGACTTGCTGAGCAAGCCGATCGTTCCCGCGGCCGAGAAAGGCGTGCTGGGGACGCGCGATCCCGCGGGCAAACCATCCCTGGAGAGAGCCGCGAAAGCACCGAAATCCTCCGGCACTCCTTCGCAAAAGCTGGAGTCCGCCACGGAAATCACGGCTCAAAAAAGGCTGGTCTACGACCCGAAGGAGTCCAAGGCGATTTTCACCGGGGACGTGGTGGTGGTGGATCCCCGATTCAACCTGAACTGCGAAATCCTGACCGCTTTCATCAAAAAAACAGACCAGAAAAGCCGCAGTCCTCTGGCGGCCGTTGGCGCGGAAAAAGCGCCTCAAAAACCCGAGGCTCCCGGCGCGGCCGAAACGGCGGGAAGCGCGCCTGCCGCGCCCAAAAATTCCGGCGGTTTGGAGCGGGCCATCGCGGAGGGGGAAGTAGTCATTGTGCAGGAGCGCGTCAACGATCAGGGCGAGGTGGAGCGGAGCGTTGGTCGCGCGCAAAAGGCAGTGTATGAATCATCCACGGACACGATTGCGCTGTCCGGATGGCCGCGCGTGGACCAGGAGCACAAGCGCAACTCCATCGTGGCGACCTCGGCCGAAACGGTGATGACCATGACCAAGAAGGGCGACGTGGACATCCAAGGGCCGATGAAGGCGGTTTTCTGGAATTCCTCGTCTGCAAGCCGCTAACCCCGAATGCTATCCGAACCCGTGAAGGATGCCGAATCCCCCATCTTGCGCACCGAGGGTTTGATCAAAATCTACGGCAGCCGCGCCGTGGTGAACGGGGTGGACATCCAGCTCAAGCGCGGGGAAATCGTCGGGCTGCTCGGCCCCAACGGAGCCGGAAAAACCACCAGTTTTTACATGATGGTGGGGCTGGTCCGGCCGAATGGGGGGCGGGTAATTTTTCACGGGGAGGATGTTACAGATCTTCCGGTGCATCTGAGGGCGCGGATGGGGATGGGGTACCTGCCTCAGGAGGAGTCGATCTTCCGCAAGCTAACGGTTGAGGAAAACCTGCTGGCTATTCTTGAGACCCAGCCGCTATCGAAAAAATTACGTAAAGAACGTTGCGAAGAACTGCTAAATCAGTTTGGAATCACACACGTGGCCAAGCAGCTCGCATTGACTTTGTCAGGTGGGGAAAAGCGGCGGCTCACCATCGCGCGATCGCTGGTGACCAAACCGAGTCTGCTGATGCTCGACGAACCCTTCAGCGGCGTCGACCCGATCGCCGTCGCGGACGTGCAGCAGATCGTTTCCAAGCTGCGCGAGATGGGCCTGGCCATCCTCATCACGGACCACAACGTGCGCGAAACGCTCTCCATCGTGGACCGCGCGTATTTGATTTTTGAAGGGCGCGTTGAAACGCAGGGCACCAAAGAATTTCTGGTCAACGATCCGGTAGCCCGCCGGGTGTATCTCGGGGAGGGCTTTCGGATGTAGTTGAGTCTAACCAAAAACAAACCCGGACACGCGCTTGTGCCAGAAGAGTGCGTGCCCACCGAAATGAACAGTGACTATGCAAACAGCTAACGTGAACGTTCCTATTCGAGTGGATGGCAGACACCTCGTGGTAACCGAGGCGATCTATCAGCATGTGGTCCAAAAGCTGGGCCAGTTGCATCTGGACTACCCTAAAATCATCGAGGCGCACGTCGTGCTCGATCTTCAAAAGCATGGCAACCGGCACTTCGCCGAAATCATCATGCGCTGCGCAAACCACATCACCTTGGAGGCATCGGTCACCACCAACAACCTCTACGCATCCATCGACCTTGCGGTCGACAAAATCGCGCAGCAGATGCGCAAGTTCAAAACGCGTCACCTCTTGGGGTACCGCGCAGCCCGGCGGGCAGCCTAGTCGCCCGAACGCCGCGGCAGCCGGATGATGCTGCCGGGTTGTAGCGGGTCCTCCCTGAAGCAAACCTTCCCGGAGGATCCGCAGCTTCCCTCAGGAAGCTTACCGAGCCGACTGAGGCCCGCGTTCCCTGAGAAAAACAGTCCGTTCGTCCATCAACTTCGCCTCAGACTTGGGATGTTCATACTGATCCCTCGTCACGCCGATTTGCCGCGTTGCGTCCTCCGCGACACGCTCGGTCAGGCGCACGGAATCCCGCACCCGTGCGATGCACCTCTCGATCTCTTCCTTCACTGAAACCCCATCCTGCCTTGCCCCCTTGCCGATGAGCTCGAGACGTTCGTCGAGCTTTGGAAAGTGCACCCTGACTTTTCCCGCCCCCAGAAGCTGGATGAAAACTTTTTTCAACCGGCTCTCCGAGCATCCCATCTCAAACAGATACGCCCGGATGGTCTCCTGAACGTTCGTCTGCAGGACCGCCGTTGCGGCCGAGCCCTCTCTCGGCGCGAAGGTCCGCTCCCTGCGGAGCAATGTTTTTTCCGCCCAGTTTTGTTCAGTCATGTGTGATGCCACTGAACTCTATCGCACGACCCCGCGGAGTCGTACGCCCCATCGCGGAGGACTCACTGCAAAACAGCCCCCTCAAATCGTTCTTTTGGGCGCCTGAATGATGATTTTTTGCGTCAGGTCGTAGTCGGGAGTCATTGCAGTCTCCGTATTGGCCATCGACGCGATGTAGTTTTCCACCAGCAATACCGCATCGGCACGGTTCATGATGTTGGCTTTGTCCGCCAACTGCAGGCGCTCGCTGTACTCGCGGAAATCCAGCCGCACTTTGCCCACCGTCAGCAACTGCACCACCACCCCGAGGGTGTGAACGCTCGTATAACCCATCCGCAGGATATACTCGTCGATTTTATCGGCCAGAGTGATCCGCTCCTCGGTGACTTCGCTGGGCTGAGTCGGATGCGTGGTGGTCTTGGTTTGCTTGATCTCAATTTCACTTGCGGACTTGGCGCTCATAGGGGGAAGTAAAGTGGGTCTGGTTTGCTGGCCTGCAGGACACCGAGGCAATAAATAGCTTGATGTGTGTTATAAATAAATGCTTTCAGCAATACAACCAAACCCTTGCCCGTTGGGTTTAATGAATTCCAGACCCGCAACGCACCCGCCAACTTCAGTGCGCTCCGGGGCATCGCTTCACTGAGCCGCCCCCCGCACCCGACCATTGCGCCGGGCGCTCCTTGATGGCCGGGCGCTCCTTGATGGCCGGGCGCTCCTTGATGGCCGGGCGCTCCTTGATGGCCGGGCGCTCCTTGATAGCCGGGCGCTCGCTGAAAGCACAACGCGCGCCCCGAAAAAACGGCTCAGCGCGCCCCCTCGAGCAACTGAAGACTCGGTGGTTCATGGGCTTGCAGAGGGCTTACGCCTCCGCCGAGAGCCCTCACCTTCCAGACAGCGCACACCTCCAACACCGCGCCCACATCGATCCGCAGGTGGACAGGCCCGTAACCACCGATTCTTGCGGCGGCCAGATCCAGAAGCCTGGCCCCAGGGGCCAACCGGCGCCCGTGGACGGGGTGCTCTGGGAAGCGGGCGTGTTTGTCGAAATGAACGAAGGCTCCCGCAAGCTGGATCAGTCCCTGGTAAAAACTCCTGTTTTCATCAAGGCAACCGAGCCACAGAGCCTCCAGAACATCATGCGCCTCATAGTACTGGCGACCGTTGAACAGTTCAAAAAAGGCGCGGTATTCCCGCGGTAAATCCGAACTCGGATCGGGGTCCCAAGCTGTCATCCAGGCTTCCAGGCGGGCGTTTTTTTTCATTCGCAGTGCGCTGCGAACACCCTAGACTCCGGCAAGGGTGAAACACCAGCGATCCCACTCATTCTATGGTCAGCCTCGAACCATCCAAGCTGGGTTGGTTCGCTCCGGAGTCTTTGCTTCGCCCCCTCCGGAAAGTGCTCGACCACCTCGATGAAAGCGTCCCTACCCCTCTGTCTGGGCGCCCTCGCCTCATTCCTCGCGGTGGGTTCCGCCCTTTTCTCCGCGTTTGAAACGGCCCTTTTCTCGCTGCACACCCACGAACTGGAGCGCCTGCGCAGGAACAAAACCCGGTACGCAGAAGCCCTTTCCCTGCTGCTCGCGAACCCTAAAAGACTGCTGAGCGTCATCCTGCTCGCCGACGTCTGCATCAACATCCCCCTCATCCTGCTTTGCCAGTATCTTTTGCCGCGGGAAGACCGCCCCGGAGCCTCGTTCTGGATCAAGTCGCTGCTGCTGCTGGGCATCGTGGTCTTCCTTTGCGACCTGCTTCCGAAACTCGCCGCACTCAGCAACCCCTACCGGCTCATCCGCCCGGCGGTCAAAATCCTGTCGCCCCTCATCAGACTGCTGGAACGCCCGGCGGCCGCTCTGCAGCGGCTCAGCGATCGATTCGCCGAACTCGTCACTCCGGAACCACCCAACGGCACCGTCTGCCTCAACGACGAGGAAATGGAGACCCTCGTGGAATTAGGCGCCGAAGAGGGCGCGCTGCATCCGAGCGAGTCGGCAATCATCCAGGAGATCATCAGGCTCGGAAACAAAACCGTGCGCGACTGCATGACTCCGCGGGTTGACGCAGTTTGTTTGCCGGACGATCTGCCGGTCGACGAGCTCCTCGCGCAGCTGCGCAAAAGCCGCTACCGGCGGGTCCCGGTCTACCACGACACCCCCGACAACATCGTGGGCATCCTCGAAGTCCGCAACTTTCTCGAGTTCCCCGAAACGCATTACACGGAGATGCTCACGCCGCCGTCTTTTGTCGCCGAAAGCATGAACGCGCTCACGCTGCTGCGTTCCTTCCTGCGCCTGCCGCAGGCGATCGCGATCGTTGTCGACGAACACGGCGGCACGGAGGGAATCATCACGCGCGCGGACCTCGTCGAGGAGGTGCTCGCGGACGCGCTCCCCGGCGCGGAACGCGACCTCTACATCGAGGCGCTCGGAGACGAAATGCTTGTCGCAAGCGGCAACGCACGGCTCGAAGACATCGCAGAAGCGCTGGAGACGGAAGTTTCGGCGGACGGAATCGACACCATCGGAGGCCTCGCGTTCATGTTGAGCGGCCAGTTGCCAAAGCCCGGCACAACGCTTCATTCGGGGCCCATCCGGATCACCATCCGCCGCACCTCCCGCAAACGCATCGAGGAAGTGCTTGTTGAACGCAATCACGGCATTCTTTCATCGGGAGGCGGACTGTGATGGAAACGTGGCTCGCGATTTTGGGATGCCTCGCAGTCTCGTTTATCTTTTCGGGAATCGAGGCGGGCATCCTTTCCATCAACCGCGTCAAGCTGCGCCACCGGCTGAAACTGAAGGATCCCGCGGCGAAAGTACTCAACAAACTGCTGGCGGAACCCGAGCGCACGCTGGTCACGGTTCTCATCGTAACGAACCTCATGAACATCTGCGCGCTCACGCTGGGCGTGCAGATGGCGGTTTCAGCGTTTGGAAACTGGGGCTATCTCCTTGCACTCGTCATCGCGCTGCCAGTGTGGATGCTCGGAATCGAGCTGCTTCCAAAATCCGTCTTCAGACGATTTCCGTACACTGCCCTCGCGTTTTTGTCGGGCCCGCTGCGGCTCGCGGATTACGTCCTTTCGCCCATGCACTTTATCGGGGGACGTCTCACGCGGCCGCTGTTTTTAAAACGCCCCGCGCAAAGACTCAAACTTTTCGGAGGTCGCGAAGACTTCAAATACCTCACTTTCATTTCAGAAAAAGACGGCGCCATCACTTCCCAGGAACGCGGGCTCATCCACTCGGTCATCGATTTCAGAAACCTCACGGCGCAACAGGCGATGATCCCCATTGAAAAAATCGAATGCATCCCCGCCGGCGCGACGCTCCTCGAGGCGCGGGATCTGGCAAGATCCCTCGGAGTGGACCGGCTTCCAGTCCGGGACGAATACGGAGACGTCTGCGGCATTCTCGACCTCCATGAACTCGCGGTGCGCGACCAGTGGCACGGGCGCGTCGATTTATTCCAACGACGCGTCCTCAAGGCGGACCTTCAGGACTCCGCCTACGGGCTTTTGCGCAAGCTGCGCGCAGCCCGAATTCCAATGGCTGCCGTCCGCAACGCCTCAAAAGAAATCGTGGGGATGGTCATTTGGGATGATCTTGTCAGGATTCTCCTGTCCGCCGAAGGGGGAGGATTGGCAGGAGGATCCAAAACCCCGTAACGCACCCACACCTGGAGCACTCACGCCGGGACGCAATGCTGCAGTCCTTGATTCGCAAGCCGGGTGCTCAACGAGCCTGCAACGACTGGCCCTTGAAAAAGCGCACGATCAACTCCCCTGCGCCCTCGGGATACTCGTGGCCGCCGCGGTGCGTCGCCACCACAAGCGGCGTGCCATTGCGTGAATCGTAGAACAACGCATTCAGCGCGCCGGCGCTTCCCCAAGGCGTGGCATCCGCACCGCAGCCGTTCACGCGCTTGACGACCTCAATGGAGGCTCGCTGCCACTCTGGTTTCACCAGCGGATCGTTCTCGCCAAGAATGTGAATGACCGGAATCGGCGTCCCCGCTCCCGACCGCCGCCCCTTCGAGCTCGCCGAGGGAGCGATGGCTGCAAAAACCCCTGGGCGATTCTCCGCGAGCAAGTAGGTCATGCCGCCTCCATTGGAATGCCCCGTGCAATAGATCCGATGGCGATCGATTGAAAACGCGCCGCGGAGATCCGAGAGCATCGCATCGAACAGTTGGAGATCGCGATCCTCCATCGCCCCGAGCTCCGACTGCCAACCGCTCCTCTTTCCCTCCGGATCCGTCAACCGTCCCGGAGTCGGCAGGCCCTGAGCGTAGACAAACATCGCTTCAGGCCAGAGCGCTTCAAGCCCCCATCGCTCGCATCCGCGGGACGTCCCGCCGTGCCCATGCCAGCCGAACACCAGGGGAAACGCAGCCGCACCGGTTTCGGCTGGAAGTTTGACAACCGCAGTGCGCCGCACGCCACCGACCGTCCATTCCCTTTGCTGCTCCACCCGGGGCGCCCCGAGGCTTTCAAGCGCTGCAGCGAGGAACCAGCAGATGAAAAGAAAGAGAGTCAGTCGGGGCTTCACGGGAGTGGGGCTGTTCACCTCCATTACACCGTCTGCCGCCTTTGGTTTCAGCCCGCGGCATCGGGTTGCGCAAAACCGCATCCGCTCGCAAACAGGCCTTCAGCCGGGTGCTTTCTCAGAGGCGGATCTGCGCCCGCTCTCGCGATTTTGAAATTCGTCTGCTAATGAGGAACACTTTCCGGCGGTCTTGCACGTATGTCCGATCTCCCCCCTCCCACAGACCACACCCTGGAGGTGCAACGGCTCTTCGTTCAGCACCAGCAGTTGGTCCTGTACTACGTGCTCAGCATCGAGCCGAACCTCGGCGACGCCCAGGACATTCTCCAGGAGACATTTCTTGCAGTGAGCCGAAAAGCTCAGACGTACACGCTGGGCACGAACTTCCCCGCATGGGCTTGCACCGTTGCCCGCTACCAGGCGCTCCAGTTCCAGCGATCACTCCGGCGGCGGACCGCGCGCCTCGATGAGGATGTCTTGGAGATGCTCCACGGGGGCGATTCTCCCATTCCGGAATCCATGGAACGGCGCACACGCGCGCTGAAGGATTGCCTCGAAAAACTGGCGCCAAAGGCGATGGAGCTGATCCGGCTTCGCTACCACCTTGGACAGCTCCCGGAAACCATCGCTTCAACCGTTGGATGGACTCCGAATTCCGTGCGCGTGGCACTTGCGCGCGCAAGACAAACCCTCCGCACATGCGTCGACCGTTCGCACCACACCATGGACCTCTCATGAAACCCGAACGCCTAAGCGAACTCTTTGAAAGCTGGTCCGAGTCGCGGCTCACCGACTCCGAGGCGGCTGAGTTGAGCACGATGCTCCGCACAGATCCCGAGTCGCTGGAAAAGTTCCGCGCGGCTGCGAGATTCCACGGCGAACTCCACGCAGCCATCAACGCGATCCATCTTGAACAAGCTGCTTCCTCTGCCGCTCCACACAGCCTCCGCATGCGGACGCGCACGCTTGGAATTGCAGCGGCATTCCTTGCGGTGGGTCTCACGGCTCTCTCCATTGGATGGCTGCTCGCAACGCCGGCGGACACGGCACGCGTGAAAAGCCTGGATCTTCACGACGGCAAATTCGATGAGCTGCGCGGCGCGTTGCCCGCGGGTTTTCCACAGTCGACGCACGCATGGAGCGGAGATCCCAGCGAAATCGCGCCAGCCGATGCGGCGCATCCGACCGCGCTGAAATTTATCACTGCAGCCGGTGAGGCCAACGTGCCCAACAGCCCGAGACAATCGTGCGACGTGTTTCAGATCGTCGACTTGCGCCCACGCAAAGCGGAACTTGAGTCGGCTCGGGAAGCCTTTGTGGAGCTCACGGCCAGCTTTCTTGATGCACGGACCCGCGATGGAGAACCGGTCCGATTTATCTGCAAGGTGTACGTGTTCGAGGGTTCGCCAGAAAACCTCGCCGCCTCTTGGCCTCCGACCGCGGACCAGATCATCGGCAGCGGCGCGCAATTCCACATCGGCCGCCACACTTCCAATGCGGAATGGCGCACCGTCACCACTCGCTGCGTTATTCCCCCGTCTGCCGGCTTTTTGGTCGTGCAGATCGGAGCGGGCAACGCAAGTCACCCGGGCCGGACTTCACCTCAGCTCGGTGAGCAGTACGCAGACGACATCCACCTCACGCTGCACACCCGTCCGCACCAAAGCGAATTCACCGCACGGCGTTAATGAAACTCATCAATTCTTTCAAACACGGGCTTGCTCTTTTGATGCTTTTTTCCGGAAGCGTGCGCGCCCTCGAATACGCACGGCCGCCCGCCGATCCGCAGCCCGCGGGCTGGCCGCTGACGTCCGCCGAACGGGCGTATGTGGTTGAAAGGGCCGAACACGAGAGACGTCCGGGGCGCGAATCAAACAAGCATCTTCCGGCGCTCTGGCCTGTGGTGCCGACGGCCGGCCATTGGGGCGGCACAAGCTGGGTCGACACGCACGCAAAACTCGTTTCGTACGTGCAGGCCAACGCTGGGCCCGCCGACATTCTGCTCGTCGGTGATTCCATCACCCAGCAATGGGGCGGCCCTTTGGAAAAAGGCGTCTTCAACGCGGCTTGGTTGGCCCACTTTGCAAATCACAAGACCATCAACATCGGGATCGGCGGCGATAAGACGCAGAACGTCCTCTGGCGCCTCGACCACGGCGGGGTCCAAGGGATCAATCCGCAGGCGGTGGTTCTCATGATCGGCAACAACAACATGTTTTTCACACCCGAGACCGGGGTTGCCGCGGCTGCGCATGGGGTGAAAGCCTGCGCGGATAACCTTCGCGAAAAATTCCCAAAAGCCCGTCTGATTGTGGCGAAGATTCTGCCGTGTCACGCGCCCGGCAACCGTTTCTACGAAGACATCCGGCTCACAAATTTGGAACTGGATAAACTCAAACTGGACACCGATCCAGCGGTGCGGGTGGTGGACCTTACCAAAGACTTTTTAACCGCGGACGGCCGGATCATTCCGGCGCTTTTCAAGCCGGACAACATCCACCTCTCGCTGGAGGGTTACAAAGTTTACGCCGCAAGGCTCAAGCCGTTGCTGGATGCCGTTCTTTCCGCGCAATGAGCTGGCCAACACGTTTCAACATCATTCGCAGAACCATTTCCGCTTTCAGGCGCCACAAAATGTACGTCAAAACGCTCATCACCACCGCCCTTGTTTCGGCATCACTGCAAAAACCGCTCCGCGCCGAGGAGTCGCGTGTTTTTTTGGAAAAACACTGCTACGAGTGCCATGACTCCGAAACAAAGAAAGGCGGAGTCGACCTCGAAGCGCTCGGATCCGGGCAGGAACAGCTCGAGCGTTGGATCCGCGTTCACGACGTCGTGGCAGGTGGCGAGATGCCGCCTGCAAAGAAAAAGACGCGCCCTCCGGTGGCCGAGCAGCAAGCGTTTCTGGACGCACTCGACGCCCGCCTCACCGCGGCCTCCACGGCCGCGCGCCCGAAAAGAATCCAGTTGCGGAGACTCACGCGGACGGAGTTTGAAAACACCCTCAAGGATCTTCTCGCCTTGCCGCGTCTGGACATCACGCCACTGCTGCCCGCAGACGGGCGCATCGCGGGATACGATAAAATCGCGGGGGGACTCGACTTGTCTCCCGGCCACCTTGCCGCATACGAGGAAGCCGTCGAAAAAGCATTGGATCTCGCCATCGCGACGCGCAGCACGCCGCCGCCTGTTTATCAAAAGCGGGTTTATCCGGCCGGCCTCTTCAAATTCGGCGCCAACCTCGCCCACGGCCAGTATGTCTTGCTCAAAGACAAGGAACCCGACCCGGACCTGCCCGTCCGCGGCGGCGAAGAAGACAAGCAAGGCCATGTGGGGTTTCATGGCCCGGACTTGGAGGAACGCAGCAAGCTGCTTAAAACCGAGAAACTCCGCAAAAGCGAAAGCGCCGTCGGCCTGCTGAACCCGAATCTCGCAGGCTACGAGGCGGCGATGAACGTCTCGCCGATTTACGCAGGCATGTACCGCATGAAGGTGTCGATCTGGGGATTTCATTGGGAGAATGCGCGGCCCAATCCGTGCCCCTCACCGCAAGCCGCTGTCCTTCGCGCGCACGAGGAAGGCAAGCAGCAGGAGGGCGGACGGCTGCTTTCCGCGTTTACGGCCCCCTCGCTTCAAGCCAAAGAAAGCGAGATTGTGGCGTGGCTTGACGCGCACGAATCCATCGTTTTCGACCCGGTGTCCGTTCCCTGGATCGGATTGCGCATCGGCCAGATTGCCGGAAGAGCTGCGAAGCATGCGGGGCCCGGTGTGGCGATCGATTGGTTTGAAATCGAGGGCCCGATCCACCCCTCGTGGCCTCCGGCAAGCCATCAACGTGTCTTTGGAAAGCTACCCATCAAGCCGCTCCCCGCGGACAGCGGAGTGATCCCGCCCCGGCGCGAAAAAATCCGCAGCATCGGCGGATATCTTCCCAACTACCATGTCGATATCCCGCTGGCAGACCGCACGCCACCCCTTGAAACCGTGGAATCAGCCGATCCCGTCAAAGACGCGCGCCAACTGCTCATGGATTTTCTGCCGCGCGCCTTCCGGCGCGAGGTTGGCGAGACGGAAATTCTGCCCTACCTCGATTTGTTGAAGAAACGGATTGCAGCCAAAGACTGCTTTGAGGACGCGATGCGCCGCGTTTACGTTGCAGCGCTCACTTCCCCGGAGTTTCTTTTCATTGCTTCCGAGTCAAAGGAGGAGTCGGGCTTGTTCTCCAACAACGAAAACTTCGCGCTCGCCTCCCGGTTGTCTTATTGGATTTGGAACGGGCCTCCGGATGAAGAACTGCTCGCAGCAGCGCGTGCAAGCACGCTATCGCAACCCGAAGCGCTTCGCCGGCAAATCGACCGCCTTCTTGCGGATCCGCGCAGCCAGCGGTTTTACGAGGACTTTGCGAGGCAGTGGCTCGAGTTGAACCGCATCGACGAAACCACACCGGACCCCGCTCTTTACCCGGAGTACCGCTTCCTGCTCCACGAAGGGTTGGCAGCCGAAACTCCCGCATTTTTGCGCGAGCTTGTGACGCGGGATTTGCCGGTGCGTGCGCTTCTCAAGCCCGGGTTCGCCATGCTCACGCAGCGGTTGGCGGAACATTACGGGATACCGGGCGTGGAAGGCGTCGAGGTGCGCAGAGTTCCCCTTCCCGCGGACAGCCTGCGGGGCGGCCTGCTTGGGCACGCATCCATCCTGAAGCTGACGGCAAACGGCACGACCACCTCGCCTGTGAAGCGCGGCGTCTGGGTATCCGACCGCTTGCTCAACGACCCGGCGCCGCCGCCGCCACCCGGCATCTCGGCAATTGACCCGGACACGCGCGGCACCACGACCGTGCGAGAACAACTGGACCGGCATCGCAACGACCCAAGCTGCGCAGCCTGCCACGCCAGGATCGATGCACCGGGCTTTGCACTCGAGGCGTTCGATCCGGTCGGCGGACTACGCGACCGCTATCGCTCCAACGGCAAGGGGGATACACCGCCCGAAAAGGGCAAAACGGCTTGGCGCTTGGACTACAAACTCGGTCCTCAGGTTGATCCCAGCGGGAAACTGCGAGACGGACGCACCTTCAACGGCCCTGCTGACTTTGTTTCGCTTCTTGCCGACAACGATGAAAAACTAGCGCGCGCCTTTGTCGCGCACCTCTCGCGCTATGCAACAGGAACGGAGGTGAGCTACGCCGACCGCAAAACCATCGATGCGATTCTGAGTGCGACAAAAACGCGCGGCTACGGACTCCGATCGCTCATCCACGCTCTCGCTCAAAGCCCCCTGTTTCAACCCAAGTCTCCCTGACTCCCGCAAGCTCTCAAAATTCCTATGAATCGCCGCAACTTTCTTCTCGCAGCCGGCGCATGCCTCGCACTCCCCTCGGCGGGACGCGCCGCGGAAAAACTGCCTCCCCGCCGGATGCTGGCAATCCACGTGCCGCTCGGCATGATGCCGAATTTCTTCTTCCCAAAAGAAGGAGAAACATCCAGCCCCTACTTGGAAATTCTTGCTCCGCAGCGCAACCTCTTCACCACATTCGCCGGCCTCTCCCACCCCGGCGTTGATGGCAACCACCACGCAGGACAATGCTTTCTGACAGGTGCCCCGCACCCGGGGCAGCCCACCTTCCGCAACAGCATCTCCCTTGACCAGTTGGCGGCGAAGAAAATCGGCGACGACACCCGTTACGCATCACTCGCCGTCGCGGTGCGAAAAGGTGAACAGTACGTAGACTCCATCGCGGTCTCGCATTCCGGCGTGGTACTGCCCGCCGACAACAGTGCCGAACGTCTTTACCGGAAGCTTTTTGTTGCCGGAACTCCGGAGGAAAAAGCCATGACCATGCGGCGAATCGAGTCCGGAGGCAGCGTGCTGGATCTCATCCTCGATAAATCGCGACGCATCGAAAAGAGCTACGATGCCACGGACCGAAGCCGGCTTGACCAGTACTTCCAAAGTATCCGTGAACTTGAGGGCCGGCTGCAGCGGAACATCGAATGGGAGAACCGTCCAAAACCCGCTGTAGACTATCCCCAGCCCAAAGATATCACCGACGCCAACGAGGTGATCGCCCGCTCCAGATTGATGTTTGATCTGATACGGCTCGCACTTCAAACAGACAGCACGCGCGTGGTCACCCTCACGCTCAGCACATTTTCCGTGGTGCCGCACGTCCCCGGCGTCAAAAACGAGACCCACAGCCTGACGCATCACGGAAACGAACCGGAAAAAATCGAGGAACTCCGGAAAATCGAGGAATCGCAGCTGTCCGTGTTCGGCGAGTTTCTCAGCCAGTTGCAGGCTGTTCAGGAACCAGGCGGGACGCTGTTGGATTCAACGCAGGTCCTCTACGGCAGCTGCCTCGGAAACGCAAACTCTCACAGCAACCAGAACCTGCCAATCATCCTTGCAGGCGGCCGGTTCCGGCATGGCGGTCATCTTTCGTTCGACCCTGTGAACAACACGCCGCTTGCGAATTTGTACGTGAGCATGCTCAGAGAACTCGGGGTCGAGGCGGACAAATTCTCCAGCAGCACGGGCCCTTTGAAAGGACTTGTCTCCTAGATCACGCGCCGCGCTTTTTCTCGAAAAAACGCCTGCTTCATAAACTCCGGTGCCGCCATTGCGATTTGGCTGCAGCTCACGCCACCCTCCCCACCCTCACCGCACCACTCCGCACATGCCAAACGTCATCCGATCCATTCTCTGCCTGTTTGCCCTCGGCGCCTGCAATGCCTCGGCCGCTGCAAACCCAAAGCCGGGCTCAAACCCGCGACCAAACATCCTGTTTCTCATCGCAGACGACCTTGCGACAAGACTCGGCTGCTACGGCGACTCCGCCGCAATTACGCCGAACCTGGACCGCCTCGCGCATGGCGGAGTCGTTTTCAACAGCGCCTACTGCCAGGGGGCAGTGTGCACGCCAAGCCGCACTTCTTTCATGCTGGGGCTCAACACGCGTCACGCTAAGACAACGCATTTCATCGAGCACCCCGAGACAATGACGATGGGGCGCTGGTTCCGGGAGCATGGCTACCAAACAGCCGCCATCGGGAAGATTGATCATGACGACCCGAAGGATGCTTACACGGATCCCAAAGCGTGGGATCTTCGAGTACGGCGCGAGGAGATGGCACCCAAGGTCAGGCTGGAGCGCTCCTCTTTCGACGAGGATCTCGGGCTGAATCGCAAAAACATTTCCTTCATCGGAGCCGCCGATTCGCCCGACGCCGTGGAGGACTCGGTGCGGGTAGACCGCGCCATCAAGTTTTTCGACAGCGAGCGAGACCAGTCAAAGCCGTTCTTCGCCGCAATCGGCTTTCATGCGCCGCATGTGCCTTGGAACGCGATGAAGGAGGATCTTGCGCGCCACGATCCCTCAAAATTCACGCTTGAACCGACTCCTGCGGACGCAACTCCCCTGCCGGCGGGCTCCATGCTTTGGGAACCGGGCATTGAGATGAGCGAACAACGTCAGCGCGAGGGGATGCGCGGCTATTATGCAGCCGTGACTTTCCTGGACCGTCAGATCGGCCGGTTACTGGACCACTTGCGCGCCCAGGGCGCACTCGAAAACACGCTCGTCATCTTCACAAGTGATCACGGGTATCATCTCGGCTGGAGAGGACAATGGTGCAAACACAGCATCGACGAACAGGTCATGCGCGTGCCGCTCATCGTGAGTCACCCCAAGCATGCCGGAGGTGCACAGGCCCATGGCATCGTGGAACTCATCGACCTGTTTCCAACCTTCTGCGAGTTTGCGGGGCTTCCGAGCCCGGACTCACTGGACGGAAAAAGTTTCCTTTCCATGGTTCAAAATCCCGCCGCGGCCGGCAAGCCCGCAGCGTTCTGCCGTTGGGGCAACGGCCGCACCGTCCGCACCCACGATTGGCGGCTCACCGAGCGAAATGATGGATCCAGTGAACTGTACGACCACTCAAAAGACCACCTCGAGTACTATAACGTGATCGCCACGCCGGAGCACGCCCCGGCGGTCAAACAACTGCATGAACTGCTGGAAACCGAGTTCGGCCCGATGCAGCTCGCCGGGCCGGGCAACCGGACGAAAAAAGCCAGGAACCCGAAGTAGCATGCGATGGAGCGTCTGAATTTCCATCGCAAAGTCATCGCCCTCCGGATCACGCCGCTTCGCTTGATAATCCACCACCAAAAACATGGATGAATCAACACAACGGTCTGCGGTTCACGAGGAGTGCGCGGGATGGTCTTCACGAGAATTTGACGCATTCCGAACACTCGGAGCACTCCTTTGCGATCTGATGGTGGTGCATGCCGACTTTTAAAGAAGCGCTCCGATACTGGCTGCGACTCGGCTGCATCAGCTTCGGGGGTCCTGCCGGGCAAATTGCGGTCATGCACAAAGAGCTCGTCGAAAACCGCCGTTGGTTTAGCGACGCGCACTTTCTGCATGCGATGAATTTCTGCATGATGCTGCCCGGGCCTGAAGCCCAGCAGCTTGCGATTTATCTGGGGTGGCGTTTGCACGGTGCAAAAGGCGGGATCGCCGCCGGCGTTCTATTCGTGCTTCCAGCCGCGTTGCTGTTATTTTTCCTGAGCTGGCTCTACATGGCGGGCGGACACATCTCGGGGTTGTCTGCCGCTTTTCACGGGCTTCTTGGCGCCGTGATCGCGGTGGTCTGCGAGGCTTCCCTCCGAATTGGCGCGAAAGCGCTCAGAACTCCAGCGCTCCGGTGCGTGGCTGCCGCAAGTTTCGTCGCAATCTACGGATTGGACATCGCGTTTCCCGTCCTCATCGGAGCCGCTGCCTTGCTCGGCCTTTTGAGTCCGCCCAGGCATTTTCCCCCGCCAAAAGACCAAGGCGGAAGAAATGGGGCCGGCGGCATCGAGCTTCCGCCGCTCAGACCGGCGACAGGCAAAAGGTCGCTGATGGTCTGCGCCGTGTGCTTTGCACTTTGGTGGCTGCCCGTCTTCGCGATCGCCCATCAACTCGGCTGGCACAGTACCCATGCAGAGCAGGGCTTTTTCTTCAGCAAAGCCGCGCTGGTAACGTTCGGAGGCGCCTATGCAGTGCTGCCGTACGTTGCACAGCAGGCGGTAGCCATCCATGGCTGGCTCACGGCCAACCAAATGATGAGCGGCCTTGCGCTCGCGGAAACCACACCGGGTCCGCTGATCATGGTGCTGCAGTTCGTCGGCTTTGTCGGAGGCTGGAACCATCCGGGCACTCTGAGCCCCTTTGGATCGGCAACCCTCGGCGCAGCGATTACAAGTTGGGTTACCTTTCTGCCATCCTTCCTCTTTGTCTTTCTGGGCGCACCGCATGTAGAAAAGCTCGCGGAACATCGCAGGCTTGGCGCAATGCTGACGTCGATGACAGCAGCCGTCGTCGGAGTGATTCTTAATCTTGGCATCCACTTTTCCAAAGACGCCCTTTGGCCCAACCACGGCCCGTTCGATACGCTCGTTGCCGTGACCGCAATCGGCGCATTTGTGGCCATGCGTTGGCTCAAGGTTGGCCTTGTACCAGTGATCGGCTCAAGCGCACTGCTGGGCGTCGCCAAACACCTCCTTTCATCGTAAAATCGGACGATCCCGCCGCGAGCCAGCGCGAGCAATGACCGCACTCTTTCATTCCGTGAAAAAATCACGCCTCCTGCTGTAAGCAACATACGCACCCACAGACAGCGACACCGCTCCGCACACCCAGAAAATCTCCCCTGCACTGAGCTTGAATCGTAGAAGCCTCTGCATTCCAGTAGCGGCGAAAATCCCGATAAAGCTCAGCACGCTCGCGGCACCCTGAACCGCACCCTTGTGTTCCGGTGCAGGCCGGCATTGGAGCACTGCGGTGATCGGCACGATAAACAAGCCCGCTCCCAGACCCAGGCAAACCAGCGCGCAGGCAAATGGCATGGTTTGAATGGACGAAACACCCATGGGAAGCGTGCTTAGAAACATCACCGCCGCCCCGCAAGGCAGGAGCCTGTATTCAATCTTCCCCTTGGACGCATAGCCCGCGATCACGCTGCCCACACCGATCCCAAGCGCAAGCGCAGCGTTCAATGACGCGTTGCGGGCCTCGTCCAATTTCAGCACGTCGTGCGCGAACAGGACGAGGTTCATTTGGACCAGCGCCGCGATAAAAAAGAATCCCGTGTTTCCAAAATTCGCGCGCCACAGGTCACGGTCCCGGCGCATCAGGCTGAGCTGGCGCCACAGCTCAAGCACCGGATTGATCCGCAAGGGGCATCCCGGGTTGGCTGCTGGGAGCCGCGGGATGCGACGGCTCGACACCCAACCCGCAAGGGCCAGCACTGAAAGCAACAACCCCGAAACATACGGCGTTTCCTTGAACCAGCCGGCGAAAAGACCGCCAAAAAGCGTTCCCGAAATAATTCCGAGAAAGGTCAACAACTCGAGAATCCCGTTACCCCAAGACAGCTTCTCAAATGGCAGCAACTCGGGAAGACTTCCGTACTTTGACGGCCCGAAGAGCGCGCTGTGACACCCCATTAGTAAAATCGCGAACAACTCCATTGGAAGGCTTCCGAGAGAGAGCGCGCATGCCGCAAACAGCATGATGAAAACCTCCGCGGCTTTGATGGTGGTGATCACGCGGTTTTTTGGAAACCGGTCCGCGAGCCACCCGCCAAAAATCGAAAGAAGGATAAACGGAAGTGCAAACAGCCCGCCGGCGAGCGTTACGCACGTATCCCTCTGCTCCTGCGACATCGGCCGGGAGAGCACGAGGAGAATCACAAGGTTCTTAAGGGCATTGTCACTGAAAGCGTTTTGAAACTGCGTGCACATCAGGCTCCAAAACCCGTCCCGCCATTGCGCTTTCGTGCTCATGAGTGGTGTGTGGCAGGCGCAGTCCCTGAGTCCTTCCATTCCGGACCGCACTTCCGCGGCTTATCGGGAAACCTTCAGCGTGATCTGAAAATTTCGCTCATGAAGCATTCCTCCAAAAGCGTGTTTAATCCAGATCCCTGGGCTTTGACCTTCGCAAGAACCTCCTCAATGACGAACTCATCGCCGGCGCCCATCTGGCGCCCGCTCGCATAAGCAAGCATCTGCCGGATCAAGTGGCGGACGAACAGATCGACCCGTGTTTCCCGGATGATTTTTTTGAACCCAGCGAAATCTCGATAAGTTTCCCCGGACGGAAACTCCCCGGAGGCGTCCACTTTCGGGGCGGGCGTCTTCCCGTTTTTCGGTTTTGGATAATTTGCGCGCCAGCGGCCGATGGGATCGAATGTTTCGAGGCTGAACCCGAGCGGGTCGATTTTTCGATGGCACTCGGCGCAGGTGACATCGGCGCGGTGCTTCGCAAGCCGCTCGCGGATGGTGGTGGCGCCGCTCACATCCGGCTCGATGGCCGGCACGACGTCCGGCGGCGGCGGCGGCGGCACCCCCAGAATGTTTTCACTCACCCAAACGCCTCGGGTCACCGGGGAAGTCTCCACCCCGTTCGCGCTTACCGTGAGAATTCCAGCCATCCCAAGAAGGCCTCCACGCCGCGGATTGCCCTCAAGACTTACTTTGCAAAAACCATCGGCAAGACGAAGCGTGGCTTTTTCCGGCAGCTCATAGAGCTTCGCGAGTTTTTTGTCTGCAAAAGTGTACGGGGCGTCCAAAAACAGCTCCACGGATCCGTTGCTCTTGAGAAGATCGTGAAAGAAGAGCCGCACTTCTGTCTTCATGGATGTCGGCAAATCCTCCGCGTAATAAGCGCGATTGGTTTCGCGCGGCGGCGGCATTCCACCCAGATCGCGAAGGTTCAGCCAGCTGTCCAGAAATCCGCTCATAAAGCGACCGAACCGTTCATCGGCGACCATGCGCCGGAGCTGATTTTTAAGCGCCGGATCTTGGGTTATTTCACCTGATTTCGCAACTGCAAGCAGCCCCTCATCGGGCGGCCCAGCCCATAACGCATACGAAAGCCGCGAGGCAAGATCGTAGGGTCCCAATGCCTTTTCAGCCTCGTCCGTGATCTCGCTCAAATACAAAAACGCCGGCGAACAGAGGATCAACTTCAAGGCATCCAGTGCCGCCTGCCTTGGCGCGGCTCCCTCGGCAATCCGCTTTTCATAAAGGGCGCGAATCGGCATTGCATCGCCATCTGTGAGAGGACGTCGGTAGGCCCTTTCCGCAAACGCGTTGAGCTGCTCAATGGCGCGATCAGGCTGAAACCCGCTGCTGCCGAAAACCGCTTTCTCCTCGGCCCGCCCTCCCTCTTCAGGAACCGGACCGCTGATCTTGATTTCGCTGATCCGGACGTGCGGCAGCTTTCCCTCCTTCAAAAGCACCGCCCGACTCACATCCGATTTTTCGGTGCGCCCCTGAAAGTCATCCTTGTACCGCTTGTTCACGGTAATCACCGACGCACGCGACTCGTAAGGCCCGTTTGGGAAAATAAAACGAGGCGTCTGACCGGCTTCGAGCCAGACCCGAAACTTCAGCCACGTCGGATTCTCGTCCGGCACCGGACTGCTCGCGAGCAGCGGTTCGATGGCCTGGGGATAATGGATGTGACCCTTGGTGACGTCACCGGGAACAACTCCAAGGATAAAGGGCTCAGAAAAATCGATCCCGAAGATGGCCGGATCATAGTGGGTGTCGCGGTGCATTGCCTGCGCTTCAACCTCGATGTCATACAGCCCCGAAGCAGGGACCCCCTTCTGAAAATCTTCAATATGACCGTATCCGCCCTGGCGAGTGTCCGTATTGGGCTGCTCATACAGATTCAGGTAGCGGAAATTGAAAACGGATTTGTGCGGCCCCTCCAGCTCTTCGTACTGGCGGAAGTTTCCGTTGAAATGCCAGTTCTTCGGTTCAATCACAGAAGCCCCGAGGCGAGTCTCAATGAGACGATTCGCAGCCTGAAAGTATTGATCCACGAGAAAACCGGATGTCACCAGCGCCTCTCCGATCGTGTCCATGTGCCCCGCCGTTTTTTCCTTCGGGAAATCAGCCGTGAGTCCGAGCGTGTCAACGCGACGTCCAAACAAAGTCGCAAGCGTGTTCTCGTATTCGCGGCTGGAGAGGCGGCGGATCACCGTGCCCGCACGCGCACTCCGGATTTGCCCGCGCGCAGCGGTGATTCCCTCACGAACCGCACGGGACACCGCGAGGCGCTCCTCGTCGGTTGGCTGGACCGCTTTTTTAGGCGGCATTTCGCGCAGCGTCAGCTGGTCCACAACGTCCTTCGCAAGCAACAGATCCGCTTCCGCTTTCAAGGGCAGCGAGAACGATTCCAGCTCGCGGTCGCCCTTGTGGGTACGCGCGTCGTGGCACTCCAGACAATACTTCCCCACAAACTCCCGCACGACAACGGAGGTCTCCGCCCCAGACAAAGGCTGGGTGGATAAAAGCTGGATGGATAAAAAACAAACCGGCAGAGCAAGCACCCGCAAGGCAAAGCGGCTTGCAGCCGCGCATGCGGCTTCAACAAGGGGAAAGCGCGCTCCGAGCGCGCGCAGCGGACGCAATCGGCGCAGCCACTCCGCAACCTGACCTGACCCGCGCGGCATCACGCAAAACGTCCGGTGCTGCTTCCAAACGAGCTGGTCTCAACACCCATCCGCTGCGCGATATCCACAAACAGATTGCAAAGCGGCACCTTGTTGATTCCCTCGCTCGGTACTTCGCGGAATTCGCCATGCTTGTACCCGCCCCCCGCAAGAATGATCGGAAGATCCGAGTTCTTGTGCGTATTCGCGTCGCCCATGCCGCTGCCAAAGAGCACCGCGGTGTTGTCCAGAAGCGTCCGCTCCCCGTCATTGATCTGCGACAAACGCGTGAGAAATTTTCCAAAGTGCTCAATCTGGTACTTCTCCAAAGTAATCAGATTCGCGATGGCTTCGGCATCATTGCCGTGGTGCGAAAGCCCGTGGTGGGACTTGTCGATTCCCAGATTCTGCGGGAGAAAATCGCCGCCAATTTCGAGTGTCGCAATCCGGGTCGAGTCGGTCTGCAACGCGAGTGCGATCATCTCATAAAGCAGCGGCAGATCTTCGACCGCATTCCGGTTGGCAGGTTTTTGAAACGGCGCCTCAGGCTTCGGATGGCTCGCCCAGCGCTTCCGAAGTTCAAGCCGCTTTTCCACGTCGCGCACGGATGTGAGGTACTGCTCGAGTTTATCCTTGTCCTCCTTGTTCACCCGCTTGGAAAGCTGGCTCGCTTCCTCGCGCACGGAGTCCAGTATGGAGGCCTGCACGTGGTTTTCCTGAACCCTGCGCGACTGGCGCTCTTTCGAATCACCGACGAACAGTTTGTCAAACAATTGCGCCGGGCCGGTGATTGGAGGCACCCGGACGCCGGACTTCGTCCATGCAATCTGGCAGCCGCCATGAATGCCCCCCTCCGACCCCACCGTGAGCGAAGGAAAGCGGGTTTCAAAGCCGACCTCATCGGCAAGAAACTGATCGATGGTGACATTCCCATCCGGCCGGTTTTGCGCCTCCGAATTGAGTACGCCCGAGAGAAAAGAGTGAACCGCAAAATGGCCGCCTTTGACTCCGTGATCAAAACCGCGATAGACGGTCATCTGACTGCGGTTCTCCCACAGCGGCTCTAACAGCGTGGTCTTTTCATAGTCACGTCCGGCGGTCGCGGGGAAAAGCTGTTTGACCTGAAAGCCCAAAAGATTCCCGACCGCGACAAACCTTCTTGCGCCAGCTCCCGCGCCTTTCGAAGTTTGAACCAGAGATTCCGCACCGGCAGACCTCGGAATGAATGACGGCAGGCAAGGAAGCGCGAGCGTGGCTCCGATGGAACGAAGAATAAAACGGCGGCGATTCATGCGGGGTGGACTTGAGGTTGTTTGCACAAAAGCCCCTCATGATTTGCGGGGCTGGGCGCTAATCACCATCAAACGCCAACGGTCAACGCCATCAAAGCCAAAAATTGCCGGTTAGCGCGTCTCAAACGGCATTGCAGAGGAACGCCCTGCGATGCAGAGTCGGCGGTGCCTCTCGGCCGATCCGATGACCCCGTCTTCCACCGAAATCCTTGCATCAACCCTGTTCGGTCTCGCGGTGTTGCACACGTTTTGTGTGAAGCTTTTTGCCCGCTGGGCATCAAAACACCCGGAAGGCTCGCTTCTGGAAAATCTGTTCCATTTTTTGGCCGAGACGGAAGTCGTGTTCGGGCTTTGGGCGGCAAGCCTCTTTTCGGGAATTGCGGCCTTGAATGGCTCGCTGGAGGCCGCGATCGGATACATCAGCGGCCTCGAGTTCACCGAGGCCAAGTTCGTCTTCGTGATCATGGTCATGGCCGCCACGCGGCCCGTGGTGAGGCAAGCAGAGATTCTCATCACCTTTGTCGCGCGCTGGATGCCTCTCAAAGATGGCGCCGCATTCTACCTTGCCGCGCTTTCATTCGGCACGCTGCTTGGCTCGTTGATCACAGAGCCCGCCGCCATGACGCTCGTCGCGATCCTTTTGAAACGGCGGTTCTTTGATCGGGGAATCTCACCGAGATTGGCCTATGCGACGCTCGGTTTGCTTTTCGTGAACATCTCGATCGGTGGCACCCTCACTCATTTTGCCGCTCCACCGGTACTGCTGGTGGCTGAAAAGTGGCATTGGGATACACCCTTCATGATCAGCCATCTCGGCTGGCGTGCCGCCGCAAGTTGCCTGACTTCGGCGCTGCTGACCGTGCTTGTCTTTCGCAAAGAACTCAACAGCCACAAGTCCGATCCGGCGAGGCCGTCATCCGTGCCGCTTTGGCTGACCCTGCTGCACATCGCGCTCATCGCTCTGGTTGTCAAACTAGCGCACCACCCGGACGTGTTCTTCGGCGTGTTTATGATCTTTCTCGGGCTTGTCACTGCGACGAAGGAATATCAGGACGAATTGAAGCTGCGCGAGGGACTGCTCGTGGGCTTTTTTCTCGCGGGGCTTGTCACACTCGGGGCGCCGCAATCGTGGTGGCTTCAGCCCCTCATCTCGCAGCTCGATGGATCCATGATGTACTTCGGAGCCACGCTGCTCACCGCCATCACCGACAACGCCGCCCTTGCGTACCTCGGCACGCTCGTGAGCGGCATCTCCGACAGTTTAAAATACGCACTCATGGCAGGCGCAGTCACGGGGGGAGGATTGACGCTGATCGCCAACGCTCCCAATCCCGCAGGCGCCGCCATCCTCAGGGAATCACCGTGCTTCAAGGGCGAAGGCATCAGTCCGCTCCGGCTTTTTGTCTGGGCGCTGCCCCCTACCTTCATCGCCGCATGCTTCTTTTGGCTTCTGCCCTGACGCGCTCATGGTCCGGCCGCACACGCCGCGGAAAGACGCTTGCTGGCCCTTGAAAAACCACGCCTGCCGTCAATTGCTGCGTGGATTTCTGAGATAATAAAAATGCCCGTCTTCGGCGCCGCCAATGAAGTCCGGGATCCCGTCGCCATTGAAATCCGCGACCGTCGGACTGACGTCGTGCCCCTCGATATTCCGCTGAACCAGCGGCCCGGTGTCGCGGAAAATCCAGCGTTCATCGACCGAGCGCACCTGGCGAAGAAGATTCGCGTTCGCCGAATTCAGCAGAAAATCGAGCTTCCCGTCGCCATCCCAGTCGACCACGCTGATTTTCCTGCGCCCGCTTTTTCCTGCGGAGCCCTTGCCGAGGAGCATGGGCTCGCCTTTTTCATTGCAGAACACGCGTTTCGGCTGCAGAAGCACGAGCTTGTCGCCCCTCCGCACGCGCTCAAAGAACGCTAGGTACCCTTGTTGATCCAGCATCACCAGATCGCAAAGGCCGTCCTGATTCCAATCCACGGAAACGGGCGTTGTGCGCCACTGGGTTAAAAGTCGCCCCCCCTCCGGACGCATCCATCCATACGCGAGGGCGGGCTGTGCGCCTTCCCATTCAACCTCGATGGGTTGTGCCGGCCCGAGCTTTGGCGCAGCGCGCGTTCCGATGTTTCTGTACCATTCTACCTTTCCAAGGATCGAATTCATCACGATGTCCGGCAATCCGTCCCCGTCCCAATCCGCAACGCTCAGCGTCGAGTAGCCCCATTTCGCCTCGGCCGGTCCCTGGATGCTGCCGTTGTATCCCGCCATCGGTCTGATGCGCTTCCCATCGCTTTCAAGATAGACTGGTGCATTCCACTTGGGACACTCCACCTTCGGTCCGGATAAATTCTCGAAGAACAAAACATATCCAGCCGTGTTGCCACTCAGGATGTCCATGTCCCCGTCACCGTCCCAGTCCACTCCCACCGGGGTCGCGAGCGCTCCGCACTTCAACTCGTCGGCTTCCTGCTGAAAATACAAGGGCGGCAAAAACAACGGTGTCCTGTCTTCGGTGAACTTCCCGGTGTTCTGGATAAACGCCACCCGTCCGTCCTCGTCGCCTACGATCAGATCCAAGTAGCCGTCCTTGTTCCAATCAATCGCCACCGGCGTGATCATTTCCAGATCCATGGTCAGCGGCTTCCGGGATCCCGGCAGCTTCGCGCTCTCTTGCGTTGCGAGCCACGCGGCCGGAGAGCGAGCGCGAACGCCCTCCGGAAGTGTGAGCCGTCGCCCCTCAGCGTAAATCGGACCGGTCCGGGTTCCGGTGTTCTCGAAATAGGTGAACCCGTCGAGAAACTCGCCGCAGAGCAAATCCAAGTCCCCGTCCCCGTCAAAGTCCGCGAAATTGGGCGAAGGCCAGCCGAAGGTTTCCACGGGTTTTTCACCGGAAAAGATTTTCACCGCCGGTGCGTAGGTAGTAGCGGATTCATCTCCCGTGTTTTTCAAAAAGTACACGAACCCGCGAAGCGGCCCTTTGATCCAGTTCCCTTGAGCCGAATACGCGTTATCCCAGCCGTAATCCGACCAGTCACCCACCCCCACGATGAGATCGCGCTTGCCGTCGCCGTCAAAATCGACGGTGCGCCACATATTCGCGCGCACCTTTCCGTTGTGAACGTTTTCGGGTACCGGCAGCCTCACGCCTTTTTCAAGTCCGGTCTTGAGGAAGTCCGGATACTCCATGCCGGGTGACAGGACGCGCGCGACGCCCCCGACATGACTCACCTGGACATTTTGCATTCCTTTGCTGATGCGTCTCGCGGGCTTGAAGACGGGCATCGGCACTTTGCCCGTATCGCCGGCTGTATTCTCGAAAAAATAGACTCCGTTGTAGGGCTTGTCTGGACAGTTCACGACTAAATCGAGGTCCCCATCGCCGTCAAAGTCCATCGGGAGCGGCCATGCCCAAAGACCGACGCCCAGATCCACCACCAGCCCGGGATGGTTGTATTTGATCCGCTCCAACCCCTCCTCTGCGTGGAGAATGCTTGTGAGGAAAAGAAGATTGAGTGCGAGTATTCGCGTGTTCATGGCAGGGAAAGATTCGAGCGGACGCGCGCCGCCGACCCGGCGCATTCTGTGTGCCCGATTCGCGCGGGGAAAGCCTGAAGCCGCATCGAAAGCGGCACCCCGCGGCACCCCGCGGCACCCCGCAGCACTACACGGCACTACACGGCACTACACGCGATCCTCGTAGCTCCAGCCGCAGGCGGGACAGCGCGTCTGCCCAGACGGCATTTCCACCCCGCAGCTCAGGCACTCGATGCCCCCGTTCACAGGCTGCGCTTTGAGCTGAGTTTCGGAATGCCGCTCACGCTCCAGAAAAATCTGAGCGGCCTGCAAATCTTCGTCGGCGACCTGAACCCGGACTCCGCCCGTCGCCCACATTCTCCATGGATTAAGCTGCGTCACATTTTCATCCTGCACAAAGGAGGGTATCCCGCATGAATGCAGTTTGAGGCGAAGGAGCTGCGCTTCGTCCGGCCGAAGAAAGTTCGCGATTGTTTTCATGGCACGCTTGCGGTTGTGGGATGAGGCGGTCGCAGGAATCCGGAATTAATCAAGCCGCGCGAAGCGCGTCAGGGCCGGCTCAGAGTGACTGTTCCTGAAATAAGCGACCCCGCTCCCAGCGCAGACGAACTTTTGGCCGGTGCGAGGAAAAAACCGTAACCGGTGGATTGCGAACCGATGTTGACGATTTGCCCGGAAAACTTTGCCCGAGAAGGCGTCGTATAGGGCGGCTCCGGGGGCACTGAGAATGTGCCGGAAAACAGACCATCGAAAGGACTGATTGGCACGAGGGACAACTGCGTGTTATTCGGAGGCACAATCGTCCGCACCTGGACACCCCCGACCGGATAGAATGAAAGCGTTTGCCCGAACGCACTGACCGCTGACTCAGAGGAACCCGGTGCGAAGCTCAGGCTTCCCGCGGAGCTGAGAGCTAGGCGAGAACGCGAGATCAGCGAATCTGCTGGATTGAATATTCCCCCCTGAACCCCGAGTTCAACGCCGTCAAACTGCAGAGGCACAACTTGTGTATCGGGCAGACCGGCTTGATTTTTTGTCCATACGAGCGGTTTGCCGGGAGAATTGCCAATCAAGTTTCCACTCGGCGACGGCACTCCTTTGGCTATTGCAAGCACTCCGAGGCTGGATCCGCCGCCGCTATACAAAGATGAGTATGCCAACACTTCGCCATCCTCATTCAAAAAAGAGGAACTCGAAATGACACCGGAGTCCGGCAATCTTCCCCAAAGCATCACCCCACCCCTAAACCTGCTCACGACCGCAGCACCGTACCCGTAACCCAATGGAATATTGGCGTCCTTAGTGTTCTGGAGATAAAAATGGTATCTGCCTGCGAAGCTTGTGGCCTGCGTGCTTTCCCATGGATTTTGCCATCCCGAAACCGCGACGCTTGCGCCGCCTCCGACTGCAGTGATGCTTCCCGCGAGGATTTGCGCCTGCCCATTTCCATTCAACTCGAGAAACAACCGCGTGTCCGGTCCTTTACCGAAGTTCAGGTTGAAAGTGCCCCGTGCAATTTTTAGCTCCGAAAGAGTCGTCTGCAGGGTTCCAATGAACGTGGCTCTTCCATAAGGCGAGGAAACGCGCCCCGACACTCGCCCTGAAGAAGAAACTGCACAATCCAACCTTGCACCAAGGTCAAGTTGGAGATTTGTGTCGTTGTTTCTGTCCACCAACCCGACGTATTGTCCCGCGAGCGTCGGACTGAACGCCTCGACGTTAAACTGGATTTCTTTTGAATCAACCAGCTTGCCATTGGATCCGTAGCCCTTGAGTTGGATGGTGTAAACTCCGGCTGTCTGTGGCTTGCCGGAAATCACCCCAGTACTACGGTTCAGAAACAAACCGGCAGGCAAACGGCTGGAGTGATAAAACACCGCATCTGATGAAGGCTTAGCGGTGCTGATAGTTCCACCCGACATTACCTTGTAGACATTCGCAGGATCCCAGTCCTGAAAAACCTCGTACGACAAGCTCCCAAATCGAATCTGCGCACTGCGAGCTCGAAATGAGTTCGCCCGCACATCAAAATTGAATGTTTTGACGCCAGCCAAACCGCTGTCAGATCCGACTGTGTAAGTCACCCAGTTAGGGACATTTGTAATCGTGTATTCTCCAAAAGCGGTAACAACGACACTGCTTGTTCCACCGGATGCGCTGAAAGAATGGACTGAAGCACTGACTGTCCCCGTAGCCGCTTTGAGTTCAACGCTTGACGTCGCTTCTACCTCGGACCCATTGCGAATCGTGTACCAAAAACTTCCTCCGGAGAATTGCGCCGTTGGAGTGAACACCAAACTCAAACTCCCCGGACTCAGCAAAACCGTGCCGCCACTCGAAGGCGAAAAAGCAGTGAACGAACTGATCACTTTGCCCAACCCGTCACCGTCCGAATCATTCCCCAGAACATTCAAACTGTTGCTACCTGCCGCAATTACAAATTTGTCTGGCGTCGCTATTGGCGGCGCCTTGAGTCTCGCTTCCCCCGTGGACTCCAGCATGGACCCGTTGCGAACCGTGTACTGAAAACTCCCTCCGGTAAACTCTTTTGTCGGAGTAAACACCAAGCTTCCCCCACTCAACTGAACCGTCCCACCACTCGAAGGCGCAAAAGCAGTGAAAGAAATGATCTCTAACCCCAACCCGTCACCGTCCGAGTCATTCCCCAAAACATTCAAACTGTTGCTACCTGCCGCAATCACAAAGGTGTCATGCGACGCTGTTGGCCTCGCACTCAATCGCACCTTCCCTGTTGACTCGAGCCCGGACCCATTGCGAACCGTGTACCAAAAACTTCCTCCGGAGAATTGCGCCGTTGGAGTGAACACCAAACTCAAACTCCCCGGACTCAGCAAAACCGTGCCGCCACTCGAAGGCGAAAAAGCAGTGAAAGAAATGATCTGTAACCCCAACCCGTCACTGTCCGAATCATTCCCGAGAACATTCAATTGGTTCACCCCTGCAGTTACCTCAAACGTGTCGGGAGAAGCTACCGGCCTCGCAAAAACCTGCACTTCAACAGTTCGACTCTCAATGGACGAACCATTTCCGGACACCACAACCTGGTATGATCCGGAATGGGTAAGGCTACCTTCGGGAACCACATAACTCGGTGATATCGCCCCGGGAATCTCGACCCCGTCTTTTTTCCACTTGTATTGAAAAGGTGGACTTCCGCCAGCCTGCACGAAAAGCCTTATCGGCTTGCCCGCGTCAAATACGCCGCCGACCGGTTGCACCACAATAGAGGGGGCCGCCAGCGCTGTGTCCACGGTTCCGCTCTTCGCAACCAAGCTCCCCTGGCCAACGATGTAAAAACGGTTTTTAAAAAAAGCGACCGCCTTTGATTTGGCCAACAGGGACTGCGCGCCTGTCTGAACCCAGCGTTCGCCGTCCACTGAAAAAAAGGAGACAGGACTCTGCACCTCCGGCGGGCTGGCGAATTCATAATCTTTGCTCATTCCGAAATAGACCCCGACCCCGTACACCACTGAAGCCGCCTCTCTGTCCTGCGACAAAACTGCGCGGAAGTTCACGCCACCATCGTTCGACACCCTGTGTTTCGCACGGTAGCCACTCGCCACAAATCGGTCATTTGCGTAGGAAATCTGCCTCACATAACCAGCGTCTGGATATTCGGCGCGCAGAATTCCAGAGCGGTCCGTCCACAGGCCTTGTCCGCCGCTCGTGGAAGTGAAGATTGATCCGTTGCTGGAGAATTGAGGTGTGTGCGCAGTCAATGCAAAAGTACCGGCTCCGTATGCCAGCCCCCCCACGACATACGTCCCGCCCTGAATAGAAGGGATCGGAAATTGACTCCATGCGGTCCCGTCGGCCGAGCAGAAGATTGTACCCAGATTGTCACCCACAAGAATGGTTCCACTCGAAGCGGCAACGGTTTGAAAAACTGTCCCGCCTGACACCGAGCTGTGAACGCGGTTCCACGTCACGCCATCGATTGAGGTGTAAACCACTCCCATCGAAACGTAGGCACCCCCGCCTTTGGTAGAATCATGATCCTGGCCGACTGCGACAAACCTCGAGCCGTCCCATGTGACTCCGTGAAAATACACGTTTGGTTGAGAACCCGTAATAGACCTGTTCTGCCATGAATCGCCATCGGCCGAGGTTCGAATCTCCCCACCTTCGCCAACAACGACGACAGAGGAGCCGCTAGCCGCGATCGAGTTTAGAGACTTCGAAGCCACGGCGATTTGCTCAAAGCGCTTCAACGGGTCATCCACAAAAACGGGACGTGTTTGTCTGACGCTTCCCCCGCTTCCGTCGCTCACCGTCACCGTAAGATCGTAGCTGCCGCCGGCCAGCCAACTATACGTGAACATCTTTCCCGCGCCGACCCCGAATCCATCACCTGCATCCCAGCTGTATGTGAGAGTGTCGCCATCGGTATCCTGCGCGTCAGCCGTGAATTCGCTCGCGCTTCTGGCTTTTAGATTTTGAGGAATTGAAACCTGCAAACTTTGAGGAGGACTATTCGTGCTTGCGTCGTTCAACGGGGCGCTACGTGTGATAATTCCGGATTGAGAAACATTGACAATGCGGCCGCCAAACAACACGGCCCCCGCCACTCTTGGATCAGCGGACTCTGCACTGCTCCACCCGATGCCATCCACGGAGTACATGTGCAAGCTGGCTCCATCCGTCGCAGACCCCGATGCAAAATAAAGCCCGTCGTAATAAGCGAAAGCGCGCATGTCCTCTACTGCTGTCCGCGTGCTGGAGAAGGACTTCCCGCCATCCGTGGAAACACTCAGTTTAGAGTTGAATCCACTCGAGATAAACCGGTCATTCAAAAATGCAATTGCTCGAAAATCCTGAAAATTTGAGTGAATGCCGCTACCGGAGGTGTAATCCGTCCAGTTTGCGCCGTCTGAGGAGGTATACACCCTTCCTTCTCCACCATCATAAATCAGATTACCCTCGATCACGTACCGACGGGCAGTCAGCACAAAAGTGCCTGCCCCAAAGGCTACGCCACCAGCTTTGTGAGTGGGAGGAAGGAGACTCAGCACCTCCCAATTCACCCCGTTTCTTGAGTACAAAAGCTCACCTCCCTCGCCTCCAGCAACATATCCGCCATTTCCAGACGAAATGCAGTAAAGACCCGTATTTGCTCGGGTCCCTGTGTATCTGCGGGTCCAAAAAGCGCCGTTCTCCGAGGTGTAAATCACGCCGACCCATTTGCCATCCGAGCTGTAATCTGTCCCAACGGCAACGAACCGCTCTCCGCTCCAATGAACCGCATGAAGCCGCAGGTTGGAGGTGCTCTCAATAACGCTGCGGCTTGTCCAGACCACGCCGTCGCTGGAGGTGCGAATCACCGCTTTGTCGGCGCCTGATCCGGCAGTCCCGACCGCGACCAGCAATGTCCCGTTGGTTGCGACCCCGAGCAGGTCACCGTTCGTTCCGCTTCCCAACTCATGTTCCGTGAAATTCGCGACAGGATCGTAGACTTCGAGCTGCTCAGACCAGGTTGTGATTCCGCCCCTCATATCACTCACGGTAACGGTGACTGAGTGGGGTCCCCCTACAACGAAAGAATGAGAAAAAGAGGATGCACCCGCGGAAGTGCCGCCACCGATCGTGCCGTCGCTGAAGCTCCAGAGATACGCGAGACCGTCACCGTCCGGATCGCTTGCGTTCACCATGAATTGACCCGTGCTTCTCGCCCTCAGACTTTGCGGAATGGAACCTTCTGCAACCACAGGCGGCTTGTTCAAGGCCACGTCCAGCACGGGCGCGCTGCGTCTCACGCTACCACCCTCAAAAACAGTCACAATCCGTCCTCCGAAAGCGACGGCACCGGACGCTCCAGAATCCTCTGCATCAGAGCGAGCCCATTTCGCCCCGTCGATCGAGTACATGTGCACCCACTTTTTTGACTCAAGCGATCCGGATCCGATCGTCTCAAACCCTGACGCAAAATAAAGGCCGCCGTAGTAGCTGAAGGCGCGCATTTCTTCGACGGTGTTGCGGGTCGTTGAGAACGTTTTACCACCATCGGTGGACACCCTGAGCTTCACCTTCCATCCGCTGGCGACGAAACGATCTTTCAAAAAAGCGATCTGGCGCAGGTCCTGCCAGCTTGGATCAATGCCGCTCCCGGCGGTGTAGTCCGTCCAATGGATGCCGTCCGGGGAGGTGTACACCTTGGCCTCGCCGCTTCCAGCAGTGTTGGCATAGCGGTGCGCAGTCAAAACAAAAGTGCCCGCTCCACACGCGATGCCTGCTGCTTTGTGAGTGGATGGCAGCAGGTTCAGAGACTGCCAACTGACACCATTCGAAGACTGCAAAAGCGCCCCACCCTCTCCACCCACAACGTAAGAGCCATTGCCGGAGGAAACACAATGCAGTCCGGTGCCAGCCTGGGTCGACGTATACCTGCGCGTCCAGAATGCGCCGTTTTCCGAAGTGTAAATCACCCCAACCCACTTTCCATCCGAACTGTAATCCGTGCCCACCGCCACAAATCGCTCTCCGCTCCAATGCACGGCGCGAAGCTTCAGGTTCAACGTGCTTTCGATCACGCTCCTGCTTGTCCAGACCACGCCGTCGCTGGAGGTGCGGATCACCGCTTTGTCCACGCCAGACCCGGCGGTTCCGACCGCGACGAGTAAAACGCCGTTGGTTGCAATTCCCAAAAGATCCCCGTTGGTTCCACTCCCCGATCCGTCCGCCGTGAAATTGCCAACGGGGTCGTACACATCCAGCGTCCTCGATGCAATTTTCACACCTCCTTTCATGTCGCTTACGGTGACGGTCACCGTTTGCGAACCGCCAACGATAAAGGAGTGCGGAAACGAAGACGCACTCGCGCCCGTTCCTCCGCCGACAGTGCCGTCACTGAAACTCCAAAAGTAGGCCAACGCATCCCCGTTGGCATCCGTCGCAGGCGCTTGAAAAACAATCTCGGTACGCGCCCTGAGAGTTCCGCTGAAAGTGATCGAACCACCTAAGGAAAAGACCGGAGCATGATTGCCGCTGAAAATCCCCCTGTTGATTTGAAGCTCGATGTACTCGTCTCCCGCGGCGCCGCCGAATCCGACCGGGGTAATGTGCAACTGGGCGTTCACGTCAGACGTTGTGTCGGAGTACGTGCGCCCCAAGTGCAGCGCCGCATCGGTCTTGTCGCCCAACGTTGCTGGCAGCGAATCAATCAGGCAGCAGTTGTCTTTGCCCGTTCGTTGCCAGAGTAAGTAAGCGCCCCGACTCAAGTGCGGGTTTTCGCCGTATGCGCCCCGGTAGCCGATCCAGTAGTATTCACCCGTTGCTTTTGGAATTCGAATCCCCCGCAACTTGGTGGGCTCTTCGTTCACATCGATTGCACTATCGATTCTGTACAACTTCAAAGTGCGCGCCCCGTCCGCCGTCGCTGACAAGTCACACTGATTATCCCCCAGCCAGAAAAGCCTGTGTTTGGCCTGCGGATGGAAGTGCGCCTGCGGCAGTTCTCCGCTTCCCATCACATCGTAGACATCCCCGTACTCCTTTTCGGAGCCTGCTCCGACAGACGATGTTTGATCTGTCGTCAGCCAGAAATTCGAGTGGCCCAGCCCGTAAATGTGCCCAAATTCATGCACGTAAACCTTCGGTTCGTTGGAATCCTGCATCCACAGGTCACCTTTCGATAGTGAAGCAAGTCCCGCGTACTTGACCCCCGCGTTGTACGCTTCGATATCGGCAAAGTACACGCCGACCACATCGTAGCTTCCGTAGCTTCCCTCCGACTCGCCGATGTTCACACCGGCGTCCAACCCAGACTTCAGTGTACGGAAACGCTCCTTTGCATCCCTCAATAAATCGGCATTCAAGCTCGTGAATGAAGCACTGCCCGCCACCAACGTCCCCGCGTAAAACGTCGAAGGATTCGGCATCCGGTAAACATTCGCGCTCACCGTTCCACTGATCGAGGTGTTCCCGTACGACATTTCAAGAATCGAAGCTGCCACGCTTCCATTCAATGCATCTTCGGCCGCAGCTTTTGTGATTGGCTCATCCGGCTTGTCGCTGAAATCAACGCGGATCAGGAACACCTTTTTGGGACTGCAAGTCCAACTTTGGTCGGCAGCCGCGGCAGCAAACTCTGCCGCTTCGAAGTTGAACCCCCCCGTGCCGCCATCCGCCTGATACGGCAGCGCAAAAATCAATCGCGAAGCTGCTTGCGGCGCGGGCCTAGCGTCCAACCCAGCGACAGCCTTGTCGAATTTCACAAGCTCCTCTTCGTTCTCAAAGGAGAACAATTTTCCACCCGCCACGGCGCGCACGGGTTCTCCGGCAATCGCCTTGCCCGTCGCGAAACTCACGGAAGAATTCTGCTGTGCAGATTCAAACATGCGCTCCACTGCTCGGACTTCACTTGGCAAAACACGCTGAAAAACTCCATCCCGCATCACCGCCATTCCCTCCAATGCAACCCCCTGCACTGGCAAGTCGCGCTTCGAACCGATCTGCCGCCTCGCGCCGATGGTGTACACCTTCAACCGGTCACCGTCGCGCAACGTCATTTCGTTCGGCACGAGCTGCCCTGCGCGCGGCGGAAGTGGACCGCCTCCCGGACAAACCGGCACGCACGTGTAATCCGCGACCGTGCTGAAGGGCTTCTCCACAAAAGGAAGCAACTCCTCAGGTGTTCGCGCATATTCATCGAAAGAAAAACTATGGGCGAGGACCCCCTCCGGATCGGAGGCAAACATCCCAAGCAAAATCGACCGGCGCTTGCGCGCGATATCCAGACCCTGCTCCATCAAAGGCTCGCGTTCCGCGGGAGCAGCCATTTCGTACCTGTTCAGCCACTGGCGTAATTTGGAGGTCGCCTCTCCAATCTGTGAAATCTCAGCAGTCTGATCGGCCCCGGTGGCGGCGGCTTGGATCGGGCGCCGGGCTTCTGCTTTCGGTAATTTCGCCTCCGGCTCCGAGGAGACAGGCCCGCTGACGAGCCCGCTGACAGGCGCGGCAGCAGCGGTGGAAGCGGGGCGAAGCGCCCCTTCCACGGTTTCGTGCCTTCGGGTCAACTGCTTGTCCATCCCGCCCTTGAACGAGGAGAAGTACGCCACCGCAAAACAAAGCACGCCGGCAGCGAGGGCGGCGGCCTTTGCAATGGGGGGCAGTTTTTTCATTCGTCACACGCACTTTTTCAGAGTGAAAAATACAGGAGGCGCTTTTCTCACGCTACGAAAGCACCCTGAAGTTTAAGTTAACTTTAAAATCTAAGGAAGAGCTTTTCAGGGCTTTGGGCCATTTGGCGGGCGCGGCGGAATGGTTTTATAGACAGGCCGATCTTTGAAGGTTAGTCATGTGTCTCCGTAAAGCGTGCACCTTGGACTGTTGAGCAAACAACCGCTTGCGCCGACCCGCTGGCGACCCGGTTAAATGCGCCCCAACAGCCCGGCCGTTACCCAAAATAAAACATACTCAAAATGCCTGGAGCTGAAGATATCCGAGAAAAGTACCACTTGTCGCCCCTTGCCCCGAATGTCCAGCGCCTCGGGAAACTGCTTCAGGGCGGGTTCGACCAAAACGCCGCGGAAATCGCGGCCATCATTAAATCGGACGAATCCCTCACCAAACGCGTCATCCATATCGCCTCCAACGGCAAGAAGCGAGACACCCCGCTGGAGATCGAAGCGGCCGTGATCCGGCTGGGCGTGAGCTCGATCACGCTGGTGTTGATGAGCGAGCTCATCATCAACGCGGTGACGAGAACCTACGACACGATGCTTCGTGCGAAAATGGCACCGCTGGATTTTCAAGTGGAACTGGACGGGCAGATGGTCGGCGCGATCACCATCGCAGGCAAGGTGCAGGGGAAGGTTTTTCTCAGGCTTCCTGACAACGTCGCGGGTTGGCTTGTGGAACGTTTTCTCGGGCCCGACGCGGTGCCCGACCCCAAGGAGATTTTCGGCGACGTGGTGGGCGAGCTGCTGAACATGGTGGGCGGCAACTTCAAGTCGAACCTAGTGGACGCGGGGTTGAGCTGCACGTTGAGCGTTCCCTCCGTGGGGATGGAGGGAAAATTCGATCCAAAGACGGACGACGACTCGCAGTACACCTCGATGGGGTTTTCCGTCGACGGAGCCCCCGTATTCGTCGATCTTCAAATGAAACGCATTACAGAAACTCTCTAGCATGAGCACAAAGATTCTAACGGTGGATGACAGCAAAATGGTGCGGATGATCGTCGCCAGCACCTTCAAGCCCTACGATTGCGAGATCGTCGGTGCAGCCGATGGCGGCGAGGGCGTCGAAGTCGCGATCAAGGAGCAGCCCAATCTCATTTTTTTGGACATCACGATGCCTGTTCTCGACGGTTTGCAGACCCTCCAAAAAATCCGCGAGACACCGGCCATCGCGCACATCCCCGTGGTGATGCTCACGGCGGAATCCGACGGACAGAGGCTGGCCGCCGCGGACTCCTTGAACGTGAGCGGGTATATCCCGAAGCCGTTTAAGCCGGAGCAGCTCATCGAGCTGACCTCCAAAATCGTTCCCCTCACGCTGAAAGCCTAGCATCAGAAGCCCATCGATGCGGGAAAGCAGTCCGCGTCTGTAAACGCACCACAGGATGGGGCCGTCTTTCCAGGTAGATCATTCCCTGCTTTCGGCTTGGACGCGCGAGAGCGTGTTGGGCGTTTTCAAAACCACCTTCGGCCTGAACGCCGTCCAGACCGGCGCGCCCGAACCATCCGAGAAAACGGAAAAATCCACCGGGCTGATTTTTTCAGAGATCGGGTTCGAAGGCCCTGCGACGGTGCGCATCAGGCTATGCGTATCCCCAGCGGGGGCGGAGAGGCTTTCGAGTATCGCCCTCCGAATGCCCGCAGCGGAGATCTGCAACGCACATGTGGACGACTTGGTCGGTGAGATGAGCAACATGATTCTGGGCGCAGTAAAGTCGCGGGTCTCAGACCTGGGCATTCCCTGCACCATGCGGATTCCAACGGTCAAGCGCCTGCACGCGGCACTTCCCGCGACTCCCAACTCATGCGATTCGGGAGTGCTGTATTTCCTCTTCGAGAATCATTGCCTGGCAGTCGAGATTTTCCTGACGCACAGCGCAGCCTCGCGCCGGCAACGAGCGTGATCGCTGGAACCGAAGCCGCCCGTCGAACCCGCAGCAACGCCGCAAGAGCACTGTCTGACTAGCGCGCCAGCTGGTAAGCGGTGGCTCTTCCAAAAATCACACGCTCAAAACTGTCGTCCAGATTAAGGGTCGTTTCTGCGCCCCCGAGGAACAGAAAACCGCCGGGCCGGAGGAGTTTTCGGACCTTGCCGAGGATCTTCTTTTTTACGTCCGCGTCGAAATAGATGAGGACGTTGCGCAAAAACACGATGTCCATCTGCGGCATCAAGGGCCATTCAGCGACCAGGTTGAGTTCCTTGAAGAGGATTTTTTTACGTAATTGCTCCGAAAAAATCCACCGGTCCCCATCCCGTGTGAAATACTTGGCAAGCAAAGGCGCGGGCAACCCGCGGTTGACCTCTAGCTGGCTGTACCTTCCGGATCTCGCCTGTTCGAGGACCTCCAAAGAAAGGTCGGTGGCGATGAAATTGAAATTCCAGTTGAAGACCTCCGGAAAATGCTCTGCGAGGGTCATCAACACGCTGCAACACTCCTGGCCGGTTGATGCCGCGCCGCACCAAAAATTCAACGCCTTCTCCGTCCTCCGCTTTTCGATCAACTGGGGAAGGACGTGCGTTTTCAGCGCTTCGAACGGATGAATGTCGCGGAAAAAAGACGTTTCGTTGGTGGTCATTGCGTCGATGACACGGCGGTGGAGTTCGTCGCGTGGGTTGGCTCGCAACTTTTCCACCAACTCATCGATTCCCTTGAAATTCTCCTTCCTAGCAAGCACGAGGAGCCGCGATTCGACCAAGTATTCCTTTCCGGGCTCCAGCACGATCGCAGCCTGCGCGCGGACAAAGTTTCTGACGTAGTCAAAATCAACGGGTTTCATTAAAAAAGGGGGCTTCAGGCGGGCTTCTTATGCGGGCGTGCTTGGATTCAGGGCCGCGCCACCCTGCTTGGAAAAGTTTGTCTTCAAAAGGCTGGCCCCCGGAGCAACGGGCGGGGTCTCGGACACGCTTTTGGGAGAATGGTTCACCCGGCTGACCACCTCCGCAGCAAGCTCCTTGAGCGGCAGGATCTTCTCCGCAAGGCCCGCGTTGGCGACGGCGCCGGGCATGCCCCACACCACGCTGCTTGCCTCATCTTGGACGAGAATCTGGCCGCCGGCCGCCCGGATATGCTCGGCGCCGCGCATGCCGTCCTGACCCATGCCGGTGAGCACCACCGCGATCGTCTTGGAGCCATAAGCCTTCGCAACGCTCCGAAACAAAACATCGACCGCTGGCCGGCACGAATTCTCGGGAGGATCCTCGGTCAAACGCAAACGGTAAGCGGCGCCCGCTTTTTCCACCTCCATGTGCATGCCGCCCGGTGCAATCCAAAGTTCACCCGGTCTTAACACCGCGCCTTCGAACCCCTCCTTGCAGACGATTCCCGAAACCACCGCGAGTCTCTCGGCCAGCAGCCGGGTAAACAGCGGCGGCATGTGCTGGACGATGACAATCGGCACCGGAAGCCTGCGCCCGAGGGCAGGCACGAATTCCGCCAAAGCATTCGGGCCGCCGGTGGATACGCCGACCGCCAGAATCTCCACGCCGGCCCCAGAAGAGCCGGTGGCGCGCGGCGCCCGCGTGACCGGCGCAAGCGCCTGCATCACCTGCTTGATCGGCGGTGCCCGGTGGCACAGTGCCTTGATTTTCGGGATGAGATCATCTCGGATCTTATCCATGCCGGCCAGAACCCCGCCTACATTCGCCGGCTTCGCAACGTAGTCGCTGGCACCCAGCGCAAGCGCGTCCATCGTGGCAGTCGAACCCCGCTCCGTGAGAGTGCTGAACATGATGACCGGCAGCTTCGGATGGATCTTGCGGAGCGCTTTGAGGGTAGCCAATCCGTCCATGACAGGCATCTCGATGTCGAGTGTGATGATATCCGGCTTGAGCTGCTCGATCTTAGCAAGAGCGATTTCTCCGTTGCCGGCCATACCGACCACTTCGATTTCCGGATCGTTTGCCAGCGTGTCAGTCAACAGGCGGCGGATGACCGCGGAATCGTCAACCAAAAGAACTCGGATCTTGTTCATTACCGGGGTGGGAAGAGCGGCACCACGAGAAGCTCTCGGGCACCAACAAGCAAGTTGATTATGAAATTCCCATCAGCTGTAGCTTCCTGAACAGCAGGTCCTGCGTGAAAGGCTTCATCAAATACTCGTTGGCACCCGCCTCGAGAGCCATCCGGACGTGGTCCATCGAGGTTTCCGTGGTCACCATCATGATCTTCACCGCGCTCAGCAATACGTTTGCCCGCACCGCGCGGATCATTTCGTAGCCGTTCATATTCGGCATATTCCAGTCCACAAGCATCAGGTCGAAGCTCTCGCCCCTGTAGAGCCTCTCGATGGCCTTTTGTCCGTCCTCCGATTCAGACACTTCAAAGCCGAGCTCCATCAGGGTTTTTCCAAGGATCATCCGCACGACCCTCGAATCATCAACGACCAGCGCACGCATCCCAGGGCACCTCGACACTGAAATTCCCCTTAAAGCCCCCGCATCGCTGCCGGACGGCCCATGCCCTCCCGCTTTATCCGGCGGGAGGAACATGAGCTAGGAGGCCGCTCGGATTACTTGACCGAATTCACCGTGCTCTGCAGAGAAGCAGCCATGCGCGCGAGCTCGAGCGCGGCCTTTTCCGTGTCGCTCGCGCCCATCGTGGTGTTGCGAGCGGCCTCAGCCACGCCGACGATGTTCTGCGCGATCTCGCTGCTGCCCTGCGCGGCCTCAGTAACGTTGCGGTTGATCTCGTTGGTCGTTGCAGTCTGCTCTTCGACAGCACTCGCGATGGTGGTCTGATAGTCGTTGATCTTGTTGATCACATCCGTGATTTCCGCGATGGCAGACACGGCGCGCTTAGTGTCAGCCTGAATTGTTTCAATCTTCTGGCTGATGTCCTCCGTCGCCTTGGCGGTCTCCTTCGCGAGTTCCTTCACTTCGTTTGCGACCACGGCAAAGCCCTTGCCAGCCTCGCCGGCTCGCGCCGCCTCGATCGTGGCGTTCAATGCCAGCAGGTTGGTCTGCCGGGCGATCGACGTGATGGTTTTCACCACCTTGCCGATTTCCGCGCTGCTGAGCCCGAGTTTCGAAATGGTTTCGGTTGCGCTGTCGGAGGCGGTCACGCCGACCGCAGCCACTTTCGCGGCCTCCTGGGCGTTCTTCGCGATTTCGCGGATGCTTGCACTCATCTCCTCGGTGCCGGACGCAACGGTCTGCACATTGCTGCTCACCTGTTGCGCGGCTGCGGAGACGACGCCGGCCTGGGCGGAAGTCTCCTCTGCATTGGCCACCATCTGCTGGCTGTTGGCGGAAAGCTCCTCGGACGCCGAGGAGAGAGTCTGCGCGCTGTCCGCCACTTCCTTCAACACGTGGGCCAGCGTGATTCTCTGGCGCACCTGCGCCGTGATGTCGGTCGCAATTTTCACCACCTTGATCACGCGCCCCATCTCGTCGGTGACAGGCGCGTAAACGGCTTGCAGCCACAATTCCTTCCCGCCGCGCGTGACGCGCTTGAATTCCCCGGACTTGCTCTTGCCGGAACGCAGGTCGGGCCAGAACTCCTTGTACTCGTTGGAATTCACGGTTGCGTCGTCGCAGAATATCCGGTGATGCCGCCCCTTGATCTGGTCCTCGGTGTATTCCATGACTCCGAGAAAGTTATTGTTCGCCTTAAGCACGTTGCCCTCGGTGTCGAACTCGATGTAGGCGTAAACGCTGTCGATCGCGCGGAATATCCCGCGCATGTTCTGGCGCTCCAATTCGGCCTCGGTGATGTCATAACGGACTCCAAGGTATTTCTTGGGTTTTCCATTTTCACCAAGGATCGGCGCGATCACAGCGTCGACGTAGTAAGGCGTGCCATCCTTTGCGCGGTTTTTAATAATCCCGCGGAAAGTCTGTCCTTTGCCGATCGTCGCCCATACCTCCCTGAAAACCTCCTTGGACATGTCGGGATGCCGCGTGGTGTTGTGAGGCTTCCCGATGAGCTCGTCGCGGCTGTACTTGGAGACCTCGCAGAATTTTTCGTTCACGGAAAGAATGTCACCGCGCAGGTCCGACTCGGACACAATGCTCGTGAGATTCATGATCTGGGTGCGAACCTGCAACTCCACTTTGGACGCGGTGATGTCGGTCGCGAATTTGATTACTTTGAAAGGCTTCCCTGCGCTGTCAAAAATCGGGTTATAGGAGGCAATGATCCAGACTTCCTTCCCGCCCTTGCTGACGCGCTTGAATTCCCCGGACTGAGGCTCGCCAGCCCTGAGCGCCTTCCAAAACTGGCGGTACTCGGGGGTCCGGGAATATTCATCGTCGCAAAACATCTGGTGATGCTCGCCCTGGATTTCACGGAGACTGTAGCCCATCACGCTCAGGAAATTCTCGTTCGCGCTGATAATGGTTCCGTCCATTTCAAACTCGATCAGCGCCTGGGATCTGTTGAGCGCCTCGAGTTGCCCGCGCATTGCGTCCACTTCGGGGGATGAGTCTTTCACCTTCGGGGAAGCCTTCCGAACAACGCCGTTCCCGGAACGCGCGCCGCCAATGCCGCGGCCGTTGCGACCGTTCTTGGAAAGCCTCTGAACGACGGGTTCGGCCTGACTATCGGAGGTTTCGGCGGCGTCGCTTTCAGTGATGATGTTTGTGCTCATAATTGAATTGGTTGGGGGTTGATAGGGTCGCTCAGTTGTTTGCTTTGGAGCTTTTGTACGTCGCGGGAAGGTTCGAGGCTTTTTCAGTGTCAAGGATCAGCAGAAGCTGCTGGTCGAGTTTGTAAACGCCATTGATCAAATCGCGGGAAAAGCCGGTGACCGTTTCGGGTACGGGCTCAAAACGCTGGTCGTCCACCTCGATCACATCGCCGATCTCATCGACCAAAAGGCTCACAGCGCCGTCGTCCGAGCGGATCACGACGTTCATGGGCAATTCGCCGTCAGCGCGGTCCGCGAGCCCCAGGCGGCGGCGTAAATCAATCGCCGTAATGATCTGGCCGCGAAGGTTGATGAGCCCCTCGACCATCGGAGGTGCAATCGGCACCCGAGTCATTTCCTGATACCGGATGACCTCCTGGACCTTAAGGACATCCACGCCAAGGAAAAGGCCGTCGAGGTGGAAGGTTGCGAATTGCTTGCTTCGGTTCACGGTGAGAAGAATGTTTGCAGCAGTGTTTAAGCGGCGCTCGGCGCGGGTTTGCCGGTTCCGAACGCCGGATCCACCGAACGGATCACCGAATGCACGTCCAAAAGGTCGGTCACCTTGTCCTGAATCACGACCGAACCGAGAATTCCATTTCCGTGCGAATGCCGTTTTTCGGTGATGGCCTCGCTGACGATGTCTTCGATTTTGCCGACAACCAAACCGACGCTGCGTCCGTTTTCGGTGTAGACCACGACCTCCATGGGATCCGGCAGATCCACGTTTGAATCCGAGTCGAGATGTTTTGCGACCTCCACGAGCGGGAGAATTTCGCCGCGGTAACGGACAACCGGTTTTCCGCCGGAGTATTCGATGGATGAGCGGGAAAACTCCTCAAGCCGCGCGACGGTTGAAAGCGGGATGGCCATTCTGGTGGAGATTCCCGATGAGAAAAGGAGCAGCGTTTGCTTTTGTTGATCGGACTTGCGTTCCTCCGCCTCGCTGGAGAGGCGGTTGCTGCGGTTATGCGCTTCAGAAACGACGTTTGAATGCTGCGCGAGGCCCAGGACATCGAGAATCAACGCCACCTTGCCGTCCCCCATGATTGTCGCGCCTGCAAAACAGACAACGCCCTTGAGCTGTTTACCCAACGGCTTCACCACGATTTCCTGCGTGTCGTTGATCTTGTCGACCACCAAGCCGAACGGATGCCCGTCGGCCTGCAGCACGACGATGTTGGTTTCATCCTGAACATCCGCCTCCAGCCCCTCGCGCGAGTCATCCAGCTTGAGCTGTTTGTTCAAGTACACGAGAGGAAGCAGCTGGCCGCGGAGCCTGTAAATAGGCGCGCCGTGGATGTATTCGATCTGGCTGTCCTTCTGGGATTGCTCGAGGCGCACCAGTTCCAGCAGGCTGACTTGAGGGATCGCAAAGCGCTCGCCGCCGCTGGTCACAATCAACGCGGGAATGATGGCAAGCGTGAGCGGAATTTTGATCTTCAAAGTGGTCCCCGCCCCCTTGACGGTCTGCATGTCCACCATGCCGCCAATCTTTTCGATGTTGGTTTTCACCACATCCATGCCGACGCCCCTGCCTGAGACGTTCGTGATTTTCTCGGCGGTTGAAAAGCCGGGCATGAAGATGAGCTGGATGGCTTGATGATCCGTGAGAATCGACGCCTGTTCGGCGCTGATGAGCATTTTCTGAACCGCCTTCTGTTTGACCCGCTCCAAGTCCAAACCGCCGCCGTCGTCAGAAATCTCGATGTTCACCTGACCGCCCTCGTGGTAGGCGCGCATTTTCAAGCAACCCTCCTCGGGCTTGCCTCTGCCGGCGCGTGTGGCGGGATCCTCGATCCCGTGGTCGACGGAGTTGCGGACGATGTGGGTAAGCGGGTCTTTGATCGCCTCGATGATGGTCTTGTCGAGTTCGGTTTCCTTGCCCTCCATCTCGAGCCGCACCTGCTTCCCGCAGCTTGAAGCGAGGTCGCGAACGACCCGCGGCAGCTTGCTCCAGATGTTGCCGATCGGCTGCATACGCGTCTTCATCACGCTGCCCTGAAGTTCGGTCGTGATCAGGTTCAGACGCTGGGATGTCGCTTGGAAGGCGCTGTCGTTTTGCTGGTTCGTGAACTGCAGGACCTGGTTGCGGGCCAGCACCAGTTCGCCCACCAGATTGACCAGCTTGTCCAAAAGCCCGACGTCGACACGGATGTTACTGTCGGACGCCGAAGGCCCTTTGTGTTCGGAAACCTCCGGGTGATGTTCGGTCCCGGGCGCCGCGGCGTGGGCGGCTTGAGCAGTTGTCGCCGTCGGGGTCACCGCGGGTTTTGGAGCTTCGGGCGGAGCCGCCGGAGCCGGCGCAATCGGCGACGGCACTGAAGAAACCGGTGCGCTGGCGGTCGGGCTTGCTGCCGGCCCGGCGGGCGCAGCTGCGGGAGCGGAACCCGCCGCTGAAACAGCCGCGGTTTGTGCTTCGGCGCCCCCGGGCTCCGCAGTGGCCGCAGCCGGTTGCGGAGAAACGCCGGCAGGCTCCCCGTCCTTGAGCCGCTCCAGTCGGGCGATTAATTCGCTGTAATCATGCTCGGCCGGACTGCCGCTGGCCTCAATTTCGCCCAGCATACCCCGGACAGCGTCAACGGTGGCCAGGAGCGCCCCCGTGATGTCCGAATTGCTGAGCAGCAGGCCATCACGCATCTTGCTCAGGAGGTTCTCCCCCACATGCGCGATCGCCTCCAACTGCCCAAAGCCCAGGAACCCACTGGAGCCCTTCAAGGTGTGAATGGTGCGGAAAATACTGCTGAGCGTCTCCCCGTCGCGGGGATCTTTCTCGATGGCTACAAGATCGCGCTCCAAGCGATCCAAATTCTCATGACTTTCAATCAGGAACTCTGTGAGGATTTCTTCCATAGAAAGGCGGGGGTCGGAAATCGTGCCTTCCTGCGGCGGATCGCGCAACCTAAAAGGCTACCCAAGGCCTTCACACAAGAGGCATTATTAGCAATTAAGCCGCTGATAAAAAGCCGCTTGCAAATAATCTAGCTGCCGGAATCAATTGGGAAAAACTCCCGTCAACTCGCTTCCGAAAGTTAGATATCGCCGCCTCAGGCGTTGAGCTGCGCCAATACTTCCGGATCCCTGACATCCGCCCAATCCCCGGTCAGTTCAACCGCCCGTACCCGCTTTGACTCTTGTCCCAACGCCCGGATGGCGTCGGTCAACTCGTACTCGCCGCGGGGCGACCTCTGCAGGCGGGCTGTGAACTGGAAAATCGAAGGCCTGAAGGCGTAAACCCCTGCGTTGTACCACGGGCTGGGGGGCGTCCCCTCGGGCTTCTCGATCAGGTCGGTCAGGCGCATTTGCTCGTCCACCACGACACAGCCGCCCTTCGCCATCTCCGCCTCGTTGCGTTTCACGCTCACCAAGGCCTCGGCGTCTCCGAGGGCGGTCAATCTGGCGTAATTTTCGGGCGCGATGAGGATGTCGCCGTACGATAGCACGAAGGGCTGCCCGCCCACAAAATCGCGGGAAAGCTCCACTACCCGCCCGGTCCCATCCTGAACCACCTGCGTCGCGTACTCGACCTTCACGCCACAGGCGGAACCGTTCCCGAAAAAGTCCCGCACCACTTCCGCTTTGTAGCCAACGATGATCTGAACACGTTCAACACCGGCGTCCCTGAGCCCCTCGATGATGTGGAGCAGGATCGGTTTGCCGCGAACGGGAATCATCGGCTTGGGCAGATCCTGGGTGAGTTCCCGCATCCGGGTTCCGCGCCCGGCGGCAAGAAGCACTGCGCTGCGCGCGAGGGAAGTAGGGCTCATGGGCGAGAAATTTGCGGTCGCGGTTTGCAGCCTAAGAATTGCCACGGGGAGTTGGCGTCACAGGCCAAGCGCTGTTTTGATGCCGGACTTTTCCTTTGGATCGATCGGCCGGCCAGCGGCGACCCAACGCTGGTGCTGCCCCCACCCCGCCTGCAGCAACTGCTTGGCCTCCTCGAAACGGTTCTGGGACCCGAGAATCACGACCTCCAGCCGGCGCGGGATCGGGTAAAACGTCTCGCCCTCCTGGCGGACTTCAGGCGGCCGGGCGGCCGATATCGCGAGGCACTGACCCGCCTGCCTCGTGGTCCCTGTCTTCACCCCGTCGATTGAAAACTCTCCGAGCGCGTCGTTGGTGTTGCGAAGCAGGTAGTCGTATTTTGAGGAATCCAGCCTGTAAACGGCGATGCGCCTTTCCCTCTGCGAGACGATGAACCGGAACCCGGAATTACTCATCGCATACGAGGTCAGGCGCGCCATGTCCTCGGCGGTTGAGTAAGGAAGCCGCCGCTCCAATCCTTCCAGTCCGTGGGGATTCAGGAAGCGGGTGTCGTTCATGTCGAGTTTGCGCGCCAGCGCGTTCATTTGCGCAACAAAGGGCACCACATGATCGCCGGATCCGGACGGCTGTTCCACCATTCGCCCCACGTACTCGGCGACGGTCTGGGCCGCGACATTGTCCGACTGAAGCAGGGCGGCATACAGGAAATCGCGCAGGCTGGCCCTGTCTCCGGGCGCCCACTGGATGCCTTGGGCGGCATTCCCAACCGCGACAGCCGATGGCGAGACCGCGATGAACTGGTCCAGATCCCGCTTTGCCGCATGGGCCCAATCCAAGACAACGCAGGCCGTCGCGATCTTGGTGAGGCTTGCCACGGGCAACTTCTTTTTCCCGTTAAAAGACCCGAGAATGTGTCCGGACTGATGGTCGATCACGGCGTACGCGGTGGCGGTGGAATTCGCGATCAATTCCTGGGCCTCCGCACCGCCAGCCCTTAAGCCGGCCAAGACGGCAACAATCAGGAGACCGGTGCGAAACGGGCGGTGGGGATTCTTATTCATGACGGATCGCAATTCGCTGTTGTGTGCGCAGTCTTGAAGCCGACGCTGCAATCGCACGGTTTCAACGCGTGGTTTTCGGGACGTGGTTCTTCAGGTCAGGCGTTGATCTTGGTCCATGCCGCGTTGTTCTTCCCGGAGGTGACGACCGCCTCAATGAACGCCATGCCGCGGACGCCGTCTTCGATTTTCGGATAATCAGTCGCCGCGGAGGCGGGGGAGCCTTCCAGCCGGGCGCGGATGTCCGAAGCGAAGTTGCGGTAAATATTCGCGAACGCCTCGAGATAACCTTCCGGGTGTGCCGGCGGCGTGCGGGTGGCGGAAGCTGCAGCTGCCCCAAGATACCCATTGCCGGTCCTGTAGACTTCCATCGGCCCGTCCAGCCATTTGACCAGCAGCGTGTTGGGTTCCTTCTGGTGCCACTCCAGACCGCCTTTTTCTCCATAGACGCGGAGATTGAGGTTGTTCTCTTCCCCGACACTGATCTGGGAGCAATGCAGGACGCCTTTCGCCCCGTTGTCAAAGCGCAGCAGGATGTTGGCGTCGTCGTCGAGCAAGCGACCCTCGACGAAAGTCGTCAGATCGGCCGCCAGTTCGCGGATCTTCAGTCCGGTGACGTATTCGGCGAGGTTTTCAGCGTGGGTTCCAATATCCCCGACGCAACCCGCGGCGCCCGAGCGGGCGGGGTCGGTGCGCCAAGCCGCCTGCTTTTGGCCGCTCTCTTCGAGGCGGGTGGCAAGCCAGCCCTGGGGATACTCGGCGACGACCTTGCGGATCTTCCCCAAGGCCCCGGTGCGCACCATCTCGCGCGCCTGTTTGACCAGCGGATATCCGGTGTAGTTGTGGGTGAGGCCGTAGAGCAAACCGGTGTTTTTCACGATTTCCTGCAACTGCCTCGCTTCGCCGAGGTCAAAAGTCGCGGGCTTGTCCGACAACACATGGAAGCCGTTTTCGAGCGCCAGTTTCGCCGGCGGAAAATGCATGTGGTTGGGCGTCACAATCGAGATGAAGTCCATCCGCTGGTCGGCGGGAAGCGCCTTTTCGGCACGGATCATTTCCTCGAATGAAGCGTAGCTGCGGGAGGCCGGGAGGAACAAATCGGCCCCGGACGCCTTGGACTTCTTCGGATCCGAGGAAAAAGCGCCGCACACCAGCTCGATCTGGCCGTCCATGTTTGCGGCGATGCGGTGCACCGCTCCGATGAACGCGCCCCGGCCGCCGCCGACCATTCCGTAACGAATTTTTCTGCTCATAAGAAAGTTGTTTCTGGAGGTGTTGAGATGGGTTTCAGCTTTGGGCCGAATCGAAACCTCATGTTAGGCAAGCTGGGCGGCTCCGCAAGCGAGTTGATGGGGCATCGTTGACACCCCGCGCCTCAAGGGCTTAAGGTTCCGCCCCGCATGAGGCTACATCTGGTGCCCCTGATTTTCGCGCTAGCGCTGACGACCCTCCCGTCTGACGGAAGGGAAATTCCGCGCGACGTACGGCACGGCGCGGAGCCCAAACCGCTGCCTCTCGCGTTGGACGACGCGTTCCGCATCCGCAAGGTATCGAGCCTGCAGCTCGACCCGAAAATCCAGGCCGCGGCGTCTGCCCGCGGCGGGCTCTCAAATTCCTATCTGCAGGCGGAAATCGACCGCCGCTACTACGGGGCCGTTTCTAACTTGGAGAGGAGAATGCGGGAGGGCCACTACTACAACTTCGAGTGGTCCGCATCGAAGACGGCAGACCTCACGGTCCGCTTCGAGTACCGGCAGGAAAAGCTGGGGCTTGCGGTGCAGTTGATCGAGATCGACTACCCCAGGGCGAAGGGAACGTATCGGAGCGAGTTTTCGGTAATCGGCGACGACTACCACCAGGACGGCCCCGTCACCGCATGGCGGGTTACGCTGGTGGAGAACGGACGCATCGTCGGCGTAAACCAAAGTTTTCTCTGGTAGGAACATCCAAGGCCAAAAATCCCGTGAGCTCACAGACTTTAATTCAGGTTGGTTTCAACGAGAACACGGTCTGGGTCAGGGTCAGCGGGAGGGGCAGTTTCCAGAACAGCAGCCCTTTGAAAGATTTCGCAAAAGAGATGCTTTCGCGGGGCTACAAAACGTTTGTCGTCGACCTGGGGGAATGCCCGGTCATGGATTCGACCTTCATGGGAACCCTCGCGGGAATCGCGCTGAAGCTGCAAGCCTCGGAAGGCACGGTCAGGGTCACCCGGTTGAATGAACGCAACTTCGGCCTTTTGTCCAACCTCGGACTCGACCAGTTGCTCAAGCTCGAGGCCATCGCCAGCGCGGAGTCCGAGGCCGGCGCCGAGCAAGAGTTCGCGGAAGTGCAGAACCTCGCCACGGGCCCGCAGGACAAGCAGTCCCAAGCCGTCACCATGCTCGAAGCCCACGAGGCAGTTGTAGAAGCAAATCCGGAGAACGAGGCGAAGTTCAAAGACGTGCTCGAGTTCCTGCGGCAGAACGTCGAGGAAGGCGAGTAAGACGGACAAACCGCGCGGGCCGGGGGCCGCTGCGTCGGGCGCAGCCGCTTTCTAGACGCCGCATGCACGGTTTCAGCGCAAAAGGAGACGCGCGCGATGTCATCCGCGCGTTTACAGCGCGAGGGAAATCAGCAAATATTCCGGCCATGGAAGATCTCAGCGCGCGGATTCAGAAAGCTGCCGAAACGGGAAAACTGCTCGGAATGAGCGCGCAAAACGCGCTTCAACTTCTTGCGAGCTCCAAGGACCCGGTGGTCGAAGACACCATCATCGAACTGGTGCATGCGGAGAACTGGACCGAGCTCAACGACCGGTTCTTCAGGACGCTGGCGTTCGGAACCGGAGGACTTCGCGGGAGAACCATCGGAAGGACCGTCACGGCCGCCGAACGCGGACACCCGCAGGCGCTCGGCCGCCCCGAACATCCCTGCGTTGGGACAAACGCGATGAATTTTTTCAACGTGTCGCGCGCCACGCAGGGGCTTGTCGCGTACCTGCGCGAATTCCAAACCAAGTCGGGCGCCCAGGGCAAACCGCGCCTCGTGGTCGCGCACGACACGCGGCATTTTTCACGTGAATTCGCCGCACTCACTGCGAAGGTGGCGGCGGAGAACGGGGCGGACGTCTTTCTTTTTCAGGGCCCCCGCTCCACACCCCAACTCTCGTTCACGGTCCGCGAACAAAACGCGCAGGCGGGCATCGTCATCACCGCCAGCCACAATCCGCCGCACGACAACGGTTACAAGGTGTACTTCAACGAGGGCGCGCAGGTCGTTGAGCCGCACGCGGGCGGCATCATTGCGAAAGTGAACGCCATCCAGACCGACGCCTACACTCCCCTGCCCTCCGACCGGCATGGAAACATCACCGTGCTGGGCGAGGAGAACGATGCGGCTTACATGAAGCGCCTTGAAACACTCGTGCTCGATAAGCCGATGGTCGCCGCCGCCCGCAATCTCAAATTTGTCTTCACTTCCATCCATGGCACAGGCGGCATCATCATCCTGCCCATGCTCAGACGTCTCGGGCTGACCTGCGCGACGGTGCCCGAGCAGGAAATTCAGGACGGCAGGTTTCCGACGGTGAAAAGTCCGAACCCGGAGAACGCGGAGGCGCTTTCCTTGGCGATCAAGCTGGCGCGCGAGCAGAAGGCGGACTTGGTGATCGCGACCGACCCGGACTGCGACCGCATGGGTGTCGCGGTGCGCAACCGCAGCGGTGACATGGAGCTTTTCAGCGGGAACCAGATCGGTTCGCTGATGGCTTGGTACAGGATCCACAAACTCGTGGAGCAAGGCGTCATCACTCCTCAAAATGCCGCGCGCTGCGTGATCATCAAAACCTTCGTCACCACGGATCTTCAAAAAGCCATCGCGACCGCAAACGGACTCCGGTGCGTGGAAACGCTCACCGGATTCAAGTACATCGGCAGCAAACTTGGGAAATACGAAGCCGCACTTCCCGCTCAAATCCGCGACGGTTACCGCTCCCGCTCCGAGGCTGAAACGCGCGCAGCCCGACTCGAGCATTCGAGCTATTACGTCTGCGGGGGCGAAGAAAGCTACGGGTACAGCGCCGCGGATTTCGTCCGCGACAAAGACGGAAACGGCGCGGCGATTGTTTTCGCAGAGGTCGCAGCTTACGCGAGTTCCCGCAACCTCACGCTGCCGGAACTCCTCGACGAGATTTATTCGACCTACGGTTTTTACTGGGAACAGAACGGTTCACTCACCTTTGAGGGAGCCGAAGGCGCCGCGCAAATTTCAAAGCTCGTGGAATCGTTCGCGACGAATCCACCGCGGGAAATGGACGCATCGGCCGTCACCGGGATTCTGAATTTCGCGAAGGAGGAGTTCATCGACGTGGAGGGCGACAGGATTCCGAAGGAAAACATGCTCGTGCTCGAACTTGCGGACGGCCGCCGAGTCGCTGTGCGTCCTTCAGGGACGGAACCGAAAATCAAATTTTACCTGTACGCGAAATCGACGCCGGAAAGCGGCTGCAAATTTACCGCAGGCGAACTTTCGGAGATCAAGCCCCGTGTGAAAGCCTCGCTGGAATCGCTGTGGGTGTGGATTCAGGGCGAAGCGAAAAAGCGCGTCGCCTGAGTCGATCCAGGCTACACGCGCGGACTCGCAAAATGATTGAGCGCGTCGATCGTGCGCCCTCCATGCTGCCACTGCGAAAAACCCGCGATCGCGGCGCTCAGGTAGCGCTTGGCTCCCGCGACCGCCGCGCGAAGCGTCGACCCGCTTGCGAGTCGCGCTGCGATCGCCGCCGAAAACGTGCAACCGGTGCCGTGCGTTGAAACTCCCCGCACGAACGGCGCCTCAAACCAGCTTTCGGTTCCATCGCGCTCAACGAGGAGATCCGCCGCAACGTCTCCGCCGAGATGGCCTCCCTTGATGAGGAAAGCCGTCCCGAACTCGCGCGCGAGCGCGCGCCCCGCATCGCGCATCTGAGCACGGTCAATTACCTTTGCACCGAGCAAAACGGCCACCTCGTCAAGGTTGGGCGTTACCAGGTCCGCGATCGGCAGCAACCGCCTGCGGTAGGCGCCCAGCGCGCCGTCCTCCATCAGCGAATCACCGGAGGTCGCGACCATCACCGGATCCACCACGAGCGGCGCGGCCGCGCCGGAGACGCCTCTGCATGCATTCAGGACATCCACCACCGCATCCAGCGTTGCGGCGGAATGAAGCATGCCTATCTTGATCGCGGCGATCGGAAAGCCCTCGAATAAAATCCGGATCTGCTCCGCAACCACTGCCGGAGGAACGGGGTGAATGGCGGTGACCCGCCCGGGAATTTCGGACACCACGCAAGTGACGGCTGTCAGTCCGAACACCCCCGAGGCGCTCATTGTTTTCAAGTCGGCTTGGATTCCAGCGCCCGCGCTGTTGTCGGAACCTGCGATGGACAGGACGACCGGCGGGGATTTCGGATCAGGAGAAGTCGCGGACATCAGCCCCTTCTCTAAACGGCAGCGAACCCTCCAAGCAAATCAATGTTCCCGGGTTGTCATGACGAAGCCTTTTTGTGATAAGCTTAAAAACTGCCCTGATCATGCGCCACCCCGCCCTGACGTCCTCCGAGATGCTCTCCCGCCGCTCCTTCCTCGAACGGTGCGGGATGGGCTTCGGCATGCTCAGCCTTGCAGGTCTCACAAACCAAGGCATCGGAGCCCAGAGCGCACTCGGAACAAGATCGTCCATGGGGGCGAAGTCCGCTCAATTCCCCGGGCCCGCGCGGCGGGTGATCCACCTCTTCGCCAACGGCGGCCCTTCCCAGGTGGACACGTTCGATCCAAAACCCGAGCTGACACGTCTGCACGGAAAACCGTTGCCATCCACCAACCTCAGAACCGAACGGCAGACGGGAGCGGCATTCGGTTCGCCCTTCGCGTTTTCAAAGCACGGTCAATCGGGAATCGATGTGAGCGAAATTTTTCCGAACGTGGCGAAATCCGCGGATGAAATGGTGGTCATTCGCTCCATGCATGCGGATGTTCCCAACCACGAGCCGTCGCTGATGCTGATGAACTGCGGCGAGGCGCGCCTTCCGCGCCCGAGTCTCGGCTCCTGGATCAACTACGGACTGGGCACCGAAAACGAAAATCTACCCGGATTCGTGACTCTTTGCGCGGGCGGCTATCCAACCGGCGGCGCGCCGAACTGGCAGTCGGCATTCCTGCCCGCATCACTCCAAGGCACCTACATCGACAGCAAACACACCGAGGTTGAAAAGCTCGTCGAAAATGTGCGCAACCGTTCCCTGAGCCGCGAGCAGCAACGCTCGCAACTCGACCTCCTCGCCAAGCTCAACCGCATCCACCAGACCGCACGCGCCGAAGACGGTCAGCTGGAAGCGCGCATCCAAGCCTTCGAGCTCGCCTACCGCATGCAAATGGAGGCAACCGATGCATTCGACCTCTCGAAGGAGCCGAAATCCATGCACGAGCTTTACGGCTCCTCGACTTACAGCCGCCAATGCATGATTGCGCGGCGCTTGATCGAGCGCGGCGTGCGTTTTGTCCAACTCTGGCATTCCCCGGGGCAACCGTGGGACGCCCATGATGAAGTCGAATCGAACCATCGGAAACTCGCGCGCGAAAGCGACCAGGGCACGGGGGCGCTGCTTCTGGATCTCAAGCAGCGCGGACTTTTGGACGACACGCTTGTGGTTTGGTCGGGTGAATTCGGGCGCACCCCCGTGGTTGAGCTGCCGATGCCCGGATCCAACAGCGGCAAGGTGAACGGACGAGACCACAACCATTGGGGTTTCTCCGCGTGGATCGCCGGCGGCGGAGTGAAGGGCGGACACATTCACGGCGCGACGGATGAATTCGGATTCAAGGCCGTGGACAAGCCGGTTCATGTCCATGATCTGCACGCAACCATCCTGCACCTGCTGGGCATGGACCACGAGAAACTCACCTACCGCCACGCCGGGCGCGATTTTCGACTCACCGACGTCCACGGCAAAGTGGTGCACGACATCATCGCATGAACTCTTCAAAATTCATGCGCACAATCTTCATCGCTCTGACCGCCATCGCGGGTTGGGCGACTGCGTCGGGGGCTGTCTCCACAACGGATCCAGCGGCGCCAGCTTCACCGGGCGCGCTCGGTCTAGCCAACGCAGGGAACACAGTCGACCACGCCAAGCTCGAATTTTTTGAAAAATCCGTGCGCCCCTTGCTGGAGACGCACTGCTTGGAGTGCCACAGCGCTTCCAAGAACAAGACCAAAGGGGGGCTTTCAATGGAGACCGCCGCGGGGATGCTCAAGGGCGGCGGCTCAGGGCCCGCGCTTGTCGCAGGGGCTCCGGAAAAAAGTTTGCTCGTGAAAGCCGTGTCCTCCGCCGATCCGGATTTCCAGATGCCGCCGGATGGCAAGCGTCTCTCAGTCGAGCAAGTGAACGTGCTCACCCAATGGATCCAGACCGGCGCGTTTGATCCGCGCTCGGGCAAGCCGCCGGGCCCGGATCCGGAGTTGGCGAAAAAACATTGGGCGTTCCAGCCGGTCGTCAAAGCGACGCCTCCTGAGGTAAAATCGCAGTCATGGCCGCGCAACGCCGTGGACCGTTTCGTGCTGGCTGCCTTGGAGTCCAAGGGGCTGACCCCGGCGCTGGAGGCTCCGAAAGCGGCGCTGCTGAGACGGGTGTCGATTGACCTTACGGGACTTCCTCCGAGTCCGCAGGAGACCGAGGCGTTCCTCGTAGACGCGTCGCCCGATGCCTACGAAAAAGCGGTGGACCGACTGCTGGCTTCGCCGCATTTCGGGGAACGCTGGGCGCGCCACTGGATGGACGTTGCACGTTACTCGGACACGAAGGGACTGCCTGCGCCGATCAACTCCGACCGCCGCTTCCATTTCGCTTACAGCTACCGGGACTACCTCATCGAGGCCTACAACACGGACAAACCTTTCAACCAACTCATCCGTGAACAACTCGCAGCGGACTTGCTCCCTCAAGACCCGGAAAAAAAATCCCTCGCCGCACTCGGATTCATCACCGTCGGCAGATGCTTCCAGAATCAGATCAATGATATCATCGACGACCGGATCGATGTCGTCACCAAGGGGCTGCTCGGGCTCACCGTGACATGCGCCCGTTGCCACGACCACAAATTCGACCCGATACCGATCGGTGATTACTACTCGATGCACGGAATTTTTCTGAGCTGCGAGGAGCCCAAGGAACGGCCGGTTATCGGAGATCCCGAGGCCGCGCCCAACTACCAGGAGTACCTCACCAAGCGTGCGGAGAAACTCGCGAAAATCGACGAAGGCGTCCTTGATGAAGTGAAGAAAGCGAACGGCGAGCTTCTGGCTAAAATTCCCGACTATCTGATCGCTGCGAAGGAAGCGCCTGCAAACGCGGAGGGCAAGGCGCTGGAGACTTTTGCCGGACAACGCAAGATCGTCACGATCTCGCTGCAACGCTGGATCGCGCTGCTCAAAAAGTCCGCCGACTCGCCCGTGCTTGGCGCCTGGGTGAAGTTCTCGAGCCTCCCCGGAGATGGAACCGACTTTTCAAACCAAGCGGCACGGCTCGTGGCCCAGTGGAAATCCGCGGCGCCCCCAGGCTGGAACCCAAAGGTGGTGGCCGCTTTCGTCGAAACGCCGCCGGCTTCCCTGAAAGAGGCTGCGCAAACGTATGGCAAGCTGTTCACCCAAGCCGCGAAGGCACACGAGGAAAGCACCAAGCCACCCGCGCTTCCGAAAACCGACGCTAAAAAAGAGGCCCCTATAACAACCGCAACAACCGCAACAACCGCAACAACCGCAACAACCGCAACAACCGCAACAACCGCAACAACCGCAACAACCGCAACAACCGCAACAACTGCACCCAAACCGCTGGATCCGGAGTTGGAGGCGGTGCGTCTTTGCGTGATGGCGGAGGGCGCGCCGTCCTGCTTGACGCTCAAGGAGGCGGAGGGCCCGTTCGGCCGGAAAATCTTCGAGACCCGCACGAAGCTCAAAGACCAACTGGACCTGCTCGACGCCACGCACGAGGGCGCTCCGAAGCGGGCGATGGCGATCTTCGACAAGGCGCAACCTGTCCAGCCCGTGATTTTTCTGCGCGGGAACCCCGGCAGCCGGGGGCCGGCAGTTACGCGCCACTTTTTGTCGATACTCGACGGTCCTTCGCCAAAGGCATTCACGCAGGGAAGCGGCCGCCTTGAACTCGCAGACGCCATTGCGAACCCGTCCAATCCCCTGACTGCACGCGTGGCCGTCAACCGGATGTGGCTGCATCTCTTCGGGCGAGGACTGGTGGAAACGCCGAACGATTTTGGCGTGCGCACACCGCCTCCTGCGATTCCCGGTGTTTTGGATTATCTGTCCGCGCGTTTCATGGAAAGCAACTGGTCCACCAAATCCATCGTCCGTGAACTCGTACTCTCGAGCACCTACCGTCAGTCCAGCTTCGCGCGTCCCGATGCTTTGCAGAAGGATCCCGCAAACGACTTTCTTCATACCATGCGCAGGCGCCGCCTTGATTTTGAATCATTGCGCGACTCGCTACTACAGATCAGCGGCAAACTTGAAGACACGATCGGAGGCCGGCCCGTGGAGCTTACCAAAGCGCCTTTCTCAGGGAGACGCAGTGTGTACGGCTACATCGACCGGCAGGACCTGCCCTCGGCGTTCCGGATCTTTGACTTCGCCAATCCGGACATCAGCGTGGCTCAACGCTTTGAGACAACAGTGCCCCAGCAGGCTCTGTTTATGATGAACAACGACTTTCTGAAAGAGCTGAGCGAATCGCTGCTAAACCAACCCGACATCTCCGCCGCCGAAGATGGCGCACCGCGGGTGCATGCGCTTTTCCGTCGGGTGTATCAGCGATCCGCATCGCCCGTAGAGTTGGAGGCATCGCTTGCGATGCTCGAAGGGATCGGGGCCGATCGCTCAAAGGCATGGCCGGCTCTCGCACAAACGCTTTTGCTTTCCAACGAGACGGCTTTCGCGGACTAGCCCATCAACGGAAACAATACTGCTGCCGCCTTTGCTCGGGATAAACCACGGGTCGCCGCGTGCCCCAGAGAATCGTTGCATCGAGCTGCCTGCCTCGCATCGCGCTACAGGCTGCGCATCGAGCCGACCGAGTCGGCTTGCTTCTTTTCGATTCCGAGACGATGCTCAACGGTCCCAGCTATGTCCAACGCGGTCGCCTCATCAGAACCTTCATCCCACCAATCCACCTCTTCGCGGGTCGAGGACCTGCGAGTGACTGGAGTCAAACGGCTCATCACACCGGCTGAAGTCAAAAAACTGCATGCGGCGTCCCCGGAAACGCTGAATGCAATTTTGGAGGCACGCAACACCGCCCGCAGGATCTTGCGAGGCGAAGACCCCCGTCTGATGGTGGTCGTCGGCCCTTGCTCGATCCACGACACCGAGTCTGCAATGGATTACGCACGCCGCTTGAAGGCCCTCTCGGACGAACTCAGCGACCGGCTGTTCATCGTGATGCGCGTGTATTTTGAAAAACCCCGGACAACGGTGGGCTGGAAAGGCTTGATTAACGACCCGCATCTCGATGATTCGGGGGATGTCGAATACGGGATCAAGCTCGCCAGAAAACTGCTGCTGGACATCGCGGAGCTCGGACTCCCTGCAGGCACGGAATTCCTGGATCCGATCATTCCGCAGTACATCGCGGATCTCATCAGCTGGGCCGCCATCGGCGCGCGCACCACCGAGTCGCAAACACACCGCGAGATGTCGAGCGGCCTGTCGATGCCCGTGGGATTCAAAAACGGCACGGATGGAAGCATCCAGACCGCATGCGACGCGATGAGATCAGCGTGTTCTCCGCACAATTTTCTGGGCATCGATCAGGACGGCATGACGAGCATCATCCGCACTTCCGGCAATCCCGACAGTCACATCGTGCTGCGCGGCGGCAGAGACGGAACAAACTACGGTCCCGAGCACACGGCGGTCGCCGCTGAAAAACTCAAACAGGCGGGAATGCCGTCATCGCTGATGATCGACTGCAGCCATGCCAACAGCGGCAAAGATCCCAAACGCCAGCCGGAAGTGTTCAAAAGCGTACTCGAACAGCGAGCCGCAGGACGCAAGGACATCGTCGCTGTCATGATCGAAAGTCACATTCATCTGGGCACCCAACCCGCGGTAAAGGAGGGACTGCGCTACGGGGTTTCCATCACCGACGCGTGTCTCGACTGGGATTCCACCGCGTCGATCTTGCGCGCCCTTTAGTCCATCCGGCCCAGCCGCCCCCGAGTAGGCTTCCGTGACTTCCGTGGTTTCCGTGGACCTTCTTGGGCTTTAGTGGGCTTCGGACGTTCCGCCGCGTTCAAGCTTCTGCACTCGATCCGCGAGCCGCCCCAAGCGGTGGATGTAGGCGACCTGCTCGCGGTAGTCAGACGCAGGGACCGCGGGCGTTCCCATGTACAAACCCGGCTTGGCGATCGACTTGTTCACACCCGACTGCGCGCCAATCACCACGCCATCCCCGATATGAATATGGCCGACCACCCCCACCTGCCCGGCCAGAGTCACGCCGTCCCCGATGCGAGTGCTTCCAGAAATTCCAACGTGCGACACGATCAGGCAATTTTTCCCGATCACAACGTTGTGCGCGATTTGAACGAGATTATCGATCTTTGTTCCCTGCCCGATCCACGTGCGGCCGAAGCGCGCACGGTCCAGCGTCGTGTTGGCGCCGATCTCGACGTCGTCATCAATTTGGACAATGCCCACCTGCGGGATCTTCACATGTTTGCCCCCGATGGTTTCAAAACCGAATCCATCGCTTCCCACCACGCAGCCGGAATGCAAAATCACTCGGTCGCCGACGATGCATCTCTCCGCAATGGTGACTCGGGGATGGATCAGGCATCCGGAACCCACGCATGCGCCGTGCGCGAGATAGGAGTGCGCCCCGATGACCGTGTTTGCACCCACTTTAGCGCCCCGCTCGAGTACGGCGTGGGGCTGGATCGAAACCCCCTCGCCCAGATCCACTCCCTCCGCAACCACCGCTGTGGGGTGGATTCCGGGAGGAAACGAAACGGGTTTCGGGGCGAATTGCTCTACGGCTTTGGCGAAAGCCACCGAGGGGTTTTCGACGCGAATCAGAACGGGGGGGACAGTCTGGTCGAAGTCCGGCGAAACAAAAGCCGCTCCCGCCTTGGAGGACTGGAGCGCAGCCGCGTACTTCGGGTTCCCGAGGAAAGTGACATCTTCAGGCCCCGCGTCCTCGACGGAGGCCACGCCGCGGATCCGGATTTGTTCCGGGCAAAAAGACAACTGGCCGCCCACAAGGGCGGCCAGCGCGTTTAAATCTAGAGAAAAGTCGCCTGCCATCAGCAAGGACTACTTCTTTTCCTTCTCCTTCTTGGCTCCCTTGTTGAGTTCCGTGACCACGTCACTCGTTAGGTCGAAGGCGTCTTTCGAGAAGATCAACACATTGACCGCGTTGAGACTCTGGCCGGACTTGTCGAGAACGAGGTCGTAGTTACCAGCTTTTACCTTGTCGGAGATCACCTTGTTAATTTCTTCAACCAGACCGTTGCGGGAGCGCACAGACTGCTCGGAGAGTTGGCGCTCACGGGTCTGCTGAAACTCCTGAATCTCGCGCTGCATCGCGCCCAATTCCTGAAGCTTTTCGTTGAGAGCCTTGGATTTCTCGGCCTTGGCCTTCTCGGCGAGCTCGGGCTTGTTGGCTTCGTCGTTCAGTTTGCGGGCCTCTTCCTGCGCCTTGTTAAAGGTGTCGAGACGATCATCGAGTTCCTTCTTGGCCTGGGTGCGCGCTTCGTTGATTTTTCCTTCGGCTTCCTTTGTTTTGAAGTATTGGTCGAAAACGGCCTTCATATCGAGGGTGCCGACTTTCATTTCTGCCTGAGCCGTGACTGGACTGAAGTAACCGCCGAGGCCGATCACAAGGGCGAAAGCGAATTTATTAATTTTCATCTGTTAAGAATACTTTGGTCTGAGGGTTGTTTTTTAAGCTCAGGCTGAACCTGACGCTTCACGGAATTAAAGCAAGCAGCGAGCCAAGCTGCACTAAAATTGATAACCCATATTGAAATTAAACCGACCGCTGGAGGAAGCTCCCGGTTCGGTCTTGGTGGGAATGGCGTAATCCACCCGCACGGGCCCGATCGGGAGTTCCAGACGAAGCCCAAGGCCCACGTCGGAATTGTAGCCCGAAGTCGTGAAATCGAAGGCATCTTCATTCACGAAACCCGCGTCGTAAAACATCGCGGCACGGACCTTATCGATCACCGGAGCCGTGTATTCGATCGTAAACCGCCCAAGCGAGCGGCCCCCGATCGGCTCCCCAACCGGCGGGGTTCCTCCACGCGAATTGGTCTCACCCGGCTTGGTTCTTACGCGTCCGTTCCCGCCAACGAAACGATACCTGAAGCCCCTGAGATTGTTGACGCCACCCAAAAATAAACGATCGTAAAGCGGCACATCCAAGGCTTTTCCATTGGCTCCCGTGGTTCCGGAGCCCCAGGCATCCACCACGCCAGCCTCCGCATTCAGCGTCAGAATGGTATCCCAAGCCAAACTGAAGTACTTGGAGGCCTCCAAAGAGGCCCCCCCGATCTGAATGTCCCCTCCAAGCGGCCCGCCCGAGAGAAATGAAGAAAACTCGAGCCGCTGTCCCTTTCGTGAAAGGAAAAGCGAGTCGCGGGAGTCGTAAGTAAAGCCAGCCGTGAGCTGGCTTTTCATCAGGGCACCAGCATCCACAAGGTCAGTCGCGTCAACGGGAGCATTGAAGTCCACGTTTCCAAGGCTGACTTTCTCGACTCGGTACCCAAAACGCATGAACGAGAAATTGGTCAGCGGCTTGCGCATCCCAAGGTCAAAGCCGGCCCTCGTTTCGGAATAGTAGTTCGAAAGAAAGGACGCATTCCGATAGAACGCATCCCCGCTCAGCGACAGCTTCTGATCCAAGAAGTAGGGCTCCGTGAGTGAAACCACCACGTCTTTGCGCAGCGCGCCGTATTGGATCCGGCTCCGGAACTTCTGGCCGCCACCCGTAAAGTTCGGCCAGTTCGTGATGTCGAAGTTCGACTGCGACAGTTCAACGAACCCCAGAATGCTGTCGATCGATGAGAATCCAGCCCCGAAATTGAGCTGCCCGGTGCGCTTTTCCTCCAGCACCACGTTCAAATCCCGCTCCGAAGCGACGCCGGTCTCTGAAGGGTACAACTCAACCTTATTGAAATAGTTTAGGTTGTTTAGGATCTGCTTGCTCGCATCCATCCGGACCGTACTGAACAAATCCCCCGGTGCCAACGCCAACTCCCGCCGGATCACCTTGTCCTTCGTGCGCACATTCCCTGAAATATTCACGCGCCCGACATAGGATTGCCCGCCTTCCTCAATCAGGAAGTTCAAATCCGTCACATGATCGCCCCCCGGCGAAGTCCGGGCGCCGGCCTGAAAATCCACGTACCCGCGGCCCCCGTAGAGGTCCTGCAACGCCTTGATATCCGCCTGCACGCCTGCGGGAGAATAAACCGCACCCGAACGCAGCTTGGTGACCTTTGTGATCTCGCTCTCGCTGAAGAGCTGCGCCCCGCGGAAGGTGATTTTGCCGACCTTGTAGGGGGCGCCCTCCGTGATTCTGAACACGACTTCCACCTTGCTTCCGTTGGCCGTCACCGTGGGCTTGTCGATTTTGACGTCGGAGAAACCCTTGCCTTGGTAGTACTCGCGAATCGCAACCACGTCGTCGCCCAACTGATCCTCAGCAACGCGGCCGGTCTTCATCACGGCGCTCCAAAGGGGAATGTATTTCTTGGTTTTGATCACCTTCTGCAACTCTGAAGACTTGATCTGCGTATTGCCCTCAAAACGCACCACCTTGATGGCCGACTTGACTCCTTCCTTGATCTCAAAGGTCACACGGGCCGTGCCCAGCAGGTCGTTGGTCACCGATTTGTAAGTCACAGACACGTCGGTGAACCCCTTCCCTCGGTAGTATTCGATGATCTTCTGGCGGTCCGCCTCAAGCGCGGCCTCGCTCGCCACATCCCCGACCTTGGTCTGCACTTTATCCAGCAACCGACTCGCCTTGAATTCTTTCGATCCGACAATTTCCAGGGAACTCACCACCGCCTTCGCCTGCAGCACGACGATCACCTTCACCCCCTTGTCCACTGCTTCGCCGTAGATACGCACATTGACAATATTCCCCGTCGCGTAAAGGTTGCGGATATCCTCCTCCACCACCTGCTCCGAAAAAGGCTGTCCCACCCGGGTGCGCATGTGCGCCATGAGCCGGTCCTTGGAAACGGATACCGGTCCCGCGTACTGCACTTCGATGGCAACGACGGTCGGGTTTTTACCCTGAGCATCCGCCTTTGACGGGGACTGGGCTTCTGCTGTCAGCGGGGTCAAAACCCCAAACCACGAGACGGCTGCGCAGAGCAACAGGGCGGTACAACGAATTTTCATAATCAAGGGTGGCCTCCGCTCCCAAGGCGGCGACAAGCCCGCTATGGAAGGGATTCACCCAAGGGCAGTCAAGTTGCCATTTGCCGCATGCCACCGCCCGCCAATCGGCAGGAAACTCGTGAATCCCGCGCAAAATCCAGACCCGTCACCCCGCTACGCCACCCGCTCAACCAACTCGTAGTGGGTGGTGCGCTGATGCGCCTCGTAACCCGCTTCACGGATGAGTCGCTCGATTTCCTCCACCTGCAAACGGTAGCTGGTGCCCGCCTTGGAAACCACGTTTTCCTCCATCATCACCGAACCGAAGTCGTTGGCGCCGAAGCGCAAAGCCAATTGGCCAATCTTAGGCCCCTGCGTCACCCAGCTGCTTTGGAGGTTCTCGATATTGTCCAAAAAAATCCGCGATAACGCCTGCATCCGCAAATATTCCGCAGACCCCACCGGCTCCGCCTTGAGCACCGTGTTCTCGGGCTGAAACGTCCAGCAAATGAACGCGGTGAACCCGCCCGTCCGGTCCTGAAGGTCACGCAATCGTTGCAAATGCTCGAGCCTGTCCTCGAGGGTCTCCACGTGCCCGAACATCATGGTCGCGCTCGAACGCAACCCCAGCCCGTGAGCGGCCTCCATCACGCCAAGCCACTCGTCGCTATTGGCCTTGAGCGGAGCAATCCGGTTGCGGACGCGATCCACCAAAATCTCGCCGCCCCCCCCGGGCACCGAACCGAGGCCGGCCCGCTTGAACTCCCGGAGAACCTCGACGACCGGCATCCCGAACACCTTCGAAAAATGATGGAACTCGGGCGGCGAGAACCCGTGGATATTGATCTTCGGGAAGTGCTTCCGAATGAAGGAGAGCATCTCCAGATAGTGATCCATCCCCAGCTTCGGGTGATGCCCTCCCTGCAGGAGCACCTGAACCCCGCCAATGGCGCTCAACTCGGCAAGTTTTTCCCCCAACTCGGCCAAACTGAGCACATAATGGTCGGCGTCCTTCTCGGTCCGGTAAAAAGCGCAAAACTTGCAGTAAACGTTGCAGACATTCGTGTAATTCACGTTCCGGTCCACGATGTAGGTGACCACCCGCTCCCCGCGCCCGTCATAAGCGGCCCCCTTCGCAAGGTTCCGACGATGATCCGCGAGCGCCCCCAGTTCATTGAGCGGCAGCGCGTACAGTTCGACGGCTTCCCCTCGGGAAATCCGCCAGCCGCCGAGGACCTTTTCAATCAGTTCCCCAGTCGCCGGAAAAGGCTTCAGTGCGGCTTCATGCATGGAAGAAGCCTTAGCGGCAAAATCCATCGCCGTCCACTTCGGGCCAACTTCGACGGCCCGAAGCCACCTCACCGATTGACCCCCGCAACGACTCGTCCCATATTGGGACACTAGCACACTTGCGGGCTTTCCCCTGATGCCGCGCGCCGAACCCTTCCCTATGTCCCACTCCCGCACCCGAAATTTCTGCATCATCGCGCATATTGACCACGGGAAAACCACCCTCTCCGACCGGCTTCTTGAGTTCACCGGAACCATCCAGAAGCGCGAGTCCCAAGAACAGCTGCTGGACGCCATGGACTTGGAGAGGGAACGCGGCATCACCATCAAGTCGCACCCGGTTGCGATGACCTACAAGGCCAAGGACGGCGAGGAGTACAAGCTGAACCTCATGGACACCCCCGGCCACGTGGATTTCGCGTACGAGGTGTCCCGCTCGCTCGCCGCCTGCGAGGGCGCAATCCTGGTCGTTGACGCCGCACAGGGCGTTGAGGCTCAGACTGTTGCAAATGTAAATTTGGCGCTCAAACAGGGTCTCACGATCATTCCGGTCATCAACAAAATCGATCTGCCCAATTCCGACCTCCCCACGGTTCGCAGGCAGCTCGAGGAAATCATCGCCATCCCCGCCGAGGAAGCCGTCCTCGCCAGCGCCAAAGCGGGCATCGGCATCGAGGACATCCTAGAAGCGGTGGTCGCGCGGATTCCAGCACCCTCGGGCGAGAACAACTCCAAGATGCGGGCCCTCGTCTTCGACTCCTCCTTTGACACTTACCGCGGCGTGGTTGTCTACGTGCGGGTCGTCGACGGCGTCGTGAAAGCGGGGGATTCCATCAAGCTCATGGCGACCAACCGCCCGTACGAGGTCAAAGAAGTGGGCATCTTCCGCCCCACACAGCCGAAATTTGTCGCGAAACCCGCACTGGAAGCCGGCGACGTCGGGTACGTGATCGCGAACATCAAAACCAGCACGGAAGTGAAGGTGGGCGACACGCTCACCAACTCCAAATTCCCCGCGGAAGAACCGTTGCCCGGCTTTCAGGAAGTACAGCCAATGGTTTTCAGCGGCATCTATCCGATCAACACCGCGGATTTCGAGCATCTCAAAACCGCGATGGGCAAGCTGCAGCTCAACGACGCTGCGTTCGTTTATCAGGCCGAAAGTTCGGTGGCGCTCGGGTTCGGATTCCGCTGCGGATTCCTAGGACTGCTGCACATGGAGATCATCCAGGAACGCCTCCGCCGGGAGTTCAACATGGACATCATCGCCACGTATCCGTCGGTGATTTATCAGGTGTTCAAAACCAACGGAGAAATGCTGCTTGTCGACAACCCCGAGCATCTGCCGGATCCGAGCGTGATTGCTGAAATCCGCGAACCGATGGTGACGTGTTTCCTGATGATCCCCAACGAAAGCATCTCCGCGCTGATGCAGCTGATTTTGGAAAAACGCGGCGAACTCAAGCATACCGAGTCGCTTGACACGCGACGCGTGATGCTCACGATCCTCATTCCTCTTAACGAAATCCTTGTGGACTTCGTGGACAAAATCAAATCCATCACCCGCGGTTACGGATCGATGGACTACGAACATGCGGAACCGCGCGCCGCAAAGCTCGTGAAGCTCGACATTCTGGTGAACAACGAGCCGGTCGACGCGTTTTCAAGCATCGTGCACCGGGACAAGGCCGAGGGCCGCGGACGCATGCTCGCGGCAAAGTTGAAAGAAGTGATTCCTTCGCAGCTTTTCACCGTCCCGATTCAGGCTGCGATCGGCGGGAAAATCATCGCACGCGAAAGCGTCTCGGCGCAGCGCAAAAATGTGACTGCAAAATGTTACGGCGGCGACATCACCCGCAAACGCAAACTTCTCGAAAAGCAGAAGGAAGGTAAAAAGCGCATGAAGGCCATCGGCCGCGTGAACATCCCGCAAGAGGCGTTTATCGAGGTGCTCAAAACCAACTAAACAACATGGCGCCACAAAAGACCCCAACACCGGCTCCCATCGAACCGGGTAAAGTCCCGGAACTCGCCCTGGAGGTGATCCAGCGCGCGAAGTTTCCGATGCTAGCCACCGTCGACGGCGACCAACCGCATCTCAGACCGGTGTCGCCGGTCCGCACCGAAGGATTCACGGTCTTCATCGCCAATCTTCGCCCGTATGGCAAAACCAACCAGATTGCGCTGAACCCGAAAGTGGAACTCTGCTACCTCGACGATGCGCACGATCAAGTGCGAATCACGGGAACGGCTGAAGTCCTCGCCGATCCGGAGTTGCTGGAAGTGATCTGGCGCGACAACCCGCTTTTGAGACGGTACCTCGGCCAGCCAGACAACCCCGCCCTGATCATCTACCGGGTCAGACCAACGCGCATCCGGTTCATGCGGGAGTGGGCCCTCGAGTACCACGACATCCCAGTCCCAAAATAGGCGGGCCATGCGACGCCTCCCCCCATTGCTGCGCCGCGCTTGGTACTCGCTCAACCAGGCCTTCCGGCAGCGCATCGCCCCGCTTGGAATCACTCCGGACCAGTACTCCATCCTCCGCTGGCTGAACGAGAGCCCGCCCGAAGGATTGACTCAGACGGAAATCACCGAGCGCATGACCAGCGACCCGGCGACCATCACGTCCACGCTGCGCCGCATGGAGCTCAGCGGGATGCTTTCCCGCTCGCGGCACGAGAGCGACGGAAGGGCCAAGCGGGTTCGTCTCCTTCCCAAAGGAAGCAGCCTGTTCAATCAAGCCCAATCCATCGCCCAAAAACTTCAGGACAAGGTCCTCGGCGGACTCAACCCCGAAGAAGGCCGGCACTTTCTTGAACTGCTGGAAAAAATCGCATCCGCCTGCGCAGCGGAAATCCATTCGACCACACCCGTCTCAAGCGCCCTGAAGCTGCGTCGCAAACAAAACCAATCCCTGAGCTGACCCTGATCCGCCCACGATGCCGGAGCCTCACCACCCCTCAGGCAGAATGATTTTTCCGACCCGCAGAATTTGATTCCTGAGAAACCCGCAGAAGATAAAAAAGGAGCGCTGTGCTAGAATTTACGGACACCCTTTTCCCCCCGGGGCTCACCCACAACCCCTCCGAGCAGTCTCGCATCAACCTGCGATTCAAGAGCACCGGTCTGGTGGGTCTGATCGGTTCGGATTCATTTTCGCAGGACTTGCTGCCGCGCGCGATCTCCGGAGAAATCACGCCGCTCGAAGGCACCATCACCTGGAATGGTGCATCCATCGAAGCCGGCTCGGGGAAATCATCGCACTGGTGCGCGCACGCCGTGCTCGCGGATACGGACACGCCGCAAAGCGTTTCGGAAGTCGTCCGTTCAAAAATCCGGGACCTCTCAAGCAACTCATCTCGCACGACGGCAAATCTGGAATCCGCGGCGGAGTCTCTGCTCGAGGAATGCGCCCTGCAGGGGCTCAAAACTGCATCCGCCAACTCGCTCTCGATCCGACAAAAAGCGCGGCTAGCCGTCGCGCTGGCGCTCGCTTCTTCGCCGGCCATTCTGGTTTGCACAGGTTTTTCCGCGCATCCCGCTCTCTGTGATGACAAAGATCTTGCCGCGCTTCTGTCTTTAATCGCGCTCAAGGGCAGGCTTGTTTTCACAAGCGGAATCAGCAGTGAGACTCTCCATCTTCTTGATTCAATTGTCGTCCTTCACGAGGGGTTCGTCGCATTTCACTCTGCGCCGCAACACTTGGCGCATTACACCGGCATCACCGATTTATCGGCCCTCTCCTCGCGCCTTTCCGCCCGGCGCGGAAGCGATTGGTGCCGTTCATGGTCAAAACACCGGCAGCATTTTTACAAAATACTCCACCCTGACACCGCATCGCTTCCAACCGAAGCAGCAGATTCAATCCGATCGGACTGCGAGGCCAGGGAGGGACTGCCGGAAAACGATGGGGAGCGCGCCGCGTTTTTGCTCAATGCGTTCAATGGACTCCGCCGCGAAATGGCTAAACTCATCGTGGGCCAAGAGGAGGTGATCGAACAGTTGCTCATCGCGATCCTCTCCGGCGGACACTGTCTTCTGGAGGGCGTGCCGGGGCTCGCCAAGACTGCGATCGTCCGTTCGCTTTCGCATGCGATGCAACTCTCTTTCCGCCGCATTCAATTCACGCCGGACTTGATGCCCGCTGACATCACAGGCACGGATATCATTCAAGAAGACTCGGTGTCCGGCACCCGGAAGTTTGTGTTTCAGAGAGGCCCCATCTTCACCCAAATGCTGCTGGCGGACGAAATCAACCGGACCCCAGCCAAGACTCAGGCCGCGCTCTTGGAGGCCATGCAGGAACACTCCGTCACGGCGAGCGGCCACTCGCTCCACCTCGATCAACCCTTCTTCGTCCTCGCTACTCAGAACCCGATCGAACAGGAAGGCACCTATCCCCTGCCCGAGGCGCAAAAAGACCGATTCCTCTTCCATATCCATGTCGGATACCCCGAGCGCGAACAGGAGCGTCTCGTGATCGAGCGCACCACCAGCGATTATCAGGCGCAAATACAACCGGTGATCAACGGGCCCCAGATCCTCGAATGCCAAAAGACGGCGCGCAAAGTGCCCGTGCCCGACCATGTGATGAATTTTGTGTTGGATCTTGTCCGAAACACGCGGCCTGACGCGGACCAGTCGCCCAAGTTCGTAAAAGAGCTCATCAGCTGGGGGGCCGGTCCGCGCGCGTGCCAGTGCCTCGTGCTCGCCGGCAAGGTTCGTGCGCTCCTGAAAGGTCGCTTCAGCGTTTCGCTTGAGGACATCGAGGTGCTGGCAAAACCCGTATTGCGCCACCGCATCGTACCCACGTTCAATGCCGAATCGGAAGGCATCACAGCGGACGCCATCATCGAAAAACTCTTAGCAGCAACCCCGCGCAGCCATTCGCAAGCACCCTTGTAGCCGCGCAAAAGGACCGCAACCCACGTCCATCCCGTGAGCGTCTCAGCAAACAGAGAATCCGCCGCTGCATCCGTTCCGTCTGTTGCGCAGCGGAGCCTCTCGAACCTGCAATGGCTCGCCCGCAAAGTCGTCGAAGGGATCGGGATCGGGCTGCACCAGTCGCACCAGCGCGGGGCGAGCCTCACTTTCAAACAACATCGGGCCTATGTTCCGGGGGACGAACTGCGACGCCTAGACTGGCGCGCTTTCGCGCGTTCCGATAGACACTACATCCGCGAGTTCGAGCAGGAAACAAATCTACGCGCGACGCTGCTGGTCGACGTGAGTGGCTCGATGGGTTACCGCGGCAACGCATCCGAACATTCAAAAGCTGAGTACGCAAAAATACTCGCAACATCCGTCGCGACGCTGCTCATCCAACAGCAGGACGCGGTCGGTCTTATCACTTTTGATTCGAAGATTCATGCCTTTCTGAAAGCCGAGTCCCTGCCGCGCCACCTCAAATCGATTGCGAAAACATTGGAGGCAGAAAGTCCCGAAGGGGACACGAGTATCGCGGAGATCATAAGAATCGCCGCGCCGAGGCTCCCCGCACGCGGCCTGGTGATCTTGATTTCAGACTGCCTTGATGATGTGCCCGCTCTCGTGAAATCCCTCGCTCTTCTGCGGCACAGCCATCACGAGGTCGTGGTGTTCCAGATCTTCGACCCAGACGAAATTAATTTTCCGTTTTCAGGATCGACTCGCTTTGAATCCCTGGAGCCGAACCACACCGACCATTTCGCTGACGCCAACGCGCTAAAGCGGCGCTACCTTGAAAATCTCGAGCGCTTCAGAGCGAATCTCACAAGTGGATGCCGGCAACACGGGGTTGATTTGACGCAGATCGTAACCGACGAACCGTGCGCCGAAGTGCTGAACCGGTACCTTTCTCAACGCATCCGACGCACATGACATTCCTCAACGGCGTACTGCTCGGCGGCGCGATTGCAGGGACGGTGCCCCTTGCCATTCACCTGCTGAACCGCAATCGGAAGCGGATTGTCCGCTGGGGAGCCATGCAACTGCTTCAGGCAGACCCTAAACGCATGCGCAGGAACATCGAGCTTGAGCAGCTCATTCTGCTGCTGCTGCGCATCTCGATTCCGATTCTGCTGGCGCTTTGCATGGCGCGCCCGATTGCATCGAATTTGAAGGCCAGCGTCCACTCGGCTCAGGCTTCCATCGTCCTCATTTTGGATGACAGTGCTTCGATGAGCGCGTCGGCGGGAGACAATTCGAGCTTCGAGAAAGCAAAGTCAAACGCCGCCAAATGTATCAACTCGCTCGGAAGAGGATCCGAGGTGGCCGTAATCTCAGCGACCAATCCAAGACACCCGCTGGTGCTTCCAACAGTGGACACCGCCGGCGCCGCACAGAAAGTCCGCGCGCTGCTTCCCTCGCACCAAACAGCCGATATCCCCTCTGCCGTAGGGGACGCAGCCGGATACTTCGCGGGGATGCACAATCCTCTTCAGCGCGTTGTCTTGTTCACCGACTTTCAATCCGCGAACTGGAGTGAGCAAAAAATCGGACTGCTACGGGAAGCGATCCAGCGCTTGTCTGGACTCAACCACAAACCCGCGCTCACTCTTTTTGATACCGGTCTGTTTCAACAAGAGAATACTGCCATCGAGTCCGTCGACTTCACCAAAATCCCCATCGCCGCCCACCAGACAGTTTACTTCACAGCCACGCTCAAGAATTTCGGGAGCCAACCAAAGACCGACATCCCTGTATACTGGAAAGTCGACGGGATGCCTGTCGCGAACACGCCGGCAACCGTGGCGCCACGTCAATCAACGCAAGTCCGAATCGAGCGCTCCTTCGACACGGCGGGCACCCACACCATAGAAGCGGCAATCGGCGGCGACAGCTTTCTTTCCGACAACTCCTTCTTCACAACCATCGACGTCCGCAATGCCATCAATGTTTTGATCGTCAGCGGCAAGATCGGAACCGCGCCATTTCAGGGCGAAACCGACTTTCTCGAACTTGCGCTGCAACCAAAAACGCGAGCCAACCGCCAGAGCACCCTGTTTGCAATCAGGACGATTCCTGCCGAGGATCTGACGGCCAAACACATTGCGGATACACGCGTTGTCATCCTCGCCAATACGCCGCGGCTCAAGGACAACCAGGTGAAGCTGCTCGAAGGACTTGTGCATGCAGGGGGCGGCCTTGCCTTCTTTCCAGGAAGCCGCACCGACTTGTCATGGTCGAATCAAACCCTTCATCACGAAGGAAAAGGCCTCCTGCCCTCAGGGCTCGGTGAGGCAATAAACAGCCACAAAAGCAACTCGGCAGGGATCGGAATCGCTCCCGGCCCGTACACGCACCCGGCATTGCAAATCTTCAACTCCGGCGAAAACAAGCTCACGGAAATCGAGGTTCAAACCTGGTACAAGCTGAGCTCCGGGCCACTTCTTGTTTCCAAGGAGACATACAATCAGCCGGAGAGAAGCACCAAGAACGAAGCCTTCATTTTCCTTTCGCTCGAGAACGGCGATCCGCTCCTCGTCGAACACAAATACGGGAATGGCTACGTCATCCAAAGCGCGGTCCCCTGCAGCGCCGAATGGAGCAACTTCCCTACACGCCCGGCATTCGTGCCGGCCATGCAGCGTCTTGTCGGCCACCTTTACGCGGCATCCAGCGACACGGGCCAGATCAAAGCCGGTGAACCTATTCTCGCGCAGCTCGCCGTCGAAGTTTCGGAGCTCACCGTTCAATCCCCGGATGGCTCCGCGCATTTGCCGGCAATCGAAAAAACCAAGGACCACTCCACCATCCGCTTTCAAAAAACCAGCCAGCCCGGTTTCTACAAGCTGGAAGGCGCCGGCCCGAACAATCGCCTCTTTGCAGTCAACGCCGACCGCCTTGAGTCGGACCCTGCACGGCTTGCCAGCGCGGAAATCGAATCACTCTCCAAAAAAATCGGCGCCGATCTTGTCGTGGACGCGGACGCCCTCGGGAATTCCATCGCGTCCACCCAGATTGGACGCGAGCTGTGGCGCCCCCTTCTCTTCCTCCTGCTTTTATTTCTTTTCGCGGAGATCTTGTTGCAGCAACGCTTCAACCCTCGGGTTCCTGACAGAAAATGAACCACCTTCATTTTACAGGAATTTGGAACCCGGTTTTTTCCATCATCGCAGGTGCCTGCCTTGCGGCCGCGGCATGGTGGATGTATCGAAGGGACATCGACTCACTGGCAGGGCCATCGGTGAAACTGCTTCCATGGCTTCGCGCCACAGCAATTTTTCTGCTGATCGAAATGCTCGCAGGACCCGTAATCAAGTACCGGGAAACAGTCGGGCGAATGACCCGTCTTACCATTCTCATCGATAGTTCGCGAAGCATGGGCCTCACCGACCCGGAACTTGAGCCAGCGCGAAAGGCAGCCATCGCAGCCCAGCTTGGAACCCCGCACGTGTTCGATGGGCAGGCCGAGGCATTCGATGCCATGTCCCGGACCGACAGAGCAAGAAGCCTGCTTTTTGAGGGCGGATCAGACAGCCTCATTTCGAGTTTGATTCGGAACTTTGAAGTGCACTTGGTTTCGATGGAGGACGCGCGTTCGCGCAGGGTCTGGTCTTCCAGCAGCAACTCCGAGCCATCACCGACCTCGCTGCCCGCCCCAACCTTCGAAAGGACTGACTTGAGCGCAGCTCTGGGGGACTACGTTCGGACCACCGCACACGAAGATTCCTCAAAACCCCTGCAACGCTCCGTTGTCGTCCTGCTTTCAGACGGAAACCACAACACGCAAACCTCTCCACTGAGCGCAGCCAAGCTGCTTGGAGACAGAGAGATTCCCGCATTCTGCATCGGATTCGGGACCACCGACCCTCCACCGGACCTAGCCATTCAAAGGATCGAGGCGCCGGAGTCCGTTTTCAAATCGGACCGCGTGCGGGGACAAATTTTTATCAAGGACGACATGCCTTCCGGCGTCCCCTTCGATATTCAAATCCTGCACGCGGGCACCCTTGCATGGGAGCAGCGCCTCATCACGAACGGGCAACACATCAGGCCCGTAAAATTTGATTTCCCCGTCCAGCCGCTTCTGGAACGCCTTGCCGGCATGCATCAGGGAGGACCTTCGGAAAATCAACCGGTTCAACTCGGCTTGGAGGCACTCGTGACTTCCTCCAAGGCCGAACGCCAAACCATGAACAACAAAGCCAAAACCGTTGTTTCAGTAGTGTCATCGAAACGGAAAATGCTTCTTCTGGAAGGCAGGCCACGATGGGAAACACGGTACCTGCGGAACCTTTTCGATAGGGATCCGCAATGGGATGTGAACGCTGTTTTTTTTGATCCGATGGATTCCTCGCAAAATGGAATGACACTTCCACGCGGATTGGCGAACGGGAGCTTCCCGAGTACCCGTAGCAGCCTCATGGAATACGACGTGGTCGTGATCGGAGAGTGGAACGCATCCCTCCTTTCCAACGAGGAGCTCGAATGGCTGGGCGAATTCGTATCAATCCGGGGAGGCGGCATGCTACTCGTGGACGGCCCGCGTCAGACGTTGCAGACAATGTTAGAGCGCTCCACAGCGCCGCTCGTGCCAGTCGGTTTTTCCGCTCAGAAGGAAGTTGCCAACGAGTCCTCACAAACAAACAGGCTTTCGCTCACAGAATACGCGAAGAACATCCCGGCGCTCAGCCTCGCTGCCGGAACCTCGGAACAATCCGTCGTCTGGCAGACACTCCCTGCCCCCCACCGAATCACACCATGCATGCCACTTCCGGGAAGCGAGGTTTTGGTGGAAGCCGGAGAAGGTCGATCCCGGAGGCCTGCGGTTGTCCACAGACGCTACGGCGCGGGAAAAATACTCTATTGCGCATCGGACGAAACATGGAGATGGCGAAACAATGTGGCCGGCCTGTATCAAGAACGGTTTTGGAGCCAAATCATCGCATGGATCGCCGCGCAACCTTTCGCGGTCCAGACGGAGGGAGTTTCTCTGGACACTAATGGATTCGTGTTCAGGGAGGGCGCTTCCACCGAACTCCGCGCTTTTATTGATCCAAGGCAAGCCAGATCCCGCCCAGTAGTCGGGGACAGCCAAAACGTAACCGGCGTGCTTTGGCGAAACGGAAACCGCGTCGCCGCAGTACCGCTCATCCACGATGCGTCGCGGGAAGGATTTTTCTCCGGCAAATCACCACCGTTGGGGGAGGGAAACTACGAACTCACCGTTGAAAGCGCCGGCTTAAGCATCGAGTCGAAGGCGATTCGAGCCCCTTTTGTCGTCCGTGCGGAGGCGCCGAATGAGCTCGCAGAGGTCACCCAAAACGAAGCGCTACTCCGCCAAATTGCATCGGAATCGAAGGGCCGCTATCTGCCGGAAGAATCGATTCGCTTGCTCAAAGATCTACTGGCGCCATGGAAAGACGGTGAATCGCGGCTGGTGGAGATCCCTATCTGGCAGGGCTTGCCTTGGTTTTGCGTTGTGATTTTGCTGTTAAGCACCGAGGGGTGGCTTCGAAAACGCCTTGGGCTGATCTGAAATTCAATCATGAATCTCGACCCAAACATTCATGAAGTCATCAAGACTTTCAGGCAGCAGCGCACGGTCGCACTTGCTCTTCGCTGCGCCCTATGGTTCGGGACGGTTGTCGGAGTCTCAATGCTTTCAGGCGCGCTGATCGACCGCTGGTTTTTCCTTTCGGACAATGTGCGGGCCGCGGTCGGCCTTGCCGTCTACGCGACTTCCTGCATCGCTCTGGCGATTCGCCATGGACGCCAGATCCTCATCAGGCAGGACGCGCGCACAATAGCCCGAATGATCGAGTCAACGCGCCCGGAACTCCGCGGTGAACTGTTGTCGCTCATCGAGCTCGATGAGGAAGGAGCAATCCAGTCAAACGACAGCGGCGCCCCAGCTCGGTTCACCGATTTGCTCCATCAAAAGACTCGCAACGCACTGGCTTCGCTCAATCCTGCAAAGCTTTTTCCCATGCACTCGCTGCGGTCTGACGCGCGAAACTTCACGTGGATCAGCCTGTTGGTAATTCTCGCATGCTATTTCGGCGGGGAATCATTCCGCGCAAACTGCGAACGGGTGCTGTTGCCTTTCGCAAATATCGAGAGGCATTCGGACACGTTGATTACGCTCAAGGCTCCAAATCCTCCAGAGGGAGTGATTCCTGCGGATGAAGAGTTCACCATCGCCGCGGAGATCCGCAATCACAGGGATCTGCCGGCATTTCTGGAAGTGCGTCGGCCCGGCCGCAGGGTTCAGAGAATCCCTTTCGTCAGAGTCGAAATGAACCGGTTCACCGCTTCACTCAATTCTCAAACTGAACCGTTTTCCTACCGCGTCCAATGCAACGATGCGGCGACGCGTTACTACCAATTTCACCCCGCAGCACGGCCCACCGTACGCTTATTCCAAAAGCGCTACAGTCCCCCCGCCTACACTCGTCTGCCCGAAGTGGCCGAGGACAGCCGCGATGGACATCTCAAAGCGATCACGGGAACAACGGTCACGCTACGCATCTCCACTGACCAACCGTTCGCACGCGGGCAAGTGATATTCAGTGACTCTCACGGCTTGCAGCCTCTGGAACTGAACGTTGATCCCAAAGTTCCAAATCAAGCCTCGGCCGTCTTCGAGTTAAAACAAAACGGCCACTATCGGGTCGAACTCGTCTCCGAGCGCACCGGCTTCCTCAGCGCTCCGGGGCAATTTTTTGAAATCCAAGCTGATCCCGACCTACCCCCGGACGTGTCGCTGGACTCTCCATCGAAAGACTTGATTCTTCCGGTTTCGGAAAAAATTTCATTGGCAGGGCAGGCATCCGACGATTTCGAAGTCGCAAATATCACTCTCGAAACGCGCCGAAATTCCGAGTCATGGATGAGTCTTGAACTTTCCTCGACTCTGCAGAAAAACAAACAACTCGCGTCCGTACTCGATCCTCTCGCGCAAAATTTTCGGGTCGGAGACACACTGACAGCGCGTTTCACAGCGACTGATTCCAAAGGTCAGCGCACGGAGTCAAACGCCGTCAAAATATCCATCGGCCACCCCCCCGATTCCGCAACTAATCGGAGCGTTTTAGAACCGCTGTTGGAAATCGAGAAGCAGCTGGCGGTACTCCAAAAGCAAACACTCGAGGCCCAGCAGCAGCTGTCTAAAGCCGCAGGTGCTGCTCAATCTCAAAAGCCTGACGCTTCAGCCAAAAGCCAGCTGTCTGAGATCGCTAAACGCAGTTTGGAGACAGCCATTCAGACTTCAAACGAAATCCGGGAAGCGCTGCGTTCATCTTTAAAAACCACATCGGACGCTCAGCAGCGCGCTGATTTGCTGCTCGCGGCGCGCGCCCTTAACCAATCCCTGTTCGGCGCTCTGCAGCCGGCACTCCAGTCGTTGAACCGGATGAGCGGGGATTCCGGAAACGCTGCCTCAGATCTTCCAATCGCGAGAGACTTCGCCACTCTCGGAGACAACATTCACAGGGCTGCACAGCAGTCCTTCCGGGCAAGTCTTGCCTCCGCGATGGCAGCGCAGCTTTCCGATGAATCGCAGCTGCTCACTCAGCGGCGAAAGCAGATCGAGGAACACAAAGGCGCTGCGGCAAAGCAACCAGCCGATCCGGACAGCACTCAGGAAGCGGAAGACGACCCCATCAAGCGCCTCGATCAGTTGAACCGAGCGGAGGCGGCAGAACTCGGACGGGCGGCAGCCCAACTTCGGGATTTATCACGCGCAGCAGCGGACAAACTGAACACCCTCCCTGGTCGATTGCAGGCCGGCGACATGCACTCCGACAAGCTTCAGCAGGCTCTGGATGCCGCGGCGACGGGACTCCGGGACCTCAAGCCGCGGCTTCAGGCGGATGCCGAGAGTTCCCGCGCCCAGCTTGAACGCGCCATGACGCCTGATGCGGCGGGCATTCAAAAGGCGAAAAAAGAGGTGGATGAGATCGCCAGGAAAAAAGATCTCGCCGCGGAGCGGCAGAGTTCGCTGACACAGTCAAAAATCGAGGCGCTCGCGGATCTTCTCAGAGCAAACGCCCAGCTCGAATCGGATCGACCCGACGGCCCCGCGACCCTGGCCGAGTCCCTTCATCAAGCCTCGCGCGTGCTCGACTCCGCAGCCGAGAAGATTGCCGGGAACCAGTCCGCGGCAGCGGATGCTTCGAAACCGCTGGAGAGCCTTGGCTCGGCACTGCGGACGATTGAGGGCGCCGCGCGTATTGAGGAAGCCCAGCAGGCTGCAAAGCGGACGGCACGTGAAGCGGAGCTTGGGAAAAATTCACAGCGCTTCGCAGAGCTGGCACGCAGCCTCGAAAAATCGCTCACCGCACTTCCAAAAAATTTGGATCAGTCGGGACTGCCCGATGCCTCGCTTGCAAAATCACGCGAGGCTGCAACCCAAGCGGGGAACGCAGCGTTGGCCGGAGAGCTGCTCCAAGAGGCATTAAAGAGCGCTGAGGAAATTGTCGCACGAGCCAAATCAGAAATCGATTCCCTCGCTCCTTCGCTCTCATCCGAGATGAAAGCGCTGGCTGCAAAATCACAGGCCGCAGCCTCAACCAGCATGGAACTCGCAAAGCAAGCGCCGGACCGCGAAGCCATCCGACGGGCCGCTGCAAACGAGCAACGGCTGGACTCAAGGATCGAGAATCTGAGAGAGGCCCTGAGGGCGCGAGCCAATTCCAAGGACATTCTGACGGAAGAGGGCCGTCAACAGGCCCGCGACGCGGACGCAGCCAGCGCGCTTTTGCGGTCACCGGAACGCGCAGCTTTCACGTTGCAGGCGGCTGCAAAGCGCTTGGACGAGTCCGCCAATCTGCTTCCCAAGGCCGCCGATCTTCAAAATCAGAACGCGAAGAACCTTGAGCAGCTCGCCAAGCATTTCGACAATCTGGAAAAGGGCGACGCTGAGGCGACAGCAAAATCACGTGATACCATCCGCCAGAGCGAGCAGATCACGGGTGTGAAACCTGAACTCGACGAACGCCAGGCGAAGGCGGAAGCGTTAAGCGAGATGGCGAAGAACCCGCCAAAAGATGAAGCAAAGAGCGGCGCGACCGACCCTCAAAGCGCGACCGCAGAGGCCAAACCAAAAACGCCTGATGCCGCACCCGCGGACAGTGCTCCCGATCCGCAGTCCGCCGCACAGCAGGAATCCAAGCCAGGCTCACAACAATCGAAGGAGTCGGTTCGCGCCGCAATCGACGCCCAGAAACAAGCAGACCGGACGGCGCGGGCGGAACATTCAAACCTCTCTGGGACCCCAGCCTCCGCCTCGGAAATGCAAAACACGGCGCAATCCGAGGCGGCACTTCCAGCCGCCGCGTCCAACGGCGATCAAAACTGGGGCCGTCTCCCAAAACGAATCGCCACGGACCTCATGCAGGGACGGCGCGAAACGATTTCCGGGGAGTACCAGCCCGCGATTGAAGCCTATTTCCGCGCGATCGCGGAAAAGGCGCAGCAGCAGATCAAACCATCCCGGTGACTGACCGCAACCCCGCAGCAGGGACAGCCCGCTCGGCCGTGAAACAAACGAAAAGTGGCAGGCGGAAGGGCGCTCCCGTCACAACTTCACATGGAAAGCGTCGTTCTTTTGCACGGTTTGAACGAACCCGACCAACAGTGCGATCACCCGCTCCACGTCGCGCAGATCCGCGACTTCCACCACCGAGTGCATATAACGCAGAGGCAGCGAAACCAGTGCGGTAGGGGTGCCGTTCCCAACGTCAAAAATCACGTCGGCATCCGTGCCCGTGTGCCGTGAGGCGCTTTCGTGCTGGATCGGAATCTGCAGTTTGCCGGCGACATCCAAAAGCCGTTTCACGACCTCGGGATGATTGCACGCGCCATGGGTCAAAGTCGGGCCGCCAGCCAAAATCACGTCCCCGTGTTCGTCCTGCGAAATCCCCGGTGTATCCGTCGCATGGGTCACATCCAGAACCACACAAACGTTGGGTCGCAACCGATGCGCCGCCATCCGCGCGCCATGTCCGCCGATTTCCTCCTGAACCGCGTTCACCGCAAAAACGTGCGCGCCGCTCTTCTGGGCCTTTAAGCGCGAGATCACCTGCGAAAGGATGAACCCGCCGATCCGGTTGTCCAACGCGCGGCCGGCGATTCTGTGCTCCCCGAGCCGCTCGACTCCGTCCGCGTAAACCGCAGGATGCCCGACGCGGATCCCGAGAGCCGCCACTTCATCCGCCGAGGAAGCCCCCACATCCACGTAAAGCTCGTACACTTTCGGGACTTTTTCCTCAGCAGCCCCTTTTCTGAGGTGGATCGCCGTATTGCCCACCAACCCTCTCACCGGACCGTTGCCCCCCAGGATACTCAGCCGCCGCCCGCGCGCAGTGGCGCAATCCGACCCGCCGATCCGGTCCACCCTCACGAATCCCTCCTTGGTGATCCGCTTCACAATGAAGCCGATTTCATCCGCATGGGAAGCCAGCATGATACGCGGCCCATCACCGGCAAGCTCCGCCCAAGCCGTCCCGTAAGCATCCGATTCCACCGCATCCGACACCGGCCGCAGGTACTGCATCCAAAACCGCTGACCATCCGCCTCAAAACCCGTCGGGCTGGGGATCCGCAGCAACTGCATCAAAAACTCGATCGCTGATTCGTCCATCCCTTCAATGAATGAAAGAACTGCGGTTTTTCGATCCTTTTCTTCCAACAAGCAGCAGACAGGATCCGGCTAAGTTCGTTTATCCCTCTTGCGTAAAAGTGGTTCCAGCAATCCGATGGCCTCCTCCGCAACCTGCTCCGCGCCGGCGGATGCGTCGATCACCCGGATGTAGGGCCTGCGAATCGCCAGAAACAATTCCCGGACCCGCCGGAGGGCATCGAGCTTTTCAAACTCGTCAGCCAGATCACCGCGCGCGCGAACGCGTTGGAGCGTCTGCTCCGGATCACAGTCCAGCAGCAAAACCAGATCCGGTGCCGGGGCAAACTCTTCGTTGCGCCGCAGGACCAGCTCGGGATCAGCGCCCCTGGCCCCCTGATAAGCCGCGCTGGAGATGAAATAGCGATCCAGCAGCACCACCTTCCCCTGGCCGAGGGACGGAAGGATCAATGCATCCACATGCTCTTTCCGGTCGCGCAGGAACAGCTCAAGTTCCTCCTCCAACGGGAGGCGCCCCGTCCTCGCAGATTCCCGGAGCCGCGTCCCCCACACGCCGTTGGTGGGCTCCCGGCTCAAAACGCATCCCAGCCCCAGCCCCTCGCAGTGAGCCTGCAACCGGCGGATGAGGGTGCTCTTGCCCGTGCCGTCCACGCCCTCAATCACCACCAAAAATCCACGCGCCTCTTCGTTTTTCATCGGTTATTTGACTCCCGCGACCTGAAAGCCGCGCGCCTCCATAAACTCGCGAACTCGCCCGGGCTGGTCGCCCTGCAGCTCCACCACCCGCCCGCGCACGGTGCCCCCGCAGCCGCAACGGGCCCGCAATTCCTTCGCCAATGCCTCGATGGCGGCGTCCGTATGCTGCGGCCCGAACCCCTCCACGACGAGCACCGTCTTCCCTCCCCGATGAGCGGTCAGACGGCTCAACACCACGCGCCCCGGCCGCACCGGCTCGTGCACTTCCCCTCCGCAACCAGCCGCCTGCGAGGCAGGCTCGAAGTCCGGCAAACCAGAGAGCTCTAGATTCGCAAACGCACCGCCCATTCCCCCGGAGGGACCGTTTACGGGAATCTTGGGCTTGGGACGCGACATGGGCGGATCGGATTTAAGCCCAATTCAGAGGGACACAACGCCGCTCGGTCAACGGCTAAAACCAGCACAGCGAGTCCATGCCATCCGCCGCTCCCGCCGGCGGACACGAATTTAAAGACCCGTTTCAAAGCAAATGAGGAAGCGGGATCCGGGGAACTTTCAAAAGCCGCGTGTTCGCCTTTGCTTTACGCGCTTTTTTCGCGTTTTTAGTGAGGTTGCATTTCACCCCGATGAAAGTTTCAGATCTCAGAGGAATCCTTCAATACGTGCCCCGTTTCCGGGAGAAGATTTTTGTGGTGGCCTTGGACGGTGAAGTAGCGGGTTCACAAAACCTTGGGAACCTGCTGTTGGATCTGGCGGTGCTGCGGTCTTTGAGCATCAAGGTGATCCTGGTCCACGGGTGCGGAGCTCAACTGCTCCAACTTTCTCAAGAACGGGGAGTGCCTGTCACCAGTTGCGACGGAACCGGCGTCACCGACGAGGCCACGCTCAAGCTGGGAATCGAGGCCTCGCATATCGTGCTGCAGGAACTCATGCAGGGACTCGCCTCGGTGGATCTGCGGGCGGCATACGCAAACGTGATCGTGGCGCACCCCGCCGGGATTCTCAACGGCGTGGACACGCTATGCACCGGACGCGTAGAACGGGTTGAAACAACCACGCTGCAGACTTTTTTAAACGAAGGCATTATTCCGGTGATCCCGCCAATCGGTTTCGACGGCGAGGGAAGAACATTCCGCGTGAACTCGGACTCCGTCGCGCTGGAAGTCGCGGAGTCCATCAGGGCGTTGAAGATCATTTACCTCGCGCCGCAGGGGTCCCTCAAAATAGCGGACCAGCTCGTGCGCCAGCTCTCCGTTTCCGAAACCGAAGATATCGTCCGCAAACGCCGCAACTCATTGGAGCCCGCTCAAGTGTCGAAACTCGAACACGCGGCGAAAGCCTGCCGCGGCGGGATCACGCGGGTGCACTTGCTGGACGGGACCCAAAACGAGGCGCTCTTGAGTGAAATTTTCAGCCACGAGGGCATCGGCACCATGGTGTACTCGAACGAGTATCAGCAAATGCGCCGCGCGCTGAAAAAGGACGTGCGCGCGCTCATGGTGCTGATCAAAGAATCCATCGCAAACGCGGAGCTCGTCAAACGCACCAGAGCGGAGCTCACCAGCATGCTCGACGACTACTGGCTGCTTGAAATCGACCGCAATCTGGTGGGCTGCGTCGCCCTGCATTTCTACCCTGAATCCCACGCAGCCGAACTGGCCTGCCTTTACGTTGCAAAAAGCCACGAGGGCCAGGGATACGGCCAGAAACTCATGGCATTCGCAGAACAGCTCGCCGCAAAGAAAGGTGCGGCCCACCTCTTCGCGCTCTCCACGCAAGCCTACAATTTCTTCCAACAAAAAGGCGGCTTCACCGAGGTAAGCCCCGAAGAATTGCCTCTGGAAAGGCGCCGTCGCTGGGAGCAAAGCGGACGCAACTCAAAGGTCATGCGGAAAGCCACGCATCTGAACGCAGGCTCGGGATCCGGGTCCGCATCCGCGAGCACGCCGCAAGAAAACTAAAGGGCGAACCCGCCCGCAAAATCCCAGAGCAATTGCACGGAGCAGGCGACCGGCGGCGCCGTTGCCCCTCAAACGCAGCAAATCAAGAACACCCCTCATGAACGCACTTTGGATTGATGGATTGGTCGTGCTGACTTACTTCGTGGTCATCATCACCATTGGACTGCGCGTGGGCCGCGAGGATCAGTCGATGCGTTCATTCGCGATCGGCGACAGAAATATCCCTTGGTGGGCGGTGCTGGCGTCCATCCTTGCAGCCGAAATCAGTGCCGCAACTTTTCTCGGCGCCCCGGGCGAGGGTTATGAAATGCGCAACTTCACCTACGCGCAGCTCGCCCTCGGAACGATTCTCGCCCGCGTGATCATCGCGGCCGTTTTCATCAAGCCGTTCTACGATTACCGGGTCATCTCAATCTACGAATATCTCTCCCTGCGGTTCGGACGAAAGACCCGCAACGCGGCGTCCGCCGTATTTCTTGTCACGCGCGCACTCGCCAGCGGCACGCGGCTTTACGTGGCAGCGATCGTGCTGGTGATGGCTTACGAACTGTTCACCGGCACTTCGCTTCAGCCACTGGACCAGGTCGCCGTATACTGCGTGGCGCTTTTCGTCCTCACCTGCGTCACCGCCATTTATACGGCGGCCGGGGGCATCAAAGCAGTCGTTTGGACCGATCTCATCCAAGCGTTACTGATGTTCGGATCCCTTGGATTCGCCATCTGGAAAATCCTCCAGTCCATTCCGGACGGCTGGCAGGGCGTGACCGCGGCCCTGACTGGGCCGAAGGACTTCGCCCTTGTTGATTTCGGAATCACGCCGGGCGCGGGGTTTGCCGCGAACTTGCGGTCTATTCTGGAAAGCGAGTACACCATGTGGGCCGCGTTGATCGGCTCGACATTCACCACCATGGCAACGCATGGAACCGACCAAGACATGGTCCAACGCATGCTGACCGCGCGCGATCACAGGAAGTCACGCGTCTCACTGATTCTATCCGGCCTCGCGGACCTTCCTTTGGTGCTGTGCTTTCTACTGGTGGGCATCCTCCTTTGGGTCCACTACCAGCAGCCCCACAAAGACGCGCCGTTCGCGTACTTCATCGTGCATGAACTCCCACCGGGAATCCGCGGGATTCTTTTCGCGGGGATTTTTGCCACCGCCATGGGCTCGCTCAGCACCGCGCTCAACGCACTCGCCACAAGCTTCACCGAGGACTGGTACAAAAACTTTTTCCGCCCGAACGCCACGGAAACCGAGGTTCTTCGAGCGGCTCGCGTGAGCACCATCGTTTTTTCCGTGCTGCTCATCGTGATCGGGGCTGCGACTGCTTATGCAAAAATCATCCTCCACGCCCGCATCATACCGATTGTGCTGGGAATTTTCGGTTACACCTACGGCTCACTGCTCGGCGTTTTTTTAGTCGGACTACTCACCCGCAGAAGGGGCAGCGAAGCGGGAAACCTGGTAGCAATGGGCGCGGGTTTTGTTTGCGTGGCGCTGCTGAGCGGCCTGCACAACGATCTCTGGACGCTTGCACATCCGGCCGCTGCAGCGGGCGCAGCGATCGCCCCTCTTTGGGCCCCGGACTGGCTGCCAAGGATCGAGTTTCCGTGGCGCATCGCTTTCGGATCCGTGGTGACATTCAGCATTGCCGCGCTTTTCCGCACGCCTGAGGAACAGCTTCAGAGCGCGCAAGCCCATCTGGACCGGTGCAACACCACGGGCCCTACGGAAGATTCTCGGACGGAGAAAATCCTTGCGTAGGGTCCGCGCTCTGGAGTGACCGGCCAAAACCCTCTCCGCGCGGGCAGAGACGGACGCAATGCGCCGCGAAGCACGAATTTCACGTAATCCGGTTTTCTTTATGTCTAAGTTTCGGGGGGTTATGACCGCGCGATTTCCCGTCAACATGAAACCGTCACAAAACCGTAATTTTTCCGCCGGATTTCCGCCATTTTTCCTTGTGCACGTGGGGAACACTCTTAACCTCCGTGCCCCGCGCCGGAGCACCCCCCCTACCCCTGTGAATAACTTGCGAATAACCGTGCACAACATGAATCCTTTACCGCCGACTCCCGAAGCGGCCGTTGTCCGGAATCCGGGTCTCGCTGTGGCGTGAATCAACTCTTCACCCGGTCCGAAAATAAATCGTAAGCCGTTCATCAAGAAAAATTTTTAATGGAAATCCCAGCGCCATATCCCACCGCGCAGCCCGGCAAGTCATCTTTCTCACCCATTACCTCAGAGCCTAGAGCCACTTCCGTCGACCGATCTGTGCACTAGTCCTTCAATCCTCAAGATCCCACCCCCCCGCAGCCCTCTGAATTTCAACGTGGAACCCGCTCTCTCGCATACCGAATCCAAACCCCTTTCCGCTGCCTCCCTCTGGAAAGAAGTCAGCGCCACGCTTCGGGCTGAAGTCAGCCACGACACGTTCCAACGCTGGTTTAAAGACATCCGCGCCGTCCAACTCACGGAAACCCACCTGACCCTGCAGTTGCCCAACAAAATCCACCAGTTCTGGATCGAGAGCAACTACCAGCAGGTCCTCGACTCCGCCCTGATGCTCGCAACCGGAACCGGCCGGGCGGTCCGGTACGTGTTCGGCGGGGAATCTGTGGGGGAACCCGATTCACAGGAGGAATCAGACTCCGCCGAGCCCGAACCTGCGGAACGGAGGACATCTACGCGAACCAGCCATCAGGAAACCGGCCTGAATCCAAGGAACACCTTCGAGTCCTTCGTGGTCGGCGCGAATAGCGAGTTCGCCCACGCGGCCTGCTCGGCGGTGGCCGCCGGACCCGGAAAAACCTACAATCCCCTGTTCATTTACAGCGGTGTCGGTCTGGGAAAAACCCATCTCATGCATGCGATCGGGCACCAGATCCTCTCCGCGAAGAAGAACACCAAGGTGCTCTACATTACTTCCGAGAAGTTCACCAACGACTTCATCGACGCGATTCAAACGGGCTCGCTCGCAAAGTTCCGGAAGCGGTACCGGCAGGCGGACGTGCTGTTGATCGACGACATCCAGTTCCTCGGCGGCAAAGAGCGCTCGCAGGAAGAATTTTTCCACACCTTCAACACGCTCTTCGACGGCCACAAGCAAATCGTGCTCTCGAGCGACCGGCCGCCGTCGGAAATCGCGAACTTGGAAAACCGTCTGGTATCCCGCTTCGAGTGGGGACTGACGGCGGAAATGCAGCCGCCGGATATCGAGACCCGCACGGCGATTCTTCGCAAAAAAGCCCAGTCCATGCAGGTCAAGCTGGCTCCCGAAATCATCGACTTTCTGGCGGAGAAGATTCGAACCAACGTGCGCCGGCTCGAGGGCGCACTGATGCGCGTGGCCTCGTACACTTCTTTGAACGAGGGCAAAACGCCCACGATGGAGCGGCTTGAGATTCTCCTGAAGGACATCCTCCAGGAGGAAGCTCGGAAGTCTGTCACCATCGAACAAATTCAAAAACGTGTGGCGGAACACTTTGACGTGCGCATCGCGGACATGACCAGCAAGCGCCGCCCAGCGAACATCGCTTTCCCCAGACAAATCGCCATGTACCTCGCGCGGGAGCTCACCAAGTCGTCCCTCGCCGAGATCGGCGAAGCCTTCGGCGGGCGCGACCATGGCACCGTACTGCATGCCCACCGGCAGGTGCGGGACAAGATCTCAAAGGACGACCATACCCGCCAGACCGTCTCGTTTCTCGATAACCAACTTCAGCGGCAGTAGCTTCCATACCTCCGCGCGCCCCGGTGTGGGATCCTCGGCCCGCCTGCCCGGAGGCGCCCGAGCCCGGGCCGCCCAGCGCAATCCCTCGCCCTCGGGAGATCCACAGGCCCCTGCGGAGTGGCAATCCCGCCCGGGGCGGCGCTTCAAAGATTCTCGACCCAGTCCGCCCAAGAGCATAAACATCTTCGAAAAACACGATTCCCGACCACGGGCGCGTTTGGTGATCCAGTTTTCCCTCCAAATGAAAATCGCCTCTGCGCTCAGGTTGCTCCAAACACCACCTGTATGAGGTTCAACATCTCCAAAGACACATTTTTAGCCGGCTTACAGACAGTACAGAACGTTGTGAGTTCCAGGTCGACCCTGCCGATCCTCTCCAACGTCCGGATCCAAGCCGATGCTGGACAGCTGCGCCTCACCACGACGGACCTCGATGTCGGTATTTCTGGATCCGTAGAAGCCCAGACCGAGCGTTCCGGGGGCACCACGCTTCCTGTGAAGAAACTCTCAAGCATCGTCAAAGAGCTGCCCTCGGGCGAAGTGAATGTAGAAGTGGACGGGAAAAACATCGCGTCTATCCGTTGCGGACAAACTTTTTTCAAAATTCACGGCCTTCCCGAGGATGAATTCCCGGCGCTCCCCGAATTCGAGAACGCCAAAGTCTTCACCTTGAAGCAAAGCGAAATCAAAGACGCCCTGCGCAAAACCGCGTACGCGATTTCAACCGACGAAACGCGCTATGTGCTCAACGGCGTATTGTTTTCCTTCAAAGACAGCCGTCTCACCATGGTCGCCACGGACGGACGCAGGCTCGCCCTGGTGGATCTGGAAGTCGAGTTCCCGCAGAGCGACGAAGTCGAGATCATCGTACCGACCAAATGCATCAATGAACTCACCCGGCTCGTCAGCGAGAACGGCGACCTCAAAATGATGGTCGGCCAGAACCAAATCGCTTTCGATGTCGGATCCACCAGACTCGTTTCGAAGCTCGTGGAAGGGAACTACCCCAACTACAGACAGGTGATTCCAACCGAAATCAGCGAACGGGTTACTCTCGAGAGAGTCAGCTTTCTGGCAGCAGTCCACCGCGTTTCGCTGCTCGCCAGCGAGAAAAGCAACTCAGTGAAGCTGATTCTCACCAAAAACAACCTCGAGATCGCCGCGAACACGCCCGACGTGGGCGAGGCGCGCGAATCCATCCCCGTGGTCTACAAGGGCAAAGACATCACGATTGCGTTCAACCCAGAGTACCTGATGGCTCCCCTCCGGGCGCTCCCAAACGACGAGGTGTTTCTCGATCTAATCGATGAAATGAGCCCCGGGGTCATCAAGATCCAAAGCCCGTTCCTCTACGTGCTCATGCCGATGCGCGTCGGGTGATCGGAAGGTTCTTCGCGAACCCAACCACTTTTGGGTTGCGCTGAGTTTCGCAACTTTTACTCTCTTCGAACCGCGCTTGATCGCGCGCGACATATTCAAAGCTCACGTGGCGGAATTGGCAGACGCGTACGGCTCAGGACCGTATGGGGCAACCCGTGGAGGTTCGAGTCCTCTCGTGAGCACCACTCTTTTGTGGAAGCCTGTAGGAAAAACCGACGGCAACCGCTGGCTCCAGGTTCTTGCATTTTCTCCTGAATGCCTTCCGAGTTTCAAAAAGCAGCGAGCCCTACTTCGCGGACTATAGTTAGTCGGTCCTGAGTTTGATCGCTTCGTAGGCAGGGCTGGATTTTGATGGTGGGATGTTATGGTCGCTGTGAGGTTCACGGTTTCCCGCTTGGCTCACCAACCGTATGCCAGCCAGCACTTTTTTCTTCCTCTGAGGCTCATCGGTGCTTCCGGTACTCAACTTGGTAGTTTCGCCCAGTCCGGCGCCGCTGTTGGGAGCATTTCAGAATCCGGCAGTCGGTTGCCTGCCAGAATTTTGCGCGAAGGTTCGCTCAAGTTTCAAAACAAAGCGTCCCAACCGACTCCCTTGACATCAATGAGTCATTGGTATGACCTCTCATTCGAACCACCTCCCGCCGTCACACTCCTCCCCCAGCCGATGGCGCTGGGCAGCAGGCGACTCAATGGGTCTTTTCATCTACTCGCGCCATGAACTTCCCCCCTCTTACCCGCCCCCGGCTGGCTCCTATCGGAGCCTGCTTCGCGGCCGTCTGCCAGCTGCTCGCCACCTGCGGTGCCGCGCAAACCCCCGACCCCAACCGGTACGAGAAAGAGATCCTCGTGCCGGCCGCGCGCGATGCGATCCAATTGGAGATTCTGCCGGGCGGCGATGTGGTCTTCGCCGAATTCTGGGGCGCCGTAAAACGCTTCGACTCGAAATCCGGCGGTGTCAGCACGCTTGGCAAAATTCCGACGCACGCGAAGGGCGAAGTCGGGCTGCTCGGGATCGCCGTCGCGCGCGACTTTGAAAAAAGCGGCCACCTCTACGCTTTGTTTTGCCCGTCTGAAAAACAGGGAACCATGCGGGTGAGCCGATTCACGGTCACAGATGGAGCAATGCCCGCTTCCTCAGAACAAGAGTTGTTGTCTTGGACCTACGACACCGAACACGTCTTTCACATGGGAGGCGCCCTGTGGATGGACGCGAAAGGCGACCTCTACATCGGAAACGGCGACAATTGCCACTGGAATCCCGGCCTGCCCCAGGACACCCGGCCGGATCGGAAAAATTGGGACGCATTTCGCTCCGCCGCAAACTCGCAGGATTTGCGCGGCAAAATACTGCGCATACACCCCAACCCGAAAAGCGGTTACTCAATCCCGAAAGACAACCTGTTCCAGGACGGCAAGGATGGCAGGCCCGAGATCTTTGCGATGGGCGTGCGCAATCCGTTCCGCTTGTCCGTGGACGACAAAACGGGAACGCTCTACTTCGGCGACGTCGGCCCCAACGTGCTCCCCGAGCTTGGCGTCACTCCCGTCGGCTACGAAGAGATCAATGCGACCAAAATTGCCGGCAACTTCGGCTGGCCCCTGTTTGTCGGCCCTAACGAGGCGCTGCCACTATACGATTTCAACACAAACAAAGAGATCAAACGCTACGACCCGCAATCACCTGAAAATCTCTCGCCGCGCAACACCGGCATCAAAAAACTGCCCCCTGCAAAACCCGCGCTGATCTGGTACTCAAACCTGCAGTCGAAAGAATTTCCAACGCTTGGAAGTGGCGGACGCAGCATCATGGCGGGCCCTGTCTACCACTTTGACGCGGCAAATCCATCGGCCGTCAAACTGCCAGAGGCCCTCGACGGCCGTCTCTTCATCTACGAATGGATGCGCAACTGGATCCAAACCGTCAAACTCGACACTCCGGGGCCGGAAATCGAACCGTTCATTCCAGCGTTTAATCTGCGCCGCCCCGTCGACATGAAAATCGGCGCGGACGGCGCGCTTTACATGATCGAATACGGCGACCAGTGGTGGGAGAACAACGACAGCCGCATTGTTCGGATTGTTTACCGCCGCGGCAACCGGCCTCCGTCCGCAACGCTGGCTGCAAGCGAGACTGCCGGCACGGCACCCCTCACCCTCAGCTTTGACGCTTCCGCGTCCCGCGATCCCGACGGCGATCCGCTAAAATTCGTTTGGACCGTCTCAGGCTCAGAGCAAAAGGCGACACGCGGCGAAAAGTTCACGCATCAATTCAAACAGCCCGGCAGCTACGAGGTGGCGGTCACCGTCACCGACCCAAGCGGAGCCAAAGCCGCCAGCAAACAAACCGTCCACGTAGGAAACGGAAGGCCGACAATCCGGTTCGAGTCTCCTGCACACGGTTCGTTTTTTGAATGGGACACTCCGATTTCGTACAAGCTCGCGATCGAAGAAACCGATGGCGACGAAGTGAAGGACGAACACGCCGCCGTGCAGGGCGAATTTCGCGGACGCCGCTTCTCAATCGATGGCGACGCCGCATTGGTCGATCCCGGGCTTGCCATGATGCGCTCCAGCACCTGCTTTGCATGCCATATGGCGGATACCCCTTCCGCCGGTCCCGCCTACAAAAACGTCGCCTTGAAATATCAAGACGACGCGGAAGCCGCAGAACGTTTGGCTCAAAAAATTCTCGCAGGCGGCGCTGGCGTTTGGGGCCAGATTCCGATGCCGCCGCACCCACAGCACACCCTCGGCCAAATCCGCCAAATGGTGTCTTGGGTTCTCGCGCTCAAGAATGACCCAGCCAGCCCTCCGAAGTCAGGTTCGATGGGATCATTCACCGCGCCGCGCAAACCTTCCAAGGGCGCGCGTGTGGACGAAGGCGTCCTGATTCTCAGCGCTTCCTACACCGACGACGGCCGAAAGGGGACCATGGCGCGGCTGCGCGGGGAAGCCTCGGTGGTGCTCCATTCCCGAAGAAAAAAAGCAGCCTTCTATGACAAAAATCACGGGATGACCTACGTTGAGTCCGTTGAGGGCGAACAAGGTATTTTGGGTCATTTCAAAGATGGATCGCACATTCTCTGGCAGGACTTGAATCTCGCGGATATCAGACACATCAAGGCGAGGGCCGGATGCTTCGGCGGGAAAGGAGGCATGTTCGAGCTGCGCAGCGGTTCTCCCGCCGGTCCGCTGCTTGCAGCCCTCGAGGTCACTCCCACCGGTGAGGGGCAGTTTTTGGAACTGCCCGCCACTCTCGCGAATGCCACAGGGCTCACAGACGTCTGCGTTGTCGCGCACTGCACGGATCCGAACACCGTGCTTGGGTTGAACTGGATCGAGTTCCAACCGTGACCTGCCTCACAAGCAAACGCTACAAACGAGTCTTCCATTGAATTCATCCGCCCCATCCCGGACTCGCAGCGTCGTGCTGCTTTTTGCCATCACGCTGGCCGTGATCACCTATGTCGACAGAGTGTGCATCTCCCAGGCAGCTCCATCGATGCAGTCGGAGCTCGGATTGACGAAAATCCAAATGGGGTACGCTTTCACGGCATTCGGATGGGCGTATGCATTGTTCGAGATCCCCGGCGGCTGGCTTGGCGACCGCATCGGCCCGCGCAAGGTTCTCATGCGTGTTGTGTCGATGTGGTCAGTTTTCACGATCGCAACCGGATGGGCGTGGAATCTGTCATCGCTTGTGGTGTGCCGCTTATTTTTTGGAATCGGCGAGGCCGGCTGCTTTCCGAACATCACGAAAGCGTTCACACACTGGTTTCCCGTCTCGGAGCGGGTCAAAGCGCAAGGGGTCCTCTGGCTGAGCGCGCGGTGGGGGGGCGCTTTCACCCCTTTGGTGGTCGGATGGATGCTTGCGGCTGGCGGCGATGGCAAGTTCGGCCTCGGCCTCCACTACCGCTGGGTGTTCCTTCTTTTCGGATCTCTTGGAGTCTGGTGGGCGGTCGCATTTTTCCGATGGTTCCGGGACCACCCGAAAGATCATCCCGCGGTAAATCCCGAAGAACTCGCCATCATCGGCGAAAACCAGGCAGCGGGTGATCACAGCGTCCCGTGGCACAAACTTCTGGCTTCCCGCACCGTGTGGATGTTGTGGGGCCAGTATTTTTTCATGTCCTATGCTTGGTATTTTTATATCACGTGGTTCCCAACGTATTTGAAAGAGCACTTCACTGGTATTGGTGATTTGCAACGCGCGCTGCTGGCATGCGTCCCTTTGTTTTTCGGCGGCCTCGGCTCACTCGCGTGCGGCCTGTTCTCGGCGTCCATTGAACGCAGGCTCGGCAGCGCAGCACTCACGCGCCGGTTGCTGGGAGTGGGCGGCATGGGACTTGCAGGCGTCATGCTGATTGTCTCCATGCAATTCAGCGCACCGCTGGTTTCCGTGCTTTCGATCGGCCTCGCCGCTTTCTTCAGCGACCTTTCACTGCCGGGAGCGTGGGGCGCATGCATGGACGTTGGCGGGAGACATACCGGGGCCTTGTCCGGAAGCATGAACATGATGGGGAACGCAGGTGGGGCCATCGCACCGATGGCTGTGCCACTGGTGCTGGCCGCAACCAACAACAGTTGGACCATTAACATGTCTCTTTTCTCGCTCAGCTATTTTTTGGGGGCGATCTGCTGGGCGTTCGTCAACACGGAGGAACGCCTCCACGAATCCACTCCGGAAACCCAAACACCCCTCGCACGCTGATTGCGCGCACCGTCTTTCATGCAGAAAACCGCACTCGCATCAACCCTTCGCCGGCTTCTTCCTCGCGGAAGGGTTCTGGATTCCCCAGCCCAGCTCGCGGGCTATGCAGCCGACGGTCTCGGCTACAAGAGCTACGCTCCGGATGCGGTTGTCATTCCGGCGGATGCCGACGAGCTCGGCGAATTCATCAAAGGCGCCCGGGAACTCGGCGTTCCGGTCACCCTGCGCGGAGCTGGAACTTCTCTCTCAGGCGGTCCGGTCGCCGCACAAGGCGGCGTGATCGTTC
>JBILLT010000091.1:0-9298 GCA_044375925.1 Chthoniobacteraceae bacterium | reverse complement strand
TCAGCGAGTTTTACGCGAACATGGGCAAGGCGTCTCGGGCGGATGAGGAACGGGAGCGTTTTTGCAGGGAATACTCGGGACATGTCCTCACTGCGCAAGTTTGCTTGGCACGCGCTGAATTCGCATCGGCAAAGGGGGAATTGAATCTGGCTCGGGAATTCATCGCAAAGGGATTGGCATTTGGTGCCGATCCCCAGACGGCTGCGCTTTTGCGCTTCAAGGACGCTATCATCGACTCTTGCAAAGGAGAGTTCGCGGTGGCGTTTGAAAAGTTCGAGTCTCTGTCTCACGGCGATTCGCGGATCGCGCCGGAGGCGGCTTTTAACGGTGGGCTTGCCGCTTTACGGCTGGGTAATTACCGGAAAGCCGGGCAACTCGGCCAAACTTTAAGCAAGATTGCAACCTCGGGTGCCTTGGCGGTGGAGTTGGAGTTGGAGACGGTCTTGCAGAGGTGCCGCGATGGTCATGCACAGGCTGAGGAATCATTGAAAAGCTTTCTCAAGGCCCACCCCGGCCATCCGCGTGAGGCGGATGCGAAGCTCGCTTTTGTGGAGCTCACCCACCAGCAGTTGATGAACCTGCCTTCTGAATCGGCCACTTTGCTTGGCGAGCCGTTGAGGGCGCGCGCGAATGCATACTTCAAGCAGGTCATGGCAGCGCCGATGCCGTCCTCCACGGCGGCGCAGGCTGCCTATTTGGAGGTCTTTTTGGCGGACGCTGAACAACCGCGTGACGATGGTCGTGTGATTGAGTTGGCCGAAGCGTTCGTGCGCGCCTTCTCGGAATCTCCTTTGATTGCGGAGATGCGGATGAAGCTCGGAGAGGTTTATTTCCGAAGAAAAGACTTTGCGAATGCCGAGAATCAATTCGCCACCCTGCTCGCCCAGCAACCCGAGGGGTCGCTAGCCGAAACTGCGGGGTACCTTGCCGGGCAGTGTGCGGCAAACCTCTTGAATCCGGGGTCCGTCGACCGGGCTCTCATCTATTGGGATGAAGTCGCGCGGAGGGCGGGACCTTTGCGTTGGAAGGCGAGGTATCAGCAAGCCTCCGTCAAGTGCCGGCTGGGGCAGGAGTCGGAGGGAGTTGTTTTATTCGACCTCATTCTCAAAGCGTCCGCGGGGGTCGACGCCGACCTGCGCTTTGGCACCATGTGCGGTAAGGCCGACGCGCTTCTGGGCATCGCCAAACGGGAGGGGCTTCCCGTGGATCAGGCGGTCGAACAGTACCAGCTTCTCGCCGCGGAGGCAGACGTTCATCCCCACTGGCGCAATCAGGCGCTTTACAAAATTGCGAAGGCTTACGAGGCGAACAGGCCCAAGGAGTCCTTGGAGGGGTTTATCCGCTTGTTGGACGCGACGGGATCCATGGATGCAGGTGAATACTTTTGGGTGCTGAAGGCGGGGTTCGACGCAGCCCGCATTCTTGAGCGTCAGGCGGCTTGGAGGGATGCGGTGCATGTTTACGAGCGTATGGCGAAAATGCCTGCCCCGCGTGCGCAGGAGGCCGGCGCCCGCGCGCGCCAGCTTCGCTTGGAGCGGTTTCTGTGGGATTAGCATGCCGATGACCAGGGTTTCGCTGCCTTCAGGCGGTCTCTTTCGGTGAAGCAGAGGAGAGCGCCCCGCCGGTTGTGGTTTTTGAGGTGTAAAAAAATGCGGGAGGGGTAACCTCTTTCGCCGAACGGTCCGGTTGCTTTGCCGCTCCGCCCCACGCATGGAAATAAGAATGGTTACTGCGGGTATCATAAAAAGAATGGTGAAAAGCATTTTCCGTCTCTTTTCGAAATATGCCTGTGCCGCAGTGTGCGTTTCGGGTTGCGTGTCCGTAAAAAAAGCGCCGAAAGAGCCGCCCAGAACCATGGAGGTACGGACCACCGCCTACACGCACACCGAACCGGGAGGGAGTTACTCGGCGATGGGCACGCGTCTGCGTTTTGGCGGTTCACTTTCCTCCGCCGCTTCTGATTGGAGTTGGATGCCCGTCGGAACCAGATTCCGGCTTTGTGACAAGGGGGTATGGCGCTCTTACGTGATCGAGGATTACGGAAGCGCGCTGGTGGGCAAGAAAACCATCGATCTTTACATGCCTACGGAATCGATGATGCGGGCGTGGGGTGTGCGAACTATCCCGATTGAGATTGAGGAATGGGGTTCCGTTGCGATGAGTAGAATGCTGCTGAGCAAACGGCGGGATTCCGGCTTGGTGCGGGCGATGCTCGCTTCAATGCCAGAATCTGACGGCACGCCGACTCGCTGACACCGGCGTGGCCCGCTGTCATGCCTTTCCGCATTACGCGAAATTGGAGAGGCTCACTTCGCCCGCGTTCAGTGTTCTGAATCCGCCATCCTGGGTTTGAACAACAAGCATTCCTTCAGCATCCAAGTCCACAGCCACGCCCTGCGCGGAGCGGCACTCGGGCGTTTCAAAACGCACGAGTTTTCCGATCAATGTGCTCCGATTGCGCAACTCTTGGATCAACGATTCATGGTGGTCCGACAAGCTTTGCAGGACATTTTCGAGGTGGAAAATTAATCTTGCGGCGAGATGTGTTCGGTCCACAGAAGCACCGGTTTCTTTCTTCAGAGAGGTGGCCTTTGCTGCAAGCGTTTTGGAGAAATCCGACTGGTTTGCATTGATCCCAATGCCGATTACCGCAAAGGGCCCGTCTTTGGGGTGGCTGCCTGTTTCGACCAGAATACCGGCCACCTTGCCGTCACCGATTTGGAGGTCGTTTGGCCATTTTACCCCCACTTGCTTTGCTCCCGCATCCTCCAGCGCGCGTGCTGTCGCAAGCGCTGCGGCACTCGGTAAACGGGTCCACAGGCGCACCGGGATGTGTGGACGAAGTACCAACGAGAACCATACCCCCTCGCTGCGAGCGGACTCCCATACGCGTCCAAACCTGCCTCGGCCCGCAGTTTGGGTCTCAGCCAACACCACAGCGGGGCTCTTGCACCCCGAGGTTCCACGCTCCATCGCTCGGTCGTTTGTGGAGGAAGTCTTTTCAAAAACGAGGATTTCTTGAATCCAGTCGCTTTCCAACCGCGAGAAAATGTAGTCCGCGATCAGCTTGTCTGGGCACGAAACAAGCGTGCAGCCCAGGATAGGGTGTTGTTCAAAAACGAAGCCTGCAGCTTGGAGTTGGCCGATTTCTTCGCGGATTTCATCAATCGAAACACGGCACTTGGACGCGAGTTCGGAGACCGGCGACGCGCCCGACCTTAAATGACGAAGAATTTGGGAGGCAACGTTCATCGCTTCATCAGCCGATTTTCCGAAATTGAATTGAAGGTCGTCGCAAACTCAAAAATTCAGATTCAGATCCGCCCACCGAAATACCAAAACACGGTCTGAAGACAGCCTTTTGGCGCCCATCTTCAAAACGTTTTCCTCGATGCCGGGCATGTGTGCGGCACCCCATGGAATGCCGATGTGATTGAATTCTTTGAGGGCTTCTTTCAGGGCGTCGTTGACCTTGGCATTTCGATTGTCCAACAAGTCTGTCTTAAGGGAGTCGAGGTTTGGACGATCAATCATCGAGAGTTGCTGCAAGCAGCCGACCTGGTCGCCGTCTGTCCACTTCTTCAAACATTTACTGATGCTTTCCAAGTCCCTAAGGGTGCTTTGCGAGAATTCACTGACATCGACATCGCAGGCCCTGAATGCGAGATTTGAAAGATCCACCAATGACGGTTGTGTCGCCAGACCCACAGATTCCGCCGGTCCTGAGTAGTCCAACCCGTCCCGGATCAGCTTGTTCCGGTCCGTCACTCCTTCCGGCAGGATCACCGTCCCGGTCCTTGGTAAATCCCTGATCAGATTCCCGTAAAATTCCGGGGCTGCGATATGAACCGTCGGCAGCAGATGGATTTTCCTGCCTTGGTAATCATAGACCCGCTTCTCAGTGTAAAGCCCGTCCTCCCTGATGGTGATAAATCCGTGGCTCATCCGGCCAAGCGACCAAACAAGGCACGCGCCCAGATAAATGAGCAATACCGGGAATACTACGAAAAGTTTGACCAGGGTCGCGCCGATCATTCGGGACATCGAAAAAGCGCTGCCGACAAACGCCTCGGCGGGAATCAACCAATGACCGTTAGGAAACCGGACACGGGTCGTCCGAAATGAAAAACCCGCGATGAGAAGCTGCGCGCAGGCCGCAAATTTGAACAGTTTCTCGGAGGAGGTAATCGCTGGCAGTGGTAGAAATGCGATTGAAGCCCAGAAAACAAAGAGCATCGGAACAGCCAGGACTCTCCAGGGAGTTCCGCGATAGCTGCAAATCGCGACGAGCACTAAAAAACCCGAGATGCCCGTCGCGGTCGCAACAGCGCTCTGCAGTAAGGCGAACGCGTTTGCGAATGTTACGAATGGCGCGCCCAGGGACTGGCAGGGTTCCAACCCCGCGCTCAAAGCCGCGTCCAGACCAAAGAGGATGAGAAACCCGTTAAAAAGTTTTGGCAGCCACATTAGATTTCGCGACGTCGGCGATTGATCTGCCGCATCCGGGTTGATGCGTGCCTCGCCTTGAACCTACTTGATCGGCTGATGCGGTATCTGGAGGTACGTATAGCCTTTGAGTGCTTTTTCATAGCTGGCCAGCAACCTCATCGCCTCGTTTGGCTTCAATCTGTCGGTCTTGATGGCCGCGTCCACCTGCGACTTCATCTGGCGGGTCAATTCAGCCTGATCCCACTGCACCATCGCCAGAACTTCCCCGATTGTCGACCCCTCGAGAACTTCCTCGATGTACCAGCCGTTCTCCTCATCTTCCTCAAGAAAGACATGCGCCTCGTTCACCCTGCCGAACAGGTTGTGCAGGTCTCCCATGATGTCCTGATAGGCGCCCATCAGAAAAAAGCCGATCCGGTATGGCTGGCCCGGAACCAATTGATGCAGGGGCAGAGTGTCCTTGACGTCCTGGAGATCGATGAACTTGGAGATCTTGCCGTCGGAATCGCAGGTAATGTCCACCAGCGTGGCGTTCCGGTCCGGAAAGCGCTCGAGGTGGTCGATTGGCATCACGGGGAAAAGTTGACCCAGCGCCCAATGGTCAAGGAGCGATTGGAATACCGAAAAATTGCAGACATATTGGTCGCCCAGGCTGATTTCGAGTTCCCGCACCTCATCCGGCGTGTAGCGCATTCCCTTGCAGAGGATGACGATTTTTTGGGCGATCTGCCAGTAGGTCTGTTCGATCTTGGCCTTGGTCTCAAGCTCCATCATCCCCAGCTCGAACATGGACTGCGTCTGCTCTTTGATTTGCTGCGCGTCGTGAAGTGTCTCCATCCAATTCTGCAGCGTGATGGCTTTTTGAAGCTCCACAATATCCAGCACCAGCTTCGGGTCTGTCGGAGAGGGTTCGATCGGAGTGGCAGCCTTGTCTTTCTCGATCGCACCGAAAGCATCGACCACAAGGATGGAATGGTGCGCGACGATCGCCCGTCCGCTCTCCGAAACGATCGTTGGATGCGCGACTTTCTCGGTATCGCAGATCTCCATGATGTTCCACACGATGTCCCGGGCGTATTCTGCGACCGTGTAATTCATCGAGCTTTCGAACGCCGTCCGGGACCCGTCGTAGTCGACACCCAGTCCGCCACCCACATCGATGTACCCCATCTCGTGCCCCATCTTGCAAAGTTTCGCATAAAAACGCGCCGCCTCGCGGACCGCACGTTTGATCGTGCCGATATCGGGGACTTGAGAGCCCACGTGGAAATGCACAAGCCTAAGGCTGTGCGCCAACCCCGCGGCTTTCAGCGCCTGCGAGGCGGTGACCAGATCGGACGTGCTCAACCCAAACTTAGCGTTTTCACCTCCCGAGGTGGCCCACTTTCCTGCGCCTTTCGAGGCCAGCCTGACACGGACCCCGATCATCGGTTCCACTCCAACCTCCTGGGAGACCTGGATGATCTGGTAAAGCTCTTCCAGTTTCTCAACCACCAGTACCACTTTCTTGCCAAGTTTGCTCCCAAGCAGCGCGTTCTGCACAAAAAGCGCGTCCTTGTAGCCGTTGCAGATAATCAGGCTTTCCGGATCCCTGTGGATCGCCAATGCCGCAAGAAGTTCAGGTTTCGAACCCGCTTCGATTCCAAAATGAAAAGGGGCGCCTGCGTCGATGATTTCCTCAACAACCTCGCGAAGCTGGTTTACTTTGATGGGGAATACACCCCGGTACTCCGCCTTGTAACCCATCTCAGCGATGGCCTCGGCGAAGGTGGAATTAATTTTTTCAACCCTGTGCCGCAGCAGGTCCTGAAACCGCAGGACCATGGGAAAGGTCAACCCTCTTTCCTGAGCCTCCTCCAAAAGCTCAACCACATCAATCGGCGTCGCCGGGTTTTGTGTCGGCAACACGCTGATATGTCCTTTTTCGTTGATCGAAAAATATCCCGATCCCCACCGGTCAATATTGTAGAGTGCGATCGAAGACTGGACATCCCATGGGGTATTCATTGGCGGTGGATTGGCGAGGGGCGGGAGTGTAGGAAACTGCTGGCTGTTTGCAACGTGCACTTCAATTCCAGTGCAATTTTTAACAAACCGGGTTCAGGCGGGGGACAATTGCCGGCTGAGTGAGCCCGCGGCCTCAAAAGGTTCACTGTCAGGAAGTCGCCGATGCCAAGACCTTTTCTTTGGGTGTCCCGTTGAGTTCGTACAGCCTGAGGATCGTGTCCTCAATCAGGTTGTTCGGGCAGCTCGCCCCAGCCGTGATCCCAACCGTCTTTTTGCCGGCCGGCAGCCAGTGAGCCGCCTCCACTTCCGATTTCTTTTTCAAATCGTAGTGCACAATCTTGTCAGACGACTCGAGCATTCCCGCATTCCTGATGAAGTAAGTGGGAAGTTTTTCCTGACCCATCTCGGCGAGATGAGAGGTGTTTGAGGAGTTGTATCCGCCGACCACCAACAGCAGATCCATGGGCTGGCTGAGCATTGATCTGAGCGCGTCCTGTCGTTCCTGGGTCGCGCCGCAAATCGTGTCAAAAAACCGAAAGTTTGATGATTCGGGCTGACCGTCCCGCTTTTGAATTGCCGCGGCAATGCGGCGCTGAACTTCTTCGGTCTCCCCACGCAGCATGGTGGTTTGGTTCGCCACGCCCACGCGCCGAAGGTGCAAGTCCGGGTCAAACCCGTCACTGTAGGCGCCTTGAAACCTCGCCAAAAATGCAGTTTTGTCCCCGCCGTGCGTGATGTAATCACACACAAGATCGGTTTCTTCGAGGGTTAAAACAATCAGGTAGTGCCCTTTGCCCTCGGAGTTGGCGCGCGATGCGGTCGCCTTTGTTTCTTCGTGGGAAGCTTTGCCGTGGATGATCGAGGTCATATCCTCGTTCGCATACTGCCGGACCCTCTTCCACACGCTCATCACATCCCCGCAGGTCGTGTCCACAATTTGGCACCCGATTTGCCGGATCGTTTTCATCGTGTTGAGCTCCGTTCCGAAAGCGGGAACGATCACCACATCCTCGGGCGTGAGGCTCTCAGCCGCCACCTGGCTCGATGGGTCGAGGATGTTCACGATCCCCATCTCCCTGATTTGCCTGTTCACCTCCGGGTTGTGGATGATTTCTCCCAGAATAAACAGCCGTTTGTCTTTAAAGACTTTGTGCGCTGCGTATGCCAGATCGATGGCGCGCTCCACGCCGTAACAGAAGCCGAACTGCTTCGCCAACCGGATCTTCAGTCCGTCCACCTCCATCTCTCCGCCGCGGAGTCGAAGACCGTCGACGATCTCGCTCTTGTAGTGGGTTTCCACCTGTTCTTGAACTCGCGCCATTACGTCCGGGGTGCGGAGATTGACTCGGTTTGGCGGACTTGCCGGTGCTGGACTCATATTGCGGGGTTTTTCAGTCTCAAAAAGCGGCTCAAATTACCAGCGCCCCGTCTCAAGCGATACATCTATGTTGTGTCGGGTGAGCCCTAACACCGCCGGGGGACCGTGTTGAAAGTTCGCGGGCTTGATCAGAGGGCAATCGGCCTCATCGGAGTTGGCTTCCGGTGTTTCTTTTATTCAATCAGGGCTATTCAAGCAGCGGACCTTGAGGTTTTTCGAACACCTGCGCCGAAATCATAAAACTCTCTGGCGGGTCGTCGTCCAGATAGTCCATCGGCTTCTGCACATGAACACCGTGCACATCGTCTTCAGGTTGCGTTTCCTTGATCGACACAGGAGTGCCCTGCTTCACCAGTGCGAAAAATTTTGGAGCAACCGATTTATGCAGGCGCAGGCACCCATGCGTCCGCGGGTCCGGGTGGACGTACCCGGAGTGGAACCCATAACCGGATTTGAACTCGCACCAGTACCCGAGCGGATACCCGACGAATCGGCCCGGTTGGGGCTTGCGCGTTTCACCCGGCAGAATCGAGTCTCCGTTCACAAAAAAACCGTATGAGTTGGAGCGCTTTTGCTCTTCCTTGCCGATGATCGTGAAATTGCCCAGCGGAGTTGGGGTCTGCGGCGTTCCGATGCATGTCGCGGCGACCATCAAAAGTTTGTCCCCCTCCATGACGTAGACGTGCTTTTTGGAGAGCGAGACCTTCACCTCGACTTTCGACGGATCGCTCGGACGAAGCGCTTTCACAACATAGGGGGGATGCGACTTTTTCCTTCCGCCAAAGTTTCCTTTGGTGCAGGACGAATGCGCTGCGGCCAACACGAGTGTTGCCAGTAAGACAAGGGCGGGGTTTGTTTTCAAAATACGGCGGTGGGCTGTTGGTTGAGGAAAGAGGTTGGGAAGGAAGTCGACTCTAGACACCCTACGGTTTGCTCAAGTTTGTAGGAGGACTATTTTTAAATGAAGATTCCCGGATGGCTTCGAACGGTCCGAATTCTCGAGCGTAGTCCGGATAGTGGCGTGAAGCATCCCGAGGTCTGTAACGCAAATGCTTGTACGCCCAGAGCCACAGCTCGGGACACTTCAAAATCCGCCTTTCAAGAATATCCCAGGTTTTTTGCGTGACTGTCTCCTCCGGTTCGTCCCCGGAAATTTCCAAGGGTTCGAGGGCCGTCACCCTGCATCTGCCGTCCGAGAGGGGATGACTAAAAACCGGCACAACCAGACTGCGGCCGCGCTTTGCGAGGATGGCGTGCATCCGCGTCGCGCAGATCTCAAGCGGTTCACCATCCCTCTGGAATGTCCGGAGGATGACTGCCGCCTGGCTCGGGTGCACTGTGAGGTCGCCAAGGAGCGCCGTGTGTTCCCCCTTGAGAGAGCGTTTCAAAAGTTTGAGGAACGCATTTTCCTGTGGGATCACGTGGTGGAAGCCCCGGCTCCTAAGCCTCACAAAAACATCCGTT
>JBILLT010000030.1:0-33861 GCA_044375925.1 Chthoniobacteraceae bacterium | reverse complement strand
GGACCGGCTTTTTGACCTGATCGCCGATCCCGGGGAGCGCAGCAATGTTGCCGCTCTCAATCCGGATGTCGTGCAACGTCTGAAGGCATCGTTGGAAGAAGAGAAAGCCAAAGGATTCAACGCGCCCATTCCTTAGTCGCCTTCCCGCATTTTTTGCCGCGCGGGCCGCTACGTGACGACTTCACGCAGAATTCTCTCAGTCCTCAGTAGCGGCAGCGAGAAGTGACCATCATTCGGCATGATTGTGAATTTTGCACCCGGCACTGCCTCTGCCGTTTTTTGTGCGAGCTGAAGCGGGATGTTTGCGTCTGCATCGCCGTGCCAGAAGTGGATCGGAACCGTGATTTTTGAGAGGTCAAAGCCCCATGCTGCGCAGTAAATCAATCCATCGTGGGTCAGGGCTCGAGGATCTCCAAAAAGCGCGTGGCGACTGCTGAGCATCATCATTTGGTGGTGAATCGGGTCACTCAGCGCGTCGCGGTCCGCGGAAGGGTACAGCTTTGAGAGCCAATTCATCGGCCATTCATGCAGTTTGCGTCCTGCCGTCCAGCCGGCTGCCCGCAAGCCTATGGCAAGTGCAAAGGGAATGTTCCGTTGCGACCAAATCGCGAGCCTGTATGCCCACAGCAGTCCCTCGTTGCCAAACTCTGAAAGAGCAGGAGCTCCGCAGACAATCGTCGCCCCTAAAACTCGGTCCGGTAATGCCCTCGCCGTGACCAATGCGTACGGGCCGCCCCCGGATACCCCGAGAAGGTGGAAGCGATGAAAACCCAGATGCGCCGCAAGCTCCTCGATGACGCACGGCCAGTCGATGAGGCGGCGGTTCGGCTCGAAATCCGAGAGCCCGATCCCGGGGCGGTCTGGAGCAATGACGCGGACTCCGAGCTTCAGGGCGGATTTTTCAAGGATTTCGCCCTGCAGCCTGGAACTCGGCCAGCCATGGAAGAAGAAGAGAGGAAGCCCCTTGGGGTCTCCGTATTCGGCGTACGCTAGATTGCGTCCGGAGTGGAGTTTAAGGATGGCATCAGGCATCGGTTGGCGCGGTTTTGTCTCAGGCTCTCGGGCAGCCTAACCGAGTTTTTTTGGAACGCATGAAATTCCATCTTCCGCCGTTGCAAAAAGCCGTTTTAACTGGACCCATGAGCTCAAGTTTCTCCCTCAAAACTAACGTCCAACTGGGCGTTGTCCCGACCCACATCAAATTCGTTGGCGGCCTCGTCCCGGATGAGCATGGCAAGTTTCCCCGCGCTTCAAATGGCGAACTGCTGATCGTTTCGGAGATGAGAACGGTTTGTGAGTCCTCCGCAGTCCGCCCAACGTGCGTTCAGATTCCGTTTTTTGCCTCTGCTGACCCCGGAGATGTCAAAGCATTGGTGTCCGGGCTTAGGGCGCTGAATCTGGAGGTGCATTTCATCATCATGATCGGGGGAGCGAACCCGATGAATCCGTCGGACGAGGATGCCGTGGTCGCTCAATTGGTGACAAGTTTGAAAGCTGCAGTCGAGCACGGCATCCACCACGTTTCCTCTACCTCGATCGAGGAATGGATGAATGCGAAGGAAACCAGGCGAGACGGGGCTTTGTTTGAATCTGCGGTGGCTCAGAATGTGAAAATTCATCTCCGTGTTTACAACGAGGCTGGCCTTGCCGGTTCCTGCGTCAAAAACTGGCACATCGAATTTTTGAGGCCTGGTGAGTTTAAAACGTTCACCGATGTCGAGCGCGGTTGGGCTGTCGTCAAGGCGGCGAACAAGGCCCTTGGAATGACATTCTTCAAATTGCTCGTCGATGCGGCGCATTGCGGCGATTCGGGGCTTTCGATCGCCGAGAATGAAACGCTCGTTTCGAAACTGGGTGCGGCGCATGAATTGGGAATCTTTCATGCATCCGCGAAAACAACCCGCGGATGTTTATCAACGGACGACGGCTGGATAGGCGCAATGCTCGCTGCCGCCGCGCGCACCGGTGAGTTGCGGCATGTTTTTGTCGAGGTGTTCCATCATGAGGACCCAGCCCTCGAGCTATTGCGGAAGATGGATCCGGGTCACGGTATCGACACGCGTGACGGGCGCTCTTACACGGAGTTGGTGTCAGAGGGCTTGCGGGCCGTCGGGCACCGGCTCAATAACCTGGTTGCCCGGGGTATTCTCAAAGGTTAGGCCTGGAATAAGGGGGTCGTCCCACGCGGGACGGTGAAACGCATCTGGCCCGGCTTTAATTCATCGGGGACAGGAGCGTCTTTCGTTTTGCCGGTCTGGTTTAATCAATGCTTTGAATACAACGGCGCCCCGCGTGTTGGTGTCTCACGGGACCGGATTCAGGTCGGTGTTGTAAACAGTCACTTTCCCAAGCGGTTCCAACGCGGCGCGGATCTCCTTCGCCTCTCCCACGACAATAATGAGGGCGTCTTCAGGGTGCAGGTGCCGGTTGGCGGTCTTTTGCAGCAGCTCCGGTGTGACGCTCGACATGCGTCGCGCATAGTTCCGGTAAAAGTCTGACGGCAGACCGTACAAATCGATGTCCTGCACTCGCTGGGCTGTTCGATCACTTTTTTCAAGGCTGAGCAGATAGTTGCCCACATTGTATTCACGCTGCAGCGCCAGTTCCTCCTCTGGTACGGGATCTTTTCTGATGCGCTCGATTTCCTTGAGTATTTCGGCCGCGGCCGGGGCCGTCACTTCGTTGCGGGTTTCTGCGGAGGCCTCGAACGCACCGCCATGCTTTTTGAGGTCAAATGCAGAATAGGCGCCGTAGGTCCATCCGTGGGTTTCGCGAAGGTTTTGAAAGAGTCTCCCTGAAAATCCCCCCCCGAGAGTGGCGTTCAAGACAAGCACCTCAGGTAAATCAGGGGTGTTGCGCGCTGCGCCGGGGTGAGTCACCACAATATTGCTCTGCACCGATCCTGCGCGGTCGATGATGTGGATTGATCGACCCTCGATCTTCGCGAACTCCGGCGCTGGTTGCTGCGGAATGACGGATTTCTCCCAGTTGCCAAATGCTTTTTCAACCAGAGGCAGAATTTCTTTCGCCGAAACGTCGCCCACTACAGCGAGTGTTGCGTTGTTCGGATGAAAATGCGTTTTGTGAAATGCAACCAAATCGTCACGCTGAATCGCGTTGATGGATTCCGGAGTCGCAACATTCCCGTAAGGGTGTGATCCGTAAACAAGCCGCGCAGCAAGCTTTGCGGAAAGCGCCTCGGGCTGCTGTTTTTGGGCCTCTAGTTTTGAAAGCGTCTGCTTGCGTGTCTTCGAGAGCTGTTCCTCTGCGAAGACAGGATTGCGTATCGCGTCGGTGATGAGGTCCAGCAGCTTTTCCGTGTACTTGTTCAGCGAGGAAGCCGTGATTGAGATAGAATCCGGCGAGGCCGACGCTTCCACGCGGGAACCGATAAAGTCGGTCTGCGTTGCAAACGCAGCGGCATCACGGGAAACTGTTCCTCGGTTGAGCAGCGTCGCGGTGAGCGATGCAGTGCCGGGTTTTTTCCCGTCAAAGATGCTTCCCGACTTCACCATTAAACGGAAGGTCACGGTGGGTCTCCTGTCATCCTCGATGATGAAGATCCGCAGTCCGTTTGGCATGGTGACGTCGTTGAACTCCGGAAACGAAGCGGCCGGCGCGGGACCCGGTGCGGGTTTTTTGGAACGGTCGACGGCCGCTGCGGCGCTTTGTAAAAACGCGGCGCAGAATGCCGCGCTGAGTGAGGCTGCGGTGAGCAAGGTAGGTATTTGGCGCATGAGAGTAAGATGGGAGGTTGATTTAAGCTGTCGCGGGCTGCCGTGTTTACTTGGGCTCCGGCAGGGGAAAGCGCAGGGTGTGCCGGCCGCTTTCCGTGAGATAAGCTTTGGCCACGCGTTGGAGATCTTCGCGCCTCACCTTCAGATATCGTTGAAGCTCGGTGTTCACCAGCGAAGTGTCTCCGTAAAACATGTGGTAATGAGCCATGGCTTCAGCGCGCTCGTGCATGGTTCCGCCGGACTCCGCGTATTGGGCCTCGATGGCGTTGCGGGCCTTTTGAAGCTCGTCCGAGGTGACACCTTCAGCCGCCACCTTTGCAATCTCGCTTTTAAGGACCTCGTCCAGTTCCTCCAGCGTCACTCCCGATTGGCCGGTGACTAAGAGGGCAAAAACTCCAGCGTTTTCAAGAAGGTAGCAGTATGGAACGGCGCTCATCGCGAGTCCCTTTTTCTCCACCAGCGACTGGTACAGCCGCGATGACCTGCCTTTGCCGAGAATCTGCGCGAGCATCTCTAGAGGGTATGCGTCCGCATGTGTCTCCGATGGAGCGCGCCAGGCATGCACGATTGCTGGGAGTGGAGTGTTCTTTTTGAGCACGTCCTTTGACGTTCCTTTCACGTCGAGTTTCCATTCAAATTTTGGCCGCTCGATCTGTTTTCCTCTTGGGATTGCTGCAAAGTATTCCGAAACGATTCCGCGGGCTTCTTCCTCCTGGAAATCACCGGCAATGACGAGCGTGGCGTTTTCGGGCCGGTAGTACATCCCATGAAAATCACGAAATTCTTGGATGTTCGCCTGATCGATGTATTGGAAAGATCCGATTGGAACCCACTGATAGGGAGTGCCTTGAAATACGAGTCCTGCGAGCTCTTCAAACAGGCTCCCGTACGGTTGGTTGTCGTAGGAGCGGCGCCGTTCCTCTTTGACGACGGAGCGCTGCGTCTCGACGCCGGTCTCGTCGATCCGGGCATGGAGCAAACGCTCGGACTCAATCCAGAGTGCCAGCTTCAACTGGTGGGCAGGCAAATTGAAATAGTAGTCTGTCTGGTCGAATGAAGTGGATGCGTTTAGGTTTCCGCCCGCGCCTGAGATATATTTGTCGATTGTGCCGCGCGGAATGTGCTCGGAGCCCTCAAACATCAGGTGTTCAAAAAAGTGTGCGAATCCTGTCCGATCTGGGCGCTCGTTTTTGCTCCCCACTTTGTAAAGCATGTAGGTTGAGATGACAGGCGCGGAGTGGTTCTGGTGCAGGATCACGTGAAGTCCGTTTTCAAGGTCGTATTCTTTGTAGAGAAACGGTTTGCGGACGCTGACTCCGTCTACCACGGCCCCGGATTCAGCTGGAACTTGCGACTTTTTCTTTGGACGATCCGCTGCGCCTGCTGTTGGAATCGCAGTGCTCAGGATTGATGTAGCGCAGATCAAAGGGAGGACTTTCATTAGAATACAGCTTTCATGATGCAAGGTGGTTAAATCCGCCTTGTTTCAATGGTTGGGGTTAGGTTAACTATTTTCTGTCGGCTGGGGGGCAGTTGGGGCAAACTCGTTCTGCCTTGCCAAGGCTAATGCATGTTGGTCCGGCAACCATCTGGTTTTATCAAACAGGCGGCAAATGTTTTTACGCAGGGCACGGCGATTGCGACTCATTTCCAGTGTCCAGGTTTCTCCTGGGAGGTTTGGTTGCGTATGCGCATTTATCGCTTGGACTTTGTGGATGGTCAGCGGTGGAATGCGGGCGGAGGTGGTCTCCGAGAGTTGTGATCGCTTTGTTTTTGAGAAGGCCGAGATGGGGGTTCCGTTTCGTGTCACCCTTTACGCACGTGGAAGCAGCGAGGCAAAGCGTGCCGCAGAACAAGCGTTTGCAAGGGTGAGTGAGTTGAATGCGGTGTTTAGTGATTATGACAGCGATTCCGAGTTAAGCCTGCTCTCCGAGTCGAGTGGAAAGGGAAAATCTGTGGGGGTCAGTGCAGATCTATGGAGGGTATTAGAACGCGCGGTCTATTTTTCAAAAATATCGGATGGAGCGTTCGATGTGTCCGTGGGCCCGGTGGTGAACCTGTGGCGGACGGCTCGGAGGAGGCGAACGCTGCCGGACCCGGAAAGAATCCGGGAAGCGCTTGGGAGGACTGGGTATTCCGGAATTCGGCTCGATGAAACTTCGCGCTCCGTGGAGTTGTTAAGCTCGAAAATGCGACTGGATGCAGGGGGAATCGCAAAGGGCTACGCGATCCAAGAGGCGCTCGGTGTCTTGTTTAAACTTGGACATAGATCTTGCATGGTTGAGGGCGGGGGTGATCTGGCGGTCGGAGACGCGCCTCCGGGGACAACGGGTTGGCGGGTGAGTGTCACCGCATTGGACCATCTGAGTGCGCCGGCGCCGCAAATGCTGCGGCTTACTCATAGAGCCTTGTCGACGAGTGGTGACTTGTATCAGCGTTTGGAAATCGATGGCGTTCGCTACTCTCACATCGTGGATCCGAGGACTGGCGTGGGTCTGGTAGACCACAGTTTGGTTTCAGTGCTTGGGCCGAATGCGATGGACACCGATGCCCTTTCCAAAGTGATCGCAGTCTTGGGACCCGAGCGAGGCATCCCGATTGCGGAACACATGGAGGGTGTTTCTGTCTATGTGATCCGCGCGCCTGAAGGGCGTATGGAAGAATGGCGTAGCGCAAACTGGGCTCGTTGATTTTTCGATGCGCGTATCCGGCGCTCCATGCTGGATTGGTTTGCCGGGGCGACCAGCGTTTTGCAAAGGTGCGGGAAGGTGTGAAACCCACAGTCTTGATTGTCATACCAATGGTAGGCATCCTCGCCGGATGTCGTCGGAAGTCTCATCCTCTTACTCGCGTAAAAATCCATTTCCTGCGGTTCACACCGTCAACCGATTATTAAGTGGCGCCGGCTCTGAGAAGGAGACGCGTCATCACGAACTCTCTCTTTCCTCGTCGGGGCTGGCTTATGAAGTCGGGGATTCGCTCGGAGTTTTTCCAAGCAATGATCCGGTGCTGGTGGAGGAAATTCTTGGTCTGCTCGGAGCATCGGGAGACGAGGGTTTCACCGGAGCGGATGGCGTCACAAAACCCGTGCGAGAGGCGTTGCTGAAAGACTTGATTATCACGACGCCCTCCAAGGAGTTCCTTGCGATGCTGGTCGCGCGCGCCGGCAGTGCATTGGGCGAACTTGCTGCAATGACCTCCGATCCTGTGCGAAAAAAAGAGTTGGATGCGTATTTATGGGGCAGGGAGATCATTGATTTTCTGAGCGAGCACCATGCTCTTGGATTCAGTGTCGGTGAGGTCGCCAAGTGCCTTCGAAAGCTGCAGCCCCGACTTTACTCGATCGCCTCGAGTCAGAAGGCTGTCGGCGATGCGGTTCATCTCACAATCGCGACTGTCCGCTACGAAAGCATCGGACGCTCCCGCAAGGGAGTAGCGTCGACATTCCTCGCCGATCGTGCGCCAGAGTCGACGCCAGTGCCGGTGTTCGTCCACACCGCGAAGCATTTTCGCCTTCCAGAGGACCCTTCGACGCCCGTTATTATGGTCGGCCCGGGTACTGGAGTCGCGCCGTTTAGGGCGTTTTTACAGGAGCGGCAGGCCGTTGGTGCGAAGGGTAAAAACTGGCTTTTCTTCGGAGAGCAGCGAAGGGTCGCCGACTTCCTTTACGAGTCGGAGTTGGAATCAATGCGCCAATCGGGTGCGTTGACCCGCCTTGATGTTGCGTTTTCCCGCGATCAGGCGGAGAAAGTGTATGTGCAACACCGCATGCGCGAGGCCTCAAAAGAATTGTTTGCTTGGATGGAGGAGGGGGCGCATTTCTTCGTCTGCGGTGATGGGGCGCGCATGGCGAAAGATGTCGATGCTGAATTGCATGCGATCGTTTCGAGGGAGCGCGGCTGTTCTCAGGAGCAGGCGGCGGAATATGTGGAAGCCCTCAAGAAATCCAAGCGCTACAAGAAGGACGTGTACTAAGGGCTTGAGCGATCAGCGCTCTTGACTGGCTGAATTCATTCTTTTCGATCGGCGGAAACAACGAAAAAGCCGCGCCTCGGTGGGAGGACGCGGCCTTGTTGTCAGCCTTTCCCGACAGAAGTAGCCGGGTGCTGAATCGAGACTTTCTTGAATCTTCAGCGCATCATCAGGGCTTGTCTGGAGCGCTTGATTTCCCGAGTGATCTTCCGGTGGTAGCGCGCCGACATGCCGGTGATGCGGCGCGGCAGGATTTTTCCGTTTTCGGTGATGAATTTCCGGAGGATGTCCGGATTCTTCCAGTCGATTGCGTCGAGTGAAATATCGATTCGACGACGAGGCATCGTGCGATTTGCACGACGGAAAGCGGAACGGCGGGCGGGTGTTTTTGGCTGCATGAGATGGTCGGATTAAGGGGCTACTTGGTTTCCCGGTGAACCGTGCGCCGGCGCAGGGAGGGGTTGTATTTAAGCTTTTCCAAACGATTTGGAGTGTTTGGGCTCTTTTTGTTGCGGGTTGAGATGTAGCGGGAGACAGGTTTGCCCTCTGCGCGTGCCTCGGTGCACTCCAGGATGATAAAGTCGCGTGCCATTGGTGTTGTTTTGAGTTTGGGGTTGTTATTCTTTGGAGTCTAGCGATTGGTCCTCGTCCTCGCTCTCTTGGGATTCTTCATCAGTGAGGCCGAACAGGGATGTCACGGGTAGCCGTGCCTTGTGCAATTTGCCCTGTCTCTCCACCTCAGTCTGACATTCGACGGTATAGCGTGCGAACGGCAGTGCTTCCAAGCGGGGCGTCGGGATTTGTTTGCCGCTGATTTCGCACACGCCGTAGGTGCCGAGTTCGATGCGTTTGAGGGCCTCCTCAATTTCATAAAGCGCATCCTGCTCCTGGCTCAGCAGCGATAGTGCAAAGTCGCGATCGTATGCGTCGCTGCCAGCGTCCGCCTGGTGCATGCCAAATGCGCTTGCTTCGCTTCCTTCGGCGCGAGAACGGAGGGTGTCCTTCGCGACTCCGTGCATTGATTCCAGTATTGAATCGCGCAGTTCGAGAATCCGCTCCTTCTGTTCCTTTACCCATGACGCGCTAAAATTTGGCTTTGCCATTTTCTTGGGCTTCGCCTCCGCCTCTTCGATCAGGGAAGTGCGTTTGGGTAGAGGAATGGAGCCCACCTTCATACCGCCCGTCGCTGGTTTGCCGGACGCTTTGACTGGAGTGGTCGGCTTTGGGTCTTCCTTGGCGGGGCGCTTTCCGGACGCGAGAACCTGAGGCTTCAGGGGCTTTTTCGGAAGGGCCGGAGTTTTTGAAACCGGAGCACCTTTCAGAGGCTTCAGCGGTGGTTTGGTGGCGGGTTTAACTGGGAGTTTGGCTCCCGAGGCCTTGATTGGCAGGGTTTTGGGAGCGGTTGCCTTCACCGGCGGTTTGGCCGCCTTGGCCGGAATCGTTTTTCCCGCCTTTGACGCGACTTTGCCGGTTTGTTTGGCAACGGGTTTGGCACTGGGCTTGTGAATCTTTTTCGCCGCCGGTTTGGCTTTCGCCTGAGCTTTTTTAATCGAGGGCTTTAGCTTGAGCTTTATCCGAAGCTTCACTTTCTTCTTCACAGCCGGGGCGGTTTTCGCCGCTTTCTTCGCTGTAGCAATAGAAGGTTTAGCCTTCAGGCTCAGGGCCTTAGGTGCTAATGCCTTCTGCGCCTTGGGGGCGGGCTTTGCTGGTTTTGGTTTTGCCATATTTCTGTGTTCCGGGAACAGCGATTCAATGCTTTGCGAGAAAAGAGGCAAGGGAACTACATGCTCCGCGCCCTTTGTGCAAGGGGAATCGCTGGGAAAGCACCTTCATCGCTTCCATAAACCCTATCGGGATTCGGCTCGTAAGCGAGCGGTAGAATCCGTCTTTGTCGCACCAACGGCCCGAATTCGCCGTTGGATCGGGTCCGAGCGGTCCAGTTGTCCTCAATTCGGGGTGGCGCCGAGCATGAGTGTGTCTATTCTCCGCAAGCGCCGACGGGCGTTGGTCCGGAGAGGAATTTTAGTTATGGTCGTCCAAGGTGCTCGAATGCGGCGCGCTTTTCGGCTCCGATTGATAAACCGACCCACTTATGTTTGTTGAAGTCGAAAATCTAATTAAATCTCACGGCATCCATGGCGGGCCTTCCGAGGTTGAGGTTCTGAGGGGTTTGAGCTTCACCCTTGAATCCGGGGCCAGCGCTGCAATTGTGGGGCCTTCCGGTTCTGGCAAGAGCACGTTTCTTAACATTCTGGGCGCTTTGGACCGGGCCGATTCGGGGGCGGTTTCAGTGGGCGGACATGATCCGGGGGTGCTGGGTGGAGCTGCACTCGCCGGATATCGCCGTCACACGGTTGGGTTGGTGTTCCAGTCGCACCACTTGCTTCCTCAGTGCAGCGTGATCGAGAACGTGATCGTGCCTTTTATTCCTGCCGGGCGGGGAGAACGGGCCGCGGCAGAGGTGTTGGGCCGCGAGATTTTGGAGGAGCTCGGTCTCGGGAATCGGCTTCGCCACTTGCCTGCCCAACTTTCCGGTGGGGAGCGCCAAAGGGTGGCGGTGGCTCGTGCGCTTGCGGGGAGCCCACGGTTGATTCTCGCCGACGAACCCACCGGGGCCTTGGATCGCGGCAATGCAGTGCAGCTTTGGGATTTACTCAAGCGTGTCCAGAGGGAGCGGCGCATTAGTGTTTTGGCGGTCACGCACTCGCTGGACTTGGCGAGGCAGTTGGATTCGGTTTGGGAACTGCGTGGCGGTAAATTGGAACGCGCGTCATGACTGTGCTTGGGCTTGCCCTGATGGGCTTGAGGTGCAATTGGCGGGCGCATCTCGGTGTGCTGCTCGGTACTGCGCTTTGCGTGATGGTTCTCACCGGATCTTTGTTGGTCGGAGATTCCATTCAGGGAACGCTCAGGCGCCAGGCGTTGGATCGAGTCGGCCGCACCCGATCCGCGCTCGTTGGTGGGGACAGGATGTTCCGCAGCGCTCTCGCATCGGAGCTTGGTGTGGAGTGCGCGCCGGTGTTGATGTTGTTTGGAAGCGTCAATAGGTCCGATGCCAAGGCGCGTATCAACCGGGCGCAGGTGATCGGCGTGGATTCGCGTTTCTGGGCGCTCTCTACTTGCGGGCGAAAATTAGAACTCGGCGAAAACGATGTTATTTTGAATGCCACCGCGGCGCGCCGGCTCGGGGTGGGCGAGGGGGATGCGTTGATCATACGCGTTGAAAAGCCCTCGGCGTTTTCAAAGGATGCGCCGCTGTCGGGGGAGGAGGATACGGTTGAATCGATTCGGTTGGAGGTGAAGGAGTTGGCGGATGATGCTTGCTTCGGTCGCTTCGCCTTGAACGCGAGCCAGATTCCACCCGCAAGCGTTTTTGTTTCAATGGAGATGCTGCAGCGCCGGCTCAACGCCGAGGGTCGCGCGAATATTCTTTTGGCCGGAAGCTTAACGGCATCGGAGTTGAACTCGGGGCTCCAGCGCATCTGGACCGCTGCTGATTCAGCGCTCGAACTTCGGGGTGGTGATTCGGCAGCGAATGGTTTGCCGCCAGGCAGAATGGAGGTGCGCTCTTCCCGTGTCTTTCTGGATGACGCGCTTTTGCGATCGCTGCCCGGTGGATCGCCTTCGCTGACTTACTTCGTGAACAGCTTGAGGTCGGGCGAAGCCAGCACTCCGTATTCGATGGTTTCCGCCGTTGAGCCCGGCAGCGAATCGTTCGCACCCGCAGACCTTGGGAATGATGAAATCGTCGTGAGCGATTGGTTGGCAAAGGACCTCGCGCTTGAGGTCGGTGCTCAGGTTGAAATCGCTTATTACGTCATGGATTCAAAGCGCAAGCTCGAGGAGAAGTCTCGGAAGTTTAAGGTAAAATCGATCGCGCCGCTCTTGGAAAATGGCTGGGATACTTCGTGGATGCCTGATTTTCCTGGCCTTGCCGATGTTGGGAATTGCAGGGACTGGAAGCCGGGGTTCGCATTGGATACCAAACGCATTCGTGATCAGGACGAGGCGTACTGGAAAGAGTACCGAGGGGCTCCAAAAGCTTTCATCACGCTTGCCGCTGGCCGCGAGATGTGGGCGAATCGCTGGGGTGGAACCACGGCAGTTCGATATTCTTTGGGCGATGCGGACAAGTTCCGTGTGAAAATCGCGGCCGGATTGACTCCCGGAAAATCAGGGATGCAGGTCCTGTCAATCCGTGACATGGCGATGGCAGCAACGGATTCGCCGGTCGATTTTGCAGGGCTGTTTGTTGGATTCAGCATCTTTCTCATCGCCGCCGCCTTGGCGTTGATCGGATTGCTGTTCGGATTGATGGTGGAGCAGCGCTCACGCGAGGCGGGCACTCTGTTCGCCGTGGGGTGGTTGCCCCTCGATGTCCGAAAGCTTTTTTTAAGCGAGGGTTTGTTGGTCGCCTTGGCGGGTGCCCTGATCGGAACTTTCGCTGGTTTGTTTTTCACGGCGGCTCTTCTTGACGCGTTGTCGAGCGTCTGGAAGGGGGCGGTGGGCGGGGTGGAGGTGGCCTTTTACGCGGCGCCTTCGAGCGTTTTTATCGGCCCTGCGAGCGGCGCTCTGGCGGCGTTGGGAGCGATGGCGTGGGGGTTGCGGGGCGCGTGGAAGCGACCGGTGCGTGAATTGCTGTCCGGGACTTTCCAAGGCGCTGATTCGTCGGCGCACAGCGTGCACGGACCGATCTCTCTTGTGGCCGGTGTTATCGGGATGATCGCCGCCGCCGCCTCAGTTTTCGCACTACTGGAACGAAAATCGGGCGGGCCGGAGTTGTTCTTTGGGATCGGTGCCTTGGTCTTGATTTCATTTTTTGCGCTATGCAAGTGCTCGCTTCGATTTGTAGCCGGCGGTCTGATCTCGAGTGCGCGTCAACTTGCCTTCCGAAACGCTGGCCGCCGATCAAAGCGCTCCCTCGCGGTCGTGGGTGTTCTTGCAGCGGGCGCGTTTCTCGTGCTCTCGGTCCGAGTTTTCCAAAAGGATTCCGCGAAAATAGTCTCCAGCCGCTCCTCCGGCACCGGGGGCTTCGCGCTGATGGGAGAATTGAGCACGCCCGTGTATGAGGATCTGAATGATGCTGCGGTGCGTGATTCGCTCGGAATTCCGGATGAGTCGGGCGTTCGCGCGGTTCTGATCCGGGTGAAAGAAGGAGAGGATGCCAGTTGCCTGAATTTGAATCGAGCCGTGCGCCCCAAGGTTCTGGGGCTGCCGTCAAAAGACCTCGAGGCGCTCGGGGCGTTTGCATTCGCTCAGGATGGGAGTGGTTGGTCGATTCTGCGGGGAAGAGAATCAGGCTTCATACCCGCTGTGCTTGATGAAGCCACGTTGATGTGGGCGCTGCAAAAAAGAATCGGTGACGTCATTTCGATTCCGGATGGTCGTGGTACCGAAGTGCTCATTCGAATCGCCGGAACGCTGAAAGGTTCGGTTTTGCAGGGGGCTCTTTTGATTGATGAATCAAATTTTATCGATGCGTTTCCCGATGCTGGCGGATACCAAGCGATGCTGCTCGATGTTCCTTCCGATAGCGCATCGAAAGTGCGTGGGGCATGGAGCCGCGCCCTTGAAGACCGAGGTTTGGAGTTGTTTCCGGTCCATGAACGACTCGCCGAACTGGATGCAGTATCCAACGCGTACCTTTCAATTTTTCAAATCCTGGGCGGTCTCGGGGTATTGCTTGGCGCCGTCGGAGTCGGAGTGGTCGCGGCGCGGAATGCAGTGGAGCGCCGCGGAGAACTCGCAGTGTTGATGGCGTTGGGTTGGCGGCGTGCGGAGATTTACCGCCTGCTCGGATGGGAGCATTGTATGCTGGTTGCAGCGGGTCTGCTCGGCGGCGGATTGAGTGCTCTTTCGGCGACTATTCCGGCGCAGATGATCCGCGGCGAACAGGTGAATGGCAAAGCCTTCTGGGTCGCCATCGCCCTGCTGGGCGCGGTTTCTGGATCGGCCGTTTGCGCGGGCCTGTGGCTGAGTGTCGTGCGGAATCCGGGGTCGCAGTTGAGGGAAGAGTAGAAAGCCTGTTTACGCCTTTCTTCCGAATTTCTTCTCCAGTTCCAGGTAGCTGATCTGGATCATCGTGGGGCGCCCATGTGGGCAACAGTAAGGCAGTTCGCACGCCAGCAAATCCTCCACGAGCTTCGCCAGTTCTGGTTCACGCAGCGTATCGTTTGCTTTAACCGCATGGCGGCACACTGTTTTTGCAATCATGTCTTCCCCCAGTCTCAATCTCGCACTTTGGGGATTTGTGTCGCGCAAATCATCGATGATGTCGTGCAGCAGTTGGGTCGGATCCTCGCTCCGAATGAACGTTGGAAGCGCGTCCACCTTAAACGAGCCGCCTCCGAAATGTTCAAGCGCGATGCCCGCCCGCTCTAAGATTGCCTGATGGCTGGTGATCCAGTCCGCGTCTCTGGGGCCGAGTTGAAGAGTGATCGGCAGAAGTAGACGCTGCGACGGCACACCCTGGGTTTCCATGCGCCTCTGCATTTCCTCGTAAAGAATCCGCTCGTGAGCCGCATGCTGGTCCACCAGAACAAGGCCTGAGGAGTTTTCGATGAGAACGTAAAGTTTGCCCAAGACTCCGAGAAAACGGAATGTCTCCGGAGCGGATGCTTCGCTTGGTGCTTGTTGAGGCGATGTCGTAATTGAGGTGTCCGGATGCGATGGTCGGGCCATCACATCTGCCGCTTTATGCGTCTTTGGAATCGCGATCGTCGGACGAGGGCTCTCGGGCAGGGGGAGATGGTGCTGTTCTGCCGATTCCTCGCTCGGTTTACTAGTTGTGGCGGCGTGATACGTGGCCGGAGAGTTGGTTCTTGTGTCCTCAGAAGCGGCCGCAACCTGCGGTTTGATTGCTTGGCTGGCGATGAGGGGCGTTTTGTTTGAAGGTGTGAAGTGAGCGCTCCAGTCTGCGCGGTCACTCTCCAGTGTCCTTTTGACCGATTGAATTACTGCTTCGCGAATTTCTGCAGGGGAACGGAAACGGACTTCGCGTTTCGCGGGATGCACATTCACATCGACAGCCTCCGGTTCCACCTCGAGAAACAAGTAAGTGACGGGATGTTGACCCTTCATGAGCGCCGTGTGATACCCCTCCCGGAGGCCTTGAGAAATAGTGATGTTCTCAACCGCTCTGCCGTTGAGGAAGCTGAGTTGTTGTTGTCTGGAAGACCGGCTTAAGCCGGCTCTTCCGATGTAGCCCGAGATTTTGATTCCGTCCGCTTCGTATGGGACTACGGGAAGCAATTCCTTGCAAAGAGACTCGCCGTTCAAGTCGCGAATGCGATCCAGAAGCGAAGCCGCGGGAGGGAGTTGATACACAAGCCGATCATCTTGGATGTGCACAAAACTGATCGACGGGTGCCCAAGTGCCAAGAGATGCAGTTGATGGTCGATGTGGCTTGCCTCGGTTGATTCGGTCCTCAAAAACTTGCGTCTCGCTGGCAGATTGAAAAAGAGTGATCGCACCTCTACCTGGGTTCCGGGCGCGTCTCCACCATCGCGGACGGTTTCCATGCGTCCGCCGTTCACCAGGATTTCTGTTCCCACCAATGCATCATGTTCGCGGGTCGAGAGCCGGAATCTTGAAACGGAGGCAATGCTTGGAATCGCCTCGCCTCTAAATCCCAACGTGTGAATGCATGCAAGATCAGTGCCGGTCCTTATTTTGCTGGTTGCATGCCGTTCCAAGCACAAAAGCGCGTCGTCGCGGTCCATCCCCATACCGTTGTCTGTGACCTGAATCAAAGAGATGCCTCCCCGCCTGGTCAGCACTTCAATGCGGGTCGATTTCGCGTCGATCGAGTTTTCAACCAACTCCTTCACCACCGCCGAGGGTCGCTCAACAACCTCGCCTGCGGCAACCTGGCTTGCGACGTGTTCCGGTAAGAGTTGGATGCGTGACATGACTCGCAAGCATGCACCGAAATGCCGGTGCACGAAAGACGGATCCTTCGCCCAACGGGGATGCCGCAAACAATTCTTCGAGAGAACTCAGTGTAAACCGACAAGAAACCGCGCTGTCAGCCCCCAGCCTCCAACCGCAGGAGGGCTTTCTTCCACTCAACGCCAGATCGGTACCCTCCGATTCCATCGCCGGATACCACCCTGTGGCAGGGCATTCGAAGCAAAAGCCGGTTTGACGCGCAGCGTGAACCTATCCCTCGCGGTGAAGAGCCGGTCGCGAGGGCGAGATCCGCGTAAGTTCGCGTTTCACCCTCAGGAATGCAGGCGAGTGCCATGGCAAACGCCGCTGCCCGCGGGTCAGGTTTTTCCGGCAGGCTATATTCTGACAGGACGGCGACTGCTTCGCGTAGAGAGTCGAGGCTCAGTTCCCGCGGGACTTCGAGCGGTAAGATGACCTCCCTTAGGTGGCCGCTGGTAACATCCAATACAAGGGTGAGACGGAGTTCTCCGATGAACAACGTCTCCCTGCGGAAGGAGGGGGCCTGACGGAGACCACGCACAGCGTCGTTGGTAGGCGGTGAAAGGGCAGCTCCCCTGTGGTGTGGAGAGACTCGCGAAAGGCACGGATGCGGCGCGTCAGAAAGCAGTGCGGGAAAGTGTCAGCCACGCCCACCAAGCCGCTGCGCAAAGCAACAGCAGCAAGAAGAAGAACAAGAGTTTTCCTTTTTGTTGATCGCTGCGGCGAACGCGTGGCGAAACAGGTGCTGCCTCGTTGTGGAGATAACGGCTGTCAGGCAGTTTGACCGCTCCCATGCCGACGTCCCGGGTTCCTCTGGCTGCGTTCCTCAGGAATACTTCGCGTTGTGCTTGAGCTTTTTCTGCGGCAATTTTCGGCGCGTCCTCGATGAACTTCTGGTGCATTTCCGTCGCGGTTTTTAGCCGCTTCTCCTCCTCGGCGAGCATCCGGCGACGTGCCTCGAAAGGGGTCTCCGGAGTGGCTTTGGATTTCTTTCCCGATTTGGCCTTCGAGAGAGATTTGAAAATCATTGGCGCGTGGGATGGTGAGACGTGCAGAGAATGAAGGATGTTCCTGCGGTTCGGTCGCGGGGTTAGCGGGATCCACCGGTGAGGAGGGCGAAGAAAAGCAGCAGGCCTATGACTGTCAGAGGCAGGGTGAAAGCGATGCCGATCTTAAACCAGTACAAGAAGTCATGGGTGCCGTGGCTGTCCGAGGCGTACCCGAAACTCGCCGCCTGCGCCTCGCTGCTTTCGTGGGGGCTGATCTTGGGAACGGTCTGGCTATAGTCCGTCTTGGCATCGTCGAGGGCGCTGAGCGCACGGGTCAACTCCCGTGCAAGTTCAGGCCCCTCCACGCCTTTCAGGTCGAGGGATTCGAAATATTGGAGGTGCTGCCCGAATCCCTCCCTGACGGTGCGCAGAAGTTCGACACGCTTGTGCGCCTCGTACTCCTCACGCTCCACCACGACCAGAGCGCGTGTGAATTTCTCCACCATTTCCGCGCGTCCTGCCTGAAGTTGGTCCTGCTTCCGGCTCATTTCTTCGAGTTCGCGTTTCTGGCGTTCGATAGCTTCTTGCTGTCGCTTCAGGGACAAGAGCTGTTCCTGAGCTTTCTGAACCTGCGAATCGAGATGTTCCGGAGAAATCTCATCCTCCGATAAATCAAAGGATTCTTGCGAAGAACGTTGGTGGTCTGGCATGCGTGAAAGGGGTGTGGCAAACCTCTCTCACACCCACAGAGCGGAAGCCAGATTTTTTCCCCGAAACAGCACGGCGTCGGGCGTCTTTTTTTAGCGTGGACAGCCGAATGCCCCTTGACGCCTATCGGCCAGGAACCAGTTCGTATAAAAATCCCTTCAGATATCCTGTCTCAGGGATGGTGGAAATGATCGGATGATCCAACCCTTGAGAGTAGGTTTCGAGCACGCGCAGTGTTCTTTTCGCGTCCACGGCCGCTTCATTGATTACACCCTCGAAAAGTTCTCTGCTCATGTGGTGAGAGCAGCAAAAAGTGGCGAGCATGCCATCTGGATTCAAAAGTTTGAGTGCTCGCAGGTGGATTTCTTTGTAGCCTCGAAGCGCGTCGTTGATTCGTCCCTTCGATTTAGTGAAGGAAGGGGGATCGAGAATGATGAGGTCAAACGTTTCATTCGTTCGCTCCTTTTGATTGAGGTAGTCAAACACATTCGCTTCAACCGCGCTTACCTGGAGACCGTTTGCTTGGGCGTTGCGCCGGCATAGTCCCGTCGCCTCGCCGCTCACATCCACCGCCGTGACTTGGCTTGCGCCAGCGCGCGAGCAATGCAGTGCGAATGCGCCCTGATTTGAGAAACAGTCCAATACGGTGCGGCCGGATGCATGTCGGGATACGGCCTGGTAATTTGAGAGTTGGTCGAGGTAAAAACCCGTTTTCTGCCCCTGAAGAAGGTCGATTTCAAACTCCAGCTCGCCGCATTTTAAACGGCACGGCGCTGGTTCGGGCCCATGCAATACGCCCGTCAGAAGCTCCATGCCCTCGGCTTTCCGAATCGCGGAATCGTTGCGCTCCACCACCGTTTCCGGTGAAAGCATTTCTACGAGTGCATCGACGATCATGCCCTTGCGCTTGTCCATGGCGAGAGTTAGGGTCTGAAGCACCAGGTTTTTCCCGTAACGATCAATGATGACGCCCGGCAGTCCGTCGCTCTCGCTCCAGACGATGCGTCCAACATGCTCCGCCAAACCGTGGCGTTTGCGGTACTCCAGGGCGATGCTGATGCGGCGCTTGAAAAAGTCGGGATCAAGTTCCTGGCGCTGACGCGAGTACCGGCGCGCGATGATTTGGGATCGGCTGTTGTAAATCGCTGACCCGAGCATTCTGTCTCTACCGTCTTTCAGAGAAACAGTCTCGCCGTCCTTCGGGTCACCGAATGCTTTGAGAACTTCGGTGGAATAAACCCAGTCGTGTCCGTGAAATAACCTTGAGCGTGGTTGGATAACGAGGCCTGCCATGTGTGCGTCGCACGCTAATGCTTCGCTGCAGGAAGTCAACGCGCCTCACCGCACGAAACCGGGAGCACCACTTGATGTTGTTCCGGCGTCTCAAAGGCTCTTCAGATAGGCCACGATGTCCGCGACTGACTGCCCTGTGAGCCCAAGCTGTTCGGGATCGTACATCAGGGAGCGGTTCAATTTTTTCATGGAACCAATGATCTCTCTCGGCACCTGCTGTGTGAGGTTCCCCATGCTTTTGATAACCACCGGGTCACCGTTACCTTGGATGATCCCTGTAATCGAAACTCCGTCTTTCGTTACGACCGTGCTTCCCTCGTAACCGTGGGAGATCGTGGCGGAAGGTTTGGTGATGGCTTCTATGATGGTTTCAGGTGTTTGTTGTTTGGCGAAATCCGTGAGCGTTGGGCCGAATTCCGCTCCCTGGTCCGCGATTTTATGGCATGCGTAACACGCGCCGACAGCGGTGCGCCCGCGGGCAGCGTCTCCTTTGAGCCGGAGAATGTCCTGCACCGCGGGAAACGGGGTCGCTGCAGGCGCGGATTGCGGAAGTCCTACTGCGACCAGTTTAACGTTGCTCGCATCATGAATCCCCCGCGACTTCAGCTGTGCGGCGATGTCGTAAGACTGCCAGTCGTTGTTTTTCCTGTGCAATAGCCACCATAAAGATGCGGCTGCTGTGTCTGATTCCTTGTTCGCGGCGATCGAAATCATGTCCTCTGCTGCTGCCTTTGTGGGAGTGAAAGCCAGTGCAGTGAGCATGAGGTTGCGCTGCTCGGAGGTAATTTTCTGGGATCGTGCCCGTGCCGTAATCGCTTCCGTTGCCTCAACAGGATGAAGGCGCCAGGTGAGCCATTCCGCTTGGGTATTCCAGTCTTCGAGTTTTTTTGCAAAGTCTTTTGAAATTGCAGCATAAACGGCCGATTCCTTCCCCTCGCTTCCGAGCCCTACCGCCTCCAGATAAGCGCGGTCCTTGCCATCAAACTTTTGCGCGATCTTTTCAAGCAATCCCACCGACCGCGAGGCGGGTTCGTCCCGCAAATGAAGAGCCACTTCGCGGCGGAGTGCGGGTGAGGGGTCGTCCGCGAACCGAGTGCTCAGGGCGTGGAGAGCGTAGGGGTCCGTCAGCGCACGATGAAGGCTGCGGTAAGCCACGAGCCGCGTGTTGTCGTCTTTTGAATCCAAAAGGGCGCGTACTTTTTGTTCGCCGATCTCACCCATTTGCGCGAGGAGCCAGATCGCTCTCGCCGCGATGTAAGGATTTGGGTCTTTCAGCAATTCAGCGACCGCTGGAACGGCCTTCGCACCTTGGGCTTTCAGCCGGACAAATCCTCCGTGGCGGACGTTGACTGCCGGACTTTTGAGCGCAGCGATTTGCCCCGCGGTGGTGTTCAAGTCGAACTTGGGTGCTTGTGATTTGAATCCCTTTGGAGCAATCCGGTAAATCGCTCCTGTGGTTCGGTCGTCGCGTGTGCCGTGTCCTCCGACCTTCGCGTCAAACCAATCCGCAACGTAGATTGCACCGTCCGGTCCGATGCATACGTCGCTTGGGCGGAACCAATTCTTGAGCGTTGCAGTGCCTGCGCCCGCTAGGAAGTCTGAACCGGCCCATTCGCGCGCCGCGTTGGATGTGAGAAAGTCCTGACGGTCGAGCGTCCAACCCGCGCCATCCGGGGTGGGGTGATAGCCGAACACGACATTCTTCCCGGACTCGCAGGCGAGCAGCAGTCCCTCCCACTTTTTACCGAGCGCGCCGTTCTCGTAGAAGGCAACCCCGGTCGGTGCGCCGCCGCCGTAGATGTCTCCCGCGGGCATGGTGCCGGGGTCTTCTTGTCGCCATTCCGCAGTCGGCACGCTCTGGCCCGGGCGCCGGTCCGCAGACCAAGCCCTCTTCCCATCAGCGGAGGCGAACCCCGCGTTTCCGCCTTCTATCATCGCCGTCACGCGGCATGCAGGCGGGTCGTCGTTGTCGCTCTGAAACACGTCGCCAAAAGAGGTCACGGATTGTTCGTAACTGTTCCGGAAGTTGTGGCCGATAATTCGAACATTCGATCCATCGGGATTCATTCGAGCCGCAAAACCGCCAATCCACACGTGACCGTCGTCGCTCTTGAGTCCTGCAAGATTTTGCATCTGATAAGGGCTGCCCATCCGGAAGGTCTTGCCTGATTTGTCCGTAAACTCGGCACCCGTGTTGCCCTGATTCCAGTACCAGAGACCGTCTGGTCCCGCGGTGACACTGTGAAGACTGTGGTCGTGCTGGCGGCCTCCAAAACCGGTCAGTAAGACCTCGCGTTTGTCGACAGCAGGATCGAATTTGCCGTCCTGATTGACATCCGTGTAGACCAGCATGTTGGGCGGCTGGGAAACGATGATTCGATTCTCAAAAACCGCGATGCCCAGTGGTGAAGCAAGGTCAGGTTCCTGAACGAAAACGCTGCTTTTGTCCGCGCTGCCTGTTCCCTTGGTGTCTTCAAGAATCACGATCCGGTCGCCCTCAGGCTGACGGTTGGCTTTTGAGCGGTAGTTGACTCCCTCTGCAACCCACAGTCTTCCGTTTGCATCAAAGTCGATATTGGTCGGGTTCCTCAGCAAGGGAGTTTTCGCCCAGATCGTGACTTCAAGTCCGTCTGGCAGGTTGAAAAGCTCCAGCGGAACCTCGGTCACATCAATCTGTCCAGTCAACTGGCTGGCGGTTGGTTCGCTCGTGAAGACCATAAACTTCACGCTCGCTCCGCTGAGTTTTCCATCCCGCTTCATCCCGCCGTCATCAATGGCTACCTTGGCGCGGAACTTCTCCGCATCGGCTGGCAGTTCGTACGCGATCAGAGAGTCAGCGTGGGTTCCGATCCCTTTCGCGATGGTTTTCCCGTCCACAACCATCGGCTTTTTTTGGTTGTTGAGTCCGACATTCGTTGAGCCAGATCCCTGCGTGTTGGATTTCCAATTAATCGAGGTGAGATCAAGCACGGTTCCGTTTTTGAGCACGATCTCCGGTTCGATCCAGTCGGCCCAGTCGCAGGAGATATCACCCTCGGAAGATACAGCGAGGTACAGGTTCTTTGAGCCGTGCAATGCAGCTTCGATCTGCTGGATCCGTTGCACTGTTTTTGACGTGATGAGGGCTGATTCCGCAGCCGGAGTCGGTCCAGCCAACGCGCCATGGTGTAAAAGCGCCATCGTAGCTGAAATGACTGGAATGAGATTGAGGTGGTGCTTGGATATGGACGAGATACTCATCGGGTTACGAGGGGTGGTAAAAGTTGGGATGTGTGGCGAAACTTTATTGCCGTTGTGGCACGGTTTTCTTCCGGATGCCCTTCCGAGCCGCACTGACTTTAGCAGTGCGCGGGAACCTATGCCAGCCGGCCGCGTCTGCAGCGTCTGAGGGCCATAATCTTGTGGATTCATCGCTTTTCAACTCAGAGTGATCCACGAGGTCGAGGTTGTGGGAAGTGTTTCGGGGGACATCGCACCTTTGCCCGAGATAACTGCTTTCGGGGCTTACCGGTTTTGGAAGAAACGGTCCTGACTTTGCGTGAAGCTCCGCGGGCACGAGGGTGGGGAAAGCGGGACCCAGAATCGATCGGGCAAACCGCCAGGCCTTGTCGCGCGGGAAATGCCCTGTTTTGATGTTCAGGCAAGCTTCTGTTGCCCCGATGCCGTCGCATCGCGAAAGCTGATGGGTTTCGCCAAGGTTGATTTCGGCGGACTGGATTGTCTCCGAAACAATCAGGCTTAGGATTGCAGGAAGCTGGGACTGATTTTTCATCGGGGGTGTCGTGTTACATGGAGGGCAACCCGAGTTTGACCGCTTGTTTCTGGCGCGCTTGATATCAATAGGCCAGAAAATATGACTGGGTTTTTGTTGGGATCACCCCTTTTCGTTAATGTCTTTCTGGCGTGCGCACATTTTATCTAAGATTCCAACGGATGCGGGGTGGAATCCACCAGGTAGAGGTTGTAAGCGGTGCGGGCCGCTCCAGCGGCTTCGGGTGCCCGCGAGTGTGCCCGCGAGTGGGTGGCGGGCACTGTGTCCCGCGAGCGTGGTAGGAGTTGTAGTTTTTGTAGTTTTATTAACCCGATTTTTTAAGGGTTGAGTTACTCGTAAGTTCCATAGCAATTTGGCTCTCTGGCCAACGTCCACGCTTTCGTCAAATGAACCATTTTTCAGCAATCTCCAAGTCACTCGGGTTCGCCCTTTGTGTTTTCGCATCGGCGCAAATCTCGACTGCGCAGGTTGTGTTCCAGCCCACGTCGGAGACGGGTAACGGAAAACACATTGTGATGCTTGCCGGGGATGACGAGTATTTTTCCGAAGAGGCGATGCCTGCGATGGCTCGAATATTGGCTCAGAAGCACGGCTTCCGTTGCACGGTGTTGTTCTCCACAAATCCAGAGACCGGTGCCATCAACCACTCCGAGAAGACAAACATTCCTGGGTTGGAGGTGCTCTCTGGCGCGGATTTGATGGTGGTTTTCACCCGTTTCCGAATGCTTAAGGACGAGCAGATGAAGCATGTCGTGGATTATCTGGATTCGGGCCGCCCTGTCATGGGGTTGCGGACCGCCACGCACGCGTTTGCTTACTCCTCCGAGAGCGCCAGTTCCTATGCGAAATATTCTTGGAATAACAAGGACGCTGCATACGAAGGCGGGTTTGGGCGGCAGGTTCTTGGTGAGACATGGATCACGCATCATGGCGGACATGGAAAGCAGTCCACGCGAGGGATCGTTTCGAAGATCGTCGCGGGGCACCCCGTTTTGCGTGGAATTCGTGACGGGGATATTTTTGGCCCGACGGATGTGTACGGTGTGCGTTTGCCGCTTCCCGAGGGTTCCCTGCCTTTGATTTTCGGTCAGGTGCTCAGCGGTATGGAAAGTACGGATCCTTCGGCGGCGCCCGCGCTCGATGGGAAATCGGGCCTATTCGTGGACAAGAATTCGCCGATGATGCCCGTCGCGTGGGTGCGGACTTACAAGGGAAGGTCCGGAAATGAAGGGCGTGTGTTCACGACGACCATGGGCGGCGCAATGTCTGGAAAACGGGATTGGGACAGCGAGGGGTTCCGCAGATTGTTTGTGAATGCAGCGTACTGGTGCGTCGGGATGGAGGCCAAGATTTCGGCTGACAGCGATGTGGCGTTGCTTCCGTCACCCGGTGCCTTCAAGCGGGGGGCAATTCCCTACGAGGCATTCAAGGCCGAGACTTCCCGGTAGACTGCCGGCTTCGATCAAGCGGGGCTCCGCTCACCGCTGGGGTTTGAGGTAACCCAGAAGGGCCTCCATTTCCCTAATCGACGCAGAGCCAGATGTTCCCAATTGGTGGATTACAACGGATGACGCCAGTGCAGCCAGTGAAAGGGCGTCCTCGAGGCTGGCGTCCGCGGCAAGCGCGGCGGCGAGGTTCGCAGTCACTGAATCGCCCGCGCCAACGATGTCGATAGGCCCGCGAAGCGGCAGCGCAGGTGTTGAGAAAAGGGTGCCGTCGGGATTCGCTCCCATCAAGCCTTGCTCCGCCATGGTAACAACGGCGGGGTATCGGTTCCGCTCGGCCAACTGAAGCGTAAAAGAGCGTGTTCTACTTTCGTCCATCGGATCCGCATGATTGAAAAGGCGTCCCAACTCGGCGGAGTTCATTTTGAACAAACATGGAGGATAATTTCCCAAACCGCGCCTGCTGTCGGCGATCACAAGCTTTCCCTGCCCGTATGCCCGCAGAGTTTCCAAGACATGCGTCGTGACTGTGCCTGTGTTTTCGAGATCAACCTGATCCATTACAATCACGGCGTCGCATCGCTCGAGCAGCTCCGCAAGCGAACTTGCGAGCTGCTTGCTGAGATGCTCGGGGGTGGAAGTCCAGTTCTTTGTGTCGATTCGGCTGAGCTCCTGCGGGGGGCGGCCCGGAGCCATTACAAGGGGCTTTGTGTAAGTGAAGGTATTGCGTTCGGCGCTTTGGACGAAATAGGTGAGATCGACTCCGCTCGACGCTTTGAGTGCCCGCTTTAACTCGTAACCCTCGCCGTCGTCACCGCAAAAGCCGACGGGATAAATCCTCCCCACGCCGAGATCCACCAGATTGTTGAGTACGGTGCCTGCTGCGCCCGGCTGGGGCCTCACACGTTCGACGTTGTGGACCGGTAATCCAGTCTCAATCGACGTTTCGGCGCGTGCGGGATTTATCTCCAGATACCTGTCCAGGCAGTAATCGCCAACCACCGCGATTTGCAACTGCGGATATTTTGCAGCGATGGATTGGAGGCGATTCGATGTCATTATCGGCTTAGTGCGTGCCAGAGCGCATGAACGAAGGCGGCGTTGTCTGCTTGGATATAGTCGAGCGGCGCGCCCATCCTCGAAAAGCTTTTGCAGAATCGTAGATAATAGGCGGGGTTTGATTTTGGCGGTTCGCCTGCGCTCCAGTCCCAGCCGCCGCCGTCCTGCAAATCCACCACGTGCACAGTGTGCCCTTTCACAATCTCTCTGCCCGATCCGAGTCGAATGTTGTTCACGCAGCTCAGCGATTTTTCAAAGACCTGCGGCCCCATAATTGCCGACCCGATCGAAAGCACCACTCCGCCGTCGAGTTTTTCAAGCGCGCCGCCGAACAGTTTGAAGTCGAGCTCCGCCGCCCGTCCGATGGCGCTTCCGGAAAAAATTGGGTGATTCGCGATAATGTCGTATCCGATCCCCGGATGAACAGTGAGAGGAGTTTGGTGGCGCCACGCTGAAGCGAAGACCGATGCTTGCGGCCACCGATGGTGCAGGTGCAGTTTTCCCGCCGAGAGGTGACCTCGTTGGATCGCCTGCAAAAGGTCGGCTCGCGCTCCGGTGATGGTGTCGTCCGGATTCTCCAAGATTAGACGCCGCAGAAGTGCGGGGTCGGGAATGTCCGCGCCGTCATTGCAAATAAATCTTCCAAGTGACGCCCCATAGCCTAGTCCTTCCAAGGCGCCGCAGAGGAGTGCTGCGTGGATAAATTTGGAAGTTTCATCCCAGGCGCCGAAAGTTCCCGTGGCGACGTTTTCCTCGACAGCTTCGGTTGACGCGCCAAGCCAGGCGTATTCCCAGTCGTGGATCGACCCTGCACCGTTTGTCGCAAGGTGCGTGATCCATCCCTGTTTCATGAGGGAATCCAAGATGAGCGCGGCGCCGTTTCGCAGAAGATGTGCGCCGTAAATCAGCATTACGCTGGCGTCCACGCTGCGCGCCTTCCGAATGCGGTGCGCGCACTGTTCGACAGCACGGCGGGTTTCCTCTGAAATGGGCGACGGGAGGTTGGCTTCCGGATTGATCAAGATCTCCTCGGCGCGCGTGAGGCTCCTGCGAGAGGAAAGCGGGTGCACCTTGAGTTTTGAGAGGTCGATCGGCTTCGTGGGATTCATCGTTGCAGCAGATATTGCATCAGCGAGGGGATGTCTCTGAAATCCGGATAAGCTGCGTCGGCACCGGCTTCCAGGAGTTGCGCCTGTTTAGCAGGATCCATTTTGCCGGAACCATTGGTGTTTTCGTCGCTGCAGATCGCGATGGCCAGGCCGCCGATTTTTTTAGTGCATTCAATTTCCACGGGACCGTCGCCGAAGGAGAGAATGTTTTCTCCTGGAATTCCGTCCTCGCGCAGGATTTGATCAAAAACCGTCATTTTTGAAAATGCCGAAGGGTTTTCGCCGCTCCCGTAGATTCGGTCTTTGAAAAAGTGCGTCAACCCGAGGGCCTCCGCCTCTTCTCTGACGCGGTGTTCGATCGTGCTGCTGAGAATGACCAGTTCCAGTCCTTCACGATTGAGCCATTCCAGCAGGGGTCTTGCTCCATGGACCACGAATGCGTCGGGCAGAGTCTGATTTGCGCGAATAAGCTCGAGGCGATGTTGGATCTCCAAATCCAAACGGGCCTGATACTCTGCTCGGAGAGCTTCCGGATCGAGCTTCAAGCCGCGTTCCTCCAGCAACTCGGAAAAACGCTGCATCTGAACGATGGTTGGGCGTCCATTCATCCCGATGATGATGGAGTTAAAAATGGAATCGCGCTGCGTTTGGCCCTCCGATTCGAACCCGACCCAGTGGCTTGTAAAGACCGACTGCATGATCTCGGGCCAGCCGTGGCGGATCCAGGACAGGGTGCCGTCGAAATCAAAAACCGCATGGGTCAATTCGGGGCGCGGTTTCAAACTCGGCTGCAGGACAGCTTGGGTGGTGGGTCTAGGCGCACTTTCATGCGCACGGGGTGCGGGCATGAAAAAGAGTGTGAACTTACGGGGTGAAGATGGTAATGACAAAGAATATGCGATTTACGACGCCACTTCGGCCCCGCACCGGGGTGCAACGGCGCCCTGCCGAGGTCCGTCACTGGCTTGCCCGCAGGGCATCCTGGCTGGGCGGGTTGGATCCGATGCGTACTTTTCAAAAGCTGTTTGACCTCATCCCCGGAATCTATTTTTTCGCGAAGGATCACGCGGGTCACATCATGTTTGCAAGCCAACCCCTGCTGGAACGGTATAACATGTGCGACGAAACACAAATCATCGGTCTCACGGATTTTGACATCAATCCAAACTCGATGGCAGAGGCGTTTGTGAGCGACGATCGGCGCATTCTTTCGGGAGAGGTTGCGGTGGTGGAGCGGTTGGAGCTGTGGTGGGACGCGATCGGAATGCCTGACTGGTTTGTGGTGACCAAAATGGCGGTTCGGGACCGGTTTGATATGGCACAGGGGATCATGGGTGTGTTGCGTCCGCCGGATTCAAGTGAAAGGGCTCTCCCGGTTTTTCAAACTGTCGCGAAGGCGGTCGAGTTGATGCGCAGGGACTATGCGCTGCCTCTGAGGATAGAACAGGTGGCCTCCGACTGCGGGCAGAGCTTGCGGCAGCTTCAACGGCATTTTCAGTCCGTATTCGGAATGAGTCCGCAGGAATTTTTGATCAAAACACGTGTGAACGCGGCGGCGCGGCTGCTTCATGAAACCGTGCTCACCGCAAGCGAGATCGCTCACCAGTGCGGCTTTGTCGATTCAAGCAGCTTCACCCAGCAGTTCAGGAAACGGATGGCTGTAACCCCTGGCAGCTATCGCAGGAAGGTTGAAGCGCTGAGCAGGAAACAGTGAAATCGGACTCCCAGAACAGCCACCCGCGGCATGTCGGGTTCAGCGGATTCCCTTGGCCATGACTTGTATGGAATAGAGGGATTTGCGGGCTGTCAAAAAGAGTGTCCTGAGGTCGGGGCCTCCGAATGCGAGGTTTGCCGGGGATTCGGGTGTCAGTATTTTTCCAAGAAGCTCGCCGTTTGGAGCAAAAACGTGGACTCCGTCGCCGGCGCTCGACCACAAGCGGCCTTCTTCGTCGCATCGAATCCCGTCAGGTGCGCCCTTGTCGATCTGGGCGAAGACGCGTCCATTTTCGAGGCCGCCGTTCTTTACATCAAAGATGCGGATGTGCTTTGGAGAGCCAGAGTCTGCGATATAAAGATGTTTCCCGTCGGGCGAAAAGCAGAGGCCGTTTGGCTTCACAAAATCTCTCGCGACGGCGCGCGTCTGGTTGGTTTTTGGGTCGTATCGGAACACGAACTCGCCGGGCTGTTCTTTTCCGATTTTCTGTTTTGTCGTGGGATCGGTTTGCAATCCATAGTCCGGGTCCGTAAACCAAATCGCACCGTCCGCGCTGACAACAACGTCGTTGGGAGAATTGAGTTTTTTACCTTCAAACTGATCCACCAGCGTGCGGACGGTTCCGTCGGTCTCCGTGAGCGAAAGTCGTCTGGCTCCGTGTTCGGCGCTCACGAGCTTTCCAGCATTGTCGAGGGTGTTTCCGTTCGTGTTGTTGCTTGGGTTGCGAAACGAGGAAATCCCGTCTTTTTGGGTCCACTTTTTAAGCTCATTCGAGGGAATGTCGCTGAAGACAAGAAAACCGCCGCTAGAAGGTACCCATTGCGGACCCTCCAAGAACTTCATGTCCGTGCCCAGTCTCTCGAGCGTTGCGGAAGGTGAGACGCATTTCGCGAATTCTGATGTGTTGCGGACGTCAAGATCGGTGGCATCTGCCGGGTTCCCGATGGTGATCGCGCATGCAACAACGAGGGCTCGTGGAAGGACGTTTCGGGGGCGATAGTTCATGCGTCTTGTGTAGCGCTCCAAAGCGTGGGAGGAAAGAGCGGACTGGAACTGCTGATCGTTTGCAGTAAAGAGGTGTGCGGGCATTTGAGATTGCGCAGTGGGCCGAGCGGAAAATATTCTGCCGCATGCTAATTTCGCGCCACCAGTATGCCGCAGGCCTTGCGTTTCTTGCTTTAACGTCATCTTCTGCGTGGTCTTCGGATTGGTATGTATCGCCGGCAGGCAGGGACGAATGGAGCGGCAAATCTCCCGCCCCGAACGCGTCGGCAACCGACGGGCCTTTCGCGTCGCTTGAGCGCGCCCGCGACGCTGCGAGGGCCGAGTTGGCTGGGCCCGAGAAGGGGCCGGTGACGGTCCATTTGCGCGCTGGCGTCTATCGTCGTTCCAGCCCTCTCGAGTTGGGAGAGAAGGATTCGGGTGGGGCCGGTGCGCAAGTCGTCTGGCGCGGTTACCAAAACGAACGCCCAAAGATCAGCGGAGCGCGTTTGCTTACCGGATGGGCTGTGGCGGACCTGCCCGGAAGAGCCGGCGTTCTGAAGGCTGACTTGCCCGATAAGGTCGATTTGGCCAACTGCAGACAGCTTTTGCTTCATGGAAGGCGACTCCCACTGGCGCGGTACCCTAATGCTGACTTAACCGACATGGCGACAAAAGGCTGGGCTTTCGCAGGAGGCCAGCAATGGCCGATGTATGCGGACATTCCAGGGGAGGACAAACGAACGCTACAGATGAAGCCTGAAGACATCCGGGTCTGGGCGAACCCTTCCGACGCCGAGGTCTTCGTGTTTGCCCGCTACAATTGGTGGAATGATCTTGTCGCGCTCGCAGGATATGATGCGGGCTCCGGGATTGCCCGATTGGCGAAGGACTGTAGTTATCCGATCCGTGCAGGAAATCGGTACTACGTTCAGGGACCGATCGAGGAGTTGGATGCGCCGGGTGAATGGCATTTGGATCGCCGCACGCGCACGGTGTATCTGATCCCGCAATCGGAACAAACCGCTGAAGGCGCGGAGATTGTGGTTGCTTCCGGGCTTCTCAAGGCGAAGGACGTGAGGCATCTTTCGATTGAAAACGTCGACTGGGAGGGGTCCCACGGGACGGCGGTTGTGTTCGAAAACTGCGACTCGTGCCGATTTGCGGGAAACAAGATTTCAAACGTGGGTTTTTTTTCGGGCTCCGGTGTCGGGGTGAGCGGGGGCAGAAAAGTGGAGGTGCGCAGCAACACGGTTTCAGGCGCGGGCGCGAATGCAGTGTCAGTTTCTGGCGGTGACCGACAGACTCTCGAGGAATGCGGTCATTTGGTTGAGAATAATCACCTCTACGAATTTGGTGTGTATTACAAGCAGGGTGTAGGCGTGATGCTCAGGGCTGTTGGATGCATCGTGACCCGCAATCACATTCACCACGGCCCCCGCTTCGGGGTGATGCATGGCGGGAATTTAAACGTCATCGAGTTAAACCACCTGCATGATTTGTCGCTTGAGACGGAGGATACAGGTGCGATTTATTCCGGAGGTCGCGACTGGATCACGCCGCGCGGTTCCGTGATCCGTCACAATTGGATCCAAGATGTTTACGGGATGGATCTCCACGATGGAAAACTCACAACGCCGCATTTTTCTTGGGGGATTTATCTGGATGATAATTCGGGTGGAGTCGATGTGGTGGGGAACATTGTTGAGCGTTGCGGGCGCGGCGGGATCCATGTGCACGGTGCTCGCGACTGTTGGATTTTTAATAACATCTGGATCGGCAGCCGCCAGTGGCAGGTGGACGTGCATGGCTGGAGCGTGAATGATCGCTTCACGCGGACGCTGCCGGGGATGATTGAAGGATATGAAAAGGTCGCGGCAGAACCTGCGTGGCAAAAGCTGCGGGGGATGGACCTGCACCCCAAGGATGCACCGCTTCCAAACGGCCTGACGATGCGTGGCAACCGGTTCGAGCGAAATATTCTCGTGTCGAACGATGCCGAGATTCCGGTGCTGGATATCCGCCAAGTTCCCTTCACTCACAATCAATTTGACCGGAATCTTTATTGGGCGCCGGGCGGCGTGGTGAAGACTGGTTTTTTGGGTGCTGGTGCGGATTTGGGATCAGAGCTGCTTGGAACGTGGAAAGGCGCGCAACAAAGGCTGCCAGACGGATGGCGCTGGATCAGCAAGCCGGCGGAGCCGCCTCGTGGCGGGGTGAGCGAGCGCGAGACGGACGGGATGGTTCTCCGTGTAGAGGGGGTGAAAAAGCCGTACCCAGTCGCAGCGGGCCCGGGGATCAAGCTGGAGCATGGGGCAGCCTACAGGCTGAAGGCGCGGGTTCGGGCGAGCCACGAGGCAAAAGCGGTTGTCGGGATTCAGTCTTTCGTATCGGGCGAGTACTTTTGGCTCAGCCCGAAGAGTGAGGTTCGCGTTTCTCAGGATTGGGAGGAACGGGAGTGGGTTTTCAGTGTTCCGAAGGAGGGGCAGGCGGGTTGGCATCCGAAGATGGAGGCTTTTTCAGCGCGGGTGGAATGGCGCGCGGAGGACGGTTGGCTGGATGTGGCCGGCTTGTCGCTGCACCGCGTGGAAATGCGATCCGAATGGGATAGCTGGCGTGCGAACGGGGTGGATGCGAACTCTGTTGTGGCGGATCCCCAATTTGAGGGAGGAGATCCTAAACGTTTGGCGAAGGATTCCCCGGCTTGGGCGCTCGGATTTGAGCGGATTCCGGTCGAGAAGATCGGAAATTACGGGGACCGATGGAGGAGTGGTTTGCCGGAGTAGAACGCCGGCCTGGATTCCAAACTTTATCTTTGTAACAGACTTATCTATATCGGATGGGACATTTTTATGAGTGCCAGCCGACTGTGTTTTTTCATCGCAATCCTTTTCACTTTTCCTGTGTGCGCAGTCGCGCAGCTTGGATTGATCAAAGGAGAGGTATTTTTGAAGCAGAATGCCAAAAAAGAGGGGGTAAAGGTGCTTCCGAGCGGGTTGCAGATCAAGACGATAAAGGAGGGAGAGGGCAGGCAACCCAAGCCGACGGATAAAGTCGTGGCGCACTACCGCGGCCGGCTGATTGACGGAAAGGAATTCGACAGCTCGTACAAGCGCGGGCAACCGGCGGAATTTGCCTTGAACGGGGTGATCAAGGGTTGGACGGAAGGGCTTCAGTTGTTGAAGGAAGGGGGCAAGGCGGAGCTGTACGTCCCGTCCCATCTCGCCTACGGCTCCCGAGGCTCGGGTGGACTCATCGGGCCTGATGAGGCGTTGGTGTTCGAGGTGGAGTTGATTTCCATCAAGTAGGCAGTTGAGGCAATCTGTGCCGTTTCCTCTGATCCCCCTTCAGGCGGGTGATTAGCCGGGTGGACAAATATCAAGATACGAAACCTTTTGTTATTTTCATCTTGAGGATGCTGCGGCTATCACATGAAAGGTAATCAAAGGATGGGTTCGATTGGCAAATTCGCTGGTTTGATATCTGCACTGTGTTTAGGCGCGGTGCAGGGCTCTGCGGCTGAATTCAAGGCTGCGGCAAGACGCGAACCTGCGGTGCAGAATCTGCCTCTCACGGACAGCGAGTATGTGATGCCGGGAAAATTCGAGTGGCAGCCCGAATTATCCACAGAGGGCCCGGTTTCAATTCTGGTGAATTTGTCGATGCAAAAGCTGGAGGTGTTTCGCGGCGGAACACTGATTGCGCGTTCCAGCATCAGCTCCGGCCGCCCCGGGCATTCTACACCAGTGGGAACATACACGATCCTTGAGAAACAAGTGATGCACCATTCAAACCTCTACCACAATGCGCCGATGCCCTTCATGCAGCGGTTGACTTGGCACGGGGTCGCGATGCATGCGGGCGTGCTGCCGGGTTCTCCGGCGTCTCACGGTTGCATCCGTCTACCTTCTGAGTTTGCGAAAAAGCTCTATGAAATCACCAGTCGCGGAGATGAGGTGGTTGTCGACGGCAAGGCATCGGAGTTCCGACTTCCTTCCAGAGTCAGCCAGCGGAAGCAGGCTGCCCCGAAAAAGGCTATCATCGTGAATACTCCTTTGCCGCGTGAAGGTACTCAGCTTGCTTCCGAGAATGGATCGAATCGGGTCCCAAAAACGATGCGGGAGTTGGAGGCCGAGGAATTCCGGATTCGCAACGCTCCTGAATTAACACCCGAGCAACGGCGGGCGGAGTTGAACCGTGTTTGGAGTTCGCAGCGGGCTTTGACTGACCCGCAGTAAGGTCTCTTTTTCGACCCTGCAACGACACAGTTACGCAATCGGATCCGGGCAAACGGCGCGACGCTGGCATTTCGCGCAGTGTTGTCCCATCCATAGCGCGTCAACTTCTTCGATCAAGGGCTGCACGAGTTTCGGGTCATCAGTGAGCACTCCCGCCTCGAAGTTTCTGCGATGATCATTTTTTGCTCCGATTCCCGCCCCTGTCATGTTGGCGCTCCCAATGTAAGCTTTGAGCCCGTCGATGATGATTGCTTTGGTGTGCAAGCGCGGGCATAGAACCCGCTCGAACAAGTCAGACTCCAGAAGTTCAGGGTGACGGTCAAAATCCTCCCTGAATCTCGGTCCGGGTTCTTTCGCGTGCATGAGACGCACGTAGACGCCTTGTGCCACGAGTCCGGCAAGTACCGAGAGAAATGGGACGAATTGCTTTCGCTGTGCGACATGCAGATCTTTGAGGTCGGCGGTCGCGATCCACAAATACTGGCGCGCTGAGGGGATTTCTTCAGCTATGAGTCGAGTGTAGTGATCCCGATTTAAAATGAGCTCGGTCATGCGGTTGCTCGGAGTTGCTGTTGGGGTGTACGCCGAATCTATGCGGCGGTCTTAGGGATCGCGAGGGCGGTGTTTGATACGCAGGCTGAGGTATCGTGGGTGGGTTTTGTGGGATCGGCTCCGGAATAGCGTTGATGCGTCAATCGGCCATACTCAGAGTATGACCCTATGAATCATGGGATTGGATATTTTAAAGCGGTCGTAATTGCGTTGGTTGCTGCGGTTGGCGTGGGCTCGGCCTTGGCAGCCTCCAAGCCGACTTCGGAGTTCACCTCGACGGATACAAAAAAATATAGAGTGGTAAGCGAAGGCGAGAATTCGGGGACGGCTGTCTGTCCGGGTCTCGGGGGATACAAGATCTT
>JBILLT010000029.1:0-34260 GCA_044375925.1 Chthoniobacteraceae bacterium | reverse complement strand
GCGACCTGATGCAGAAACTCGCGCTCCGCCCGGCACAAAGCGGGTTCAAGCTGTGTGATCCATTCGATATTCTGCTCCAACGCCAGCGTGCGCTGCTGCTCGAGCACTTCTCGAACAACATCCGGCAGGTCCACCGCAGCGAAGTCCAGCAATTCAGCGCCGGCGCCGAGCCGCGCGAGCTTCAACAGTCCTTCGATCAGCCGGCGCATCCGCTGCGCGGCCCGCTGGCAGGCTTGCAGCGTCTCCTGATACTCCTCGGCACTGAGCGGCATCGCGAGCGCCGACTGGATTTGCGCGAGCATGATTGCCACGGGTGTGCGCAGTTCGTGCGCCGCATCGCCGATAAAACGGCCCTGATGTTCAAAAACCGTCGCGAGCCTTTCAAAAGTCCGATTCAAAACCGAAACCAACCCGACAAGTTCGCCGCATCCTTCTTTTTCAGAAATGCGCTGCCGCAAGTCACCCGCCTCGATTTTAAGCGCCGCCGACACGATATCATCCACGGGTTGGATTGCGCGTGAAACAATCCACATGCCCCCGAACAAACCGCCGCCGAGAAGGACGATGCCCATGGTAACCAGCAGCATCAGCAGCGAAGACAATTCCGCGAGCTCCGAGTCCACCGAGCGCCCCACCATCAAGACATCAACGGGCGCCGCCGAAATGAACGCTTCGCGCCGGTCCCCGCGGATGCGGACGGCGAGCTGGCCGGCCTCGGGCTTGGGAATTCCCGCCGGGGCGTTTGCGGACACGCCAACGGGCTCCGCTGCGTTCATCCAGATGGCGACATAATCAAGGCCCCCCTTCACTACCAGACTCGCGGCGGCCGGCATCACCTGCGACTGGATCGCGCCGGCGACAGCCGGTCCGCGCTCCGGCATGCGGCGCAGCGCGTCGGTGACATTGGACAACCCCTGCTGCAGTTCCTGGTCGATTTTCCGGAACCGCCGTTCCTTTTCAAAATGATAGGTCGCCGTGATGAGGACTCCGGCCAGCAGCGCGAGCCATAGCCCGTACCAGACTTGAAGCCTCCAACGGATGGTGGTCGGAAGTTTCACTCCTTCTCGATGGTGTAACCGTGACCGCGCCGCGTCACGATCAGGGAGTGCCCGAGTTTTTTGCGCAGATTTGAAACGTGAACATCGAGCAGATTCGAAAGCGAGTCCTCCTGTTCATCAAAGAGGTGATCGTACAGCTCGGTGCGCGTGACGACCTTGCCGCGGTGAGTCGCGAGGTATTCCAGAAGCGCGTATTCCCGCGCCGTAAGCTCGACATCGGCGCCGGCCTTTGTCACGCGCCGCGCAGGCGCGTCGATCGTGACATCCTGCATGCTCATCAACGAACGCGCTTCACCGCTCGCGCGCCGGATGATCGCGCGCAGGCGCGCCAGTAATTCTCCGAGATCAAACGGCTTCACCAAATAATCGTCGGCACCCAGGTCAAGCCCGCGGATTCTCTCAAGGCGACCATCGCGCGCGGTGAGCATCAGCACCGGTGTTTTCCTGGTTTCACGGATCGACTGAAGCAGCTCCCACCCGTCCATCCCCGGCAACATCACGTCCAAAATGACGGCATCATAGGGCGTGTCCTCCGCCTTGCGTAAACCAGTGTGTCCATCGCTCGCGGTATCCACGGCATACCCCTCCGCGCGAAGCGACCGTGCGAGGCCTTTCAACAAGTCGACTTCGTCTTCAATGACCAGAACTCTCATCGGGTTTACATCGTTGTGGAGATCGGAGTCTTAAGAAAGAGTGAAGCAAAGGGCGGCCGGCGCTTTTTTAAAGGCTCTTTCGCTTCACTTTGTCTAAAGGTTGGGAAGAAAAACGTACCGCACGCCTCCGCGCAGGAACGCAGAGGTTTTCAAAAAGAAGCTGAATCCAAACGCTCCCCGCCCGCCATGCGCCTATTTTTCACCCTGCTGTTTTGCCTGTTTTGCGCCCTTCAAGTTGGCGCTGCCGACGAAAAGCCCCGCGGCTCCGGAGGTGGGAAACAGGGGGGGCAGCGCGGCCCCCAGCGGCCCCCGGGCCAGGACGCTGCGGTGGACGATGTCCGCTTCCTGTTCAAAACGGACGTGCCGGCGCATCCGGTGGATGTGGTGCTCGGAAGACCGACGGCCAGCGCCATCACCGCCAGCATTGTTTCCTACCAGGACCGCGAGGGCATGGTGGAGTACGGAATCAAGGGCGGCGCGATGGCAAAGACGCCGGTCTTCAAGCTTGCCGCGGGAGAGCCGCTGGAGCTTCCCCTCACAGGACTCACGCCCGATTCGGAATACGCCTACACGCTCTCCTTCCGCACCCGGGGAGGCGCATGGGAAACCGAGCCCATGCGGTCGTTCCGGACGCAGCGGCGGCCCGGTTCGAGCTTCGCCTTCACGATGCAGGCGGACCCGCACTTGGACTACAACACCGAGCCCGCGCTGTACTTGCGATGCCTCGCAAACGCACTCGCGGACCATCCCGACTTTCACATCGACCTCGGGGACACTTTCATGACCGACAAACACCGCGGCCGGGAAACTGCGGAAGCGCAGTACAAAGCGCAGCGCTTTTATTTCAGCCGGATCTCACACTCAGCGCCGCTTTACTTGGTGCTCGGCAATCACGATGCCGAGGCGGGCCGCTGGCTTGACGGCACCGGCACCAACCTTGCCGTGTGGTCGAACCAACAGCGGAAAAAATATTTTCCGAACCCGATCCCGGACGGTTTCTACTCGGGCAACAAGACGCCCGACCCCCACGCTGGCATGCTTCAAAATTACTACGGCTGGGAATGGGGAGACGCGCTGTTTTTGGCGCTTGATCCGTTTTGGTTCACCACGAGGCAAAAAGGCGCGGACGAGATGTGGGGCCGCACGCTCGGAAGCGAACAATACAACTGGCTGGCTTCAACGCTGGCAGCGAGCAAAGCCCGGTTTCGATTTGTTTTCATCCACCACCTTGTGGGTGGGGCGGGCAAAGACGCGCGTGGGGGCCGCGAGTCGGCGCCGTTTTACGAGTGGGGTGGAAAAGATGCGAGCGGTGCGGTGCTTTTTGCCGAAAAGCGCGCCGGCTGGCCCATGCCCATCCATCAGTTGCTGGCCAAGCACGGTGTTCAAATTGTTTTCCACGGACACGACCATCTTTACGTCAAAGAGGACCTCGACGGCATCGTGTATCAGGAAGTGCCGCAACCAGGCCATCCCCGCTACGACAACACCCGGAGTGCCGAGGAATACGGCTACAAATCCGGCGTGATCCAAGGCTCATCCGGTCACCTGCGCGTGGTGGTCCACCCGGACAAGGCAGTCGTTTCCTACGTCCGCGCATATCTTCCCGCGGATGAAACGCCGGAACGCCGGAACGCTGCGGTTTCGCATACGTACGAAGTCGCACCTTTCGCTGGCAGCCAACGAAAATGACTTCGCGGCGAACCGCGATCCAACGCAAGGCGCTCACAGCGCGCCGACACCCGGCAGCGTTGGCGGCGGCGGCAGGTAAAACTTCGGCAATCCGTCGCGGTAGACCTGTGAAAGCGCCACGTATCTGTCCGCCCAGACGACCAGCTTCGCCTGCTCCTCCAGGGAAAGCGCCCGCACGACTTTCCCCGGGGAGCCCAGGAACAAGGATCCCGGCGGGATCTGCGTGCCCGCGGTGACCAGGGCGTTTGCGCCCACAATCGACCTTGCGCCCACCACCGCGCCATCGAGCACCACGGCGTTCATTCCCACGAGCACCTCGTCGTCGATGGTGCATGCATGCAGCACCGCCGCATGTCCAACGGTCACGGACTGGCCCAGCACCGTGCCAAAATCGTCCGCCACGTGGATGACCGCGCCGTCCTGAAGGTTCGAACGCGGGCCGACCACGATGTGATTGATGTCCGCGCGCAGAACGCTTTGAAACCAAGCGCTGGATTCCGACGCCATTGTCACCTGGCCGATGAGTGTCGCATTTGCAGCAACGAAAGCATCTTGGGCGACTTTGGGGGCGGCTGCTGCGTACCGTTCGATGCGGGTTTTCATGATTGATTTTGCGGGCTTGAAAGCGGCCATTCTGCCGGCAACCGATTGATCGGGCGCCTCACTTTAAGCGGCTTCGCGATTAAAAATTACCCGTGAATTGTGGGGAGCTTAGAAGTTTTTGTTTGACGGTGTGAGAGCCCTTTGGCAAAGGCCTAATCCGCTTTGAAGGAATGGTTCCTTCCCCCCCGAAAGCAAAACCCATACCCCATCCAGTCAAAGACCCCTATGAACAAAACCGACCTCGTTGCCGCAGTACAAAAGAATCTTGGAAAAGAAACCACACGCGCTTCAGCTGAACGCGCCGTGGAAGCCGTGATCGACGGGATCAAGTCCGGCCTCAAGAAAGACCACGCGGTGCAACTGGTTGGCTTCGGCACCTTCAAGGTCACCGCGCGCAAGGCCCGCATCGGAACCAATCCAAAAACCAAGGAAAAGATCAAAATCAAGGCCTCCAAGGGCGTGCGCTTCTCCGCCGGCAAGGATCTCAAGGCCAAAGTGAAGTAGTTCGGATTTCCGGAGATTTCCCTCCAACCCCCGAAGCCCCCCGTTTTGGTTCACAAAACGGGGGGCTTCCTTTTGCCTTGATCGCGCGGCAAAAAGATTCTTCCTAAAAACTCTGCACCGGATGCGTTTCAATCAAACCCGACTCCTGACGCTGCTGTTGCTCGTGTTTTGCGCAGCGGGAGCCTGGATGTTTTTTGAGCTCACCGCCCCAAGCGCTGCCGCGCCGCATCCCCTTCTCGCAACGGTGGCCGGTGTGCAGTCTGCCGCCGCGTTGACCGCGTTGTTGGCGATTCGATTGAGGCAGACGGGGCCAGATCGACCTGCAACGGGTGTTGAAGCGCCATTTTCGGCGGAGGCAACCCTGTCCTGCCCGGGTTCGGAGCCTTCCGGCGCGCACCGGGAACTCATCCAGCGACTGGTGGCTCTGCTCGAATCGGCTCCGGCTTTGCTGTATATCAAGGACGACGAAGGCAGGTACGTCGCGGCAAACCGCACTTTTGCGGATCTGGTGAAGCAGCCGCTGCACCGGCTCCCGGGACAGAGCGACGACGCAATCCGCGCCGGGTCGCTTGCCGGAGAGATCGCGGAGCTTGAGAAGGAGGTGCTGCGCACGGGCGCCACCAAGAGGGTCGTCGAAGAATTCACGCTCGCAAACGGGGCGAGCGTGCACTGGCGCGTGTTCCGGTTCCCTCTGAAAATGCCGGACGGCACCCAGATGCTCGCGGCGATCGGCCTCGATGTTTCCCGCGCCGTGCGCGCTGAAGTGGAACTGGAGGAGGCGCGCGATGCGGCCCTTCGGTCTGCAAAGCTCAAGAGCGAATTTGTTGCGAACATGAGCCACGAGATTCGCACCCCGATGAACGGGATCATCGGGATGACCGGGCTCCTGCTCGACACCCGCTTGAATGCGCGCCAGCGTGCCTTTGCCCAAACCATCGAGCAGAGTTCGGACGCGTTGCTCACGATTCTGGACGACGTGCTGGATCTCTCGAAAATCGAGGCGGGCGTCCTCGTCTTTGATAAGATCGATTTTGAACTCGAAGCCGTTGTGCACGGCGCCACGGATTTGCTGGCGGAGAAAGCGCACCAGAAAAACCTCGCGCTGGCGGTATTGTGCGAACCCTCCGTGCCGCGCTGGTTGCGGGGCGACCCCGGGCGGCTGCGCCAGATTCTCGTCAACCTTCTCGGCAACGCGCTCAAGTTCACCAATCAGGGCGAGGTCACCCTTTCATGCCGGCTCGAGGACGCGGACTTGAATCCGGCGGACCGTGTTACGATCCGTTTCGAAGTGCAGGATACCGGCATCGGCGTGGATCCCGAGGTGAAGGACAAGCTGTTTCAACCGTTCAGCCAGGCGGATGGATCCACCACGCGGCGCTACGGCGGCACCGGGCTTGGCCTCGCGATTTCCAAACAGCTTGTGCTGCGGATGGGCGGTCAAATCGGCGTGCGCAGCACGCCCGGCGAAGGGTCCACCTTCTGGTTCACGGCTCAGTTCGCTCACTCGAGCGTGCCGGCATTCGATCCGCGCTCATCTGACGGGGCGTATTTTTTGAGCCGCCGTCTCGAATCGTGGAGCGTTCTTGTCGCGGAGCCTCACCCCGCAAGCCGGAGCAGTCTGACGCTCGCCCTTCTCGCGGAGCATGCCGAAGTGGAGGACGCGGATTCCATCATCGGCGTCCGAAACTGGGTCGCGCGGCAACGCCCCGATGGTCTGCACCGCTGCCTGCTCCTGATCGAGGCGGGCATCTGCCGTGCGGCGTTGGATCACGGGGGTTTTTCCGAGCTCGCCAAGCGCGGCCTGCGCATTGCCCTGCTCGCGCCGTTCAACCGGACCGCGTTGGATGAGACGGAGATCGCGTTTGGTTGCCAGACTTTGTTTCACAAGCCCCTGAGGGGCCGCTCCGTCGTACACTGGCTTGCGGAGGCCTCAGCCGCCCGCTCGGAAAGCTCAGCCAACCTCGCGGATACAACCGAACATGCGGGGGAATCGCTGCCGGCCGGTCTGCGCATCCTGGTCGCGGAAGACAATCCGGTAAACCAGCAGGTGATTCGTCTGCAGCTGGCCAAGCTCGGATGTGACGTCATCGGCATCGCCAACAACGGCCGGGAAGCGTTGCAAATGCTCCAGCGCGGTCCGATCGACGCGGTGCTCATGGATTGCCAGATGCCGGAGATGGACGGGCTCAGCGCCACGCGCGCCATCCGGGCTTCCGATGCGAGCAAAGGGGAGCACACGTGGATCATTGCGATGACCGCCAACGCGATGGAGGGCGATCGCGAACACTGCCTCGCTTCGGGCATGGACGACTATTTGAGCAAGCCTGTGCGGGAATCCGCACTGCTCTCGGTTCTTGTGCGGGCCCAACAACAAAGCCGGAAACGGGAGGCGTCCAGTCCCTCGCTGGAATCAAACGAGGCTTGGACCCAGATGCGGGATCCGCTTGTTCTCAACGGCGCAGCCCTGCAGAAGCTTCGGGAACTCGGAGGGGCCGAGGGCGACGCGCTTCTTGCAAGTTTGTCGGGGCACTTCATCCAAACAGGCGGCAAGCTCGTGGAGTTGATGCGCGAGAGTTGCGCCTCCGGGGACTGGGATGCCGTCAGGCGCGCGGCCCATTCGTTGCGAGGAAGCGCCTCCAACTTCGGGGCGCACGAACTGATCGCGCATTGCGAGCGCATCGAAGAAGACGCCGGGCGCGGGCTTGCCGCAGAGACAATGGTTCTGGTCGAACTTCTTCCCCGCAAGTTCGAACGCATGTGCTCGGCGCTCAACGAGCGCTCTGGCGCGATTCCTTCCGTTACATGAAGATTCTCATCGCCGACGACGATTTTGTTTCCGTGAAAATTTTGCAGCTCGCCCTCCAAAACGAAGGGCACGAGGTGGTCGTGACCAAAAGCGGGCTTGAAGCGTGGAACACCTTTGATGCAACCCCCGTGCGGGTCATCATCAGCGACTGGCTGATGCCCGGACTGGACGGTCTCGAGCTCGTGCAGCGCGTCCGCTCCCGCCCGAACACCGAATACACCTATTTCATCCTCCTCACGGCCAATAGCGCCGGCCGCGAGAGCCTGCGCGAGGCCATCGCCGCGGGCGTGGACGACTTTCTTTCCAAACCGCTCGACCGTGAAATGATCTCCATGCGGCTCTGTGTTGCGGAAAGGATTCTCGAATACGCGCGGCAGATCAGGCTGCTGAAAGAGCTCCTGCCCATCTGCATGTACTGCAAAAAGATCCGCGATGACGGAAATTACTGGCAGCAGATCGAGAGCTACATCCACGCGCACACAGGCAGCCATTTCAGCCACGGCATCTGTCCGGAATGCATGGGCCGTGAATTCGGCGCCAAACCCGTTCCGTGACCGTGGGCGCGCCGGACCTGAATCATCCGGCAAGGGGGAGCCGCGGCGATGATTTCGATGCTTGCCCGCAAGGGTGCCCCGCGAAAAACTGGGCGATGGTTTTCCCACCCGTTACGCTCTCCACATGATCCATCCCACGGCCATTGTTTCTCCAGACGCGAAAATTGGCGCAAATGTGAAAATCGGACCATACGCCGTGATCGAGGGTTCGGCGGTGGTCGGAGACGATTGCGAGATCGGCGCTGCTGTGATTGTTTCCACCCATGCACGGTTGGGGAAAGGAGTCGTGTTGCGTCCTTGCGCGGTGGTCGGGGGAGATCCACAGGACATCCACTTCGACCGGTCCATCCAATCAACTGTGAGGATCGGAGATTACGCTACCCTTGGAGAACACAGCACCGTCCACCGAAGCACGCAACCGGGCGGTGAAACCCTGGTGGGCGAGAGATGTTTTGTGATGGGCGCGGGCCACGTCGGCCACGATTGCGTGGTCGAACCGAGGGCGGTGATCGCGCACGGCGCCATGCTGGGGGGGTTCGTGACCGTGGGTTCGCTGGCGTTCGTCGGAGGAGGCGCGGGAATCCACCAGTTTGTGCGGATTGGACGCATGTCGATTGTGCAGGGGAACAGCGCGCTGACGCAGAGTCTGCCGCCGTTCTGCATCGGCGCGGCTGTGAACGAACTCTGGGGATTGAACGTCATTGGGATGCGGCGGGCAGGATTCTCCGCGACGACCCGCGGTGCAATCAAAGCGGCTTTTGATCTGGTGTACCGGAAGGGTTTGAACATGGGGCAAGCCCTGGAAACCGCAGTGCAATCCGTATGGCCGCCGGAGGCCGAGGAATTTTTTGCGCTCATCCGGGATCCCGGCAGGCGGGGCGTTTGCGGGATGTCGCGGCGCACGCGGGACCGCGCGTCCAACAACGAAGGGAACGATGCCTAGCACTTTTTAATGCGCTTCGCAGCCCACGCGGCTTAGGGTTGCGGATGCGTGCCGGCGGTCGGCGCGCGTTTTTATTCCGCTGAAAGCATGGCCAAGTCCACCCAACCAAAATCCGTTCCCTCTTCCGAGCGCTCCTCCAAGGAGAGCCTCACGTTGCTCGGCAGATCCGAAACCCGGCTTCCCGGGAGTGTTTCCCATTCCACGCTGGAAACGTTTGAAAATCGCTACCCGCAGCGCGACTACATCATCGAGTTTGATGCGGACGATTTCACCTCACTGTGCCCGATCACCGGCCAGCCCGATTTTGCCACGCTCCACATCGAATACGTCGCCGACCGGCGCTGCATCGAAACCAAATCCCTCAAGTTTTACCTCGCCAGCTTTCGGAACTGCGCGGCCTTCAACGAAGAGGTCGCCAACCGAATTTTAGACGACCTCGTCAAGGCCTGCAGCCCCCGATTCATGCGGGTCTTCGGTCAATTCGCCTCCCGCGGCGGCATCCGGGTCAGCGTGCGCGCCGAGTACGAAAAACCGGCGCGCGGCCGCGGCAAAAAACGCTGACAGCCTGCCGGGAATTCATCCAATGTCCGCACGAAAGAAAGTCGTGGTACTGGTGAGCGGCGGGATGGATTCCGTTACCGCGTTGTACTGGGCCATGGAGCATCATCAAGTCGTGTGCGCGTTGTCCTTCGACTACGGTGCCAAACATCACGCCCGCGAATTGCCTTTCGCCGCCGCCCATTCCGGAAAGCTTGGCGTGCCTCATATTTGCCTGCCGCTGCATTTCATCAACGAGCATTTCGAATCAGCCCTCCTGCAGAGCGGCGGTTCGATTCCGAAGGGCCATTATCAGGCAGAATCCATGAAGCAAACCGTCGTGCCTTTCCGCAACGGCATCATGCTGTCGATTGCCGCCGGGCTCGCCGAGAGCCGGGGTGCCGGGGCGCTTGTGATCGCCGCACACTCGGGGGACCATGCCATTTATCCCGACTGCCGGGAGGCTTTCATGCAAGCCATGGCGGCTGCGATGCAGGAGGGAACCTACGCGTCGGTCGAATTACTGCGCCCATTCATCGTGATGGACAAAGCGGCGATCGCCCGCGAGGGAGCGCGGTTGGGGGTGCCTTTCGCGGAGACTTGGTCGTGTTATGTCGGTGGTCACGTCCACTGCGGGGAATGCGGCACATGCGTGGAACGCCGCGAGGCGTTCGCGCACGCTGCACTCAACGATCCCACCGTGTATGCCAGCGCAAGTCCGCTGCCGGCATCCCCCGCATCGTGAACCATGCGGATCTCGGAGATTTTTTACTCAATCCAAGGAGAAGGCGTCCTGACCGGCGTTCCCTCCGTTTTCGTACGGACTTCCGGCTGCAACCTGCGCTGCAGATGGTGCGACACCCCGTACGCGTCCTGGAGGCCGGAGGGGAAAACCTGCTCCGTTGAAGCTGTTTTCGAAACCGTGACCCGGCACAAGCAGGCGCAGCACGTTGTGTTGACCGGCGGCGAGCCGATGCTCGTGAAGGAGCTGGCGCCGCTGACTGCGATGTTCCGCGAGGCGGGATGGCACATCACCATCGAGACGGCAGGCACCATCCCGCGAGGCGATGTGCAATGCGACCTCGCCTCTCTGAGTCCGAAACTCTCAAACTCGAAGCCCCTCCCGGGGGAGGCGGATGACGCTTGGATCGGGCGCCATGAGCAAACGCGGTTGCAGCCTGCAGTGCTGCGCGGCTGGATCCAAAGCGGGGACTACCAGCTCAAATTCGTGGTCGGTTCCCCGCGCGATGTGGACGAAATCGATGCGCTGCTCAAGGAGGTCAGCCTGCCGATTCCCCCGCACAAGGTCCTCCTGATGCCGGAGGGGGTGACGTCACAGGCGCTGGACCGTCAAAGCGCCGAGATTGTTGCACTCTGCAAGGAACGCGGGTTCAGATTTTCCGACCGGCTGCACGTGCGCTTGTTCGGCCATACGCGAGGCACCTGAAGCCGAGGAAACTGAGAGTTTTTCACCAGCGCAGGGGCGCCCGTACCGGCTCCGCACAAATCAAGAAATCCCCCGCTGGATCCGCACAGCTCCGATGCGCCCTCGGAAGACGTTCCATCGCAGCCCCACCGAACGGGTCGCACCCTTCTGTTTCCGAGCTCCCCAGCCACCGTTCCCGTTCATTCCTGAACAAACGCAGTCGGCAACCGTGACATTCGCCGAAACTCTTGGACGCTTCGGAAACAACAACTTCCTTCACCAACGATTGAAGGCGGCTCCCTGAAGTTACCTGCGGCCCACGGGCTTTTTTCCGTGAACAATTCCTCCGACCCCGCCCAAAAAACTGAAGCCAGAGCCGGGGATGGCAATCCTTCCCCAGGCCTGAAGCAGAGCCTTGAAGAAGGGTCTCTTACAGGCCTTTCAGCAGCTTGCCGCCCTTCTTGGTCAGGAGACCGTGCAGCAACGAAATCAGTCTGCGAACCTCATGCGAACCGGAAGCGAGTTTCGCGAAGTACACGAGCTGCTTTTTGAGGGTCGGCTCAATGTGCGAGGGGAACTCGGGGCCGCTCGGCAATTCGGTGCCTTTCGACGAGCCGTTGTGCGTCACCGTGACCGCGTTCTCGCAACCGTCCGGCACGAGATCCATCAAATACGCCGACAAAAGCGGGCCTCTCGAGGATTGCGGGAGCACGCGCAGCAGCGCGCCCAAACTCTTACGATCCGGCACGGATCTTCCGGAAATCCAACGCGAAACACTCGCTTGATCCGTATCCAACAGGCCAGCAAGGTGTTGCTGCGTCCAGTCGTTTTTGGAAAGCACGTCTGATAAGTAGGTCCTGAATCGACTCATGGGTTCAATATAATGGGTTTTTGGCTGCTAGCAATAGCTGTTAAATGCTGGGGGTGTTAAGTTTATGTATGCACATCAAACATTAGCACGGCGTTTATTTTTCTGCCGCGCTCGTTAGTGCTCGGTTGGAGTGGCTTAGCATGGGCGTCGCCATCGTCAAAAATCTGTACTCCCTAGTTTTCGCTTCGCAAAAGTTTTTCTTATAAATTTTCAATTTCTCTTACCGTTCGTTTGACCGCTTCATCGTTTGTGCGCACGGCGCGCACCGTAAAAAAACAGAATCTAAGTCCACGATCTCGCCACGGGTTGTCGAAATCTCCCCGCCCTTTGCAGGGTTCCTTTTGCAAGGTTCCAGTGCATGATGCCAGAATCTTTTTTCGCAGACAGTGGCGACGTACACTCCCCGTGCAACCACTGCCAGCATACACGATGAACGCCGAGACGCCTGTATTTTTACCGTTCGCTGACAATTAAACAGCGGAGCTTGGCATCATCGTCCGGGTCGCAGGTTTTTCAACGCAATCGGGAGACGGAAGCGTGGGGTCATTCGGCCATAAAACCTGATTTACAATTTTTTATAACAGCACAGTTCGGCACGGAAAATCTTAGCTCCTTTTTGTGAATATTTCGTTAAGCAGCCTTGTCCGCCGACTGGATCCCTGTGAACTTCACCGCCGGGTCCCTGGGTTTTGCTGAAGCAAGACGTGCAGGCCGTTTGATTTAATGAATCCCACCGAGCGCATCCATAGCCTGCGCAGGCTAATTCGAGAGCACGACCACCGGTACTACGTGGAGGCCGCGCCCATCGTTTCGGATCGGGAATACGACGAACTGATGCGCGAGTTGCGCGGGCTCGAGGAGGCAAACCCCGAGTTGTCCGACCCCAATTCTCCCACCCAACGGGTAGGCGGAGCTGTTCTCTCGGAATTCCAATCGGTTCGGCACTCCGTGCCAATGCTCTCTCTGGACAACCTCTTCGCGGACAAAGACGGATCCGATGGTGTGAGAAAATGGATTGAATCCGTCGAAAAGCTGCTTGGGGCGAAGGATCTGCTGTGGCTTGTGGAGCCGAAAGTGGACGGGGTGGCGGTCTCTCTCCGCTATGAAAACGGCCGGCTTGTCCTCGGATTGACCCGGGGCGACGGGGAGTCCGGCGACGACATCACGCAGAACCTGCGGACCATCCGCGATCTTCCCCTGAATCTGGACGGGGCGCCGCCGGTGTTGGAGGTGCGGGGCGAAGTGTACCTGCCGAACGCAGCGTTTGAAAAAATGTGCCGTGCGATGGTTGAGCGAGGGGATGAACCTTTCGCGAATCCGCGGAACGCGGCGGCGGGCTCTCTGAAGCTTTTGGACTCGAGGACCGTCGCCCAGCGTCCGCTCTCGATTTTTTTGTACGCCCTCGGCTCGCCGTGCCCGGAGGCGCCCGCGTCCCAAAACGAACTGTTGCGGTGGATGGGCTCGCTGGGGTTGCCGGTGCAAAAGTTTCACCGCCTGGCCCACTCGGCGCAGGAGGTGGTCGCCGCCATCGAGGAGTTGGAGCGCAAACGGCATTCATTCGGTTTTGAGACGGACGGCGCGGTGATCAAGCTTGACGCGATCACGCTCAGGGAAAAGGCGGGCGCCACGGCGCGCGCGCCGCGGTGGGCCCGCGCTTACAAATTCGCCCCCGAGCAGGCTCAAACCGTGCTTGAAAACATCCTGATCCAAGTCGGGCGGACCGGCGTGTTGACGCCCGTTGCGGCCCTGCAGCCGGTGCATTTGCGGGGCAGCACGATTTCGCGGGCCACCCTCCATAACGAGGACGAGATTCGCCGCAAAGACATCCGCATCGGCGACACGGTGGTGATCGAAAAGGCGGGGGAGGTCATCCCCGCGGTCGTGCGCGCCGTTTTGGAGAAACGGCCCGCCGACGCTGCGCCGTTCGATTTTTTTTCACACGCGGGCGGCCGCTGTCCGGCATGCAAAGGGCCGATCCGGCGTTCCCCGGAATTCGTTGCGTGGGTTTGCGAGAACATCCAGTGCCCGGCGCAGCTGACCCGGCGCCTCGAGTACATGGCCAAGCGCACCGCGCTCGATCTCGAGGGATTGGGCGGTGTCGTGGCCGATGCTTTGGTCGAGCGCCAGATGATCCGGCATCCGCTGGATCTCTTCGAACTGGAAAACACGGGGCGTCTTTTGGAAATCCTGTCGGCGCTCAACCTCGGGACGAACGAGGAGCCGCGCGTTTTTGGCGCAAAGAACGCCGCAAAACTCGCGGCTGCGGTGCGCAAAGCGAGGACTCTGCCGCTTGCGCGCTGGCTACACGCCCTCGCCATCCCGGAAGTCGGAGAGACCATCGCATACCAACTCGCAGCCACGCACGACTCGCTCGAAGATGCCGCGGAATCCACACTTTTGAGGGAGGTTCTTGCGCTGGAACATCTTCGCTCATCCCGCGAAACCCTTAATCCACGCGCCATGGTCAATCGGGAAAAGTCCGACGAAGAGAAGGCCCGCCTGCTGGTTCTTCTCAACACGGCGGATGCAGAGGCCGCCGCCCTCGAGCACCGGCTGCTGTCGCGCGGTTTTGCCGAGAAATCCACGCGGAAAGACGGCTCCACGTCGGTGGTCGCGCTCGTGGGGCCCGTGGTGGCGAAGTCCGTGCTGGATTACTTTGCCGGCCCGGCGGGTGCTGAAACCCTGGGACGGCTCAAGCAATTGGGAATCCGCCCGGTCGCCGGCGCGGAGGCGGCACCGGCCGGATCCAGTCCGCTGGCGGGAAAAACTTTTGTACTGACGGGGACGCTCTCGGGGTTCAGCCGCCAGGAGGCCACGGAACGGATCCGCGCACTCGGCGGGGCGGTGGCCTCATCGGTGAGTAAGAGCACGGACTTTGTGGTTGCCGGCGCGGAGGCGGGATCAAAGCTGGAGACCGCGATACGACTGAAAGTTCCCGTGCTCACAGAGCAGGCGTTCGCCGATATGCTCGGCGCGCCAACGCCCGCGGCTGTTCAGTCCTCCGAACCCGGATTCAGACCGACCCCCCCGGGCGCCCGCAAAGACGGGCAGGTCCCCGCCCAGCGCGAGCTGTTCTGATTTGCGGCCCCGCAAGGAGCGCCTGCTTTCGCGCCTTCCTTTGTGCGCGACCCGTGCGTAGTTTCCGCGCATGGCATCAAAACCCGAAAGCGCCCTCATTCTTGTTGGGCACGGCTCCACCGTGAACCCGGATTCCAGCGCCCCCACCTTCGACCACGCCGAGGAACTGATCCGGCGGAAGATCTTCGGCGAAGTGCACTGCGCATTTTGGAAGGAGGAACCGAGCATGCGGCAGGTGCTGCACATGCTGGATCGGAACGATGTCTACATTGTCCCGAATTTCATCAGTGAAGGCTACTTCACGCGGACGGTGATCCCGCGCGAGTTGGATCTCGAGGGACCGGTGACTTCGCTTGGAGGCCGGACGCTGAAGTACTGCGATCCGGTGGGCAACCATTCGCGGATGACGGAACTTCTTTTGAAACGCGCCTCCGAAGTCGCGGCGGGAGTGCCGCTCAAGGAAAGCAGCCTGCTGATCGTGGGACACGGCACGAATTTGAACGACAATTCCGCCTTCGCCGCGAAGCGCGAAGTCGAGAAGCTCCGCGAGCTGGATGTTTTCGGGGAGGTTTTCAACGTGTACATGGAGGAGGCGCCGCTGGTGAGCGACTGGGCTGAGTTCACGAAATTCCCGAACGTGATCGTGGTGCCGTTTTTCATCGCCGACGGACTGCACTCGTATCAGGACATCCCCGTGCTGCTGGGAATTGAAAAAGACACAGGGCTCGCGGCCAGCCAGCGCGACGTTTTTCGGAACAACCCCTACCACCTGAAGGACCGGACGCTGTTTTACGCGAGTGCCATCGGCACCGAACCCTCGTTTGTCGACGTGATCATCGATCAGGTGTTGGCGTTTGACTCCGCAGCCCGGTAATTTTCGAAGTTTAAACCATGCGCTCATTGCCACAAACGATCGCCGGCTGGATACACGACGGCTTCACGTTGATCGGTCAGGTACGGATCACAGCCACCGCAGACGGCGGATTTGAGCTGCGTCACCGGGAGGACCAATCCGCCGCCGAGCTGCAAAGCTTCCGCGGCGCTTCGGCCGCCAGGGACCTCTCGTTCTTCGACAAGGATCGGAATTACCGGCCGTTGAAAACCGCCCCCAACCTGCGCCGCGGATGGTCGTTGACCGTCGGAAACGCCGACGAACTGCGCCTCGCGCTGGACTATTTTTACCCGGCGATGACGGCTGTTTGGCGCAGCCACCTGGATGGATCGCTTGCCCGTGTCGCGTTGCGCGAAACCCTGAACCGGCAAACAGGCATGTACGCCGCGAGCAAACGGCTTCAGGACGACGAGGGGTTGGAATTGGTCGCTGAGGTGTGCAATTCAGCGGCGGGCTGCTTGAAGCGCAAACTGTGGCCGTTCAGCGACACGCTTGACCTTGTGAGCTTGGACGCGCGGGAGCGAGCGGCGGAGGTGGTCTCAAGCGCATCCGGTGAAAAAGAGATCCCGCTGCTCTGCCATGAAGCCTGCAATCTTCTGGTCGCTGCCTGCCGCGAGACCGTGAAGAAGCGGGAGCGAGCGGCAGCCGCGGCAACTCCCTCGCAGACGGTTTGACGGCTCTCTGCTTGGGTTACGAAAACAAGCGGACTGGTATGACGGGCGCGACAAGATTGGCCGTTTACCGGAGTCCTGGGTTTCACCGGAGACCCGGAGATACTGCACTGAGCTTTTGGGGCCTTGAACCAGGCCATGCATGAGGATAGCTTGCCGGATCTCCAGCTGACAGACCCACGACGCCTCCCTTTCTGTGAAGCATTCAGTGCTTTCACGGCAGGGCGGGTCCCTCCAAAAACACCCTAAAACCCGAACACACCGCCCTTCAAAGAGCGCGGCGAATGCCCTGATGAACGCGCCTGCGGTTTGTTATTATTTTCCGATTATTCCAGCGCCATGATTATTTCAAGAACTCCATTTCGCGTGAGTTTTGTGGGCGGAGGTACTGATTTGGAGAGCTATTACTCCAACAAGGACGGCCGCGTGCTGAGCACCAGTATCGACAAGTACATTTACGTTTGCATCAAGAAGCCCCTCCCCGAAATCGTCGGTGCGCGGTACCGGATCGCATGGAGCAAATTGGAGTACAAGGATCATGTCGATGACATTGAACATCCCATCGTGCGAGAGGCGCTCAAGATGCTTAAAATTGAGCATCCACTCGAAGTCGTTACTTTCGCGGATGTGCCCGCCAACACGGGCCTAGGATCCTCCAGCTCCTTCGCCGTTGGACTGTTGAACGCGCTGCACGCGATGCAGGGCAATACTGTTTCGAAACATCGCCTCGCTGCGGAGGCCGCTGAGATTGAGATCGAGCGACTCAACCGCCCGGTGGGCAAACAGGACCATTTCGCAGCCTCCTACGGCAACCTGAATGTTTTCTCCTTTCATAAGAATGGCGTCGTGACCGTTGACCCTGTCTGCTACAGCCCGCAACGCAGAAAAGCCGTTGAAGAGCGCTTGATGCTTTTTTTCACAGGCATGCAGCGTGAAGCCAGTACCCTGCTCGCAGAGCAGAAGGCTGTGGCGAGCCAGAAAATGGAAGTTCTTTCTGCGATGGCCGAGTTGGTCGACCCGCTGCGCGAGTTGTTTGTCACAAGCGGCGAGGAGGGTCAGCTTGGCAAAATCCTGCATGCGAACTGGCAATTGAAACGATCCATTACCCCGCTTATTTCAACCTCTGACATCGATGCCTGGTACGCGGCAGCTTTGGAGGCGGGTGCTTCCGGAGGTAAGCTCCTGGGTGCAGGCGGGGGCGGGTTCCTGCTTCTTGACGTGGCCCTGCACCGCCAGGAAAACGTCCGGCGCGCCTTGCACCAACTGGTCGAGTTACCCTTTAAATTTGATGACGCGGGCTCGAGAATCTCTTTTTACGACGAGCGCTAGTGGTTGCACGGGCTCCGGTGAACCCCGCAAAAACAGGCCGAGGTCTTACGGCTCCGTGTTCGGTTGCCTGATGGATATCCGTCGGGGGCCTGCAATTTCTCAATCCGTGCTGCCGCAGGTTTGATTGCGATGCAGCGCTTGCCCCGGCGCTTTCGTGCCGCACCGGATGGCTGCAAAGCGCGCTTTACGCCGCCCTGCCCCATTGGTATGACCTCTTCGCATGCACCTGACAGGCCCCGAAAACGCCCGCTCCCGCGCGACGAAAGAATCCGCGCGCCCCCCGGCGGTGGGGCGTAACGCGGACTTGTGCAAAGCAACAAAAAACCGGTGATGCACCCACGATCCACAGTCGCGCTCATGGCGCTCATCAACTGCTCGGCTCTCGCGCCCCATGCGTCGCATGCGGTGGATTTCAACGCGCAGGTTGAGCCGATTCTCAGGGAGCGCTGCTGGGAGTGCCATGACGCGAAGAAGCAGAAGGGCGGACTCCGCTTGGATTCTCGCAAGGCAATGATTGCGGGAGGTGAAAACGGGGCGGCCATCACGCCCGGTCATCCTGCCCGCAGCTTGCTTCTGGAACGCGTGAGTTCGAAGAACGACGACGAGCGCATGCCACCGAAGGGGCGGTCACTTTCCGCAGATGAAATCGCCGCGCTGCAGAGCTGGATTCAGGAGGGTGCGTCCTGGCCTGCGCAGGCGGACGCAGAAAAACCCGCTGCGGACAAGCGCAACACCCACTGGTCCGTGCAGCCCATCAAGCGCGTGTGGCCGGAAAGATCCGGCATCGACGATTTCATCGGCAGCACGCTGCTCAGATCCGGACTCGATTGGTCGCCTGAAGCAGACCGGCGCACGCTCATCCGCAGGCTTTCATTCGACCTGCTCGGGCTGCCGCCCGCGCCCGAGCGCGTCGAGGCGTTTGTGAACGATCCACGCCCCGACGCTTACGCGATGCTTGTGGACGAGTTTCTTTCGAGTCCGCGCTACGGCGAGCGCTGGGCGCGGCACTGGCTGGACATCGCCCACTACGCCGACACCCACGGCTTCGAGCGCGACCAACTGCGTCCGAACGCGTGGAGATATCGGGACTACGTGATCGGGGCGTTCAACGAGGACAAGCCCTACGACGTTTTTCTGCGCCAGCAGATCGCCGGCGACATTTTGGAGCCTTGGAATCCTGAAGCGATTGTGGCGACCGGCTTCCTCGCCGCTGGGCCCTGGGACTTCGTGGGCAATGTGGAGACAAGAAGTGAACAACTCAGGCGCGCGGCACGGGCTGGTGATTTGGACGACATTGTCACGCAGGTCATGACGGCGGCAACCGCCGTCACCATCAACTGCGCGCGCTGTCACGACCACAAGCTGGATCCCATTTCCCAAGAGGAGTACTACCGTTTGTGCGCGGTTTTCGCCGGGGTCAAGCGGGGCGAGCGGGACATTGATTTGGCCGAGTCGCAGCGGGTGGAAGGTCTGAAAAGGAAATGGGACGCGGAGCTCAAGTCCGTCCGCTCGGAAGTCGCGAAGCTCACCGGCGAGCCCCTGGATCTGGCGGACATGATCGGAGGCGGCGACGGCCGCGGAACCGGCGTGCGAGGACGCGGGATTCATCTGCGGACGGGAAACCTCGTGACGGAAAAAATCGGATATCACCCCGACATCATGACCAACCGCTTGCAAAAGCTCGAGTGGCCCGGCAACTCCGAAAATGCGCCGCGCTTTGTGCAGTGGGTTTTCGTACCGGATGGTTCAAAGCCATTGCCGGTCGCTTTCAAGCAGGAAGTCCGGGGCGTACCTGCAACCAGCGGCAACGCTTGGGATATCGTGCGCAACGGACCGCTCAACGGGCAGGTCTCGACCAAAATCAACGGCATCGATTACGCGTCCGCGTCCCATTCGATTCTCGGACTGCACGCGAATGCGGGAGTGACTTTTGACTTGAGCAGGATCCGTGAGCACAGCGGAGTGCGGATGTTCCGCTTCAGCGCGACCGTTGGGTTCGGCGCCTCCCCCGGCGCGCTCAACACACGCGCGGATTTCTCACTGTACATCGACACAGAGCAGGTATTTCAAAGACTCAAGCTTAAGAAATCCGACTTTGCGCAAGTCGATGTCGCCGTACCGGAGACGGCCAAAACACTCACACTGATTGCGACGGATGGAGGCGACGGGATCGGCAGCGATTTGCTTTTCCTCGGCGACGCGCGGCTGCATCCGGCTGAATTAACCGGGACGCGAACGGCGGGCGACAAGCAGCGCCTTGTGGAGTTGCAGGCGCGAGCCGATGTTTTGCAGAAGGAAATCAAGGGGCTGCCGGCGCCAAGCCGAGTTTACGCGGTGACCGCCGAGGCACTGCCGGCGCCCACCCACGTCTACCACCGCGGGAATGCGGAGGATCCGCGACAACAGGTCACTCCCGGAACGATCGCATGGGCCGGGAAAGACGGCATTGATTTTGGTTCGGATCAAACCGAGGAGGGAGCCAGGCGGCGCGCGCTCGCCGAATGGATCACCGGTGCCGAGAATCCGCTCACCGCGCGCGTGATCGTAAACCGGCTTTGGCACCATCATTTCGGGCAGGGACTCGTGCGCACACCCAGCGACTTTGGACTCGGGGGCGAGGCGCCTTCGCATCCCGAACTCATCGACTGGCTCGCTTCAAATTTACAAGCACGCGGCTGGTCCCTGAAAGCGGTCCATCGCTTGATTCTCAACAGCCGCGCGTACAAACAGTCCTCGGCTTCGCACGAACGCGGCGCCTCGATGGACGCGCAGAACCGTTTGTGCTGGCGGCAGAACCCACGCCGTCTCGACGCGGAGTCCATGCACGACGCGGTCTTGTCCGCGAGCGGAAAGATCAACCTCGCGATGGGAGGCCCGGGCTACAGGGACTTCAAATACACGGAAGCGTACGCGCCGATTTACGAGTACCTGACGCCGAGCGAGCCCGAGGTGTGGCGCAGGAGCATCTACCGTTTCGTGGTGCGCACGACGCCGCACCGTTTTATGACAACGCTGGATTGTCCCGATCCCGCGAATCTGACGCCCGCCCGCGCGCAGACGACCACCGCGCTGCAGGCGCTCACGTTGAGCAACAATCCGTTCATGCTTGAACAGGCAGCGCACCTCGCCGCGCGGGTTCAAGACGGGGCGGCTTCGCCAAGCGAAGCGGTGCAACGGGCTTTCAGAATCTGTCTCGCGAGAAGTCCATCCGAGTCCGAAGCCGCCGCTGCCGTCTCCCTTTGCGAGCGTCAAGGGTTTCAGGAGCTTTGCAGGATGCTTTTCAACACGAACGAATTTTCTTATGTCGACTGAACCGGCCCAGCACAGCGTGATGGATTCTGCAGACATCCCGGCAATGGCGCCGCGGCGGATGTTTCTTTCGCAGCTCGGCGGCGGCTTCGGCGCGATGGCGCTTTCCGCTCTTTTGAGTGAAAATGCGCGTGCGGATTCCGCGCACCCGAAGACCGGCGCCATGCAGCCACGCTCGACCCATCACGCCGCAAGGGCGCGTGCCGTGATCCAGATCTTTTGTCCGGGAGGACTCAGCCATGTGGATACGTGGGATTACAAGCCCGAGCTGGCCAAGCGGCAGGGCACGCCCTTTGACGCGGATGGGAAGGTGCAGTTTTTTGCTTCAAAGCCCGGCAACTACCAGGGCAGCTACTGGCCTTTCCGACAGCACGGGCAGTGCGGGAAATGGATGAGCGATCTTTTTCCGCGTCTCGCCACGCACGTCGACAAACTGGCCTTCATCCACTCCATGCAGAGCAAGAGCGCGCTACACGGGCCGGCGATGTTCATGGCGAACAGCGGCTTCATTCTGCCGGGGTTTCCCAGCATGGGCGCGTGGGTCACGTACGGACTTGGCAGCGAAAACGAAAACCTCCCGGCGTTTGTGGTGCTGCCGGATTCCCGCGGACTGCCTCCGGGCGGCGTCATCAATTGGGGCGCCGGATTCCTTCCCGCCCTGCATCAAGGCACTATTCTCGAAACGGATCCGGCGAGGCCGCCCATCGCGGATCTCTTTCCTCCGAACTTTTCCGGAGCGCATCGCGCCGAAAGCGAAATGGCGGGCCGTGATTTTTTACAGACACTCAACCGAACGCATGCTGCAACGCGCTCCGCAAACACCGAACTCGAGGCAAGGATCGCCGCCTACGAACTCGCCGCACGCCTGCAGTTGAGCGCGCCCGAGGTGGCCGATTTCAACCGCGAATCGGCGCATACCAAAAACTGTTATCAACTCGAAAATTCCAACATCGGCCCATTCGGAAGGCAGTGTCTACTCGCCCGGCGCCTGGTGGAGCGCGGCGTGCGGTTTGTGCAGATCTACTGCGGGGCCGAAAACACCACCGCAAAAAAGATCAGACCGAACTGGGACAGCCACGAAGATCTGGTCCGCGACCACGGTTACTGGGGCGCCGTCCTCGATGGCGGGGCGAGCGCGCTGCTTGCCGACCTTGAAGCGCGGGGCCTCCTTGAAAGCACCCTGGTGATCTGCACGACCGAGTTCGGGCGGCAACCCGCCTCGCAGGGAGGCAAGGGCCGCGACCACAACCCCGGGGCGTTCACCGCCTGGATGGCGGGGGGCGGCATCCGAGGCGGTGTTTCGTATGGAAGCACGGACGCTTTCGGGTTCAAGGCGGAGAAAAACCCGGCGCATTCCTACGAGCTTCATGCGACTGCCTTGCATTTGCTGGGGCTGGACCACGAGCAACTCAGCTTCTACCACAACGGAATCCAACGCCGCCTTACAGATGTACACGGCCGCGTGCTGCATTCCTTGCTCGCCTGAAGCGGCGCCACAACCAAGGCTAGACCGCGCCTTATTGCAAAAATGTTGCAATAGACGGCGCGGATTGCTAAATCCTCCGGCATGAAGACAGCTTCCGCCCGCCTTTTGTCGGTTTCGTTTCTTGCAGTAAATGCTCTTTCGCAGACTTTTGCGCAGCATCAGGAGGATCATGACACCTCCTCCAGCGCCGCCGTGCGCTTGGACACGGTTGTGGTCACCGCCAGCCCCATCCGGCGGACTTTGTTTGAGCAGGCGCAGCCGGTGAACATCCTTGATGGGAAAGAGCTGCGGCTGCGGCTTCAGCCCACCATCGGGGAGACCCTCGGCCAGCAGGCTGGGATCAGCAGCAGCTATTTCGGCCCGGTTTCAAGCCGCCCCGTGATTCGCGGGCTCGCGGACGACCGTGTGCAACTTCTCAGCAACGGTGTCACCAATCTGGATGTTTCCAATTTGAGCGCCGACCACGCCGTCGCTGTGGACCCGCTCACCATTGATCGCATCGAGGTCGTGCGCGGACCGGCCGCCTTGATGTACGGGCCCAACAGCATCGGGGGTGTTGTGAATCTGATCGACAGCCGGATTGCGGAAAAGCCGCTTGAGCCCAACGCGCTCGGGTCGCCGATCCGAGGGGCGTTTGACGGCCGGTACAACTCCGTCGACAGCGGCGGAGCGGGTTCCGGGATGGTCAAGTTCGGCCTCGGGCCAATGGTCTTCCACTTGGACGGGTTTCGCCGCAACTCGTCCAATCTGCGTATTCCGAAGGAAACACACACACCGGCTGGAAAGGAACGGTCCGAGACAGAGTCTGTGTCGGGGCGTTTGCCGAACAGCGCATCGGAAAGCGACGGCGGTGCGGCGGGCGCCTCGGCTGTTTGGGACGAGGGCTTCTTCGGTTTGTCTTATTCCGGTTTCAACTCCACCTACGGAGCAGTGGCCGAGCGCGGCGTGCTGATTGACCTTAAGCAGCGCAGATGGGACGCACGCGGGTCTTTCTTGACGCCGGCCAACGGCATCAAGGCGATCAATTACAAATTTTCCTCCACCGACTACCAACATCTCGAATCCGGCGAGGACGAGTTTCAGCTTTTCAAGACGCGGGGAACGATGGGGCGCGTGGAGTTGGTCCATGAAAAAATCGGCCTGCTCGAGGGGGCGATCGGCTATCAGATGCAGCTCTCGAACATGTCCGTGAACTCCTCGGACCCCGCCCACGCTTTGTTGCCCGCGAACAAAACAAAGATGCATTCGATCTTTGTTTTTGAAGAGATCGCTATGGATCCGCTGCGTTATCAATTCGGCGCACGTTTCGACCGGACAACCGTTGAAAGTGGCGCGCGGTCTGTCCATCCGATTACAGACAATGGAGACGGCACCGGATCAATAGATCCTAACGGCGTCGAAGAAAGCGCCGCCGCATCCCGTGCTTTCAACGCTTTCAGCCTCTCTGGCGGCGTGGTCTACGATCTGAACAAGCAGTATTCGCTGGCCTTAAACACCGGCTTCACCCAGAGGCCGCCGACAGCCGTGGAGCTCTTCGCACGAGGACCGCATCATGCCACCGGCACCTTCGAGCTGGGCGGCACCGGTCTTGGGATGGAACGGGCGCTGACTTTTGACCTCTCGTTTCGCAAAAAAACAGGGCGTGTAACCGGTAGCGTGAGCGTCTTTTACAACCAGTTCAGCCGCTTCATCGCGATGTCACCCACAGGCAGGCAGATCATCGACGAGGATGGGGAGGAATTGCCTGAATACCGCTACGGCGCGACGCGCGCGCGGCTGTACGGCGCGGAGGCGGAGGTCGTCGTACATCTGCTCGAGCCGCGGCTCGCAGATGAGAAAGGCAGCCCGGCAGCCGATGACTCCGCCCGCAGGATCATCCAGGGACTTCACCTCGATCTGCGTACCGACTACGTACGCGCGGTGGATCAGAATACGGACCGCTCTCTGCCTCGAATCACTCCGATGCGCGTACAGGCGGCATTGGTTCACGACTGGAACGGTCTGCAATCGCGCATTGAAACGCAGCACGTCGCGCGGCAGAATCTGACGGCTGAAAACGAAACACGGACCGCAAGCTACACGCTCCTGAACGCCTCGGTCAGCTACCAGTTCAAGGCGGGACCGTCGAACCTTGAGTTCTACGTGCGCGGCACGAACCTGACGGACCGCGACGCACGCGTGCACACGTCATTCCTCAAAGACGTCGCTCCGTTGCCGGGCCGAGGCGTGCTCGTCGGATTGCGCGCTGATTTTTAAAAGACGCGCGGGAGGTCCTCACGGACGGGGCAGTCCGATTCCGTCATCCTTCAGCTCGATCTTGCCGGCCTTTAAAAGCGACCCCACCGCCTGCTTGAACGCTTTTTTGCTGCACGCAAAAACCTCGCGGATGGTCTCCGGATCCGTCTTGTCGTGCAACTCAAGCCGGCCGTTGTTTTGCCTCAGAGCCTCGAGAATCTGGTCGGCGAGAGGCGCGATCCGGCGGTATCCGGCGCGGTCAAGCCGCAAGTCCACCTTGCCGTCTTCGCGCACTTGCCGAACCACGCCCTCGTATTCATCCCCGATGCGCAGCGTACCGCCGAGTTCCGTTCGGTAAAGCATTCCCCAGTGGGTGTGGTCGACCACGCAGCGGTAGCCAAGCGGCGTTTCCTGGGCAACAAGAATGTGCACAGTTTGTTCGGCAGAAAAGGGGGCGGGTGTTTTGTCCAGATGCCGCTTCAGGCGCGTTGTGGCGATCAACCGGTTTGAACGCTCGTCCACCACCACCTTCACAACCACCCAGTCGTCTACCGAGAGCGGCCCGGTTTGTTCGCGCAGAGGAAGCAACAGGTCTTTTTCCAAACCCCAGTCCAAAAACGCGCCGATTCCTCCGCGCACCCCGACCACCTTCAAGCAGGCGCACTGGTCCGCCAACACATGGGGCTGCTCGGTCGTCGCGACCAGACGATCTTCGGAGTCACGGTAGAGAAACACGTCGACCGAGTCCCCCGCCTGCAATCCGGGGCTGACGTATTTGGCGGGCATCAGAACCTCGCCCAGATCACCGGCGTCCAGGTAAACGCCGTGCGGGGATTCGCGGAGAACCGCCAGAGAGTTTCTTTGCCCTAATACAGCCATAGCGGCGGGATGCTCAGGCACACGCGCAGTTGCGGAAAGGAAATTCATCAAAGGCGATGGAGCCGACCGTTCCGAAATTCAGCAGCAAACGCCGCTCGCAAAACTTGCACGCTCCGCGGTTGTCAGCCAGAAATTGGGCAGCACGTCCCGGTTGAGACGCCACCACCCATGAAATTTGCGATTTGTAACGAGACTTTTATTGATTGGCCTTTTGAAAAAGCGTGCGCCTTCGCCAGCAAGTGCGGCTACACGGGCTTGGAGGTCGCGCCGTTCACACTCGCCGAATATGCGTACCAAGTGACCGCCCCAAAACGGTCCGAGCTTCGGAAAATTGCGGAGGATGCTGGACTCGAAATCATCGGCCTGCACTGGCTCCTGGCCAAGACGGAGGGATTCTACCTTACCACCCCCGATGCCGGTATCCGTGCGGCGACGGCCGAGTACCTCTGCGAGCTGGCGCGGTTGTGCCGCGACTTGGGCGGCAGCCTCATGGTTCTTGGATCACCAAAGCAGCGCAACTTGCTGCCGGGCGTGTCGCACGAGGAGGCGATGCGCCATGCTGCGGACACATTGCAACGCGCGGTGCCGACCCTCGCGGAATGCGGCGTCACCATCGCACTCGAACCGCTCGGGCCCGAGGAGGGCGACTTCTTGAGAACGGCGGATCTCGGCGCTGCCCTCATGCAAATGGTCGGCTCGGAACAAGTGAGGCTGCATCTCGACGTGAAAGCGATGTCCACCGAGGAAATGCCGGTTTGCGACGTCATCCGCAAGCATGCGGGATCCATGGCGCATTTTCACGCCAACGATCCCAACAGACGAGGACCCGGAATGGGGTCTGTGGATTTCAAGCCGATTTTCCAGACCCTTGAATCCGTACAGTACCGGGGGTGGGTGTCCGTGGAAGTTTTTGATTACACACCCGGACCAGAGACGCTCGCGTCGGAGAGTTTTTCTTACATGCAGGAGTGCCTCAAGGCGATCGGCGCGCGCTGAGCGGCCGAGTTCTCCGGCCCGCAGGAACGTCATCATCGCCGGCTGCAAAAATTATTTCTCCCGACCACGCACACCGACACGCACGGATGAAGCACCCTGACTTTCTCATCATCGGCGGGGGCATCATCGGCGTGAGCATTGCGCGTCAAATCCAGTCGCGGTTCGGCACGGCACGCGTCGTGGTCTTGGAGAAGGAAAAATTCCTGGGCGCGCATGGGAGTGGCCGCAACAGCGGTGTCTTGCACGCCGGCTTTTATTACTCCGCCGACAGCCTGAAGGCGCGCTTTACGCGGCAGGGCAACATCGCCCTCACGCGCTTCTGCGAAGAGAAAAAAATCCCGCTGAACCGTTGCGGAAAACTCGTCGTTGCGCGCGGCCCCGAAGATCTCCCGCAGATTGACGAACTGCTGAGGCGCGCCCACGCAAACGGCGTTCCGCTCGAGAGCGTGTCGGAGGACGAGGCGCGGAAGATCGAGCCCAGGGTGAAAACCTTCGGGCGCGCGCTCTTTTCCCCCACGACATCCACGGCAAATCCCATGGAGGTGCTCGAAGCGATGCGCGCCGCTGCGGAAGCGGAGGGAATCCGCTTTCTGCTGGGCACGTCGTTTGAAAATCTGCGCGACAGGGGTTTTGAAACTTCCGCGGGCAAGCTCGCCCCGGGGTATCTTGTCAATGCCGCGGGACTGCATGCGGACACGATCGCGAGACAGTACGGGTTCTCCGAGCATTACCGCATCGTGCCTTTCAAGGGCCTGTATCTTTACGGCAACGAGCGGGCGGCGGGGTTCCGGACAAACATCTATCCGGTTCCCGACCTGCGGAATCCGTTTTTGGGGGTGCATTTCACGGTGACGGTCGACGGGCACGCGAAGATCGGGCCCACGGCGATCCCGGCGTTCTGGCGGGAGCAGTACAGCGGCCTCCAGGGCTTCAATCTGGCCGATTGCGTCGCGACCCTTCTGCGCGAGCTCGGGCTGATTCTCTTCGCCGGATTCGATTTCAGGCGTCTCGCCGTGGAAGAGCTGCTGAAATATAACCGCAGGCATCTCGTGAAACTCGCGGGGGAACTCGCCTCAGGCGTGGACGTCGCGCATTACACAAAATGGGGCAAGCCGGGGATTCGCGCGCAGCTCATGGACATACGCACGAGGAAACTCGAGATGGACTTTGTCCTCGAGGGGGACGAGTCTTCCTACCATGTGCTCAATGCAGTGTCACCGGGATGGACCTGTTCCATTCCTTTCGCGGAACATGTGAGCGATCAAATCGCCCGTCTGATCGGGTGAGTTTGCGTGGTAACGATACGCCCCATGGTTCGGAAACTGATCTTTGTGCTGATCAAGCTGCTCGTCGCAGCCGCTGCGGTTTTTTGGCTGCAGAGGAAAGTCGACGTCCACAACGTCCTCCGCGTTTTGCGGGATGCAGATCCTGCGTTTGTCTGCGGCGCGTTTCTGATTTCGGTATTGAACCTCGTAAACGGCGGGTTCCGCTGGAACCGCTTGCTTGATGCGCTGCGGATCCGGATTCCAATGGGCGCGCTGACGTGCATTGCGCAGATCGGGCAGTTCTTCGCCGTCTTTCTTCCGGGCACCGCGGGGGACGACGTGACGCGCTTTGTGTACATCGCCCGGCTGGCGCCGGGACGCGTGCGGGAGGCCTGCGCCACGGTTTTATTGGACAGGGTCATCGGGTTGTCGTGCCTTTTCACCCTCGCATTTTTCTGCATCCCTTCCAACTGGAGTCTGCTGCAGGGACAGGCGAGCACGCGTTGGACGGCCACTGCTTTTTCTGCGGTCGGTGGCGCGGTCCTGCTGGCGGGCGTTCTTTTTTTTAGCCTGCCCGCAGCGACCCTCAAGCGCGTTGTGGATGTTTTTGAAGCGCCCCTGAAACGATTCAAAATCGCCGTGGCACTCGCGGAAATGGCGCGTACATTTGCCGACAACCGTCGCACGCTTGCGGTTGTCACCTTCGCCGCTTTGCTTACGCAAAGCATGATCTGCGTCATCTTCTACCTTGCAGCCCGTGCGGTGGGGATCGATCTGCCGCTCCTGTCTTGGATGAGTTTCGTACCCGTGATCGTAGCGTCCGGCGCGTTGCCGATCACGTTCGCGGGAATCGGGGTGCGCGAGTATTTGCTGCTTCTGTTCGTGGGCGGCGCGGGAGCGGGCATCGATCAGGAACGGATTCTCGCCGCGTCCATTTTGATTCTAGCCCTCGCGGTGGCGATGGCGCTGATCGGCGGCTTGGTTTACCTGGTTTACAGGCCGGTGGCGAATGTCGTGGAAGACGCGGCCGATCAGACTTGTTCGCTGTAAAAGCGGATCCGCGGTCTCCGGCGCTTGCAGTGTGCGCGCGGAAAGTGGTGTACTTTTCCGCAATGGAATTGCTACCGGAACGCAAGCTGGCGGGAATCTTGGCGCCTCTCTTTGCTCTCAAGGGCGCCAATGACTTGGGTGTTGGAGATGTAGGCGCACTGAGGGAGTTCGTGGATTGGTCGGCTGAGACTGGGTTTCAACTGATCCAGTTGCTGCCTGTGAACGAAACAGGGAACGATCATTCGCCGTACAACGCGATCTCCTCGGTGGCGCTCGACCCGCTCACCATTGAAATCACGCCGGATGCGGTGCCGGATCTGAGCGCTGCGGAAATTCAAGCCGAGAAGAAGCGGTTCTTTTTCCGCCAAATGTACGAAGGTCCGGTGCTGTATCATTTGGTGAAGCCGCTCAAGCGCGCGCTTATGCGCAAGGCGTTTGAGAACTTCAAGCGCGTGCTGGAGGACCAAACCGCACCAAGAGCCGCGGCCTTTGAGAAATGGTGCGGCGCGCAGGCCGACTGGTTGCCGGGCTTTGCCATGTTTCGCGTGCTGATGTCTGAACATGCCAACAGCGAGCGATGGGACCGCTGGCCTCTCGAACATCGAACGCTCGATTCTGCGCTTGCGTGGCTCAAAAAGCAGACCGCGGATTTTCAGGCCGGCTGGCAGGAACGGATCCGAGAGGTTTGTTACGTGCAGTGGATCGCGTGGACCCAGTGGGGAGAAGTGAAGACTTATGCGGATGCAAAAGGTGTGGCGCTGATGGGCGACGTCCCCTTCGGAGTCAGTCTTTACAGTGCGGACTACTTCTGCCGCCCGGAAATTTTTGACGACAAATGGAGCGGCGGAGCGCCGCCGGAACCGGCTTTCCAAGGCGACCAGTTCACGGCGCGTTGGGGCCAGAACTGGGGAGTGCCGTTGTATCGGTGGGACGTGCTCGCGGGATGCAATTTGGACTGGTGGCGCCAGCGCGTCCGAAAAATCCGGGAAGTGTTCCATTTTTTCCGCATCGACCACGTGCTTGGCTTCTACCGCGTATACGGCTTTCCGTGGCGTCCCGAAAAAAATGCGGAATTCGCGCCGCTCAGCGATGCGGAGGCGCAGGAGCGCACGGGCGGCTTGCTCCCGCGCTTTCATCCTCGTCCGGATGACAGTCAGGAATCGCGCGCCGCAAATCGGGCTGAGGGCGAACGGCTGCTGTCCGCGCTCGCAGAGGAAACAGGCAGGTACCGTTTGATGGGAGAAGACCTCGGCACGGTGCCGGATTATGTCAGGCCGAGTTTGCATTCGCTGGACATCTGCGGTTTCAAAGTGCCGATGTGGGAGAAAGAATGGGACTCTAGTTTGACTCCGGGCGACGCGTACGAACCGCTATCGGTGGCGACTTATGCGACGCATGATCACGATCCGCTCCGCTTGATGTGGGAGCGCTGGATGGATGCGATTGCGCTCGGAGAATCCGGCGCGCCGGGGGCTGCCGAGAGACGTGATTACGCGTGGTGGGAGGTTCGGCGCCTTGCGCGGTGGGCCGGCTTTGAAGTGCCCCGCATGGTCCCTTTCAGCCACGTGCACGAACAGTTTTTGAGAGGCCTACTGGCCTGCCGTTCGTGGATCGTCATCTTCATGGTGACGGATCTTTTCGGCACCAAACAGAGGTTCAACGTCCCGGGTGCGGTTGCCGATTCGAACTGGAGCGAGAGAATCTCACAGCCGGTTTCGAGTTGGAAAGACAACAAGGCCCTGGCGTTCCTCTTGAACCGGCTGAGCCCTGATTTGCAACGGAAATGAGATGGGCGGTTTATCCGCACGCCGTATCCCCTTGTATTCCGGACTGTCGGACCGCATGCGTTTTCAGCAGAGCTGAATGTTGTCAATAAGGCGTGTTCTGCCGAAGAAAACCGCAATGGCCGCGGTGGCTGGCGCGGTGATTGTTTTGAGCGGACGGAGCGTTTCGGAATCAACAATCGACACGTAATCAATCCGCGCATCGGGGCACTGATTGAGACGCCGAGTGATAAGACTGCGGATCAATGATGCGCGCTTTTCGCCGGATGCGGTGCGCTTCTCAGCTTCGAGAAGGGCTGCATGCAAAGCGGGGGCCTGCTCGCGTTCCGAGGGAGTGAGGTATGCGTTGCGCGAAGAGAGTGCGAGACCGTCGGCCTCGCGCACGGTCGGCGCGAAGACAAGTTTTACCGGGACATTGAGGTCCCTGACCATGCGTGCGATGACGGCGCACTGTTGAAAGTCTTTCCGGCCGAAAACAGCGACATGAGGCTGGAGGATTTGGAAAAGTTTAAGCACGACGGTGCAGACTCCGCGGAAATGGCCGGGGCGCGCGCCGCCGCAGAGTCCGAGACTGACGCTGGACTCATCCACCCAACAGGAGAAGTCGGACTGGTACATCTCGTCCGGGGCCGGAGCAAATAGGAGATTGACGCCATGATTCCGGCAAAGTCGCTGGTCTTTGACAAAAGGGCGGGGATAACGGGAGAAGTCCTCTTTGGGTCCGAACTGGGTTGGATTGACAAAGATGGATGCGATGACCGTGCCGTCGGCTCCGGCGATGGAGCGGGCGCGGTCAAAAAGCGCAGTGTGCCCCCGGTGCAGTGCGCCCATGGTTGGAACGAGGACACGGAACCCGGTTGCAGCCAAGCTGACCTGATGGGCCCTGGAAGTGGAGCGGATGGTGTTCAGATCGTTTACGGCTAGCGGATAGGTTGAGGCGGAACAAGTCTGTGAAAATGCCTGGAATGGAGCTCAAAAGCCGGGCCGGGCTGGAGTGGAGGAAAATATTGAACACCCGCTTGAGGTCTGCTTAACTCGCGACTCGTTTTTAAACGGAGCACCCGTAGCTCAACTGGATAGAGCATCTGACTACGGATCAGAAGGTTTGAGGTTCGAATCCTCACGGGTGCGCCATTCAACGCGAGGGACTTACGCGAAACAACGAGTTCCCAGAAAGTACTCAGGTACTACGCAGGTACTGGAATCCAAGAGTAATCGACTCAATAATCGGCCAGTTTTTCCGGCGTTTCCAGCCCCCGATTTAACCACCCCCCAGGCGGGTTTGGATGGTTCCGATGGTACATCTCGAACTCCAATTTGATTTCGGGTTCCTTCACAGCAGCGTTGCCGTCGAATTCCCCGGCCATTTTCGCATCCGCCACCAACGCCCCCAACATGTCGAAGACAGCCTCTACGGTACCGTCCCTGCGCTTGTTCACCTTGGTGGGGATTGTGCCCTCGATCATCTGCCGGAGTAAGTCCCGTTTCTCATCGATACCCATCAATGCCCGGGTGTGGACCTCGCACTGGATTTCAGCGATGCGCCCCTTTACATCGGTCCGGTGATAAAGTTTGTAGCCCAGTGTGCCCGGATCGGACACCTGCAGACAAAGTTTGGCGTAGGCAGCCTTGCGGTCCATGCCCTCCGCAATGAGCCATGCAAAGCGTTCATGAAGACGGTTCTTGAGGCGAGGCATAGCCAGTGTTGCTGAATTGCGCCGAGCAAGTGCACTCAACGCACTCTGTAGACCACTATGCCGATCGACCGAAATTAAACGAGTGTAAAAATATTAAACACTCGAAAAAGCCCCTTTTGCTAAGCCATTTGCAAAAATCCCAAACTAATTGCTACCAGCGATCGACCCTTTGCCCCCCGCTTGGACCTCAAATCAGTACAGGGTCCACCGTAGCCGGCCCAGTCGAGCTCTGCTGGCGTGTTTTCAGCCGCAAGGCATCCGTGATTCGGCGGAGCCGTGGCTGGGAAATCGCCTTTTCCTTCACGTGCATTGATTCTGGAGACAAGCGGTCCTTCCGCACCGGAAAAATTCGGTAATTCTTCCAACCCGCATTAAGGATTACTCTGAACTGGGGCAGCTTCCGCGGCGTCCCAGTCGTTCTCGCAATTAAGCATCCCGTTCATTAATCTCCGCCAGACTTTCCCTCCCCGATGGCCATCAAGAAGGCTCTTCGCTACTTTCAGTGGGTGGCAGGGATGCGGCGTTTTCCTGCGGTAAAATAGAGCATGGCGATGAGGTTGTCGGTTGAACGGAACCCTCGGGCCTTCCGTTTGACTGCCGAGAAGACGCTGTTGAGGGCTTCGAGGACGGCGTTGGTCGTTTTGTTTCTCCAGTGAGCGAGGATTCCTCCAAGGTGACGCTCAATCATGCCAGCACATTTGACCATCTGATGGAAAAACAAGCTGGGATGCTTTTTGGCAACGCGACGGACCCGTCGGCTCCAGGCTTGCAGCTTCCTTTTGGCCACCCTCGAATTGGGGATGTTGTAAATGTCCTGCAGGGTAAGGCGCATTTGATATGCCTTCGCCGTAGCTAGATTCACTGTTTGGATTCTTTGCTGCGTGGTCCTCTGTTTATCCGTGAGATTTTCTGGGTTTTTGAGCCAGATCCACCGGCTCCCTTTTAGCGCGTTCTTCGCCTCCCAGCTCCCCATTTGGATCTCGGCTCTGCGGACTGCGTTCACCGCGTCGTTGACGTGGGCGATCACATGGAACTTGTCGAAAACCATCACCGCTTGGCTGCCAATGTTTTCCTGCACTCCGGCGATGTAGGAAGGGCTCATATCCATCGAGACCTCCCTGATGGCTCGATGGTGACCATTGTGCGATTCAAGGGCTTGCACAAAGAATTCCCATACTTTCTTGTCGCGACCTTTCACGGCAAACAGCACTCGTTTTCCGAGCAAATCACAAAAGACGCTCACGTAATTGTGCCCCTTGCGCACACTCATCTCGTCGCATCCCACACAGATCACGTTGCTCCAGTCCGCCAGCGGGTACGCAGCCGCTACGTGAGCTTTGAGCATCCGCCAGAGCCGGGTGTCTGTCTCCTTCACGTGCCTGGCCACCACCGCCACGGGCATTTCTCTCATGAGCAAGAGCGCCATCGCTTCAAAGCCCTTGGTAAAGTGTTTGCTCAAACCCTCCCACGGAGGACAAACCCGATAGACCTTCTGGGTCTTACTGCACTTCGCACGAGGCAACCGACACCGGATCTCGCACTTGTGCTCAAAGACATTGAGATGCCTCCATACCATCTCTTCGGTGTGGTCATAGCAGGCCACTTCGGCCACTTCAGCCGGACTGCGCTCCACCTTCCATAAGTGCTCGGTTTCCTCGATCCGCAACCGCACTACGCCACTTTCCCGCTCGAATTCGCACTCGGTTACCTTCCAGTTCAGACCCAATCCCAACAATTCATGAAACAGCTTTTCGGGTGTCACGCCTCTTCTTTACCTCCGCTGTCCACCGAAAACAGCGAAGAACCAAAATCCGACGCGCATGCCGAAGCGGCGCTTTCGCTTGTATTGAAGCCGGATGGCGGAACCAACCTGCTCAACGCACTGCGGTTTGCAATGCGATCCATGGAGGCCCGAAAAGAGAAGGATCGCATCGTGTTTTTACTG